>CAJOLZ010000004.1:29363-110042 GCA_905235575.1 uncultured Bacteroidaceae bacterium | reverse complement strand
CCATTCCGAACAGAGAAGTTAAGCCCGTCCGCGCCGATGGTACTGCACACCCGCGGGAGAGTAGGTCGCCGCCACCTTTACAAGAGAGAGACAGGATTCGCGAGATGAACCCTGCCTCTCTTTTTTGTGCCCGCAGGTAAGGTGAGCGGAGCCTCTCACCTCCTAGCAGAAGGCTGTACCGCACATCGCCGCCTGTCGCAGCGTGCTGCGACGCCCCTCGCACCACGTTGCGTTGCCTTGCGCACCACGGTGCGTTTCACTATGAGGTCGGTTTACCCTCTGTTTCGTGCAGAATGGGCTTTCTCGCGCCTTAAACCCGAGTCGGTCATCACTACTACATAAGTGATAGCCCACATGCATCAGAGGCCTTCTCTCATTATGACCGATCCGGGTATAAAGTAATCGGGCAGGGAAGCGTGTTGCTTCTCTGCCCGATTTTTGTTTTTCCGTATGTATGGGTCTGTTCGATTACCAGGTATTCTCCGGTGTCTCGGGGTTGTCGTAAACCTCCTTGGGACAGAATTCCATGTAGTCCATGAAGAATTCGTTGCTCTTGGAGTCGAGGATAGACTTCATACGTATGTAGTATGTCTTGTCCGGGTCGAGTGTCTGGCGTGTGATGATTCGGCGCTGTATTCGCTTGTCTTCACGTTCGCTCAGGTGACCGTCGCCCTGTATTCCGTTGATACCTTTCATTACCTTGTTGTTACGCATGCGCTTGTCCACTTCAGCGTCGTAGTCGGGGTCGCCCGTGTCAGCTTCGTAACCCGATTCCCACTGGTCGAGTTCCTTTCGGATGTCGATGGGGATACCTGTGATGGGGAGGTTGTTGGGGTCGTCACCGAAGTAAACCTGCATGATGCCTCGCGCACCGGTGGCGAGCACCTTGTATCGGAGTTCGTATGTTCCGCGTTTGGGCACGGGTGGCAGTGTGAACATGAGGTCGTAGTTACCGAGTGCCTTCATCTCGTCGTTGCGGTAGAGAATCCATCCGTAGAGATATCCGTTGAAGTAGATGAACGTGGCATCGTCGTTGATGCTGAAGTTCTTGAAGTACTGGTAGGTGCTGTTGGGGTTGATGTAAGCGAACTGGAAGCGCGGCTCGGTGGAGTCTTTGCGTCGCACTTCGTTTGTCATGGCCTCGGGGAGGAGGGACATACCGTCGAAGCGGATGCGGTCTTTACCCAGATTGTCGCGTACCTCGTCGTTGTAGGCGAGTGGACGGTCGATGGGGTATATGGCTGCGTTGACCACGTCGTTGACCACTGCGAGTTCGTGGTCGCGCATTACGAGCGGGCCTTCCTTGTCCGGATCACAACTGCTTTCGTATCCGTTGTCAAAACGTCCGTCATTGAGCTTGGGGAAGCGGTTGATACGCACGCCATCACTGAGGCTCGACTCGTAGAGCTTGATGAGTCGGCGCTTGCCCATGGTGGCATAGTACTCGTAGACGGGTATGGTGTATTTGTAGGGATTGCTGCGCGAATATCCTCTTTCGTTTTCGTGGTAGACGAGCTTGTTGGCTGCTACGCGGAAGGGGAGGATGTGGTAGGTAACCCACTGATAGAGCATGTTGTCCTCGGAGGTGTAGTTCTCGTCGGCTTTCAGGTTCTCGATTGTGGAGTATTGTTTGTTGTCAACAATCCACTGTGTGAGTTTCTTCAGCAGGTCGGGGTCTTTGGGGTCTAAGCCCTGCTCTTTCCAGAATTCGTCCGTTTCGGGGAAGATTGTGAAGCCGTACTTGCGGTGCTCGGGCATGCATGCGTCATCGGTTTGTGTGGCTTTCTGGTCAGTGAATCCTTTTGTCATGAAGTCCTCGAAGTCGTGAATGAGTCCACGCTGGTAAAGGTCTTCGTAGACTTCGTCACGCACGGCATTGAGTGTGTCCATGAGTCCGCAGGCCTGTATGGCACGTGCAAAGGTGAGTATACCTTCGGTCTGTTTCTCCAGAATGTCCTGGAAGTAACGCTTGGCTGTTATTTCGTCGGGCGCGATAACTTTGTGCAACTGGAATATGATACCGTTGAGCGTTCGTATGTCGCGGTTCTTCTGGTCGATTTCGCAGTCTCCGTTGATGTAATACTCATCTACAGTGTTCTCGGGCCAGTAAACGGACAGTTTGTTGTCGTTAAGGTTAGCCAGAGGAAACTCTCCGTTAGATGTCGTGGGGAATAGTGCGAGTTCGTAACGCTGTGTTACTTCGTCTTTTCCGTCGATAATACTGTTCTTTACGATGACGGTGCGAATGGAGTCCAGCTTCGAGCTGTCGGGGAAAGCCTTAAAGGCATCCCAAGTGGGCTCTTCGATGAGTCCGCTTTCCACGAGGCTTTCCAGATATTCGTGAATGGCATCGTTTGTCGGAACGAAACACGTGTAGTTTCCACGTGCCGCGAGCAGCTGGTAGACAGTTGTGGCGCTAACCCGGCTCATCGGAACTTTCTTCGTCAGCTCTATGTATTCGGAGTAAGTGTCCTGATGGTTCTCCAGATAGGATACGATTGTACTTTCTGTGAATACATAGCGTGCTGAGGTATCTACGTCCTCCTTGCAGCTGGCAAGTGTCAGCAGGGACGCAAGACCTATAAAAAATAGTTTCCTCATAATGTTCTTTTCTATGTGGGAGCTTTCTTATGTAATTTTATGGGTAAGTTCCTGGGTAGGCTCTCATTGTCTACCCAGGAACTTTTCGGTGTCAGACCGACTTGTTCAGTCGGTGCGGAACGTCATTTTCTTACTTTACGAGTACCTTCTTGCCGTCGATGATGTAGAGACCGCGGTTAGCCTTCTCAACACGTACACCTGTGATGGTGTAGATGCCGGAGCGCTTAGCAGCAGCCGACAGTCTCGATGCCAGTGGTGATGCTTCCACCTTCGGCTTCCATCTGTGCCTCGGTGATAACTGTCATCTTGCGCATCTGCAGGTTGCCAGTTGTGCCGTTGGTCATTGCCCAGCGCAGGATGCTCGACGTCTTACCCCAACCCCAGTCGGTGCGAGGACCGGAGATGTCGAAGTAAAGCTTCTTCCACTCGCTGCTTGCGGGAAGTACATCGTAGCTGAGTGCACGCGAAGCGTTGCTCAGGTCGAAGTAGAATGTACCGTTCGTCAGGTCGGCATCCGACTTGTACTCGAATGTGAGGATGGTCTTGTCGGCTGCGAACTCTTCGTAGATGCCGTCCAGGATGACGAAGGGCAGTGCGCCATTGATTACCATGTCATAACCGAAGGCTTCGGTCTCGGTGGTAGCCACGCGCGGACTCTGTGCACGGGTAACCTCGTTGTACTCCAGGTATGCGGGATACTTGTCATACAGGTCGGCCTTGATCTTCAGAGCTTCTTCAGCGGATACGGTACCGTCGATAACGTAGTCCTCGATAGCATACATATCCTCGTTGAACTGATCTTGCTCGTCGGGAGTCAGCAGACCGTAGTGGTTATGCATCTTCGTGGGATCGTCAGTGTCGCTGTGAGGAGCAGTGTACTTCTCGGAAACTGTCACCTGAGCCTCGAAGAGGGTAATGTAAGCCTTCTTGGTTTCGTAGATACGGTCGAAGATTTCGATGAACTTCTCAACCAACTCATACTTCTGGCTTGCTGAACTTGCAGTCTCAACAGCGTCGATTGCCGACTGAAGAGCGTTGCGGTCAGCCTGTGCATAGTTCGGAGTTGCGGTGTAGTTCTCGTCCCAAACAGCTTCCCATTCGATGAGGGTATTAGCACGTGCTACATAGCTTTCCAGAACATTGTCGAGACCTTCTACGCTCTCGTCGCTGCCCAGTTCGCCACGGTAGATCAGGGTCGTGTTGCCGAAGCCCAGCCATTCGTTGTCAGTCTTAGATGTACCGGGATCCTGAATACCAATCTTCAGTGTGCCGTCGGTTACATTCACGATGGTAGAGTTCTGGTAGCGGCCAGCCTTGAATGCGATAGCCGAGCCAGTTACACCCCAGATTACATAACCAATGGTGTCACCATCGATAGTGACGATGGGCTGGTCAGCTGTGCCAGTCAGGTGGCAGTTAACACCGTCAATAGCGTCTTCAACACTTACCATGTCTTCGATAACGCCCTGTACGTAGTTCCAGTTCTCGTTAGCATAGATGCGTGCTGCGTAGTTCGTGCTCAGGATGTCGCCGCAGGGACGATAACCGGCATTTATGCGCAGTTCGTAGATACCGTTCTTCAGACCGGTGAGTGTCTGGTTGATGTCACATCTCTGGAATACGTTCTCGGCTGCGGGCATTGTGCCGTCGGGGCTAGCGCCGTAGGTGTAGGCGGTTCCTTCCCAGCCTTCGAAGCTGCAGTAGGTAGTGGTGCCTTCAGCATAGCTTGCCTTGCCGAACGACGGATTCACGAGCAGAGAGGTTACGTCGGTGCCGGCTACATAACCAGCGGCCACAGCCTTGTTCTGCAGAGCTCTCACGAAGTCGATTTCAGCCAGGATGGTGCTGTCGTTCAGCTCGTGGATGTCATAGATGTGTGTGAAAGTACCGTTGGGATAAGTCTCAGACTCGTCCTCGTCTTCGTTCAGGTAGACTTCCAGAATTTCGAGATCTTCGCTTGCATCCAGCTCGTTCTCATCCAGATAGGTCTTGATATCCTCAACAGCGTTCTGATATGCCTGATAGGTGTTGACGCTGTTGGTAATCTTCTTCTGCAGGTTGAGAGCTGCCTGATAGTTCTCATAGAGTGTCTCGAAGTCTTCGGCACTCTGGATGCTTTCAACAGCGGTCAGGTCATACTCGTCAAGCAGATCCTGCTCTGCGGTCACGTAGGTATCGAAGTCAACAGCCATGCCTACATATTCTTCGCGGAGTTCAAGGAATGCATCTTCGTCGAGGAATCTCATTTCGGTCATCTGGATTGCGCTACCGCTTGCGGCCTTGCTAATCTCTACGCGGAAGTACTTGTATTCCTCTGTGATACCCTGGTTGAAGCCGAAGTATCCCAGTACGCTGCTCTGTGCGGGCAGACGAACGTCGCTCATGCCGGTACGGTCATCGAGGAGTACCCAGCCTTCAGCGTCGCGAGTTGCCTCTGCGTTGCTGTTGAAGTTACCACCGTAAATCTTCCAGTCATCCCAGTTACGGCCAGGATAGGTTCCAGTGTCGCCACCGGTGAGCAGCGAGTAGAGGGCGGGCTGCTGCGGTGTGAGGAACTTGAAGATAAGGAATGCACCGTCAGAGGGCATTGTGCCAGCCCACTTGGTCGTTTCGTCGTCGTCGACGAGTTTCGGGTGGTTCTCGTTGGAACCGAATGCAGTGTTACCGTCAATAACGATAGCTTTACCGCTGAGCAGTGACTCTACGAAGCCGTCCCAGTAATCCTTCTCCTTGGTGATGTCGGATGTGTTGAGCGGGCAGTGCTTTACGATGTAGGTATAGTTACCGTTTACATACAGCTCGTTGGGAGCAATCTCTGCGTCAGAGAAGTAGTCAACCATTTCGGGCTCAGCTTCTGCAACGTCGCCCAGTGAGTTGGCGATGATGCTCTCGATGGTCTCGATGTATGCTTTGTATGCCTCGTTACAGCTGAGGAGGTTGTTGTATGCACTCTCGAGTGCGTTGGAAGCTTTCGAGAGGTCGTTGATGCTCGATACCTTCTGCATCTGCTTCAGTGCATCCTTATAGGTGTCAACGAGTGCAGGCTGAACATACATTGTGTCGATGTCAAGTGCATACTTCTCTGCACTTTCCTCGCGCTCTACGATGATGTTACCGGTGTTGTAGAAGGTAAACTCGGCCATCTGCTGGAGACCACCGCTTACTTCGTTGTCGATAATAATCATGAAGTAATCGTACTTCTCTTCAGCGGGCTGCGACAGATACAGATAGCATGCTGTTGTGTTGGCTGCAGGAATCTGGTCGGTGCCAACGTCCTTCTTGTCATCAATCAGCTTCCATCCGTCGGCGGTAACAGTTGCGTCATCGTCGCTTGCGAAGCTACCTGCAAAGATTCGGTAGTTAAGCCAGTTACGTCCAGAGCTGCTTTCAGTGTCATTACCAGTTACGAGACGATAGTATGTCGGAGCAATGGGCTCGCTTGCCTTGAAGACAATGTACCAGGTTGTGTAGTCGGTCTGGGCAATATGGTCACCGTTGTTTGCACACCACTTGGTGCCAGTATCACCGTCCACCAGTGAAGCGTAGCCTTCGTTAGTGTTGAAGCCAGGGGTACCGTCGAGAGCCTCGTAAGTTACGTCAACGATGGCGTCACCAGCCAGGTCTTCGGAATACTCCAGAAGCTTGTCGCTCAGGAACTGGCACTCTTCTGTGATGCCAGCGTCGTCCAGCGGGCAGTTCTCTACGATGTACTGATATGTACCGTTGGGATATGTGGCGCTGGGACCAGCGTTGGTGCCCACATAGTCGTCATAGAACTTCTGTCCTGCGGCGCTCAGCTTGCCATAGCTCGACTGGAAGCTTCCCAGTGTGCTCTCCAGCGTGTTGTAGCCAGAAACAGATTTGGTAACCTGTGCCTTAGCTTCGTCCATAACCTTCACAGCGGCTGCAATCTCAGAAGCCTGGTCCGTTGCAATCAGCTTATCGAGGGCATCCTGATAAGCATCCTTGTAGGCCTTGTATGCTCTTACGTTCAGATTAAATGCGCTGTACTCCTTCACCAGATTGTTCTTCTTGGTGTTGAAGACAGACTGTGCACCGATGAGCAACTCGGACATCTGGGTGAAACCTTCGCTACCAGGTGTGCTGATATTCACCTTGAAGTAGTTGTAGCTTTGGGTTACAGTCTCGGAGAGTGTGAAGTAAACTTCAACAAAGTTTGCGTTGGGCAGTACGTCCGAACCGATATCCTCTTTCTGGTCGATGAGGGTCCATGCAGGTGACTCTGCTGTTGCATCGTCATCGGTATCAAAGTTTGCACCGTAGATTTCCCACGAACGCCAGTTACGGGTGTTATAGTTGCCCGTGTCGTTGGCGGTTGTCAGGGTGTAGAAGTAGGGTACGAATGCAATCGAGGAACGGAAGATGAGCCATCTGTCTGCCTCGCTGTTGTAACCCCACTTGCCGGTGAAACCGTCCACCAGACGCCAGGGACCTTCGTCACCGTCGGTCACGTTAGTAGCAGCGTTTGATCTGACGGGAGTAAACGAATAGATCTCGATGGGATCACCGAAACCGAACTCGCCCATCTGCATGTAGGTGTCCTGGTCGAACGACTGAATCTCATTAATCACCAGCTTGAAGTACTTGTAGGAGGTGGTTACGTTCTCCGATACGTCGAACTCGACAGTATAACCGCTCATGCCAGGAATCTGCATGTCGCCCACACCTTGTTTGTCGTCGATGAGTGTCCATGCGCTATCGTCAGCATTTACAGCTTCCTCGTCGCTTGCAAAGTTGGCAGCATAGATGTACCATGAACGCCAGTTACGTTCGGGGTGCAAGCCTGTGTCGGCAGCTGTAACCACGAAGTAGTGTTTGGGGACGATGGACTCGCTACCTTTCATGATGACAATCATGTCACCATCGCGCAGGTACTGTCCCCACTTTGTTGAACCCAGCTGGTCGACCAGCTTCTCTTCACCTTCGTCGCCACCCATCTTGGTTCCGCCGATGGCAGTCAGGAAGAAGTCGTCCGACTGTGCCATTGCACTTTGACCCAGCATCAGCAATGCCATAGCAAAGAGAGCCGTAATGGTCTTGTGCTTAAAAGTAAAAATACTTTTCATAGTAGTTTTGTTTAGAAATGGTTAATAAAAAGGTTTTGAACTCTGTTTTTTCTTCTCTTTGTTTGGTTTATGTGTTAGTTAGTATATGTACGTGCGTACGTTATTTTATCATTATCTTCTTTCCGCTCACGATGTATATGCCCTGCGGCAGGCGGCGTGCATTGTCGATTGTGTCTGCCACGCGACGTCCGCTTAGGTCGTATACGGCGTTGTCGGTGTTCGTCGTGTTGGCGATGGTCTCTATGCCAGTAGTCTCTTTCTTGGGCCATTTCACGGTGAAGTCGTAAGGCGTGAAGTTGGTTGCGCCGAGTGTGTTGTCGTTCTTGCGCTCGTCAATCAGTTCCCATACGCTGGAGTCCGGGTTGGTCGTATAGGTGTTCGTACCATAGAGTTTCCAGCTCACCGGGTTGCGGTTGGGGATGCTCTGCGTGTCGTTGGCAGTGTAGATGCGATAGCCTGCAATCTCTATCTCGGACTTCGCGTCGAAGAGGAAGTATGCGCGTCCATTGAACTGGGAGCAGTACTTGGTGCCGGTGTTGTTGTCGGCTGCGTTGGGCCAGTCTTCGTGTGTAACGCTGCTTTTGGTGCCGGCATAGATGGTCATCTCGCTGTAGTCGTTCGCCTTACGGTCGAGCAGGTCAAACTCCGCGAACTGGAGGAAGTTGTCGCCCCTGATTGCCGAGATATCCAGCTTGTAGTATCTGTAGTTATATCCGTCGGGGTTGGTGTTGGTGTATATTCCGTTGTCCCAGAATACCGAGCCATGCGAATCTATCAGAATCGGGTGTGTGTCGGGTGTGTCTCCGTTGTCCAGGTTCTGATACCACGTCACCACTCCGGCCTGTGCGTCGAGTTGATAGCACAGCTGACCTGAGGTAATCTGCTCCTCGGTGATGGGGCTTGCCTGTGTGTGGTAGCGCAGGTCGTAGACTTGTGTCAGGTTGACGTTGGTGCCCGAGGTGAACTCCAGTCCTTCTGTTGCACCGGTCACTTCACCTGCGTTGTAGCTGTTGGTCACGCTCACGTCGCCCGAAGCCCATCCCACGAATGCCGCCACGTTCTCGCGTCCGCTGACGTTTCCTGTGTTGTAGCAGTTGGTGATGGTTACGTTTGCGTTATATGCACCACCCACGATGGCTCCCACGCGCTGTCCCGATGCGGTCACGTCGGCTTCGTTGCCGCAGTTGCGGATATCCACGTCGCCTCGCTGGGCACGTCCTGTCAGACCGCCGATATAATGCGAGCCGGTGAAGGAGCATGTCGAGTCGATGGTGAGGTTCTTCACCTGTGTGCCACCGGCGAGTGCTCCGAAGAGTCCTACGTATTGTGCCTTCTCGTTACCGACATGCAGGTTGCTTATCTTGTGGCTTCCTCCTTCGAAGATTCCCTGATAGGGCTTCAGTGCAGTGCCGATAGGCTCGAACTCGTTGTTGAATTCGCTCATGTCAATGTCTGACAGGAGTACGGCGTCGGCATTCTTCGGACCATTCTTGTTGATGATACGGCTGAAGTTGGACAGCTCGAGTGCCGATGCAATTTGATAGACTCCGTTCTCCTGAGGTACGGTGCCATAGGACAGCATTTCGTCCATCCATGCAACGCGGTCATGGACGAAGTTCTTGACGCGGTCCACCTCTCCGTCCCATGTTCCTTCCACGCGCGGATTGAGGTCCAGTCGCTGGTTCAGGTATGGCCAACGGATGAAGTTGAGGTTGGCAGATGCACGAATCTCCTCGCGTATGGAGTCAACGTCTGCAGCCACATCGCTCGGGTCAAAGTTGCCTTTCATGCGCAGTTTTGCCCACATGGCCTGCAGTTGTGCAAAGGCGGCGGGGTCGGAGAGGACACGTCTGACAAAGTCCGTCCAGTTGCCGGTGCAACGTACCTTGTAGGTCCAGTCCATGCGCTGGTTGGCCGGATAGGTGTTCTGGTCGTTTTCGAGGGCGAGGTCGGCATCCCATACGGGACCAACATAGAAGTGGTCGTCGCCGCGCTCTTTATAGAAGAAAACTTGGCAGAGCATGTCGGTGTTGCCGTTGAACTCGCTTGTGAGGAAGTGACGGAGGAAAGTCTCCATGTCGAGCACCGAGCGCATGCCATCCTCCGGGTCGGTGTAGTTGGAGGCATAGACTTTGGCCTCCATATCATTCCACGTGTTCTTGATGTAATTGAACTGCGCAGACTGTATGACGTCTTCGTCGGGGTCGTGTACGGTGATGGGGTTTCCGTGCGATGAGCTGAAGTGGTAGGGCTCGCGACCAGCATTGTTGTCAACTTCCACGTAATAGCCTCCGGTGATGGCCTCGTCGTCGAGGTCGTCCTCGTACATCTCGGTGATGTTGATGCGTTGTGGATCTACGCTGACAGCGTCTGCCAGGGTATAGGTGCCCCAATAGGTGCCGTTGATGACGAGGTCAACAACCTGGCTCCATGGCGTCCACTGCATTTCCGTGCGGCGTGACATGGCCCATGCTACGGGGTTGCGCATGAGGGTCTTGTCGCGATAGCTGTTGATGAGCACCCACTTCTTGCACTTGGCAGGCGATTCGTTTCTTCCGCCGTTCATCACATGGTGGCTCTTGCCATCGTTGTACTTCATGCGGAAGGCCTTGTTGGGGTGTGTGGACGAGAAGTTTCCGCGCACTCGGAAGAGGATTGGATAGTCCTGAATCATCGTTCCGTCATCAAAGATGAGCTGCGACTGTGCCTCGTGGTCTTCTCCACGCACTTCGGGTACGACATTGTTCTGCACATGTACGCTGAGCGTCGGAATGTTGGTGATCTGGTAGAACTTGCTGTCGTCGCCTTCTCCCTCGTGTCCGTAGAATTCGAGTTCGGCTACGACACTACGTGTTGAGGTGGGGCCTATGTAGCGCACGTAGCGGAATCCACGCGAAACATTTACGTCACAGTACGTTATGGTGTTTGCCTCGGGCACTTCACTGATGAGGTAGAGGGGCACTGCGTCCATGAAATCTGCGCGGTTGGCGCCCTCGAAGATGCCGAGTTGCATATAGCGCGGACCGCTGCTTGTTGCGCGGGGCATGAAGCCGATGCGTGTGATGACGTGCTTTGTTCCCAGGTCGAGTCCAGCCCAGCCCAGATTCGATTCCCACGCTGCAAAGTATGTTGCGGCGTCTCCGTCGAAAGCGTTGGCGCATGTGTTTACAGTGGTCGAAGGACTTCCCGAATTGTTGTTATAGCTATAGGTCGAACCGATGGGCGTTCCTGAAAGTTTGGTATCGGATTCACCTCCCTGTGCCAAAACCACCATGTGGCAGGCGAGGAGGGCAAATAGACATGTTATATATCTTGTTCGTGTCATATATCTCGTTACAGAGGGGACTCTGCGATGCAAAAATACTACTTTATTTTATTTAGGCAAAATTTTTCGGGCAATTATTTGTTAACCTTTTGAAACATTTTTTGGAGGTTTTTAATGCAGGATAATCTTGCGGTGCTTTTATATTGTTGATTCTCGGAGTGTTGTGAGCGTGCGGAAACGCACTGTGGTGCGACAGCCTGCGCACTGTGGTGCGACGTCCTTCGCAGCGTGGTGCGACATCCTTTGCAGCGTGTTGCTTCTTTTTATGTTGTTTTTTTATGTCTTAGGCGCAAAAATCTCCCATCTGCCACACGGGGCAGAAGGGAGAAGTGAAAAACTCAATGAAAAACAATTCAACCTAAGGGGTTATCCTGTTCCTGTTCTCAGCGCACCAGTGCGTTGATGAGTGCTCCCACTGCGATTCCTGCTGCTACTCCTCCCACGGCTGCAGCCACGTCGTGACCATAGAAGTGGGGATGGAAGACTGCTACGGGATGAGCGTAGTAGTAGTCGGGTGCGAAATAGGTGTCGTACCAGTACCAGCGGCTGTCGCGATAGTAGCCCCAGCGTCCGTCGAGGTAGCGCACATGTCCGTGCCATCCGGGCAGATAGCCGTGGCGGTCGAGACGGTGCATGGGTGCCTGGTGTACGGGACGTGCCATTGGCTGATGCACGGGGCGTGCCACTGCGTGGGTTGTCCGCGGGGCAGTCATGCGCATGTCGCCGTGGCGTCCCACCATCATCTCGCGCTGAGCTGCGCGGGGAGCCTGACGCGGAGCACGAGGCTGAGCGAAGGTGTTCACACTTGCCATCATCATGGCTATCATCACTGCTGCGAAAGTATTCTTGCGTGTCATAGTTGTAGGTTTTTTATGGGTTATTACTCGGTTTTGTGTCCTTTTGACATTGCAAAGGTAGGCACTTCCGAGACGCCTGCCATACAGAAAACCCTAAACCGCAATAGGATTTTCCCTAAACGTGATAGGAGGAACTCCCGAGGTGGGATTTTGCCCTTATATACATCTTTATAAAGAGAAGCCGTCATCGTCCCCTGCATGACGCTCCACGCTGCGACACAAAACGCACCATGCTGCGAAGCCCTACGCACCACGCTGCGCAAGCTGTCGCACCACGGTGCGTTTTCAGCCCCTCTGCATCCCGTCTTTTATACAACGAGGCGAGGAGTTGGTATCCAGTTATTTACGGCTACTCGACGAGCATCTTCTCGGTGGCCAGGAAGTAGAGCTGGTAAAGCCCCACGTTGGCATAGCCGTTGTAGTTCATGTGGAGTTTGTCCGAGAGGTAGTATCGGTCCTTGCTCTCGGGTGTGATTACGGGTAGGTTGAACTGGTCGAAAAACTTCAGTCCCTGCGCCTCGGCCACCTGGCGTTGTAGGTCGATGTAGTATGCAAAGTTGTGCCCCGTCTTGTTCGTCTCGGTGCTGGCAGGATCGTATCCTCCCGGGTTCTGCCAGAAGGGTAGCGCGCCGAAGACGTAGATGGTGGCCTTGGGGTTCAGTTCGCGCAGTTTCTTGATGCAATAGTTCATGCCGCCGCACTGTGTGACGAGCTTGCTCTGGTCGAATCCGTCGGCTTCCGTATAGTCCTGCGGCGTGCCGGGCTCGCGGTTGTTGGTGTAGTCGTTGGTGCTTGCCCACAGGATGTATATGTCGTGCTTTTTGGCGCGGTTCACCTGATTCTGCACGGAACCCTGGAGGCTGGAGAAACCGAAGCCGCCCTGGCCGTAGTCGGTGACGTGCATGTTGAGATATTGTCGCCACATGAGTTTGGCCGCCTGACTCTCCTTGTTCACAGAGAGGCTGCCGCCGAATACCGCAATCGACTTGCCGCGGTTCTTGCTGAACCTACATTTCTTCTGCACCTTCTTCATCAGTGCGGAGTCTTCCAACTCGCAGCCTAATGCCGGCAGCTGGTGGATGTTGTGTACCTGTGCCCGGCCCACACCTGTAGCGAGGGCGAGGAAGCACGCGAGGACGATGCCGTTCAGCATTCGTCTCGGTCGGAGTGTCTGGTCATTCTTCATAGTCGTAGATGTGTATTGTAATCTTTATTTACTAATCGCCTATAAGTGTGATGCCGTTGTCGGTGATCTCTATGAGGCGACGCTTGTAGAGGTCGCCCACGGCCTTCTTGAAGACTTTCTTGCTGACGCCGAAAGTGTCGTATATTTCCTCGGCCGGGCTCTTGTCGCCCAGCGCAAGGTGGCTGCTGTGTTCCTGCAGATGACGCAGCAGGATGTCGCTGAAATCCTCCACCGCTGCTTGTCCCCACCGCTGCAGCGAGAGGTCGATCTTGCCGTCGGGACGCACTTTTGTGACGTAGGCTTTCAGTCGGTCGCCCGTGTGCAGCTGGCGGAACACCTGCTTGTCGTAGAGAAGTCCGCCGAATCGATTGTCCACGATGGCTTTCAGTCCGAGGTCACTTTTCTGCCACACCAGTATGTCCACCTCGTCGCCCTCGGCATAGGGCGGCATCGACGTGTCTATGTAATGCTCGACCTTGGCACTCGCCATGATGCGATAGCTGGCCGGGTCGATGTGAAGATGCACGATGTAGCTCTGGCCCTTCTGCATCTTCATCTTCTGTTCGCGGAAAGGTACGAAGAGGTCTTTCTGCGGTCCCCAGTGGAGAAACGCGCCGAAGTTGTTCACCCATGCCACCTCGAGGTAGGCAAACTCGTCCACCTGTGCCAGCGGTTTCCGCATCGTGGCGATGAGTCGCTCCTCCTGGTCGAGATAAAGAAAAGCCGAAAGCTCCTCGCCCTCGGCCAAGGGACGCTGCAGGCTTTCGTCGACTTCGTTGTTCGGAAGAAGAAACTCTGTGCGCTCTCCGCGAATGCTTCCCTCCAGATAGTACCCGAAGTCAACTTTTCTTACCACCTTCAAGTGGTCGTTTATGCGTCCTAATTCCAGTTCTTGCATGCGTCTGTCGTTTATATGTTGTCGGTCAGCCGCCCGTCAATCATGTGTATGGTGCGGTCTGTCATGGCGGCCAACGCCTCGTCGTGCGTGACGATGACGAATGTCTGCCCGTATCGGTCGCGCAGGTCGAAGAAAAGCTTGTGCAGCCCCTCTTTGTTCTGACTGTCGAGGCTTCCGCTGGGTTCGTCGGCCATCACCACGTCCGGTTTGTTCATCAGTGCCCTCGCCACAGCCACACGTTGTTTCTCGCCGCCCGAGAGCTCGTTGGGCTTATGGTCGGCACGCTCCTCGAGTCCCATGAACGAGAGCAATTCCGTGGCGCGTTCACGTGCCTCGCGTCGTCCCACACCCCCGATGAAGGCAGGAATCATGATATTTTCAAGTGCCGTGAACTCCGGCAGGAGTTGGTGGAACTGGAAGACGAAACCGATGTGCCGGTTGCGGAATTGTGCCAGCTTCTTCTGCGAGAGTGTCAGCACGTTGGTGCCGGCGATGTTCACCTCTCCCGTGTCGGGCTTGTCGAGCGTTCCCATAATCTGAAGCAGGGTGGTCTTGCCGGCGCCGCTCGGTCCGACGATGGAAACCACCTCACCTTGCTCAATGTCGAGGTCGATGCCTTTGAGCACCTGGAGCGCTCCGAAGCTCTTTGTTATATTTCTCAGTTGAATCATATCGTATTCAGTCGTGGTTTATGTCAGAGGAAATAGATGACGCGAGGCGAAATGCTCGCAAGTTGACGATGGCTGTGGGGCCTGCATCGCGCCGCGGTCCGGGCACACTGCCGGGGCTGGTGTCAGATGGTCTGAAAAACGCACCACGCTGCGCAGGCTGTCGCACCACGCTGCGTTGGCTGTCGCACCACGTTGCGTTGGCCGTCGCACCACGTTGCGTAAAACCGCGCACTCGGGACGGCTCTCGCACGGACGGCAGGGCTGCAGGAGGAAGCAACCGGATGGAAACGTTTTTCTGGTCATAGGCTGCTCAGTATCTTATCTTGCGGGTCTTCCCGTTTCGCAAGGTCTCGATGTAGATGCCGTGCGTGATGGTCGATGGCTCCACCCGACGGCCGCTGAGGTCGTAGATGGCCTCCACCGTCGTGCCCCGTCCGTCGTCCGGAGCACTCACTCCGCAGTATCGGTCGAGGATGTAGCGCAGTCCAGCTTCGGCATCGATTTCGCCGTATCCGTAGTAGTTGTTGGGATAGTCGAGCGTCTTGTCGTAGTGCGTGCTGGTGGCGGCAATGACCTCCATGACGTCTTCGCGGCTGAGCGTGGGGCAGGCCTGCAGCCACAGCGCAACGATGCCGCCCACCATCGGGCACGACAACGAGGTGCCGGAGTCGGCGCTCCAAGCATATTCGCGCCCATCGTACTCGAATCGCTCCACAGTGTGTTTCGTGCGATCGTTCTCTTTCTGTGTCTCCAGATAGTAGCTGCTCATGGCCGAGATAACGTTCGAGCCCGGTGCCAACACGTCGGGTTTCGTCAGTCCGGCCAGTGTGGGTCCGGTGCCGCTGTATGTGCTACGATCTCCGCCACTTCCGAAGTCGGTGTAGTTCACTTCGCCCTCGTAGTTGACGGTGAACGTGCGATAGGATGTGGCTCCAACGCAGATGGCACTCGACAGCGCCCCCGGCGAGAGGATGTCGTGCATCGTCTGCGCGTTCCAGCAATCGGGGTATAAGTCTGAGTTCGTGTAGTCTCCGCCCGAGCCGAACGCCTCGATTTCGGTACCTTGCCCCATCAGTGTGAGCTTGATGCGATAGTCGGCGTTCTCTTTCCCGTCGAGACTCTTCAGATAGAGTTCCGTGGCCCATTCGCTCTCGTTGTAGCACGAGGGGTATGCAGCCATGGACAGCACGTATGCCTTCTCGTCGAAACGTATCGTGTCCGTGAGAAGGCTGTCTGGACACTCGATGATTTCCTGTGTCGATATTTCGCGAGTGTCAAGGATGTTTTGCGGTGTGTTGTAGAATGTCAGACGCACGGTCATCATATCGTCCGAACGCAGGGTGTAGTATGCTACCTCGCTCTCGAAGTGAAGTAGGCTGGCGGTCTCTTCCGCCTCCGCAGGCTTTCGCAGGTAGTTGAGGTAGAGGCCCTGGTTGCCTGCCGATGCGCAGAAGATGCGCCCCGGACCTGTGAGCGAGTCGAGCACTTCGTTCATCAGCACGTCGTCGCCAGAGAGGTCCTGATGGGAACCCTCGCTGAACGAAATCACGCAGGGCTTACCCTGTGCCTCGGCATAGTCGTAGATGTATTTGAAGCCCAGCAGATCGGTGGCCGAGGTGAACTTGTATAGCTGCTCCTCGGGAACCATTTTCAGGTCGCTGTTCACGAGATTGGCCACCAGGCAGATGTCGGCATCGGGCGCCACACCCACATAGCGGTTCTCGTATCCGCAGCCCGCCGCGATGGCGGTCGTAAGCGTGCCGTGGTATTGCTTCAACCCGTCGGAAGCATGTGCTTTGGCCATGATGCTCTCCTCGTCGGTGTATTCGTGCCCGACGTACATCGTACTGTCACCCTCGAAGTCCAGTTGGTCCCAAAAGGCACGAATGCGGCTCGAACTGAGATCTCGTGTGCGGAACGTGGGGTGTGTCAGGTCGAATCCGATGTCCATGACGCCCATCACCACGCCTTTGCCTGTGTAGGGCATGGCAGAGGTCTCAACAGGCTGATGCAGAAGATTGACTTTCGTCACCACAAGCGACGTATCCAACGTGGCGTCACATCGTTTGCCTGCCTCGATTCGCTTCACTTCGGGACGCAGCGAAAGCATGGCAAGTCGGTTCATGGGAATGTCGGTGATGTAGATGTCGCCCCATTGTGCAAGCGTCTGACAACCCTCTTCCTTCAGTGCCGACACATCGGAAGTGCGTACCAGTGCGCAGAGGTGCGACACGTCTCGTTGCTTTGCCCGATGCTGTTCGGAGGCGGTGGTTGCATGTCGAAGTGCGGCTTGGCGGACAAAGGATGACATTTTGTACAGTGCCGGTTGCTGTGCCTGAACTGTCAATGAAAAGAAAAGCAACGCCATCAGGCTCATGCTGCGGAATAGATGTCGCCGCAGCCAACTGCCCAGGTCTTGCGGTTGACGGGTGACAGCAGTGCCGTTTGGTGAGAACACCGAAACAGTCTCCATCGGGTCGCCCCACTGGTCGGGATATAGCAACATGATGCTTGTGTCGCTGAAATGTTCGTTCAGTTGCTGGGGTAGCATGCCCATGGCATCGGTGTAGCTGATGAATCCCGGACGTGCTGTTACCACGACCAACATCTGGTCTTGACCCAGTTTTCCGTAAAGTTCTTGCAGTCCGCTCCACTTGGGCATCGGCACATAAGAGGCCCTCACATGCGGGTGTTTCTGCCCCATGTAGCCCTGTATGTACCACATCGTGGCAGGGTGTGCACGGAATTCCACGCGGCAATCGGTCTGTTCGCCAATGCGGCACAGGTGCTCCAGCCATTTGTAGAAGCCCACTTCGTATTCGGCCTTCTCGGGCACCACCACCACTACTTGCCGCAAAGTTCCCGGCGGTACGATGGCACGGATGGCCATCAGTTCGCGGTGTGAACCGCTCAGTACGTTGTCGATGATATTACCCAGCGAGGCCTTTGGCATTCCCGTCTCGCGGTCGGTCAGACATACGATGACTTCGCCCACGTCATATTCCTTCAGTGTGTGCAATATGCCGCGTGCTATGTTGGTGCTCATGCGATTCAGCGTTGCCATCTGCACGTTGGCCGCCGCAGCCACCAGCTTGGCTTTCCGCAGCAGTTCCTTGCCGTGGCGGTGCATCTCTTCGCTACCTTCGTTGTCGTATGCCACCGAGAGGCCCATCAGGCTGTCGGCGATGTAGGGGTTGCGAATGAGGATGGCCAGTTGCGTCATCACATCCACACTTTCCTCTTGCGAATAGGTGACGAGACATTTTCCGTGATACGAACCTCGGTTTTCCTCCAGCGTCGTGTCACTCAACGCCAGCTGCTTGGCACCTCGTCCTGTGGCCAGCGAACTGATGATGCACGAGAAGAGGATGAGCATCACAATCCCGTTGAGCATCGATGAGTCGATGAGTCCCACCTTGGGGTCGCTGCCTACCATCACGATGGCCAGTGCACCTGCCGCGTGAGCGTTTGTCAGTCCGAACATCAGCCACGTGCTCCCGTTACCGGAGTTCATCACTTGCGACATCATTCCGGCTGCCAACCATTTTGTGAGTGTGCCTGTCACCACGATGGCAATCATGCACATGGCATCGTGTGTGTGCAACATCACACTCACGTCGATAATCATACCCACACCGATGAGGAAGTAGGGGATGAAGAGTGCGTTGCCCACAAATTCCACGTGATTCATCAGCGGACTTGTGTAAGGAATCAGTCGATTCAGCGTCAGACCAGCCAGGAAGGCTCCCAGCAGGCCCTCAAGTCCCGCGAGTTCTGCCAGTGCGGCACTCAGAAACACCATCGCAAGAATGAAGATGTACTGGATGACGGCATCGTCGTAGCGGCGCAGGAACCATCGTCCCACACGTGGGAAAGCAAATACGACCACCACGCCATAGGCGATACATTTGACTGCGAAAATAAGCCATGTCAGGCTTGTTGTATTGGGATTCAAACTGCCCACCGTGAGGGCCAGCGTAAGCAGTGCCGCAAAGATGGCGAATGCGGTGGCAACGACACTGACCACCACCACGCGGTGTCTCCCCAGTCCGTATCGACTTACGATGGGGTAGCTCACCAGCGTATGCGAAGCGAGTATGCAGCTGAGTAATATGCTGGTGGGCAGGTTGTAGTGTAGCACGTATTTTCCCACCAACAGACCAGCTGCAAAAGGAATGCAGAAGGTGAGCACGCCGTAGAGCAGTCCCTGTCGCCCATGGCGTTGCACGCTGCCCATGTTCAGTTCCAGTCCGGCCAGGAACATGATGTAGTAGATGCCTACTTTTCCGAAGAGTTCGAACGAACTGTCGCGGGCCAGGATGTTGAAACCGTACGGTCCCACCACGATGCCGGCCATAATGAGTCCGATGATGTGCGGAATGTGGATGCGGCGAAACAGCAGGGGTGCAAACAGAATGATGACCAGCACGAGGAAGAAAATCCACGTGGGGTCGGTTATCAGTGCACCGCTCATATTTGCTATGACTGTCGCTATTGTCATCTGTTATCCACCTAATTTCGTGCAAAGGTACGAATAAGCGAGCAAAGTGCAAAACGAAAAACATTTTTTCGAGTTTGCACGTTCGAGCGGAAGTACTTTCGAGTCTTATCTCAAAGGTACGAATAAGCGAGCAAAGTGCATAACGAAAAACATTTTTTCGGTTGTGCACGTTCGAGCGGAAATACTTTCGAGCGTATGCTCAAAGGTACGATTATGCGCGCGAAAAGCCATATTTATTTGCGCTTGCTCGGCAAAAATATCAAGAAATCGCGGCCGTAGCCCGTCTATTTCAGGAAAAAGCCGTACCTTTGCAGCGAATTTTGGACAAAGTTTTTAAGGTAAAGGATAATAAAAGAGAAAATATGAAAGTAGCAATAGTAGGTGCCAGCGGCGCCGTAGGGCAGGAATTCCTGCGTGTCTTGGACGAGAGAAACTTTCCCATCGACGAACTGCTTCTCTTTGGAAGTCAGCGCAGTGCCGGAACTAAATACACGTTCCGTGGCAAGGAAATAGAGGTGAAGCTCCTCCAGCATAACGACGATTTCCGTGGTGTGGACATCGCTTTCGCCAGCGCCGGTGCCAGCACGAGTAAGGAATATGCCGAAACCATCACCAAGTATGGTGCTGTGATGATTGATAACTCCAGTGCTTTCCGTATGGACGACGAGGTGCCCCTCGTGGTGCCCGAGTGCAATGCCGAGGATGCCCTGGTACGCCCTCGCGGCATCATTGCCAACCCCAACTGCACCACTATCATGATGGTAGTGGTTCTGCAGTGCCTCGAGCGCCTGAGCCACATACGCCGCATCCATGTAGCCTCGTATCAGGCTGCCAGCGGAGCCGGAGCAGCAGCCATGGCCGAACTGGAGCAGCAGTATCGCGAGGTGCTCGACGGACGTCCCGCCACCGTGCAGAAATTCGCTTATCAGCTGGCATACAACGTGATACCTCAGATTGACGTCTTCACCGACAACGGATATACCAAGGAGGAGATGAAGATGTTCAACGAGACGCGCAAGATTATGCACACCGATGCCGCCTGCTCGGCCATGTGTGTGAGAGTGCCCAGTCTGCGCAGCCATAGCGAAGCCGTGTGGGCCGAGACCGAAGAACCTGTTTCCCCGGGCGACTTTGCCGAGGCCATCCGTCAGGGGCAGGGCGTCAAGCTCATGGACGATCCTGCAAATAAGGTCTATCCCATGCCCCTCTTCCTGGCTGGCACAGACGATGTATATGTGGGACGCATCCGCCGCGACCTTGCCAACCCCAACGGCATCACCTTCTGGCTCGTGGGAGACCAGATCAAGAAGGGTGCAGCCCTCAACGCGGTGCAGATTGCCGAATATCTGATAAGTGTCGGGAACATAGGTTGACAAAGACCGTTCTCCGAAAATACGGGAATCGAATCGGTCTTCGTACCGACAAAATAGCCTTGCCTCTTGTAGGTGAGGCTTTTTTTGTGCCCTATTGATATTGCTCGCCGCATCGTGCTGATGGTAACGTCTCGCAGCATTTGTCCTTCGGAGTGAAAAAAACGCAGCACGGTGCGACGGCTGTCGCACCGTGCTGCGTCGGCTGTCGCACCGTGGTGCGTTGCGCGTCGCAGCGTGGTGCGTTTCCGGACGCTGTTTCAAGGACACCATCGGCAATCGACTCGAAACAATTTTCACGCTGATGTGAGTGAATGACCGATTCGGGTCAAATAAATTTGGCTTTTCGCTCGCTTCGTCGTAACTTTGCAGAGCGCTTCTGCGTGGTGCGCGGCAGCAAAATTCGCTACGTACCTTATTTATATAATATCTCAATCGGGAACAGACCATGCAAGAGAGACACCACAATAGGAAACAGTATTTCAACGAGCTGGCGAATACCGCGCGTGAGTATTATCTGGACTACCTCCGCCCCTACCTTCCGCTGACGCCCTTCACGCGGGTGCTTGAGATAGGTTGTGGCGACGGCGGCAACCTCTTGCCGTTTGCCGAGGCCGGTTGCAGCGTGACGGGCGTAGACCTGAGCAGCGGACGCATAGCCGATGCCCAGCGGTTCTTCGCCGAAAGTGGCTACGAGGGCACCTTCCTTTGCCAGAACTTCATCCAGTCCGAACCGCCGACCGACGAGGATGCTCGCTACGACCTGGTGCTCGTCCACGACGTGATAGAGCACATAGAACCGCCCTACAAGCAGGATTTCCTTGCACACATACGGCCTTTCCTGCGGCGTGGCGGCATCGTCTTCTTTGGCTTCCCCGCCTGGCAGAATCCCTTCGGCGGCCACCAGCAGATATGCGCCGGCTTCGCTTCCAAACTGCCATACATCCACCTGCTGCCCCTCTCGATGTATACGACGCTGCTCGAATGGAGCGGCGCTTCGGAAAAGGACATCAACGAGCTGTTGAGCATCCGCCGCGCCCGTGTGCCCATCGAGAGTTTCGAAGAACTGGCGGTCGGTGCCGGCTTTAGCATCAAGGACCGCACGCTGTGGCTCATCAATCCCCATTACAAACAGAAGTTCCACCTGCAGCCGCGCCGTCTGTGGCCTTTCTTCGCAGACTTGACATACGTGCGCAATTTCTACACCACCTCGGCGTTCTACCTGCTCCAATAAAACCTCTTGCCGATGAAAGCCCGAGAAAAATTTCTGGCAGGGCTCCTTGTCTTTGTGGCTGTCCTGCCCCTGCGTGCCGATGAATATCCGGTGTCTTCGCCCGACGGCCACTTGCAGTTGGTGGCGCATCTGGATGATGGTCGCCTGTCGTACGAAGTGCTTCGCGACGGTCGTCGTCTGGTGGAACTTTCGCCCCTGGGCCTGGTTACGGAGGAGGCCGACCTGAGTCGCGCGCTCACCTTTGTCTCGAAAAGCACGGACGAGGTAAACGAGGAATATACGCTCTTTTCCGGAAAACACCGCCTCTGCCGGAACCATTGCCGCCAACTGTCACTCTCCCTGCGCGGCGAACGGAACCTTTCGCTGGGGGTGTTCTTCCGCATCTACGACGATGGCTTCGCGTTTCGCTACACGGTGGGCAGCTCGGAGGAAATCGCCTCGCTCACCATCACCGACGACTGCAGCCGCCTGCGCGTTGCCGACTTCGACTACTGTCTGGGCTCGAAATTCATCGGAGGCATCAACTCACCAAACTATCCCTACGAATCGTACTACCGACGTTACGACTGGCAGCAGATGCTCACCGAACAAGGTGACCGCCGCCTGAATGCACCTGCATTGGTGAGCAACGCCACGGACTATCTGCTGCTGAGCGAGGCAGCCAACGACGGCAGATACTCGTCGTCGCTCCTGCGAGCCGAAGACCGCGAGGGCGAATTCTCGTTCAGCTATGCCGGAAATACGAAGGACTTTGCCGAGGACAAACCGCAGCGTCTCAGACTCTCCCTGCCACTCCACACACCCTGGCGCATGGCCATCACAGGCTCGCTGTCCACCATCTTCGAGTCGGTAATGACGGAAAGTCTGAACCCACCCACGCAGATGACCGATACCGATTGGATTCGGCCGGGGCGCGCCTCGTGGGACTGGGGCGGCACCGACGGCTGCGGATATGAGCCTTATACACGTGAGGGAGCCGATAGTCTCTACGTCGATCTGGCTGCGGATATGGGTTGGGAGTACATTCTGGTGGATGCCGGATGGAACGCAGCCACCATACGCCAGACCGTGGACTATGCCCGGCAAAAGGGCGTGAAGGTGCTGCTGTGGGAAACGGCCGTGCTGGAATACAACAAGGCTTTCTCGAACGAACAGATGGACGCCACCCTTTCCGAATGGGAGAAGTGGGGAATTGCCGGCATCAAGGTTGACTTCTGGGAGGACGATTCGCACGAAACGATGCAGCGCATGGAGAACCTGCTGCGCTGTGCCGCACGTCATCACATGCTGGTGAACTTCCATGGATGCACACGTCCATCGGGCTTGCGCCGCACCTATCCCCACCTGCTTTCGTACGAGGCGGTGCTGGGCGGCGAACAGAATTTTTGGAACCGACAGCGTGAGGCAGCCATGAATGCCGAGCACCACGTGAACCTGTTCCTGACACGCAATGTCATCGGTCAGGCCGATTTCACTCCCGGCGACTTCGCCCTGCGCATGGGAACACTGCTTTCCAACGTCTCTCAGGCACAGCGCATGGGCTTGCTCGTGGGTTTCGAAAACGGTCTTTTGCACGTATGCGAAAGTCCAGAGAACCTGCGGTATTTCCTGGGACTTGACGTGATGAGGCGCATCCCTGCGACATGGGACGAGAGCCGATTGCTGGAAGCCGAGGTGCAACAATACACGACCATAGCGCGCCGCAACGGCACCGACTGGTGGCTCTCAGGTGCTACGGTCGGGGAGCGCACGGCACGTCTGCCCCTCACGTTCCTGCCCAAGGGAAAGACCTACACGGCATACATCTATCGCGATGGTACGTGCCGCACCGACATGGTGTTTGAACGTCGCACCGTCTCGCGCTCAACCATCCTCCGCATCCCCGAGATGGACGGCGGTGGTTTCCTCGTGCAAATCTCCGAAGACGCCACGTTGCCCACACCTCGACGCGAAATAATCTACGAAGCCGAGGCAAAGGCCAACCTGCTCTCCGAGGGCCTGACCATAAAAAAGGCCGAGGCGCTCTATGCCTCGGCCGGTGCCATGGTGGGCGATATCGGGCTGGGACGCTCGCTCTCGTTCAGACGTGTGAAGGCCAAGCGCGAGGGCGAGTATGTCGTGACCATTTATTATTCGACGGAGGAGGACCGCAGCACCGAAATTCTGCTGAACGGAACGTCGGCAGGAACGATAACGATGCGCGGAAATGCCTCGTCGTACAATACGTATGGTCCCCAGGGATTGGGTTGGTATAAGATGAAACTGCACCTGCGGAAGGGCGACAACACCATCACACTGCGTGCTCCCTCCGACGGATGGGCTCCCGACGTGGACCGCATTGCTATCCGCGAAGTGGGGCAGTAGCAGAAAACAGTTTCCTTGAAAAGTTAAATCCGAGCGACCGATTCAGGTTAAAAAACGCACCGTGGTGCGATGGTCGTCGCAGCACGGTGCGTTGCCTTTCGCAGCACGGTGCGTCGTGCGGAAAAGCGTGGTGCGTATTTCGTCAGTCTGTTATTTCACACTGAACTTATAGGCAGTGCAGGTGGAATAAACCTCGCCCGGACGCAGCACAGTCGAGGGGAACGACGGGTGGTTGGGACTGTCGGGATAGTGCTGGGTCTCGAAACAGAAAGCACTACGTTTAGGATTCTTGACACCCTTCTTTCCTACGAAGCCTCCGTTGAGGAAGTTGCCGGCATAAAACTGTACGGCGGGCTGGTCGGTGAACATCTCCATCACGATGCCGCTGTTGGGGTCGTAGATGCTTCCGAAGGCGGCGGTCAGGTCGCGTTCGGGATTCAGAATCCAGTTGTGATCGAATCCACTGCCGTTTACAATCTGCTCATTGTCGGTTTGGTTGATGCCGTCACCCACCACTGCGGGGGTGCGGAAGTCGAAGGGAGTGCCCTCGACCGAAAGAATCTCGCCAGTGGGCAATACTGCGCTGTTGATGGCCGTAATCTCGTTGGCATCGAGCTGCAGAATCTCGTCGAGGCAGTCCTTGGAACCGTCGCCGCTGAGGTTGAAGTAGCAGTGGTTGGTCAGGTTCAGAATCGTAGCCTTGTCGGTCGTGGCCTCATAAGCGATAGTCAGTGTGTTATCCTCCGTGAGCGAATAAGTCACCTTCACATTCAGGTTGCCGGGGTATCCGTCCTCACCGTCGGGGCTGAAGGTGGTGAAGTCAATCTGTGTGTCTGAAACCTGATTGTAGTCCCAAATGCGGTTGTGGAAAGCAATCGGGCCACCGCCATGCAGGCTGTTGCCATTGTTGTTGGGAATGAGCTGATACTCCTCGCCGTCGAGTGTGAACTTGCTGTCTCCGATGCGGTTGCCATAGCGTCCGATGAGCGCACCGAAGTTGCATCCCTGTGCACCATACTTCACGTAGTCGTCAATGTTGTCGTGGCCCAGACATACGTCGGTGGGGTTGCCGTCCTTGTCAGGCACTACGATGCTGACGATGCGACCGCCGAAATTGGTGAGGCAGACCTCCATGCCGGCATTGTTCTTCAGTACGAAAAGCGCTGTGCTGTCTGTCTGGAAATCAGTGGGATTCAGACCGGAAAGAGTCAACTCGGGAGCCTCTTCCGTAGCATTCTTCTGACCACCACAGGAGGTCAGGCCAAGGCCTGCCAAAAGGGCGAGGCTGGCAAAAATCATTTTCTTCATGTTTTTTGTTTTAGGGTTATGATTCAGTTATTTGATGTTTTTCAAACGGTGAATTCTCATGCAAAAGTACATATATATTCGGAACCTCGGAAGAAAAGAACGAAAAAAATGCATTTCGTGCGGTCGTGTTGCTGAAAATGCAATATACTCCATCATCATTTTGCGGGAAATTCTATAAGGTCTCAGAAAGATTAAACGCAGTCATACCTCACCCTGATGTGTAAAAAATGTTAATAAATGTCTTTTATTTTACACTTTTGAACATTTTTTCAATAGTTGATGCGCTTTTTTTATAAAAAGTTCCTATATTTGTGGCTACGAAACTAAACTAAAGACTAAAATAGAATGAAAAAAAGAACAATTCAGAAGCTATTCCTGATGCTCCTTGCTATAGTCGTAGTGGGGTGTAAGGAAGATGTCGATACTTCGGCACGATACGTGTTCAAGTACGACACCGTCATGTCGTATCTGGAGAGACATGATGCCTATTCGACCTATGTGAATCTGCTTAAACTGGTTCCCGTCTCTGAGATTAGCGAAAGCACAGTGGGACAGTTGATGACCGCGCGCGGCCACTATACCGTGTTTGCGCCCACCAACGAGGCTATCCAGCAGTATCTGGAAGATTTGGCAGCCGAGGATTCGCTGCACGAAATGATGACAGGTGCTTCGTGGGATGCTTTCCTCGACAGCATGAAACTCGACTCTATCCGCAAGGTGGTAGTGTATAACTCTATCATTGACGGTGCTGATGAGACCTACTACGAGTCTGGCCGCTTCCCCGAGATAGACATGGCAGAGTTCCCGCTTGCAACCCTCAACGACCACAAACTGGCAGTACATTATGTGCCTAACTTCCCTGACAGTATCTATATCAATCAGGACCATCCCATCAGCTTGACACAGCGTGACATCTTGTGCCTGAACGGTGTGATTCATCAGATTGGAAAGGTTATCGCACCGAAAGATGTGACAGCCGCTACCTTTATTCAGGAATCACTTGACAAGCAGAAGGACGGTTTCTTGGCTGCATTTCGTGTGATTCAGGCTTGTGGCCTGCTCGATACGCTCAATGTTGTGCGTGACGAAGTGTATGAGAGCCTTTACCAGCGTAACCTTATTCCCGACCTTCCGGGCATGAATTCCCTGGGCTTTGCAGAGAACGAGACCGGCTATGCTCCGCAGCATCGCAAGTATGGCTTCACGCTCTTCCTGGAGCCTGATGAATTCTGGGTTTCGCAGGGCATCGACCCCAAGGGGCCAGACCTTTTGGAGGAGATAAAGCGTTGGGTGCTCGCCAACCATCAGTATTCTGACGAAGATGTCTTCGTGAGCGATGATAGCTACGAGAGCGAGGATAACATACTCAATCAGTGGATTACGTATCACATTCTTCCCATGAAGATTGCGACCGACCGTCTCGTATTCCACGTCAATGAGACTGGCTATTCCAGTTCGAACCCATACAACTACACGATTCCCGTATGTGAGTATTACAGCACCATGGGCAAGCGTCGTCTCTTCAAACTCATCGAGACAAAGGCCAGCCAAGGTATCTACATCAACCGTTTCCCCATCATTGCCGACGGACGTAGCGACAATGGACAGGAAATCGCCTGCGACGACGACAAGGTGGGTTGCAAGATTCTCACCAACAGCGGACATACGAATACGAGCGACATGATCAACTGTAACATTTACGAGATTGATGCTCCGCTTTCCTATAACGATGCCACTCGTGACAACCTGGCCAAGCAGCGTATCCGTTTCGATGGCATGAGCTGTATGCCTGAGGCCATGACAAATGAAATCCGCCAAAAGAGGTCCAGCGATAAGCGCAATCAGTTCGTGTATATCCCGAACGATGCCATTTATCCCTACTTCGAGAATTTCTCACAAAGCGAACAGACCAATTTCGTCTATTACAACGCATATAACTATGACTGGTGTAACCTCTATCACGACGAGATGAAGGCTGTGGGTCACTTTGACATCACCATCAAGTTGCCGCCCGTGCCGCGCCGTGGAACCTATGAGTTCCGCTATTGTGTGCTGGCAAATGGCAACCGCGGTGTGCAGCAGATTTACTTCGGTTCCGACCTCAACAACCTTCCTGTGGCCGGTATTCCTCTCGACCTGACACGCGGATTCCAGAATGCTACGAACCAGAAACTATTTGGTTGGGAGGACGACACGGGCGACCCCGACTACGATGCTGAAATCGACCACCGTCTGCGCAACAATATGGTTATGAAGGGCTGCAACTCGGTGTACGAGCGTGGCGCAACCGAGCGCGGTGTGAACAGCAACAACCGAGAGAACATACGCCGTATCATGTGGCGCGGTACCATGGATCCCGACAAGACATACTACATGCGTATGAAGTCGGTGCTCGATTCCGACAAGAAAGAGTTCTACATGGACTACATGGAATTCTGCCCGAAGGAAGTGTACGACAATCCTGAGAAGCCGGAGGATATCTGGTAAGATACTATCCGTAGCGAGATAATTTGCGGCAGGGCAACCCTCATCCGGGTGTTGCCCTGCCGCTTTTTTGTGCTTTCTTGATTGAAGATTATTGGCTGTCCCTGCATGAGAAGGAAAACGCACCGTGGTGCGACATCCGTCATTCAACGGTGTGTTGGGGACATGATGCCGAGTCCGTGCCTCACAGAGGTCTGGTAGCCTCTTGCAGCCAGCGGCGGTCGGCGGGGTCGTCGAGCAGCGGCTCCAGCGTGATGCGTACGTGCCGGTGATATTCGTTTAGCCAGCCTCGCTCCTCAGCGGAGAGCATTTCTGGGTCGATGGCCCGCAGGTCGTAGGGGCACAGTGTCAGCGGTTCGAAGCGCAGGAATCGGCCGAATTCGGTTGCGCCGGCCTCCTGGCACAGAAGCATGTTTTCGATGCGCACTCCGAAGCGTCCTTCAACGTAGATTCCCGGCTCGTCGGTGATTACCTGTCGCGCGCGTATATCTAATAATGTACATGCGCGCACGTTTTTGCGTATCTGCACCGGTCCCTCGTGCACCCCAAGCCGATGCCCCACGCCGTGTCCCGTGCCATGGCCGAAGTCGTAGCCCTCGCGCCACATTGACGCACGTGCTGCCGTGTCCAGTTGCAAGCCCGTGGTGCCTTCGGGAAAGTGCATGTTTTGCAACTGCAGATGGCCGCGCAGCACCAGTGTATAGACGTGCCGTTCCTCGTCGGTGAGGCTGCCCAGGGCGATGGTGCGCGTGATGTCGGTGGTTCCGCAGTCGTAGTGGGCACCGCTGTCCAGCAGCAGGAAGCCGTGGTCGGCCAGTACGGCAGATGTCTCTTCCGTTGCCTCGTAGTGTACGATGGCTCCGTGTGGGCCGCTGGCAGCGATGGTCTCGAAACTCAACCCACGGAATCCGGGTTGCTCGGCGCGCAGTGCGGTCAGTTCTCTGTCCACCCTCAGCTCCGTCCATTCTTCGTTTCTCGTCTCCTCCAGCCGCCTCATGAAGCGTACCATGGCCACGCCGTCTCTCACGTGCGCCTCTCTGAACCCTGCAATCTCGGCATCGTTCTTCCGTGCGCGGAAGGCGGCCACGGGGCTTTCCTCCGTCTCCACCTTCAGCCGTTCCTGCTGGATGCGCAGCCCTTCGTCATAGGGGCGGATGCTTATATGTAGCGATTCGAGATGGCGTCTCACCTCGCTGTCCAGTTGTTCCTGATGGGTATAGAGCACGTGATTTCCGTCGGTGCGGAGCAGCAGGAACGAGATGAGGAATGGGTTGTACGGTATGTCGTCGGCGCGCAGATTCAGCGTCCAGCATATCTCCGACAGCTCGCTGATAAAGAGTTCGTTGCCTTGTTTTTCTTCCAACCACTTCACGATGCGCTGCATCTTGCTCTCCGCTGCTTCCCCGGCCAGGTTCTCGGGCATCACTTCGGCTTTCGAGAACGGCAGCGACGGGCGGTCGGGCCACAGCGCGTCGAGTGCTGCGGCGGGCAGGGGAGTGGCGCTCTGCGACGTGTTTACTGTGAAAATCTCGGCGTAGAGCTGGCTCACCATCATGTCCTCGGGAAATCCGATGCGCCCTGCAACGTGCTTCTCCATCCACACGGCGAGTTCCTCGTCTTCGCCCTCGCGCATCAGGTCGATAGGCGTTCCCGAGAGTTGTTCCGTGGCTTGCAGCCAATAGCGCGAGTCGGTCCACAGACAAGCCTCCGTGGGTGTCACCACGAGTGTGCCGGCACTGCCCGTGAATCCGCTGAACCATTGCCTCGCCTGCCAGTGGGCAGCCACATATTCCGAGTTGTGAGGATCCATCGTGGGCAGCACCATGCCACCCAGTTCCTGTTCGTTCATCCATTGGCGCAGTGCCTCGATTCGGTTGCAGATTTCCTGTTTCATGCGTGTCTTGATTTGTGTCTTCGTTTCACAAATTTAGGTAAAAATGATGCAAACGGCAAGCGATTGGCGGAAAATCCGTACCTTTGCACTCGGAAACTGCGCCGCGCACCTCTGTGTGACGCGTAAACACACAATTTTCGTATAATATGGCACTGTTCAAAAAACTCGAGGGGATGCCTGCACCCCGCTACGGCAAGCACTGTTATTTCAGTGAGGGAGCCGTCATTGTGGGCGACGTGGAGATGGGCGACGATGTGACCATCTGGTTCAACGCCGTGGTGCGCGGCGACGTTCATTTCATCAAGATTGGCAACCGCACGAACATTCAGGACTGCAGCTGTCTCCATACGCTGAACGGCAAGGCACCGGTGATCCTGGGCGACGACGTGACCATCGGCCACAGTGTGACGCTCCACGGATGTGAGGTGCGCGACGGTGCCCTGGTGGGCATGGGCGCCACGGTGCTCGACCATGCCGTGGTGGGCCGCGGAGCCATCGTGGCGGCCGGTGCGCTCGTGCTCAGCAATACGGTCATTGGCGACGGCGAACTGTGGGGCGGTGTGCCTGCGAAGTTCATCAAGAAGGTCGACCCCGAGCAGGCACAGCAGCTCAACAGAACCTATGCGATGCACTACATAGACTACAGCGACTGGTATCGGAGGGCCGACAAAACGCCTGACAGCACCTGGGAAACAGTCTATGGTTGACTTTCTTAAAATTATCCTCTCTTGAACTTTCAATAATGTGGAAAATAAAAAAAACATCATTTTTTTTTTTTTACAGAAAATTATTGCAGTTTGAAAAATTTTACTTAACTTTGCGGCGATAATATCAAGAAAAATGGTATTATTGCCCTATCCCGCTGTGAAGCGGTAACCAAATGAATAGTTAATAATAGTTGGTCAGAAGCCAGTTGGGTGAACATTTATCGCTCTGCTGGCTTCCCTTTTTTATCTGGCTTATAGTCAATTATCCGCCTCCTCTTTCTGTATAGAAATTGTAATCAGTCATACTGCGTGAAAAAAGATAACACTCCTTTCTCGCATAATAGGACAGATAATTGTCTTTTGGGACCATATAATCAATGTTTTTCGTCAGAACATTTTCTTGTGTTTTTCAATGTGGAGGTTTCGCGTCTTGATATGTCCTAAAATCGGAAGATTCTTGTGCTCATGCAGTTTCTTGCGCCTTCGAAAAATGGTGTGAGAAGTTGTGAGAATCGATGTGCTTGGCTGCGACGTCGTGCGCATCGGAATCCGAATAAAATTTATGTGTCTGATTATCAGCGATTCGTAATTTTGCGAAATTTGCGCTATCTCCGAGAAATTCTGCGCGGAGCACGCTTTGGAGTGAAACGCACCGTGGTGCGACGCCTGTCGCACCACGGTGCGTTTGTCCGCGCAACGGGTTTCGACAGCGAAATTTCGCTGCTGTGAGGAAAATATGATAGAAAAATGTAATAATAAACTCACTGCTTCATCCTCGTCCATTCCTCCCAATCTTTCTCTCAGTTCGCTTGCATGCTCGGCAGAAAATACGTATCTTTGTGGAGTTTAAGCAGAAGATATAATGCCATGAAACGACGTGATATCGTGGAAATTCCGGCGCTGGATGCTGCTTTCTCCTCAAGTAGGGAAGCGCGCCTGCAGCAAAATACGGTTCCGGATGGAAACAAAAAGCTGTAAAACAAGTAGGAAATGAGATACTTAAAGGTGTGCTTGGCTTTGGCCGTCATGCTGCTTGCCGCGCTGTACTTCATGCGCCCGAAAGAGACGGAAACGGAACCGCAGCCCGAGGCGGAAGAACCGCAGACGGAGGAAATCAGGGTCGGCATAGAGGTGCTACGCGAGCGCGGTTTCGACATCTTGCGGGGCAAGCGCGTGGGGCTCATCACCAATCCGACGGGCGTAGACCGCCAGCTGCGCTCCACCATCGACATCCTGAATGAGGCTCCCGAGGTGAATCTGGTGGCGCTCTTCGGACCGGAGCACGGCGTGAGGGGCGACCAACATGCCGGCGAGGGGTTGGGTGACGTTCGCGATGCGCACACCGGACTGCCCGTGCGCTCCCTCTACGGCTCGACATGCAAACCCACGCCTGCGATGTTGCGCGACGTGGACGTGCTCGTCTATGACATTCAGGACATCGGTTGCCGCTCGTTCACTTTTGTCAGCACCATGGGACTGGCGATGGAGGCTGCCGCTGAGCAGGGAAAGGAATTTGTGGTGCTCGACCGCCCCAATCCGCTGGGCGGTGTGAAGGTGGAAGGCTGTCTGGTCGAGCCGGACTGCCGCTCGTTCGTGAGTCAGTTTGCCATCCCATACGTCTACGGGCTGACGTGCGGCGAGCTCGCGCTGCTGCTCAATGGCGAGGGGATGCTCAAGAGTGGTGTGAAATGTGCGCTGACGGTGATTCCGATGGAGGGTTGGCATCGCAGTATGACCTATTCCGACACGGGCCTGCAATGGATTCCGCCCTCGCCACACATACCGCAGCCGGCATCCGCCATCGGTTATCCGATGAGCGGCATCCTCGGCGAATTCAACTACCTGAACATCGGTGTGGGATATACGCTCCCGTTCCAGATGTTCGCTGCATCCTGGCTCGACGCCGACATGCTCGCGCAGCGACTGAACGGGCTCGACGTGCCCGGTGTGGTGTTCCGACCCATCCATGCCAAGCCGTTCTACGGAGGAATGGCAGGCAAACAGGTGGCTGGCGTGCAGGTGCATATCTCTGATTATGAGCGCGCTCCGCTCACCGATATTCAGTTTCTGGTGGCACAGGAAATAGCCTCGATGTATCCCAAACGAGCACTCTTCAAAGTGGTCAATTCGAAACGGTTCGGCATGTTCGACCGCGTCTGCGGCTCGCACCAGATACGCGAACGCTTCGCACGGCAGCATCGATGGGACGACGTCCGAGACTATTGGTATAAGGATGCAGACGAGTTTCGGCAGCGCTCGCAGAAATACCATCTCTACGAATAGGCGCATACGTAAAAAAGGAAGACTTCGCTTTGCTGTTTCGGCGAAAAGGTGTAACTTTGCCGCACCTAACTGCGCTTGTGGTGGAATTGGTAGACACGCCAGACTTAGGATCTGGTGCCTTCGGGCGTGTAAGTTCGAGTCTTATCAGGCGTACTCTCGAGGGAGCTTTTGTGCTCCCTCTTTTGTTTGCCTGCGTGCTCTCACTCGCCGTAAAGATTACAAATTGCGCAACAGCTGTCGGGCAGCCTCGATGAGTGTGTCGCGTCCCTGACGTATGTCGTCGTCATTGAGTTCACAGGGGATGTCGGGCTGGATGCCGAACTCAATCTGATTCATCTCAGCATCGTACATGATGCAAGCACTGAAGCGTACAGACCATCCGTTGGGCAGTTCGCTGTGGAAAGGAAGTCCCGAGCCGCCGCCCGTCTGGTCGCCCAGCGTGGTGACGAGTGGGAAGTTGTGTACGTCGCGCACAAAAGTGTTGGCTGCGCTGTAACACTCGCGGTTGGTGAGTACCACCACGGGCTTCTGCCATCGCACGCGGTTGCTCGGTTCGATGTATTCTGCATCTGGTTTACTGAAGTCGCTGTGTCCGCGTCCTGTCTTGTGGCTGATGTATCCCACGAGACGTTTTTCGTTGGTGAAGCGTGCCGCCAGCCGCTCGGCGTTCGTGAGCAGTCCGCCGCCATTGCCGCGTATGTCCAGTATGAGCCCGTCGCACAGACGCAGACTGTATAGCACGTCATCCAGGTTGCCCTCGCCGATGGCATCGCTGAAACTCTCGTAAACCACGTAGGCGATGTTGTCCTCGAGGATACGATACTTCAGTCCGGCAGCTATGCGATAGTCTGTGCCCAGATAATCTTCGCGCAGTTCGTGGTCGAGTTGCTTGGGATAGTCCTCCATCCAGTGCCAGTTTCGTCCCACGTCGGCACTGCTGTAGAGGTTCACGTGACCGTCTTGCAACTCGGAAAGCATCTCTGAGAGCACCTCAAAGAGTTGCATCTTCGACATCTTCGGGTTCAGGCGCTTTCGGTATGTGGCGTGAATTTCGTCCCAGTTGAGACCGATGGCTTCGGCCTTGTAGTCGAGGAAACAGTAGTGCTGGTCGATGAGTTGCCACAGCGCTTCCATGTTGCCTTCGGGCGTGTCGTCGAATCCTTCTTCATCGACACACGAGACGGTTGTCAGCAGGAACATTGCTGCCAGGAAGCACCACCATGTGCGGCGGGCGACGGGTTTCGTGGTGAATATGCTGTGTGTCATCATCGTTTTTCTTGGCGCAGGGGAGGCGTGTGGAGGGTGAAATGGCGCACGATGCCTATCATAAAGGAGTGGCTGTAGTCGTGCACGCGGATGTGGTTCACGTGGCTTTGGTGGATGTCGCAGAGATATCCGGTGCGCAGCGTGTAGCGCTTCAGCGGTATGTCGACCGATAACATCTGCCAGCAGCTGAATGCATTGAACGGATGTGCAAAGACCGCGTTATGGTCGCGATTGCCTTGCGAAATCTCATAATAGCTTTGTCCGTACTGCGGCGAGAACATACATCCGGCCAGCGGTACGTTGATCTGGTAGCGCAGACCGATGAAACGGTGTCTCAAGCGCAAGTGATAGACAGCTGCAGCAGAGGCTGAGACATCCACGTTCAGCCTTGCCTGAGCCGGGTTGTTGCCGTTTCGGTCGTTGTAGAGAAAGCCGATGTCGGTGCCAATCATGCCGCCAGCCATCAGTTGCAGACCTGTCGCGGGCTGCCAGTTGTAGTGCCATCCGGCATCGTAGTTCACGTGCCCACCCCAGTCGTTGGCCGTAGATGGGTCGTTCTCGGTATAGGTGAGCGCGCCTTGCAGCAGGCTTTGGAACGAGACGCGCCCGTTGGCGAGGTGGGTGTTACGCTGTGTCTCGCGCAGCGCGCTCAGTTGTGGACCGCTGTATTCGAGTGGCGAGAGGTATGTGTCCAACTGTTTCACACCTCCGATGCCCACCATCCACGACGTGGTTCCCTGGCGTGACCAGTCTTCACTTCTTGCGTTGAACGTGGTGAGCAGCAGAGATAGGAGCAGACAGCCCCATCGTACGCAGTGATGAACTGTGTGCGACGGGGCTGTTCCCTTTCTTCTCTTGTTGCTGTTGATGTGAAGCATGTCGTGTCTGTTACTCTTTATCAGTCGAACAGATGCAACTGTCCTTTCTCTTCATCTTCGAGGTCTTGCGAACTCTTCACCTTTTCCGATGTGTCCTGCGGTTCATCGTCTTCTTGTGGAATCTCAATGGTCTCCTCTTCTGTTTCCAGTGGTTCGTCGGGCAGTTCGCTGTCTGTCGTCGGCTCGGGTTGCGGCTCCGTCTCGGGTGTCCGCAGCGGTTCCAGTTCTTCTATGCGCTCCACGTTGAGCGTGGTCACTCGTTTTCCTTTTGCCTTGAAGCTCTTCACGCCTATGAAGCTTTCTGCATCCAGTTCCATGGGCTCGCGGAAGTCGTCGGTGCCGCCCATGGTGACGAGCAGGCGCGGATAGGGTGTGTCGGTGAGCAGCAACAGGCGGTTGTCGGGGTGTTCGCCCAGGAAGTTGAAGTGGCGTTTGGTGGAACTCTCCATGGGGAATCGTTTCAGGTAGAGGCATCCCCCCTGGCTGTAATCGAGCAGGGCTGCGGTCCACACCTTGTTGGCATCGAATTTCTCGATGCGCAGGATGTTGTCTTCGAAGTGGTTGTTTGTGTCGAATGTGGTGGTGTAGAAGTCGCCGTTTGTCAGCACAACCAGTATCTGGTCGCCGTTGTTGAACTCACCCAGGTAGATGCCCTGCTGGTCGTAGTTGATGCGCTTCACGTCTTGATCGAACCACACCTGTCGTCCGCCCAGCGTGCTACCGCCGTGGCTCTTCAGTATCACCTTGGACACTTCCTTCTTTGTCAGAATGTTACCTCGGCTCTGTCTACCCTTGATGGCCTGTTCGCAGAAGTTTTTCTCGAAGTAGGTGATTTTGTACCTCGGGTTGGGTTTCAGGTTGATTCTGATTATTTCGGCTTCGCCATTGGGATTTGCGGTGAAGTACAGCACGCGGCTGCCCTGTTTACCTTGTGTGAGGTCATACTCACGGTCGCGTGTTATGCTGGTCACGTTGAAGCGCTTGATGTAGCATTCGCCGTTTCGTCCGTCGCGGTAAACAGTGTTGTAGATGGTGCGTGCGTCGTTTTTCTTGAAGATGTCTATGTGTATGATCTCGGCTTTCTTCTTCTCGCTTTTCGAGCGTTCCGTCTCGCCCACAAACATCTTTTCGGTCACGTGTACCACTTTGTACGTTCCGTCGCGGTAGAAGATGATGACGTCGTCCATATCCGAGCAGTTGCACACTAACTCGTCCTTCTTGAGCGAGGTGCCGATGAAGCCTTCTTCGCGGTTGATGTAGAGCTTCTGGTTGGCTTCCACCACCTTGGCTGCCGTGATGGTGTCGAAGTTCTTTATTTCGGTGCGGCGCGGATGGTCTTTGCCATATTTCTCCTTGATGAATCGGAACCACTCGGCCGTCACTTCGGTCATGTTGCTCAGTTCGCGGTCTATGCGTGCAATTTCTTCCTTTATGCGTGCAATGAATTCGTCGGCGCGGTCTTTGTTGAATTTCAGGATGCGTGCCATCTTGATTTCCATCAGGCGCAGTATGTCGTCCTTTGTCACCTCGCGCACCATCTTCGGATACCACGGTGTCAGTCGTTCGTCCACCCATTCGCACGCCTCGTCCATCGTCTTGGCGTTCTCGAACTGACGATCCTTGTAGATGCGTTCTTCGATGAAGATGCGCTCAAGCGAGGCAAAGTGGAGGCTTTCCATCAGTTCGCCGCGACGTATGAGGCGTTCCTGTTTCAGGAGGTTGAGCGTGGTGTCCACGTTTCGGCGGAGCACGTCGCTTACGGTCAGGAAGCAGGGTTTCTTGTCGTCTATGACACAGCAGTTGGGCGAGATGCTCACTTCGCATTCGGTGCAGGCGTAGAGGGCATCGATGGTCTTGTCCGACGAGGCACCCGGAGTCAGGTGGATGAGTATCTCCACGCCCGAGGCTGTCAGGTCTTCCACCCTGCGCACCTTTATCTGACCTTTCTCGGCGGCTTTCAGTATCGAGTTGATGAATGTGCTGGGGTCCTTCGTCGTGCCCGTGGTCTTTCCGAAGGGCAGTTCGGTGATGGCCAGAGTCTTGCTGTCGCGTTTTTCGATTTTTGCTCTCACGCGCACCTTTCCGCCGCGCTTGCCGTCGTTATATTTCGAGACGTCGACGCTGCCTCCCGTGGGGAAGTCGGGGTAGAGGTGGAATTCCTCGCCGTGCAGATAGCTGATGGCGGCGTCGCAGATCTCGTTCAGGTTGTGGGGCAGAATCTTGGAGTTCATTCCCACGGCGATGCCCTCGGTGCCCTGTGCCAGCAGCAGCGGGAACTTCACGGGCAGCACCACCGGTTCCTTGTTACGTCCGTCGTAGGAGAGTTTCCACTCGGTGGTCTTGGGGTTGAAGACCACGTCGAGGGCAAACTTCGAGAGTCGCGCCTCGATGTATCGGCCTGCGGCTGCATCGTCGCCCGTCAGTATATTTCCCCAGTTGCCTTGGCAGTCCACCAGCAGTTCCTTCTGGCCCATCTGCACCAGTGCATCTTTTATGCTGGCGTCGCCGTGGGGGTGGAACTGCATCGTGTGGCCCACTATGTTTGCCACCTTGTTGTATCGCCCGTCGTCCATGCGCTTCATCGAGTGCAGGATGCGGCGCTGCACGGGCTTCAGGCCGTCGCCTATGTGCGGCACGGCGCGCCACAGAATCGAGTACGAGGCATAGTCCAGGAACCAGTTGCGGTACATCTGGTTCAGGTGGTGGGTTATGCCCTCGGTAAGCGCTATGTTGTCAGTCATCTCTGCTTGGTTTTTCAGTCGCAAAGATACGAAAAAGCGCGCAGAAAAACAAGAACTTGTTTTGATTTTCTCCGACGAAAGGGGCTGAATGCGAGCGGCCGCGCATGTGGCAGTGTCGAAGGGGCCGCTTCATCTTCGCTCCAGTTCCGTGTCTGCAACGGCTTTTCCGAACTTTTCACAGTGAGACGAAACAGAATGTCGGAGGCGAATGGCGTGTCCTGAAATCGGAAGATTCGCTTCTTCCGCCCGTCCCGTTGGGCATCGAAAAGTGGTATGAGGAAGTGTGAGAATGGATGCGCTTCGCTGCGGTGGGGTGAGCAGCCCGAAAATACCAGGATGTAAACGCTTGATTATCAATGTTTGCAAATTCTTCGTTTTCTCGGTGTTCACCATGAAATATCGCACGGAAAACGTTCCGAACGAAAACGCGCCGTGGTGCGACGCTTGTCGCAGCACGCTGCGTCGGCCTGCGCATCACGTCGCATCGCCCGTTTCAGATTTCTGCAAAAATCTGCGCACCAAAATTTGTAAATAAAAGCACACAAAAAGGGGATGCGCCGTACTCGGCACATCCCCTCTGCATGGTTTCTCGCCCCGTCGGGCGTTGTGATATCAATATCCGAAGATTTCCTCGAGCGACACGCGCTTGATGGGGGCAATCTTCTCGAGTGCCTTGATGTCGAGTTCCTTCTCGTCGCCCAGGATGGCGTAACGGCCTGTCTTTCCGGCCATCTGCTCCTTCTCGAAGTTGATGATATCCTGGAGCGTCACGTTCTGCAGGTCCTCGAAAATCTTGCGGTTCGGGTCGAAATCGTAGCCCATCCGCTCGGCTGACAGGTAGGCGTTGATGACGCCCATCTTGGTGGTGCGGTGGCTGGCCATCTGCTTCGTCACGGCCTCCTTGGCAATGGCGAAGGCCTTCTCGCTCTGCGGAATGGAGTCGAGGATTTCGCGGAACTGTGCCACGCAGTCCATCATCTTGTCGTTCTGCGTGATGATGTTGGTGAAGAAGAACTCAGGCTCGTCTTTCTTGGAGGGCGTTACATAGTAGGCGCTGGCGCTGTATGCCAGGCCTCGTGCCTCGCGCAGTTCCTGGAAGACGATGCCGTTCATGCCTCCGCCGAAGTATTCGTTGAAGACATCGATGGTTGCCTCCTCGTCGAGGTTGTTGGCGCGTTTCTCGTTATGGTTCATGCGCATGTAGATATTCTTGGCGTCGTAGGGAGCGAGCAGAATCTCGTTCTCGGGGGTCTCCTGCAGTGTGTAAGGCTCGCCCTTGGGTGCCTTGGCCAGCGGGGTCTCCACGGGATGCAGCTCTGCCAGTGCGGCGGAGAGGTCCTTCTGCGAGAGCGGGCCGTAGTAGAGCACGCGGTGTTCATACTTCGACAGTGCGGCGATGAGGTCGAGCAGTTCCTGCGGATTGGTCTGGAGCAGCTGCTCTTCGGTCATATTGTCGCGCATGAAGTTGTGGGGGCCGTAGAGCGCATACTGAGAGAGCATGTTGAAGCATGTGCGCTGGTCCTTCTTGTTGTCCTGACGGTTCTTCAGCAACAAACCCACGTACTGTGCGTATGCCTCCGGGTCAACCTTGGCGGTGTGCAGCACCTTCTCGAGCAGTGTCAGTGCCTGTGACATGTTCTCGCCCAGACCGCTCAGTCCGATGCTGATATTGTCGGAACCCACTGAGATGAAGTACGAGCATGCCAGCTTGTAGAACTCCTGCTTCACCTCGGCGGCGGTCATGTCGGTCGTGCCCAGGTAGTCGATGTAGTCGCTGGCAATGTCATAGCGGTTGTCGTCCTGATTGCCGAACTCGAATCGGAATGTCAGGTTGAAGAGTTCGTTCTCGGTATTCTGCTTGTAGATGACGGGCAGCTGGTTGTCGGTGGTGAAGAGGTCGAGGTCCTTCTCGAAGTCAAGGAACTGGGGTTGGATGGGCTCCACCTCGGTCTCCTGGATTTCCTTCACGAAGTCGCTCACCTGGTCGCGGTTGGTGGGAATGGGCGTGATGGCAGGCTTGTCAATCTTCTTCTGTGTCTCGTCCACGCCTTGGCGCTTGTAGACGGTGACATAACCGTTGGTGAAGAAGCGCTGTGCGAAGTCCACCAGCTGTTCCTTGGTGATGCCCGAGAGGCGGTCGAGCGCCTTCACCTGCTGCTCCCACTCGATGCCGTTGATGAATGCGTCGAGCATCTGGCTGACGCGGGCACGATTGTTGTCGAGGGCGCGCAGTTGCGAGAGTTTATAGTTGTTGATGGTGGAGATGAGCAGATCTTCCGAGAAGTCGCCGGCCTTCAGTTTCTCCACTTCGCCGAGCATCAGATCTTTCACCTCGTCGAGAGTCTGTCCCTCCTTGGGATAACCCACGAGCAGGAAGAAACCGTGGTCTTGCATGCCTTCCACCTCGCTGCCAGCCTCCATCAGCTTCATCTGCTGGTTCAGGTCGAGGTCGAAAAGTCCGGCCTTGCCATTGCAGAGCACAGCATTGACGAGTGTGAGTGTGTCGTTTTGCAGCGACGAGGCTTTCTCGCTTCGCCATGCCATCCAGACGTTCTCGGCTTCAAGACCGATGACAGTGGTGTCCACAGGTGCCTCGATGGGCTTCAGGTCGGGGAATACAGGCTGCGACACATCGTCGCCGGGCTGCCACGAGCCGAAGTACTTCTCGATGATAGGCATTACGGCCTCGGGGTCGAAATCGCCAGCCATGCAGATGGCCACGTTGTTGGGCACATACCACTTCTGGAAATAGTTCTTGATGTTCACAATCGAGGGGTTCTTCAGGTGCTCCTGCGTACCGATGGTGGTCTGAGTACCGTAGGGATGCTCGGGGAAGAGTTTGGCCAGCAGTGCGTAGTATTCCTTGTTGGAGTCGCGTGTCAGACCAATGTTGTACTCCTCGTAGACAGCCTCCAATTCGGTGTGGAATCCACGAATCACCATGTTCTGGAAGCGGTCGGACTGGATGCGTGCCCATTTCTCGACCTCGTTGGAGGGGATGTCCTCGGTGTAACATGTAACATCGTTCGAGGTGAAAGCGTTGGTACCCTGTGCACCGATGGCAGCCATCAGCTTGTCATACTCGTTCGGGATGAAGTATTGGGCAGCCAACTGCGAGATGCTGTCGATTTCGTGATACTTCTGGAGGCGCTGCTCGGGGTCGGTGATGGTCCGATACTCCTCGTAGCAAGCCTCAATCTCGTCGAGCAGCGGCTGTTCGGCCTCGGCGTTGTTGGTACCGAATATCTTCGTACCCTTGAACATCAGATGCTCCAGATAGTGAGCAAGACCGGTGGTCTCGGCCGGGTCGTTCTTCGAACCCGTACGTACGGCGATGTAAGTCTGGATGCGCGGTGTCTCGCGGTTCACCGAGAGATATACCTTCAGTCCGTTCTCCAGCGTGTAGATACGAGTCTGCATCGGGTCACCCTTAACAGTCTCATAGTCTCCCTGTCCCTTGCATGACACAAAAAAGGTCACGACAATAGCAGCCACCACACATTGCAGGGCCACCAATAGTTTTTTAGACTTCATAATTACCATGTTTTTAGTGAAATTCGCGGCAAAGGTAACGCTTTTCTGCCGAAAAAGTCGTACCTTTGTGCCGAAAAAACGAAATCAGACATTAAAAACCCTAAAAACATGGCACAACAGGAAGATGTATTCAAGAAAATAATATCGCATTGCAAGGAGTATGGCTTCGTCTTTCCTTCCAGCGACATCTACGACGGACTGGGCGCTGTCTATGACTACGGACAGAACGGCGTAGAACTGAAGAACAACATCAAACAGTATTGGTGGCAGTCGATGGTGCTCCTGCACGAGAACATTGTGGGTATCGATGCTGCCATCTTCATGCACCCCACTACATGGAAAGCCAGCGGACATGTGGACGCTTTCAACGACCCACTCATCGACAACCGCGACTCCAAGAAACGCTATCGTGCCGACGTGCTTATCGAGGAACAGATAGCAAAGTATGACGAGAAGATTGATAAAGAAGTTGAGAAGGCTCGCAAGCGCTTCGGCGACTCTTTCGACGAGGCTCAGTATCGCTCCACCAGCGCCCGAGTATTGGAATATCAGCAAAAACGTGACGCCCTGCACGAACGCTTTGCCAAGGCGCTGAACGATAACGACCTGGACGAACTGCGTCAGATTATTCTCGATGAAGAAATCGTTTGCCCCATCAGCGGCACACGCAACTGGACCGAAGTGCGCCAGTTCAACCTCATGTTCAAGACCGAGGTCGGTTCTACCGCCGACGGTGCCAGCACCATCTATCTGCGCCCCGAGACAGCACAGGGCATCTTCGTGAACTACCTGAACGTGCAGAAGACGGGCCGCATGAAACTCCCCTTCGGCATCGCACAGATAGGAAAAGCCTTCCGCAACGAAATCGTGGCACGTCAGTTCATCTTCCGTATGCGTGAATTCGAGCAGATGGAGATGCAGTTCTTCGTGAAGCCTGGCTCCGAGCTCGAGTGGTTCCAGCGTTGGAAACAGACCCGCATGGCATGGCACCAGGCACTGGGCTTCGGCGCCGAGAACTATCGCTTCCACGACCACGACAAGCTGGCTCACTATGCCAACGCCGCCACAGACATCGAGTTCCACATGCCCTTCGGCTTCAAGGAAGTGGAAGGTATACACTCGCGAACGAACTTCGACCTTTCGCAGCATGCCAAGTACAGTGGCAAGAAGATTGAATACTTCGATCCCGAGACCAACGAAAGCTACACGCCGTACGTCATCGAGACCTCCATCGGCGTTGACCGTATGTTCCTCAGCGTGATGTGTCACAGTTTCGAGGAAGAGAAGTTGCCCAACGGCGAGACACGCACGGTGCTTCACCTGCCCGCCGCCCTGGCTCCCGTCAAGCTGGCCGTCTTCCCCCTCACCAAGAAAGACGGGCTTCCCGAGAAAGCACAGGAAATCATCAGCGACCTGCGTTTCCACTTCAACTGCAAGTACGAAGAGAAAGACCAGATAGGCAAGCGCTATCGCCGCATGGATGCCATCGGATGCCCCTACTGCGTCACCGTAGATCCACAGACACTCGAGGACAACACCGTCACCCTGCGCGACCGTGACACCATGGAGCAGCGTCGTGTCAACATCGCCGACCTCCGAAGCATCATCGAGGATGAGGTGAGCATCACCAGTCTGCTGAAGAAACTCCTCTGAAACCCGAAAAGGGGATTGGAAAAACAATAGTAACATGAGAAGTATGGCCAAGAAACTGTTTCGTACACTGATCGCACTCCCCATCATGGGAGCACTCCTGAGCGGGCTCACCTCCTGCTCGGAGAACGACGACGAGTGGGACCCCTACTACAAATGGCCCTCGCGCAACACCGTCTGGTTCCAGCAAGTGGCCGACACCGCCCGTACAGCCATAGCAGAAGCCAAGGCAATATACGGCGATAAGTGGGAAGACCATTGCGAGTGGCGCATGTATAAAAGTCTGCTGCGCAGCGCCGACGTCGTTGGACCCCTCACCGACAGCATCTGTGTGCGCATCCTCCCCCGTGCCGAAAAACTGCCATCCGACACCATCTCGCCGGCCTTCACCGACCGCGTGAGACTGAGTTTCCGCGGATGGACCATGCAGACCGAATATCTCAACGAACGCGGTGAGAAAGAACCACGCATGGCCGTCTTCACCCAGACTTACTACGGCGATTACGACCCGCAGACCGCACTGCCCCAGCTGATGGAGGTGGCCAACACCATCGAAGGATATGCCACCGCCCTCCAATACATGGTGCGCGGCGACGACTGGCTGGTCTACATACCCTCTCAACTGGGATATGGCGACAACGAACAGACAGCCATCCCCCCCTACAGCACGCTCCTCTTCCGACTCACACTCTCGGCCATCTATCGCGCCGGAGAGACCATCCCCGTCTGGAAGTAGCGCGGCCCCGCATTCAGGAATCGTCCCCATTACAAAACCATAGCAGAAGGCTCATCTCCAATCGAGGTGAGCCTTCTGCCGTTTCTCCGCTTGCTGCGGTTCGTCTCCAAACGCACTGTGGTGCGACGCGTGTCGCACCACGCTGCGCAGGCTGTCGCACCACGGTGCGTCGGACGCAGAAGCGTGGTGTGTTTTTCCCCCACTCATTTGTGAAACATTCTCAAAAGTTGTATATTTGTAGCGTCATAGACACCTAAGCCTAAAGTTGCTTGACGCAATCCGTGGTTGTGAATTGCTTTCAAAATTCGTATCTTTGTAGCGTCATAGACACCCATGCTGACGAACCACTCCGTCCCCGTCAGGTTGTGAATTGCTTTCAAAATTTGTATCTTTGTAGCGTCATAGACACCAAGATGATCATTTGTAAGCGTGGTGACCGTGTTGTGAATTGCTTTCAAAATTCGTATCTTTGTAGCGTCATAGACACCGCGAGCGTTTCATCGGCATCGGCTACTTCGGTTGTGAATTGCTTTCAAAATTCGTATCTTTGTAGCGTCATAGACACCAGACCGTCGGTTCACGACTTCTCGACAATAGTTGTGAATTGCTTTCAAAATTCGTATCTTTGTAGCGTCATAGACACCGGGTTCGACAATCGAGGTTTCTCCGGAGTTGTTGTGAATTGCTTTCAAAATTCGTATCTTTGTAGCGTCATAGACACCGCACATGAGTGCGGGAAGTAATCAGTCATAGTTGTGAATTGCTTTCAAAATTCGTATCTTTGTAGCGTCATAGACACCTTATGCTTATAAATCTATTAAGTTATCTGGGTTGTGAATTGCTTTCAAAATTCGTATCTTTGTAGCGTCATAGACACCTGGTTGGTGTGCCACCGCTGCGGCTGTCATGTTGTGAATTGCTTTCAAAATTCGTATCTTTGTAGCGTCATAGACACCCGACCCAACAAAATTGCTTGAGTTTCAGTGGTTTATGACATTCTTACAGAAAAGAAAAAATGCACTATGACAAATGAAGAATCCAGTCTGCGGGCTGGATTCTTTGTTTGTCAGAATAGTTCTAACTGAAGACTTGGTGGGGTCGGCTTCTGCGCTTTTTCACCATAGAATAGCTCAATACTGCCGAACTGTTTGTCTGTAATTCCCAGTAATCCCACTTTTCCGTATTCGGGCAGAAACGATTTTATTCGTTTTACGTGCACATCCATGTTCTCTTTGCTGGCACAGTGCCGTACATATATAGAGAACTGGAACATGGTGAATCCGTCTTGTATGAGTTTCTTGCGAAAGTCGGTATATGCTTTTTTGTCTTTCTTTGTTTCTGTCGGAAGGTCGAAGAAAACCAATAGCCACATAATCCTGTATTCGCTGAAACGTGAAAGGTCGATGCAACTCATTCATCTGACAGTTCAGGATAGAGGACTTTGCGTGTCTCGCCACTGAAACATTTGTAGAGTGAAGCCGTAGTTTGCTGTGCCGCTATCATCAGTGGACGTCGCTGCTTATCGATGAGAGCATCGAGAGTGGGTATGACGAGCAACTGCTGCTTTATCTCGCGTGTCAGTTCGGAATAGTCGGTGGTGTCATTCATTATCTTTATGACCAGCTCGTCCACGTATGGCCGATATGGCTCCATGACATCGTCGGCCAGACAGTAGGCGTTGTAGCGGTTGTGATGATGTATGCCCAGTGTGGGCAGCAGACCACTACCTACCAGCGAACGGGCGATGACGGCTCGTAGGATGGCATAACCATAGTTCAGCAGATTGTTGGGCGCATCTCCTTCGCGGCCTCTGACGAAATTGGGATGGTGGGGGAATATGTTTCGCCAATAGTAGGCTGCGGCTCGTGCTTCCATATTGTCGGGGTCTCCGCTCCGCACGTCCGAAGCCCATTTCAGCATGCAGTCTGTTATGGCCGAAGTGTGTGTGGCGAGGACGGCACGTTGGTTTAGGATTTTCTGTTTGACAGTCTGTTGCCATAGTTGCTTTTTCAGCGGCAGGCTGGCATCCAGCTGGTCGCGGAAACGCTCGTTTTGGATTGTATTCCCGTTCAAAGGCAGCAACAAACCGACTGGCATACTGCGACTGTCGCATGTAACGATGGCTGCATTATTCTCCAGCAGCGCATCCAAGACGCCGGTGGTAACGGTAATGCGTTTATTGTCCAACACCACAACACCGATGTCTTCTATGGGAATTGTGCGCTCAGCCTCTTTCTTGAAGGCGAGTGGCAGTGATGGGTTACTCTGCACTTCGGGTAGGTGTATCACCAACTGTGCGTCGCGCAGGCTCAGATAAGCAGGGTTGCTAAAGCAGAGAGTTTTCTTAATCATGAGTTATCGGATAATTTTGATTATCTTCCCTAATCTATCCACTTCTAATTTCCAGCATATGTTCTTTATCATCAGCTCTCCGTCGCAGATGGGACGTTCCATTTTGTTCAGAGATGTAAACTCCTGTTTATCTACTATGGATGTGGCTACGTTATGTTTAATGAAGAAACTCCGATTCCCAGTTGAGCTTACCATCTTGTATATCCTATCGATGTCGATATTAACATCAGGCCTTTCTTGTTCTTCTTCTGTAGGCACATATACCAAATCATTGGGTGAGAGCGAGAAGAGCAGACGGTTCCCTTTTTCGTCGGTTTCTGGGACAGGAGGCAGCCCTTGTTTCAACCTTTCTATGACGATGTTCAGCGGGATGGTATCATATGTGCGGTTGCCATTTTCGTCTACATAGATGCCGAAATAGAGATTTGTTCCTTTCTGGGCTTCGACAAATTTTCGGGGATTGCAACCAGTCTGTCCTACAGCAAATTTCTCTCCCTTTGTCTCTGAGATTCTCACTCGCAGGATGGGTTGATGCTTCTTTCCATCATTGTATTGGATAATATCCTTGTTCAGTTGTTGAATGCCTTCGGGTGAGAAGGCAACCTGGGGATCTCCGCCTCGTGCCTTCAGATAATTGAGAAGAATCTTCTGAATGCCTGTATCGGTAATATCTTTTATCTTCTTTTCATCGAAGGTGGCATCTAAAGGCTTGCGCGTCGCAACCATGGGGGAAACATCATTTGTAAAGTAGTATATTTCTACTTTCTGTACATTCTTCCCTTCAAATGTATATAGAAGGTCTTTATAATGCTGAATGATTTTCTTTGCAGTCTTTCCTGCGGCCATCTGAGCCAGTATTGCCTTTCGCAGATTCTTATCTACAATCATTTCCGGAGTTTCCATAGCTTTTGCAAACGTGACTTCCTTTTCACGCTTTAAGTTTACCAGGCCATAGATGGTCTCCTTGTGTAGGGGTTTGCGGATGGCCCACTGTTCGTGTCCTTCCTGTGGGCTTATCACTTTCTGCCCATTCGCGTCGAAGTGCTGATAGTAGTTGCTGGCCTTGTTGATTACTCGTACGTAGTTCTTGAAACTGACCACAATGTTCTGTAATGCTTTCTCAGCATCTTGAGTGAACGTATCCCATGGTTTGAAAAGTATTTGTCCTTTTCCGCACAGCTTCATTCGCAAGTCGTGACGACGTTCGGTGTCACGAGCACTTTCGTTGTTCAGATACGAGATGATTTGTCGACTGGCACATGCGATAGCCAGAGCATCCATGGCGTGATGGCGGTGGTCAATACGTTTTTTGCTAAAACCTCGTCGAAGTCCCAGAGGAATGTCCGTTTGAAAGACACGTTTTCCTTCTTTGTTTTCCCAGTGTCCGAACAAATCCGTACCGGTAATCTCGTTCATGCGCTGAAAACGAGGATAGACGATATGATTCCATACGTCATTCAATCCCCAATCTTTCTTCAGTCGGTCTGTAATTCCTCCTGTGCAAGGAATTACATATTTGGATGTACTCTCCTTTTCGTCATCGGTCCGTACGATGTTTGACAGTAGGGCTATAATGGCACGACTAATGTATCGTGTATCGTTCATCTGTCGTTGAATAAATTCTTCAGGGATATCCTCCATGAGAAGTTTCTTCTTCTTCACCACATTGTGGGCGTATAGTTCGCTGACAAATTTCTTATATTCTTCCTCTTTCAGGATTGTAACATTGCCGAGAGTGGTACAGTATACGATTTGGCCTCCGTGTTTTTTGATAAACTCCAGTCCTAAAAGATTTGTCTTCAGCTGATTTACCTCAGACTCACAAATAATCTTGTTTGAGAACGAGTCGTCAAAGAATCTTGCTTTGGGAATAATGTGCTCAATTTGGTATGCTGTGGTAAAGAGTTTGCCAAGAGGTATGGGGCGGCCTGTGTAAGGAGAACAGTATTTCTGGTCGAGCCACAGTTTGTATCGGCTTATCTCGTTGGCTGTTGGCGATGCAGATTGAGAAATCCGTTTTATTTCGTCATACTCGCGATCTTCTTTGGTCAGCTTGTTTAGAGCACCTTCTTCATAAATGCGTAGTATATCTTGCTGCATTGGCGAGTATGGACGTACATCTTCGATTTCTCCGTCATTTTTCAGTTCTTGTAGCAATTGTCTGATGCGAATGTTTGTATTCTCATTCTGTTGTATCTGCTCGGACATCCGTTTCCGCTGGTCGGCTGTACTCTTCATGCTTCGTCCCATTTCTACGTGGATCTCGTCAATGTGCCCGACCTCTTTCCATACATCATGAACGGTGCGCAGAGTCTCCAGAATACATTGTTCTACGATAGGGTTTCGCATGGAATGTTGGCGGAATCCATTTATGAATGCCATTAATTGTGCCGGGGTCTTCCATTTGTCTGTCTCGTTACTTTCTGCATGCCTTCCATAAACAATATAGCTTGCAATCCATAAAGGCAGGTGATGGAAATCTTGAATGGTCTCAAGCTTTATTCCCGTGCGACGTATCCTTTCCGATACTTGTTCGTCAATCTCTCCTTCGATAAACCTTTGTATGTTTGTAGTCGTTTTCTTGTCAATGGCATCTATATTCCAAAGATGACCACAACGTAGCAATGGAAGCAGACGTTTGATGGTCTTTTCGCTATATGCTGCATACTCTCTATTGAAATGTTTGATATGCAGGAACTCTTCGACGAAACTTCCTGGCAGCTCCAGCTTCCTGCTGTCTTCTGCATTCAGCCTTTCGTTGCGGTAAGATTCGAGCGCTTTTCGCAATACATTTCTGTCATCTATCGAGTAAAGCATATGCCACAGTCGATATTCTTCGTTCCTGTCATCTATGAGGGAGGGGGCGACCCCGGCTTTTTCTAAAGCCTTGAGCATCGCACTGCGCGTGGTATTGCAAGGATATTCTTTTTCTTCCACATAGTTCCAACGAATTGGAAAGTGTGTTCCTTTTCCTTTCGGCTTCTTTATCTTGAAGAACTCGCCGAGCAGTTTGTCCTGAGTAATCTTTTCCTGGTCGTTCAGCCACAGGTAAAGTCTTGCATAATCATCTTCCGATGAAAGATAATTTGCAGTAACATCATTCTCGTATAATCCAGTTCTGTCTATGAGGCGCAGATTCTGGATGAATTGCCAGATTCGGAATTCCTGAAAGTATGGGTTACTCTTTGCTGCACACTTGATGGGCTGTATCTTTATCTCTCCGGTTTCTTTGTCGACGTATTCGTAGTGCTCCATCGGGCAGTTGTCAATGAGCGACTTTTTACTCTTTAACATCCGTTGGTAAAAGATTATATCCTCTACAAGGAGATATGTCATGTCGTGTCTTAGGAGACTATCCCTGTGCGCCATGTTACTAGGGTACAGTTCGGTGATGCATTCCTCCAACTTACTCTGGTCTGTCAGTTCCGGAATAAATTCGCATTGTTTCCTCAGTATTGCACGCAGTTCTTCCTGATAAAACTCGCGCTCAATGGTCCGGACAAGTTTTCCACGCATTTTCTCGCTAGGATTTGCGAGTAGCGTATCATAGATATATTCTCCGACTCTTTTGCCCGATGATTCTATGTCGCGCTCGGTACGTATCTTTTGCAGCCCCCAATCATTTTCGTTAGGCGCGCGGAAGGAGCGTTTAACTTCTCCGTTCTTATTAAGTTTGGGAGTTCCGTCTTCTTCTATATCGGTGGTGACAATGAATTCCTTGATTTTACCTTCCCAGTCGTTAAGAGGAATACGGCTAGGGCGATGATATATCCATCCATTCTCCAGATACAGATTATACCATGTGGCATCTCCTTTCTTCTCGTTGGTTGCTTCTACACGGACGATTTTCAGTTTGCAATATTCCTCCAGCTTATCCTTCTTCTTATCTTCCTGCTCCTCCTCTTCACCTCGCATTTGGTAGTATCCTCTCTTCTGGTTGAAGCTGAGAAGCACCCATGCGAGTTCCTCTTTGCTGATGGGGTAGCGAAGCGCTTTCTTTCGCAGGTAGTACAGCGTCCAATCCAATGGTATTTTCTTCCCGTTTTCAACTATTTGCGGTTGATTCGCCTTGAAATCATCCAGCATTTCCTCGAACGATTTCATGAAAAGGAACTCCATTCTCCCCTCTTCATTGCGTCTCCATGCAATCTGAGGCTCTGCATGGTTGATGAATTTCCCATAGGTTGCATTTTGCGTGCGGTCCCAGCCAATCTGATTGCTGAAGTATTCTGGAAGGAAGCCGAGCGTGTGAAGTACACGGAAAAGGCGTTCGCGACGCAACAGACACCGCTCTCTTATCCGTCGTATGCTGCGGAATGAGGTTCTTTCACTCGTCGGTGATTTTGTGACTCCTTTGTCAAAATCTGTCAGCACGTCTTGTGTCATGGGAATGATGCGGCTTCCCATTCGTATGCCTGGGAGATATTTGCCTTCCTCGTCACACGATACTAAAGCCCATCCAATACTGTTTGTCCCCAGATCCAATCCTAAGATATTTTTCATTTTTCACCTCCGTTCTTTTTGTTTATACATTATTTATATGTACTTTTGCAGTACGAATTTGAAAGCAATTCACAATAAGGATTATTCCGTTGTGAAAACATCCAGGGCGGGGCGACTCGCCCTTTTTATATTTCTCCATGCAAAGATACAAAAGTTTTTTACTACAGAGGTGTCTCCATGGGAAAATATGCTGACACGGATTGTCTTGGTTGGATGGGGGTGAAAACGCACTGTGGTGCGACGGGCGTCGCACCACGCTGCGCAGGCTGTCGCACCACGGTGCGTCGGGCGCAGAAGCGTGGTGTGTTTCCGGGAGGTGTCTTGCGGGGAGGTGACGTCAGTCTACGTCGTAGTAAATCTGGGCGGTTTTGTAGGCGGGCTGTGCCAGCAGGTTGGCCTGGAGTTGGCGGAGCCTGAGCCGCACTTCTTTCATGGATGCCTGCAGCTCTATCTTGAGCAGGATCTGGCGTATGTGCATCTGTTGTATGCGTGCCACGGCGGGGGTGTGGGGACCCAGGGCGCGCGGACCGAAGATGCGTTGCATCTGTGCGGCGGCTTCGTCGGCCAGGCGTTGCACGGTGGCGGCATCGCGGTGTTTCAGAAAGACGTAGATGATGCGGCAGTTTGGGGGGTAGTTGAAGAGTTGGCGCTCCTCCATCTGTGTGTCGTACATGGCCTGGTAGTCGTGCCTCACCACTTGGTCTATGACGGGGTCTTCGGGGTCGGTGGTCTGGAGTATTACGGTGCCGGGCTGGCTGTGTCGTCCGGCGCGTCCGGCCACTTGCTCCATCATCTGGAATGCTCGTTCGTGGCTTCGGAAGTCGGGCATGGAGAGGAGTGTGTTGGCGCTGAGGATGCCTACGAGGGTGACGTGCTGGAAGTCGAGCCCCTTGGCCACCATTTGTGTGCCTACGAGTATGTCGGTGTGTCCCTGCTGAAAGTCGGTGAGCAGTTGTTCGTAGGCGGTGCGTGTGCGTGTGGTGTCGAGGTCCATGCGTGCTATGCGTGCCTGTGGAAAGAGTTCGTGCAGACAGTCTTCGATGCGTTCGGTGCCGTAGCCGATGGTGCGGAATTCGCGGCTCTGGCAGTTGGGGCAGACGATGGGGATGGGATAGGTAGCGCCGCAGTAGTGGCAGGTGAGGGCGTGCTGGCTACGGTGGAGTGTGAGGGTTACGTCGCATCTGGTGCAGCGCGGAACCCATCCGCAGGGGTTGCACTCGAGCATGGGGGCGTAGCCGCGTCGGTTCTGGAAGAGAATCACCTGCTGGTTGTGCTCCAGTGCTTGGCCTATCTGCTCCCTGAGTTGTGGGCTGAGGGGGCCTCGCATGAGTTTCTTGCGGCGGGCCTCGGCGGTGTCCACCACCTGTATCCGCGGCAGAATGGCGTGTCCGAAGCGTGTGGAGAGGGTCACGAGTCCGTATTTTCCGGTTTGCGCGTTGTGATAGCTCTCGAGGCTGGGTGTGGCTGTTCCGAGGAGGGCGCGGGCTCCCACCTGTGCTGCGAGTACGAGGGCGGCGTTGCGGGCATGATATCGCGGAGCCGGCTCCTGCTGCTTGTAGCTGGTCTCGTGTTCTTCGTCGATAATGAGGAGTCCCAGACGCTGGAAGGGCAGGAAGACGCTGCTGCGGACGCCCACGATGATGTCGTAGGGCGTGGAAGTGAGTTGTTTCTGATAGACTTCTACGCGCTCGGCGTCGGGATATCGCGAGTGGAAGACGCCGAGACGGTTCCCGAAAACGCGGCGCAGGCGTTCGGTGAGCTGCACGGTGAGGGCTATCTCGGGGAGCATGTAGAGCACTTGCTGTCCGCGGTCGAGGGCTTCCTGTATGAGGTGGATGTATATTTCAGTCTTGCCGCTGCCTGTGACGCCGTGCAGGAGGCATACGCTGTGGTCCTGCCACTGGCGGTGTATGTCGTCGAGCGCCTGCTGCTGGGTAGGGCTGAGCTGTGGCGTGGGTGCCTGGGCGGTCTCGTCGCTGATGTCGTGACGGGACACGTTCTTCAGGTATTCCTTCAGTATGCCTCGGCTGCGCAGGTTGTTGAGGGTGGCTGGGGTGCTGCCGGTGGCGGCCAGAAGTTGCTGCCGTGTGACCTCGTGGAGCATCTGCATGTCGCGCATGGCCAGTGCGGAGGCGAGTTGGCTCAGCTGCGCATAGGTCTGTAGCAGCCGGGCTTGGGCCGGCGAGCGGCGGAGCGTCTGTGTGACGAGGGCGAGCTGACTTTCGTCGAAATAATCCTCGGACAGACGTACGCAGGCAATTGTCTTGGGCTTGTAGGTGCGTCGCACTTCCTCGTGCATGACGATTGCGCCCATGTCGAGAAGGTGCTTGACGGGTGTGAGTATGTTGCGTATGCTGCTTTCCTTCTGCAACTGGCCTATTTGCATGTGTGTGGTATCGGCAAGAAGGCTGATGAGGCGTTGCTCGTTGGGCGTGAGTTGTGTGGTGGGTACGAAGTCGGGCGCCAGTGTGACGCGGCTCTCACTCTCCAGCCGCAGTCCGCCGGGCAGAGCGGCCCGGCTCACTTCGGCCAGCGTGCAGAGATAGTAGTCGGCAATCCACTGCCAGAGGCGCAGTTGCTGTGGCAGCACCACGGGCTCTGAGTCGAGCAGTTCCATGACTTCCTTGGTGGGGTAGGACGGTTCTTCGTCGTGAAGGCGCAGCACGATGGCGCTGTAGAAACGTCGGGCACCGAAGGGCACAATAACACGACACCCTACCCGTACACGAGACGAAAGCTCGGCGGGCAGGGTGTAGGTGTAGGTGCCGTCGACAGGCAAAGGGGGTATGACGTCGGCAAATCGTGGACTCATCGGCGCTGCCGACGTGCGCTGACTGTGGGTGCGCTTGAGCTCTTCGAAGACGAAGCGCTGCCAGTGCGTCGACGGCTGCTGGATGTGTCGTTGGTGGTGTCGGTGGTCTTGGTGGGTGTCTTGCTCTTCTTGGCAACCACTACGGTGGCTGTGCTGTCGGTCGGTTCGTCGCGATGCCCCCAAACACCCTCCTCAAAGTCGGTGAGCTGTTTCTCAATCTTCAGTTGCTCTACCGTCATGGCTGAATCGTTCTCGCAATAGTTGGCGAGCATCCTGCCCTGCAGGTTGTTGGTCTTGTAAATCTTACCCTCGTAGCGATTCATGGTGAAGAAGTCGTCGGCCGTCATGTTGGAGACGTTGTTGAGGTTGCTGGCCATCATGGGGAGGCGTGTCAGGTAAGGAGCGATGTCCTCGTATTTCACCCAGAAAAGGGGATATGACGTGCCGTCACTCTCGTCTTCTTCGACCTCGGAGTAGCCGTCGTTGCGTATCAGAATGGGGCAGAGGGCTGTGACTTTGGTGGAGAACGTGCCTGTGCGCTGGTCCAGGTAGACACTCTCCTTCAGGTAGTAGCGTGTTGTCTCGGCACTGGGCACATCGCTGTCGGCCACGTTGATCTTGCCGTTCTCGTCCTCCTCATAGAAGATGCTATATCGCTCCAGCAGGTCTTTCACTTCGAGCTTGTCTTTGTCCTCGAACGACTCGTTTCCGTCGAGCTTGTATGCGTATGCTGTCACACGTCCCGTGAGTACGAGACGGAAGAGATAGGTGAAGAGGTTCACCTGTCTTCCCACGGGCTCTACGGGATAGTACATGGGCGCGTTCTTGTCTTTCATCAGGTCGAGCTGACGATAGATGTCTCGCTTCCATACAACGTCGTCGGGCATAGAGGCCGCTGTGGGGAACTGCAACGCAGCACGGTCGTTGGCGGTCTGCGTGGTGGTGCGCGACGTCGCTGCAGCCGTACTGGTGGTCACGCGGCGCTTGGTGGGCTGGGCACTGGCAGTAGTGGCAATGGCCGTAAGCACCATTATGATCAGGAGAAAACGTTTCATATTACGGTATTTTTTGATATGCACATTTGTTTACTTGATGATGACTTCCATGGCTCCCGAGAGCGTACGGTCAATGCCGTCGGGACCTTTGGCCTGGACGTTCGTGATATAGAATCGTTTGTTGCGTGCCAAACCGCGCATCTGTCCTTTTTGCTGGTCGGAGAAGTGTGCTCCGTTGCTCTTGTAGGGAACTGCGTTACCCATGGCATCGTAGAAGACGGTCTCGAAGCCCAGCACTTGGAACGAGATATTCAGCAGACCATCGTCGATGGCAGCTCCGATGCCGTCGGTATTCATCAGTATTTGCTTGCTCAGTCCGCCTCCGTCAAAGTGCTCCTCGCCACCGTTTGCATCGGCATAGGCAATGAATGCCTTCGGGTCGGGCAGTTTACGGACGCGGAAGGTGAACTTGCCCATCTCCTGGCTACGGCCGTCGTGCTGGGCATGTACGGTGATGACTGCATTCTCGCCAGGGTTGCTGGGACGGGCTATGAAGTGTCCGTCGCCCTTCGGGGTGAGTGAGCCACCAGTCATTGTGCAGGTTATCTGGTTGCGCGGAACACCTGGTACGCTGACACTCATCGGGTTGTCATATCCTGCGTAGAGAACATTCATGATGTCGGCACTGACCGTCGCACTGGGTGCCACTACGGTGTATTTCTGCGAGAAGTCGCGGCGCACGGTCTCTCCAGAACCGTCTACCATCTCGATGTATCCGTTCAGAGAGAAGTCGCCCGTTGAGTTGCACACGGTTTCGTATATGCCTTTCTCGCTCTTTATCTCCTTGCCACCTACGTAGATGGTGGGGCGACGTGTGGTGTCGACGGCAGCCATGAAGATTTGTGCCGTGAATCGTCCGCCTTGCACTATGGTCTGCGAATTGGGGATGACGTAGGCATCGAGCAAGTTCACACGGATATCCTTTACGTCGACGTTGCTAATCAGGTTGTGAAGCACTTCGCCTTCGGCATAGCGTACGTCGCTCTGCAGCTTTGTGAGCAGTGTGACGGCAGCAGCTGTGGGCATGTTCTCGAACATGTATTCCTGCCAGTTCTTGCCCAGCAGACGTGCTTTTTGTGGCAGCTCGGTGCTCAGGTTGCTGCTGATGATTTCGCGTTTCTTCTCGTCGGTCACCATCGTGATAATCTGCTCGCGATAGTTGTTGATGCGCTTGTACAGTTCTGCACCGCGTCCCTTTCCGGGTGCCAGCATCACCTGTGTACTGGCCTCCAGGTCTTCGCGGTTCTTGATATTCTCCACATCGCCATCCTTTCCATCGCTTTTTTTCACGATCGCCACCTTCAGATCTTCCGACAGGTTATAGAGCGAGTCGCTGATGCTGCGCACGTATTGTGCCTTGTCATACCATTGCTTCACCTTCGTAGGGTTTGACTTCATCTGCTGTTCAAACTCTGCGTAGATGCCTTGGTTCACCTGATTGGCGTTCTGGGTGGATTTATTGAGTCCGTCCGAGACCAGCGAGAAACCATTCAGTACGTCGCTCGACACATTGAGGGCGAGCATGGCCAGCAAGACCAAGTACATCAGGTTTATCATCTTTTGGCGGGGCGAGACCCGTTTCTTCTTTATTGGCATCTCCTTAAATTCGGATTAAGTGTGAGTGGTTCGGGTGTTGCGTTAAGACTCTTCGTTGGTGGCGATGTTCGGGCCCATGTTCACCGTCAGAGCTTTTATCATGCGTGCATAGACATTGTTCAGTTCTTCTATCTGCTGTGCCATGCGGCGTGTCTGCTCGTCAATTTGTTCGATGGTGCTCACCTGTTTGCTGATGTTACGCAGCTGCAGTTCGTACACCGTAGCGATGCCTGTCAGTGTGCGGTTCAGGTTTTCCATCTCTTCGCTGTCGGTGCTCATGCGGGCAGCCTGTTCCTTGACGCGCACCAGCACCTCGGTCAGTTCGGTTAGTTCCTTTGCATAGTTTGTGACGGCTTCTTCGATGGCCTGCGGGTCGGTGGCCTTGATGCTGTTGGGGTCGATGCCTGCACCTCCGCCGTTCAGCTGGCTCAATGCCAGTTGTGCCTCGGCTGCGGCCTGGCCTGCTGCTGCCAGATTTGCTGCAGCTGCACTTAACCCTGTGCCTGCTGCCAATGCTTCGGGGTCGATGTTGCCTCCGATGGCTCCGGTAGCTCCACCGCCGATGATGGTTGTACCGCCACCCACAACAGGTGCTCCTCCACCGATTACGATGGGACCTTGAGGAACTTCGGCACCCTCGGGCAACGGAGTTCCGCCGCCTGCCACAACCACAGTCTGGCCTCCGCCTGCGTTTTCATCTTTTTCGCTGTATTTATCATAGGGCTTCTCGAAACCGGAAATGAAGAATACCAGCACTTCGGTCATCATACTGACAAACAATATCTCGTTGGCTCCGGGGATGTGTGTCAGCTTGAACAATGCACCTAAGACGACGATGGCTGCACCCCAGCTGTAGGCATAGTTCATAAATATCTGGCCTGCCGGAGAGTCCATCCACTTCTGCAATTTGATTATGGGATTCATGATGTGTATTTACTGTTTTCGGTTTAATGTTGTCTTTGATATGGCCTATCGGCGTTCTTTTCGTGCGCTGGCTGTCGATGTCTTTTGGCCTTTACTGCCTTTCCCGACGTTGCCTCCCTTGTCGTTCACCATGGTGCGCACACAACGGAAACCGACGTAGCATCGCGGTTGGTTCTGATATTCATAGGCACGCCAGGCACTGCGAATCATGCTCTCGGGGTCTTTCCACGAGCCGCCGCGCACACTCTTCTTCTTCAGTCGATAGGGGTCTTCCTTTGCGGCGTTGTACCTCAGTTCGGGGTTCATGTCGCTCATGCTCTCCACACCGGCTTCTGTATAGATGGTGCTGGTCCATTCTGCCACGTTGCCGGCCATGTCATAGAGTCCGTTGCTGTTGGCGCTGAATATGCCGCACTTGCTGGTGATGAGGCTGCCGTCCAGTGTATAGTTCCCTCGGTCGGGCTTGAAGTTTGCGTAGAAGCATCCCTTGTTGCTCTTCACGTCTTCGCTTTCCCAGGGGAAGGGGTTGCCCTCTTTGCCGCGGGCAGCAAACTCCCATTCAATCTCGCTCGGCAGGCGGAAGCGCTGAATCTGCTTTGCATAGTTGCCCAGACCCTTGATGAGGAAGTCGGTGCGCCAGGCGCAGAATGCGTTGGCCTGCTCCCACGATACGCCCACCACAGGATAGTCGTCGTAGGCTGGGTTCGAGAAGTAGAGTTTCATGTATCGTTCGTTGTCGGCGTTGGGGAAGTCGTTCACCCAGCATGTCGTGTCGGGATAGACGTTCACGATGTAGGTGTTCAGGAAGTCCCAAGGTCCGGAGAGCGGTCTTGTGATGGTCTCGCGAACTATCTTTCCGTCGTCGTCAATCCAAGCAGTATCTTTGCTTATCATCACCTCCTCGTTGCTCACGGCGTGGTCGGTGTTCAGGTCGCGTTCTTCGGGATTCAGACGATATTTGCGCTGTGCAGCTGCGGCGTAGTCATAGATTTCGTAGCGATAGTTCAGCTGGCTTGCGTCGAGCATCTTCGTTCCGTCGATGGGATGAATCACGTAGAGGCTTTCGATGATTTCCAGTTCGTCCTCGTTGGCGCGTTTCCAGGGAATGGCCTTGCTCCAGTTCAGGTGGGGCGTGATGGGGTTGCCCTCCTTGTCCATCTCAATCCTGTATGTCTCGTCGACGGCGTCGGCCAGTCGTTCGCGGATGATGCTGTCACGCACCCAATATACAAACTGGCGGTATTTGGCATTGCTGATTTCCTTTTCGTCCATCCAGAATCCGTCTACGCTGATCTCGCGCAGTGGGAAGTCGGCACCCCACAGGGTGTCGTTGGCTTCGAGACCCACCTTGAGCGAGCCTTTGTGCACGGGCACCATGCCGTAGGGCGTAGGTTCGTTGTAGGCCGAACCTTTCACGCCAATGAGTTCTCCGCCCGTGGCGTTAGCCGACGATGACGCCCCCATGCAGCCCGTCAGTATCAGGCAGCACAGTGCAGTCATCACTATTAACAGACTTTTTGTCTTCATACTTTACGTTTTGTTCTTGGTCAAAATGTTTATAGTAGCCGCACACTCTTGTGCAGGTTCTTTCCTTTCTTGAACAGGTTCAGGTCGGTCTGATAGCCCAGCACCAGTTCGTGTGTGCCGTGCAGGGCGCCGATGCCTGTGGTATACATTTCGTACGAGTAGCCGATGTTTACGCCGTGGAAGTTGAATCCCAGCAGGACTGCGGCGCTGTAGGTGGGACTATACATCACTCCGCCGTACATTTTCCCCTTGTTGCCGTCGTAGGTCAGACGGGCTGTCAGGTCGCCGCGCCACGTCGAGAGGTCGGTCCGCAGTATGGCATCCGTATGCAGCGCAAATTGTGGTTGGCGGAAGTGGTAGATGTATCCGCCCGTGGCCACATAGAGCGGGTCCACATTTATCTCGTAGCGCTTCTCATCGCCCAGCGTCATCGTCGGGCTCATGCAGTGCTGCATGCACACTCCGGCATACCAGAGTTCCTTGTAGGTGTAGCGCAGACCTGCATCGAAGTCGAAGGCGTTGCCCGTGGCTTGGCTTGTGGCGAAGGCTGGGTCGCCAGGGGTTATGACATCCAGCTTTGTGCCGTCGAAGCCCTCGTTCAGCAGTCCGACCCGCACACCGCCGCTCAGCCGTCCGCGCCATAACTTCTGGTGATAGGCATACTGAATGCAGATTCGTTTCGTAGTGAAGGCCGCTGCCTTGTCGTTCACGAAAACCACACCCATGCCGTGGTTGGGGCCGAGGAAGAATGCCGGAAGGTCGACGCTTGCCAGCATCGTGGCCGGTGCGTCGTCGAATCCAACCATCTGCATGCTGTAGGCGCCCTGAACATTCAGCAGACCGTCTACACCTGTTGCCGCAGGATTGTAGTACGACTGTAGCGCCCATGAGTTGGTGAACGCCACGTCGAATTGCGCCTTTGCCGTCAGGCAGGCCAGCAGCATACCTATCCAGAGCAGTCTTTTCATCCTAACCTAAATAACGCACTCGCTCCTTTATTTATTGTATATGCCATGTTTTTTTTCGACCGACCGCGATGGAAATGTTAAACCCAAATCGCTCATAAGGTCGACAAAAGTGACTTTACTTTTGAATGAGAAGCCTTTTTATGTCATAATAACAACTCTTGCGGCATCTGTCACTCTGACATAAATCTCAAAGACCGATTCGGGTTAAAAATGCACCACATTAACGTGGGCAGAAGCGGCAAAGCCAAGCGGCGACGTACGACGCACCGTGCTGCGACGGGCAACGCACCACGCTGCGACAGCCTGCGCACCGTGCTGCGACATGGCACGCACCGCAGTGCGTCACACAACCCCATGCCGAGGGCCTGACCTCAACCCCATTTGTCGCGCTCGCACGCGCATGAATATATAATGGTACACGCTGTTGCCGAAATATGCCCAATGCGGGAAGGTTCTGTAACAAGATAAAGTAACAAAAAGTTGCTTTTCCCGTAAAAAATCGATAGGTTTGAGGTGTCTTATATATGGATGTGCCTCGACACGGGGCGCTAAAAGCCGAATCGTGATATGCTTGAACCGAGAATACTTGAGGACCTTTTCCGTCTTCGCCATGTTGGAGCCGGACTACTTCGTGCAGATGGCCTATCAGCCCTCCGACCGTATGGCCGTGGTGATGAAACAGACCAACTTCGACTACTCCAACTACTTCGGTCTGCAAGCCTCGGCGCAGTTCCATGTGGGCAGTTGGCTCAACGGCAACGTCATGGGCACCGCCCTTTACCTTCATGACAAGACCGACTTCTTCGACCTGCCCATCGACCGCACCAGCCTCGCCGGCATCCTCAGCGGTATGGCCGTGGCAAAACTTTCCCAAAAGCACAACATCCAGTTTATTCTCAACCCGTTCTTCCAGACGAAGGCCATTCAGGGCGTTTACGACATCGACCCGTTCCTGCGGCTCAACGCCACACTCTGCTATACCTCCATGGATGGCAAGTGGAGTCTCGTGGCCCAAGGCGAGAATATCCTGAACGCCCACATCGACACCCGTTCCACATTAGCCAATCAGGACTACGCAATGCGCGTCTGGATGCCCTACACCAACTACTCCCTCACTGCCATCTACCGCATCGGAAACTTCACGAAGAAGAAAAAGAAAGAGGTCGACACCTCGCGCATGGGATACTGACTCTGAAAAACTCGTTCAGAAGGTCGGGGAGTGGAGATAATGAAAACGCACCACGCTGCGACGTTTGTCGCAGCGTGGTGCGTATCCTGTCGCAGCGTGGTGCGTTAGCCGACGCTCTGCGGTGCGCAGTTTCAGAGTGCGAGTTCGACAACCTTTTCGACAGCCGCCTTGAGACCGTCGACGTTCTTGCCTCCTGCGGTGGCAAAGTGAGGTTGGCCTCCGCCTCCGCCCTGTATGAGCTTTCCAGCTTCGCGCACGAGCTGTCCTGCGTTCTTACCCTGGGCAACGAGGTCGTCTGAAAGGGTGACGGTGAGGTTGGGCTTGCCGTCGGTTGCTCCGCCGATGACTGCCAGCAGGTGTTCGGGGAATTGTGCACGCAGCTGGAATGCGAGGTCCTTGGCATTCTGTGCGTCGATGAGCGTTATGCCGGTTATTACCTTGACACCGTTCACCTCGCGTGCTTTTTCTATGATTTGCTGCTTGAAGTTCTGTGCCTGTGCTGCCTTGAATTCGTCAACTTGACGGCGCAGGTCGGCGTTGTCATCGATGGCTTTCTTGACGGTGCCGAGCAAGTCGGGAGCGTTGTTGAAGAGGCTTTTCAAGTTGATGATGGCGTCTTGCATTCGGTTCATCATTTCTTCGACGCGCCGTCCTGTGATGGCTTCGATGCGCCGCACACCTGCTGCAATGCTGCTCTCGCTGACGATGTGTACCATTCCGAGGCGTCCTGTGCTGGCGGCATGGCATCCGCCGCAGAACTCTACGCTGTTGCCGAACTGTACGACGCGCACCTTGTCGCCGTATTTCTCACCGAAGAGTGCGATGGCTCCCAGCTTGCGGGCTTCTTCGATGGGGAGGTCACGGTATTCCTGCAGGGGGATGTCCTGGCGTATCTTCTCGTTGACGATGTGTTCCACCTGTCGCAGTTGCTCGGGGGTGACTTTCTCGAAGTGTGAGAAGTCGAAGCGGAGCCCTTCGTCGGTGACGAGTGAGCCTTTCTGCTCTACGTGGGTGCCGAGCACCTGGCGGAGCGCCTCGTCGAGCAGGTGTGTGCAGGTGTGGTTGGCTTCGATGTCGCGACGTCTCTCCACGTCGACGCAGGCCATGAACTCGGCTTCGGGATTGGTGGGGATGCGGTCCACGATGTGTACTGCTACGCCTGCTTCTTTCTTGGTGTCGAGTACGCGGATGGTTTCTTCGCCGTTGATGAGGTCGCCCTGGTCGCCTACTTCGCCTCCCATCTCGCCGTAGAAGGGTGTCTCGTCGAGTATCACTTCATAGACGATGCCTTTCTTCTGCTTGACTTCGCGGTACTTGAGGATGTGGCAGGTGTATTCGGTATAGTCATAGCCAACGAAGCGGCTCTCGCCGTCGCGCAGTATCACCCAGTCGCCGAGCTCTTTCTGTGCGGCGTTGCGGGCACGGTCTTTCTGTTTCTGCATCTCGGTCTGGAAACCAGCTTCGTCCACTGTGAGTCCGTTCTCGCGGCAGATGAGTTCGGTGAGGTCGAGCGGGAAACCGAAGGTGTCGAAGAGTGTGAATGCTTCGGTTCCGGCTATCTCAGTCTTGCCTGCGGCTTTTGCATCGGCCATGACACCGTTTAGCAGTCGGATACCTGTCTCGAGTGTGCGCAGGAAGCTGTCTTCTTCTTCTTTCATCACTTTCATGATGAGTTCCTTCTGGGCTGCTATCTCGGGGAAGGCGTGTCCCATCTCCTGTATGAGTGTGGGCACGAGTGTATAGATGAATGCTTGTTTCTGTCCGAGGAAGGTGTAGCCGTAGCGTACGGCTCGACGCAGGATGCGACGGATGACGTAGCCTGCCTTGGCGTTGCTGGGCAGCTGTCCGTCGGCGATACTGAAGGCGATGGCGCGCAGATGGTCCACGATGACGCGGATGGCGATGTCGGTCTGCTCGTTGTCACCGTATTTCACGCCGGCTTTCTCGGCCATCACCTGGATGAGCGGCTGGAAGACGTCGGTGTCGTAGTTGCTGGTCTTGCCTTGCATGGTGCGCACCAGACGTTCGAAACCCATGCCTGTGTCGATGACTTTTGCCGGCAGCGGTTCCAGGCTATGGTCGGCCTTGCGGTTGTATTGCATGAATACGAGGTTCCAGATCTCGATGACCTGCGGATGGTCTTTGTTCACCATCAGTGCACCGGGTGTCTGGGCTTTCTCAGCCTCGGGGCGGCTGTCGATGTGTATTTCGGAGCATGGTCCGCATGGTCCGGTGTCGCCCATTTCCCAGAAGTTGTCGTGCTTGTTGCCGTTGATGATGTGGTCTTTCGGCAGGAACTCTTCCCAGATGGCGGCAGCCTCGTTGTCGCGCTCCAGTCCCTCCTCGGGTGAACCTTCGAAGACGGTGGCGTAGAGGTCCTTGGGGTCGAGTTTGAGAACATCTACCAGATATTCCCATGCCCACGAGATGGCCTCGCGTTTGAAATAGTCACCGAACGACCAGTTGCCCAGCATCTCGAACATCGTGTGGTGATAGGTATCGTGGCCTACTTCTTCGAGGTCGTTGTGCTTGCCGCTCACGCGGAGGCACTTCTGTGTGTCGGCCTGTCGTCGGCATTTGGGCGCCACGTTGCCCAGGATGATGTCCTTGAACTGGTTCATTCCGGCGTTGGTGAACATCAGCGTGGGGTCGTCCTTCACTACCATCGGGGCCGAGGGTACAATCAGATGCTGTTTCGACTCGAAGAACCTCTTGAACGAGTCGCGGATTTCGTTTGCAGTCATATATGCGTTTTTTTCAGTTTAGAGCCTTGCTTTTTGAGAAAAATTTGGTAAAAACCTTGCAAAGATACGTCGTTTTGCGTACTTTTGCAAAGAAAATAGGCTAAAAGATATGTCATCCCTTTCCCACCGCAACCTGAAGAAGTACTATTCCATCAGCGAGGTCGCTGAGCAGTTCGGCGTGGCCGAAAGTGTCCTGCGCTATTGGGAGAAAGAATTTCCGCAGGTAATCGCGCCTCGTAAGAGCGGCCGCAACGTGCGCCAATACAGTCTCGAAGACATAGAGCAGGTGAGGCTCGTATACAATATGCTCAAGGTGCGGGGACTCAAGATAGCTGCAGCGCGCGAGGCTCTGCGCAAGAACCGCCGTGGGGCCTCTGACATCTCGCAGATGATAGACCGTCTGCAGGCCGTGCGCAACGAACTGGTGAGCATCAGACGGGAGTTGGGGGAACTTGCATAAACGAAGATACAAAAAACGCACCGTGCTGCGTCGGCTGACGCAGCACGGTGCGATGGCTTGAGGACCGTGGTGCGACAGGCGTCGCACCACGGTCCTTTTTTTCTACCTCTGTATTCCCAGTCCTGTCAGTATCGCGTCACCTCCTCGATTTCTTCGATACCCTTGAGGTCTCGGCAGATGGCTTTTACGTCGTCGGCGTCATAGACATCGAGGTGTATGTCGGCCTGGAAGAGTCCGTCGTTACTTTCGATATTGAGCTGCCGTATGTTGACGTTGAGCTGTTGGGAGAGTATGGCGGTGATGCGGTGGAGTACGCCTACACGGTCGATTCCCTGGAGGTGTATGGTGGCTGTGAAGTGTATCTCTTTGTGCGTATCCCACTTGGCTGCGAGTATGTGGTTGCCGTCGCTGGCCTTGAGTCGTGTGGCTACGGGGCACTGCCGTTTGTGTATGGTGATGCCTCCGAGGGGGGTGAGATAGGCGAGGACGTCATCACCGGGGATGGGGTGGCACTGCGAGCAGAGCTGGTGATGGCGTATGGTGTCTTCGTTGAGTATGAGTGTCTTCTTGCGGTCCACGGGCGGTGCGGCCTCGGTGGGTGTCGTCGGGGCTGGCTCTGGTTTGGGCTCAGGCGTGTCGGTGGTGTCGTTGTGGTGTGGGATAAGTCGGGCGAAATATCGGCTCCAGCGTCGCCGTTCGCCTTTGTTGCGCAGGGCTGCGAGGAGTTCGTCGGTGAGGGTTATGCGCCCGCTGCCGATGGCTGCGTAGAGCTGCTCGCGGTTGTTGAGGCTGTGCAGTTGGCACAGCTGCTGGAGTAGGGCGGTGGTGAGTTCGACATTGTGCTGGGCAAGGAACTGCTGAAGTGCCTCTTCGCCTTTTTTCTGTGTCTCTCGCTCTTGCCGGCGCAGGATGGCTTGTATCTTTCCCTTGGCCTTGGCGGTGGTGGCTATCTGGTACCACTCGGGCGTGACCTTGGGTGTCTTGGAGGTGAGTATCTCTATCTGGTCGCCACTCTGGAGTACGTGGGTGATGGGGACGAGTGCGTGGTTGACCTTGGCTCCGATACAGTGTGTCCCGAGGAAGGTGTGGATGTTGAAGGCGAAGTCGAGGGCAGTGGAGCCTGAGGGCATGGTCTTGAACTCGCCTTTAGGGGTGACGACAAAAATCTCGCTGGCGTAGAGGTTGAGCTTGATGGCGTCGAGAAAGTCGATGGCATCGGGCTGCGGGTCGTCGAGTATCTCCTTGATGGTCCGCATCCACTTGTCAAGTTCGTTCTCACTCTCCTCCTTTGTTGGATAACCCTCCTTGTATTTCCAGTGCGCTGCAAAACCTTGCTCGGCAATGATGTCCATGCGTCGGGAACGAATCTGGACCTCCACCCACTGGCCTTCTTTGTTCATCAGTGTGGTGTGGAGCGCCTGATAACCGTTGGACTTGGGGTGTGAGAGCCAGTCACGGAAGCGTTCGGGGTGTGGCTTGTAGATGGAACTTGCAATGGCGTATATCTGGAAACACTGTGCTATTTCGTCTTCGATTCCTTCGTTCTCGAAGATGATGCGGACGGCGAGGATGTCGTAAATCTGGTCGAAGGTGACGTGTTTGTTCTGCATCTTGTTCCAGATGCTGTATGGCGTCTTGATGCGTGCTTTTATCTCATATTGCAGGCCGGTGGCATCGAGACGCTCGCGGATGGGAGCGGTGAACTGCCGGAAGGATTCCTGCAGATGTTGGTCCACCTGGGCGAGCTGGCGACGGATGGCTTGGTATTCCTCGGGGTGCTCGTAGCTAAAACTGAGGTTTTCGAGCTCTTCCTTTATCTTGTTGAGACCAAGTCGGTTGGCGAGCGGTGCGTAGAGGTAGAGTGTTTCGCCTGCAATCTTGTATTGCTTGCTGGGGAGCTGCGAACCGAGTGTCCGCATGTTGTGGAGACGGTCGGAAATCTTGATGAGGATGACGCGGATGTCATCGCTCATGGTGAGGAGCAGCTTCTTGAACGACTCGGCCTGTACGGAAGCTTTCTCGCCGAAGATTCCTCCCGATATCTTGGTGAGCCCATCTACGATTTCTGCTATCTTCGGCCCGAAAATGTTGGTGATGTCCTCGACGGTGTAGTCGGTGTCTTCGACGACGTCGTGTAGGAGTGCTGCGCAGATGCTGGTGCTACCGAGGCCAATTTCTTCGCATGCTATCTGTGCCACGGCAATGGGGTGCATGATGTATGGCTCGCCAGAGAGACGGCGCACGCCTTTGTGGGCTTGTCGTGCGAAGTTGTATGCTTTGTCGATGATCTCGACGTGTTTGCGGTGGCGCGAGTTGAGGTAAGTTTCTACCAAGTGTTGGTAGGCTTGCTCTACGATTTTCTCGTCTTCAGTTTCTCTGTTGTTCATTGCTATGGCGACTTCCGCATGGGAGTGGTTGGTGGTTCTGTCTTGTTCTTCGGCCCTCGGGTGGGCGTTACTTCACTCTGATGCGCTGTCCGATGCGTATCGTGGTTTTCCGTCCGAGACCGTTGAGACGTTGCAGTTTTGCTGTCGTGGTCTTGTATCGTCGGGCGATGGAACCGAGGGTGTCTCCGCTGCGCACTGTGGCGTACTGGGCTTTGGTAGTTGTGGTGGCTTTAGTGGCAGTCGGTACTTCGACGGTGGTTCTCGGTGTCCGCAATCCTTCGACTTGTGCGGTGTAGATGGTGTCACCGGCTTCGAGGAAGGCATTTATGGCCTGCGCCGGCAGTCGGAGTGTGGAGGGGCGGGCATCGCCGGGAATGAGGTTGGTGCGGTATTGTGGGTTGAGGGCTCGCAGTTCCTCGATGCTGACGTGGCAGACGGCTTCAATCTGTTCGAGGTATATGTTTCGGTTGAGGGTGAGGGTATCAGTTCCGGCAGGCAGAACGGTATTGACAGGACAGATGTTGTGGTCGCAATAGTAGTTCATGATGTAGTTGGCTGCGATGAAGGCGGGAACATAGCCTCTGGTCTCGGCTGGCAGATAGGGGTAGATCTTCCAGTAGTCAGCAACTCCTCCGGCCCGCTTGATGGCTTTGCTTACATTGCCTGGTCCGCAGTTGTAGCTGGCAATGACGAGGGTCCAGTCACCAAAGATGTCGTAGAGGTCTCGCAGGTAGCGGGCGGCGGCATAGCTCGATTTGATGGGGTCTCGACGTTCGTCGATGAGGCTTGTCACTTCGAGTCCGTATTGCTTGCCTGTGGTTATCATGAACTGCCAGAGACCTGCAGCTCCAGCTCGGCTGGTGGCTCCGGGGTTGAGAGCGCTCTCTATGACGGGCAGGTATTTCAGTTCGAGGGGTATCTGATAGCTTTCGAGGGCTTCTTCGAAGATGGGGTTGTAGAAGTTCCCGGCACCGAGCATGACACTGACGGAGCGGCGCAGGCGACCGCTATACTGGTCGATGTATTTCTGCACGACTTCGTTGTAGGGCATCTCCATGACGTTGGGCAGACGTTGGAGGCGACTGATGTATATCTCGGGGGCAAAGACAGGGTTCTCGCCTGTGGTCTCGCAGTTGTCATCGAAGGTGAGGAACTTGCGGACATTCCATTCGTAGAGCAGACTGTCAATTTCTTGTTGCTGCATTCCTTCAGGCAGCACAAGGGTGTCAGGTTGAACGGTCTCCTGTGCGAGGGCGGGGAGGGGTGTCAGCAGGAGTAAGGATAGCAGGATATGGAGAAAGTTTCTTTTCATTTCGACTTAGTTTTTTTCAGAAGGTTAGGCTGCATTGTAGTCCGTAGGCTTTCTGGCCTTGTCCGGCTTTTCGCCAGCCTGTTTCGATGGTTACAGGTTCGAAGTGGAGGCTGAGGTCTTGGCTGATGTCGAACGATGACAGCTCTGCATCGACATAGGCATCGATGACGGAAATCAGATAGACACCGGCGAAGGCAAAGATGCTCATATCGCGGTATTTGCGGAAGTGATTCTTCTTGTTTTTGAAGATGTTTTTGAAGCGCTCTTCCTTGCCCGTGATGTCGTAACCGATGGGCAGCATCTTCTCGTAGCTCTTCGTATTGGGGTCGCTGTCCATGATGTCGAGGTATGCCTGTTGGTAGTCGTGCAACATCATGTTGTTCCATGTCAGGGCGTAGGTGCAACCGAGGAATCCTCCGTAGATGATGGGCAGTTTCCAGTACTTGCGGTTGTAAATCTGTCCACCTCCCGGAAAGACGAGTGCAATCCATGTGGCTCGGATGGCATCGGGAGTGAACTTCTCGTCTTGTTTTATTGGGATAATCTGGTTGAGCAGGCTGTCCGAGATGATGTAGATGGGCAGGCTGTCGGTGGTGAGTGTGTCAGTCACGGCGAGCGTGTCTGTCCTCTCCTGTGCCCGTAGGCTTCCGCTCCCGACGACAATCATCAGGGCTGCGATGCTCAGATATGTAATCAGTTTCCCTGGCAAGGCTCCTCAGTTTTTTAGTTCGTCGAGCAGTTCGATGATGTGTTCCAGTTCGCTGTCGTTGGCAAAGGGAATGGTGATTTTACCTCGTCCCGACTGTGAACAGGTAAGCAGCACTTTTGTCCGGAACAGTTTGCTCAGGCTCTCGCGCAGCGAACTGTATTCGGTGGTCAGCGAGGAGCCTTTCTGCCGGATGCGTTTTCCTTGTTTGCTCTTTACGGAGCCGCCTTCGCTCAGTTCCTTTACGATTTCCTCGATGCGCCTCACGCTCATTTTCTCGTCTTTCATTTCGGCGAAGACTTTCAGCTGTGCTGCAGGGTCTTCGAGGGCGAGCAGGGCACGGGCGTGTCCCATGTCGATTTCTCGGTTCTTCAGCGCCATTTGAATGTTGGCAGGGAGTTTCAGCAGCCGCAGGTAGTTGGCCACGGTGGCGCGGTTCTTCCCTACGCGGTCGCTCAGTTGTTCCTGTGTCAGTCCGTATTGTTCGATAAGGTGCTGATAGGCCAGCGCAATCTCGAGTGCCGTCAGGTCTTGGCGTTGGATGTTCTCCACGAGTGCCATCTCCATCATGTTCTCGTCGTCCACGGTGCGGATGTATGCAGGGATGGATTTCAGTCCTGCCAGTTGGCTGGCGCGCCATCTTCTTTCGCCGGCGATGATAATGTATGAGCCGTCGCCCATGTCACGGAGTGTGATGGGCTGCACGATGCCTATCTGGCGAATGCTGTTGGCCAGTTCCTGCAGACCTTCCTCGTCAAACTCGCGCCGGGGCTGGTCGGGGTTGGGTTTGATTTGTGCGACGGCCACTTCGTTGATGTTCGATGAGCCGCCAGTGGTCACGTCATCCATGCTGATGAGGGCGTCCAGTCCTCGGCCCAGGGCCTGATATTTCTTTCGTACTGTCATTTCTTCCTTTAGGTCTTTTCGTTTTTCGCAATGATTTCCTTGGCCAGTTCCAGATGCGTCTTGGCTCCGGCCGAATCGGCGTCGTAGAGCAGGGCAGGCATTCCGTGACTGGGTGCTTCGCTCAGTTTCACGTTGCGTGGGATGACGGTCTTGAACACCAGTTCGCGGAAGTGTCGTCGCACCTCGTCGTGTATCTGGCGTGCCAGTCGCAGACGGCTGTCGTACATCGTCAGCAGGAAGCCTTCGATGGAGAGCGAGGGGTTGAGTCTCGACTTCACAATCTTGATGGTGTTCAGCAATTTGCTGATGCCCTCCAGGGCGAAGTATTCGCATTGCACGGGGATGATGACGCTGTCGGCGGCTGTCAGTGCATTCACGGTGATGAGTCCCAGCGAGGGTGAGCAGTCGATGAGTATGTAGTCGTACTCCTTCTCCACCGGTTCCAGCAGTCTCTTCAGTGCCTTTTCCCGTCCTTGTTCGTTCAGCAGCTCAATCTCGGCGCCCACAAGGTCGATGTGCGAAGGCACGATGTCCAGCCCGTCGATGTCGGTGGTGTAGATGGCTTCGCGCACGTCGAGGTGGTTTGACAGCACATGATAGAGCGAGCATTCCACGTTGTTGATGTCGACACCCACGCCAGACGACGAGTTGGCCTGTGGGTCGGCATCGATGAGCAGCACCTTCTTCTCCAGTGCGGCCAGCGATGCTGCCAGGTTCATGCTCGTGGTGGTCTTTCCCACGCCGCCTTTTTGGTTGGCTAAAGCGATAATCTTGCTCATGATCTAGGCTTATGAATCTTTCTGCTGCAAAGTTACGGTTTTCTGCGCTTTTTTGTTCCGCTCGGCACGGAATTTTGCGAAATATGTTGATAACTCCCTGCCGATGTTAATAACTTCTTTCTCTCTTTTTAGGCGCGAAGGTAATATTTTCTTTTGGAATAACCTGCGATTTAAACCTTTTTTAGTACTTTTGCACTTGCAAATTAGCATTATTTATGGCAACAAGGCCCCTTATTCTTATTTCGAACGACGACGGAGTGCAAGCTCAGGGAATTGGTGTGCTGACTCGTCTGATGACCCTCCTTGGCGACGTTTATGTGGTTGCTCCCGACTCGGCTCGTTCTGGTGCCTCCTGTGCCATCACCCCCATCATTCCAGTCCGCCTGAAGCAAATACAGTCGCGTGGCCCGCAGATTTTCTCCTGCACAGGTACCCCCGTCGATTGTGTGAAGCTGGCGCTCGAGAAGGTGGTGCCCCGTCAGCCCGACCTGGTGGTCAGCGGCATCAATCATGGCGATAATGCCTCGGTGAGCCTCCATTACAGCGGCACCGTCGGGGTCATCCTCGAAGCCTGCATGAAGGGAGTTCCTGCCATCGCCTTTAGTCTGCGCACACGCCAGCAGCGGTGCGACTTCTCTCCCTACGAGGATACGATTCTCGAGGTGGCTCGCTATGTCCTCGAAAACGGTCTGCCGCAGGATGTCTGTCTCAATGTCAATTTTCCTCAGGTTGAGCGTCTTGCCGGTGTGCGCGTCTGCCGTCAGGCTCGCGGAAACTGGCATCAGGAGTGGCTGGAGACCGACGAGCGCGGCGCCTATTGCCTCACGGGCAATTTCGAGAATCTCGAACCCGAGGCTGATGATACCGATTACTGGGCGCTCGACCATGATATGGCGGCCATCACGCCCATGCAGTTGGATATGACGTACTACCCTCAGATTGACGTACTGAAAACTTTACAAAAATGAAATATTACCTTATCGCAGGCGAGGCCAGTGGCGACCTCCATGCCAGCCATCTCATGGCGGCCCTCAAGGACGAGGACCCCGAAGCCAGTTTCCGCGGTTACGGAGGCAACTTGATGGAGGCTCAGGGGCTGCACCTCATGGGCCACTACCGCGATATGGCCTACATGGGCATCATTCCCGTCCTGCGCCACGCCTCCACCATTCTGCGCCACATGCGCGAGTGTCAGAACGATATCCTCCAGTGGCAGCCTGACGTGGTCATTCTGGTGGACTACCCAGGTTTCAACCTGAAGATTGCACGCTTCGTGAAAAGCCACTCGCAAATACCTGTGTATTACTATATTTCCCCAAAAATCTGGGCGTGGAAGGAACATCGCATCAAGGACATCCGACGCGATGTGGACGAACTTTTCAGCATCCTCCCTTTCGAGGTCGAATTCTTCGAGGGCAAGCACCACTATCCTATTCATTATGTGGGAAATCCGTCGGTCGATGAGGTGGCGGCTTACCATCCCGTCCCCTCGCCGTGGCAGAAGCCTGTCATCGCACTTCTTCCCGGAAGCCGACGCCAGGAAATAGACGACAATCTGCGGCGTATGCTACAGGCGGCTGCTCCGTTTGCTGTTGACTATCAGTTGGTTGTGTCGGTAGCTCCGGATATCGAAGCGGCGTTCTACGAGCGCATCATCGAGTCGTGCCGACCGATTCTCTTCCCCGATGTCCCGCAGCCCGTTGGCTTGCACAAAACCAGCTCGTACGACCTCCTCTGCAGCGCTCGTGCTGCCCTCGTAACCAGTGGAACAGCCACCCTCGAGACCGCACTTTTCCGCATCCCGCAGGTGGTGTGCTACTATATGAAGTGGGGAAAACTGGTGTCGATTGCACGTCGCCTGATACTGAAAATACCTTACATTTCGCTGGTAAATCTCATCGCCGGTTCCGAAGTTGTTCCCGAGTTGGTGGCCGACAAGATGACACCGGCAAACGTCCATCGTCATTTGGCAGCCATCGTACCTGACGGACCAGCCCGAGATGCGCAGTTGAAGGGCTACGAAACCATGTCGCAGCGGTTGGGCGAGCCGGGCGCTCCCCAGCGTGCGGCACGACTGATGGTCGATCTCTTGCAGAAGGCTGATTCATAGCGTTTTCGCGCCTCTCTTGCGGACCTCGTTCGGACGTTCACCTCGAATCGTACGAAAACGCACCGTGGTCCGACAGCTGTCGCAGCGTGGTGCGACGGGCGTTGCAACGTGCTGCGTTTTGTGTCGCAGCGTGGTGCGTAATTTAATTTCATGCCGCCCGACTGATGTCATTTGCTCCAGATTGGGGTGCAGAACTTGCTTTTGTATGATTTTTCTCGACCTTATGTTGATTTGCGTTCCCCCTTCTCGTTTCGGCGTTTTCGGGTCTCGGAGAACATCTTTTTGGGGCTTTTGTGGGGCTTCACGCAAACATTTTAAGTAAAAAACGCATTTTTTTCTTGTTTTTTGTTTGATGTGTCGGAGGAATTTTCGTAACTTTGTACGCGAAATTTAAAATAAAGCAATATAGACCCAGCAAAACAGCCATGCGCCGAACATTCTTAATCTTCCTTTTGGCATTGCCTCTCCTCGCTTCAGCCGAGAGCTACCGGATGGTTTCTCCGTCCGATATCCGCCAGGGTCAGACTGACTATGTTCTGAACCGTGAACCCCTTCTGCCTGCGCCCTTTGTGAAACTCCCCGTAGGGAGCATTTCTGCGCGCGGGTGGGCATTCCGTATGCTCGAGCTGGAGCGCGACGGACTGGCTGGACATCTGGGCGAGATAAGCGACTGGCTCGACAAGAAGGACAATGCATGGCTTGAAGAGGGCGGCAAGCACGGATGGGAGGAGGTTCCCTACTGGCTGCGCGGCTACAGCAATCTGGCATATATCCTGCACGACGAAGCCATGCTCAAGGAGGCTAAGTTCTGGATAGAAGCTATATTGCGCAGCGCCAAGGACGACGGTTATTTCGGTCCCGTCAACGAGGATAACGGCCGCCGCGAACTGTGGGCCAACATGTTGGCACTGCAGATTCTGCAGGACTGGTACGACTACAGTGGCGACCAGCGCGTCCTCGACGTGATGAAGGGCTACTTCCGCTGGCAGCTGGCCTACCCCGAGAATAAATTGCTGCGCAGCTATTGGGAAAACTCGCGCGGCGGTGACAACCTGCTGAGCGTGCTCTGGCTCTACAACCGCACCGGCGAAGCGTGGCTGCTCGACGTGGCTCACAAAATCCACCGCACTACTGCCAACTGGATGCAGGAAACCACATTGCCCAACTGGCACAACGTCAACGTGGCCGAGTGTTTCCGTGAGCCTGCCACCTACTACCTCCTCAGTCACGACCCCAAGGCTCTCCATGCCACATACAACAACCACAGCCTGATACGACGCATCTTCGGACAAGTGCCCGGAGGTATGTTCGGCAGCGACGAGAACTGTCGCCTCGGATATATCGACCCACGACAAGGCACCGAGACATGCGGCTTCGCTGAGCAGATGCTCTCCGACGAGATACTGATGGCCCAGACGGGTGACCTGCTCTGGATGGAGAACCTCGAAGACGTGACGTTCAACAGCCTGCCTGCCGCCTTCACCACCGACATGAAGGCCCTCCGATACATCACCAGTCCCAACTTGGTGCAGTCGGACGGAGGCAATCACAGTCCCAGCATCCAAAACGGAGGTCCCTTCCTCCTGATGAATCCTTTCAGCAGCCGCTGCTGTCAGCACAACCACTCGATGGCATGGCCCTACTATGCCGAGAACCTCATGCTGGCCAGCGCCGACGGAGGAGCAGCACTCCTCATCTATGGCGACTGCCGCACCACGATGCGTGTTGCTGGCGGACAGGAGATAACCCTCGACGAACAGACCCGCTATCCCTTCAGTGAAGACATCCTCCTCACCGTCGGTATGAAGAAGAAACAGACCGCGACCTTCCCCCTTTACCTGCGCATCCCCACCTGGACGGTGGCTGCCCACGTGGCAGTGAACGGACAGACCGTGCCATGTCAGGTGAAGAGCGGATTGCTGCGCATCGAACGTGAATGGCGCGATGGAGACCAGGTGCAGATATACTTCCCCATGCAACTGAGCCTGCGCCGCTGGGCACTGAACAAGAACAGTGTAAGCGTCGATTACGGCCCACTCACCATGAGTCTCCTCATCAAGGAGCGCTACGTGAAGATAGACAGCAAGTCGTCAGCCATACAAGATTCCCACTGGCAGGAGACAGCCGATGCATCGCAATGGCCCTCCTACGAGATTTATGCCGACTCGCCGTGGAACTACTCCATCCTGCCCGACCTCTCCACCATGAGTGTCGAACGCATCGCATGGCCCGAAGACAACTATCCTTTCAGCAGTCCTACCGCTCCCATCCGGGTGAAAGCTCGCGGAGCACGCATCCCTTCATGGGGCTTGGACGAGACAAAGACCTGTCAGGTGCTGCCCGACGACGATGCACCGCGCGCCGAACTGGAGGATATCATCCTGGTGCCCATGGGCTCGGCAAGGCTCCGCATCAGCGCCTTCCCCGACTATCAACCTGAAAAAAACTAAACCGACAAACTGAAAAACGGAAATGAGAAAAACCATTCTATTCGCACTCCTGAGTGCCGCCGCTTTGATATCGTGCGACTCGAAACCCAAACAGGCCTTCTTCGAGCCCTACACTGCCACTGATTTGCGACTTCCCTCGGTGCCTCTCGTGGTGAACGACCCCTATTTCTCCATTTGGTCGCCCTACGACAAACTGACCGACGGCTCCACACGCCATTGGACCGACATGGAGATGCCCTTGCTCGGACTGCTGCGCGTGGACGGCTCCGTATATCGTTTCCTGGGTGCTGAGCAGGACTACGTACTGTCCGCCATCGCCCCGATGGCCGATGAACAGCGCTGGGAAGGACAAGTGAACTACACCGTGCAGAAAGACGGTTGGCAGAACGAGGACTTCGATGCTTCGGCATGGAATACCGAGCGTGCAGCCTGGGGGTCACGTGGACTCTCTCATGTGAGCAACCGCTGGAGCGACCTCGACAGCGACATCTTCATCCGTCGCGAAGTGAATCTCTCCGCAGACCAACTGGCCGAAGACCTCTATCTGAAGTATTCGCATGACGATGTCTTCGAACTTTATATCAACGGCACACAAGTTGTGAACACCGGCGAAACATGGGTGAACGGTGTGGTGCTCCACGTGGATGAGACTCTGAAACCGCTCTTCCACGAAGGACGTAACGTCATCGCTGCACACTGCCACAACACGACGGGCGGTGCCTATGCAGATTTCGGACTCTACAAGAACGTCCGTCCTGCCACCATCGAGATACAGACCGCTGAGCAGAAGAGTGTGGATGTGTTGGCAACAAATACCTATTACACTTTCGCTTGCGGACCGGTGGAACTCGACGTGGTCTTCACCGCTCCCATGCTGATTAACGACTACGACCTCATCTCCACCCCCATCAACTACATCTCGTATCAGGTGCGTTCCACCGACGGACAGAAGCACGACGTGCAGTTCTACCTTGGCGCCAGCCCGCTGTTGGCTGTAAACGAGGAATCGCAGGCCACCATCTCCACGTTTGGTTCGCAGGAGGGTATCGACTATGTGCGTACCGGCACCGTCGAGCAACCCATCCTTGCCAAGAAGGGTGACGGCATCTGCATAGACTGGGGCTACTTCTATCTGCCTGCAATCAACGGACAGGTGGCCATCGGTGAGACATCCGCACTGGAAGTTGCCTTTGCGTTGGGTGGACTCTTGCCAGAGAGCGAGCAGAAAGTGGTGGCTGAGAAGGCTGCAGAGATGCCCACACTGGCCTATGTGCACAACTTCGGCAGCGTGGACAAAGCCAGCAACTTCGCAATGGTTGGCTACGACGAGATTGAGGACATCGAGTACATGTATGAGCGCTACAAAGCCTACTGGGCACACAATGGCGAGGTGACCATCTTCAAGGCGTTCAACGACCTGAAGTCGAGATACAACAGCATCATGGCAAGCTGCCGCGACTTCGACAAGAAGATTTACGACGACGGCTTCCAGGCAGGAGGCAAGGAGTATGCTGAGGTGCTGAGCGCATCCTACCGCCACGTGATGGCTGCACACAAACTCTTCAAGGACAAGGACGGCAACCTGCTCTGGTTCTCGAAGGAAAACAACTCCAACGGATGCGTCAACACGGTTGACCTCACTTATCCCGAGGCACCGCTCTTCCTTACATACAACCCCGAACTGCAGAAGGGCATGATGACCAGCATCTTCGACTATAGCCTGAGCGGACGTTGGACAAAACCATTTGCTGCACACGACCTCGGTACCTATCCCATCGCAAACGGACAGGTGTATGGTGGCGACATGCCCCTCGAGGAAGCCGGCAACATGATTACGTTGGCTGCCATGATATGCAAGCTCGACGGCAATACAAAGTATGTCGAGAAGTACTGGGAAGTGCTCACCACATGGGCAGACTATCTGGCAGAGAACGGTCAGGACCCCGAGAACCAGCTATGCACCGACGACTTCGCAGGACACTGGGCACACAACTGCAACCTTTCGCTGAAAGCCATCTGCGGTGTTGCAGGATATGCCGAAATGGCACGTATGAAGGGTGATACCGAAACGGCCGACAAATATCTCGCAAAGGCACGCGAGATGGCCAAGACATGGGAGCAGATGGCTGCGGAGGGCGACCACTATCGCCTCGCTTTCGACCGCGAAGACACGTGGAGCCAGAAGTACAACATGATTTGGGACAAGCTCTGGGCACTCGGACTCTTCAGCGACGAGGTTTACGATAAGGAAATCAAATACTATCTCACCGTGCAGAACAAATACGGACTGCCCCTCGACTGCCGTCGCGACTACACCAAGAGCGACTGGATTATGTGGACCGCTGCCATGTCGCCCGACAAGGAAACATTCCAGCAGTTCGTCACGCCCGTATATACCTATATAAATGAGACGCCCAGCAGGGTGCCCATCAGCGACTGGAGCGATACCAAGACCGCACGGATGGTGGGATTCAAGGCACGCAGCGTGATTGGTGGATACTGGATGCGTGTGCTCGCCGAGAAACTGAAGAAGTGACAAGAAGAGATAAACAATAACAATAAATTCAAAAACCTAATTACTAACTTAATTTATTAACAAATGAGAAAAAGTTTGAAATTCTTGTTCGCAGCAGCCGCAGTGCTGTTCGGACAGAGTGTATGTGCTCAGGTGACATACACTCATCTCACAGCAAGCCCTCTGGAGGTGAAGGTGCACCCGCTTTGATTGATGGTAACGCCTCAACTAAGTGGGGTAATGGTCACACCAACGGTACCAACAGCGACTACTTGATCTTCAAGACCTCGAAGGCCATCAACCCCAGCACCTATACGCTGACTGTGGCTAACGACACACCGAGTTCGACGGGCCGTCAGTGGGTTACATGGAGAATTTATGGTGCCAACTTCGTTCTGGACAGAGATGCTACGAAGGATGCTGCAGAGTGGGTACTCATTGACGAGAAGAAGGGTATTACCAACGACGACTTCCCCACTGGTACCTCCAACAACACTTATCTGGAGACCCAGTTCGACATCTCGGAGACAATTTTAAGCAATGTTTACTATCATCAAGATTGAGGTAATCGACATCCGTAACTCTGGTGACTACATGCAGATGGGTGAGTTCAGCTTCACCAAATACCGCGAGCAGAATGTTAAGTCGACATACCAGGCAAGACAGCGTAGTGCACAGGAATACGACCTGAGCGCCTATGACGAGGCTGATCCCCTCATCGCTGACTTCAAGGAAATCGCTAAGAACACCATTCGCACCGACATCAGCGCTGGTGACTTCGACGTGGTTGAAAGCGACTTCGTTGCACTGAGCAAGCTGCTGGATCTCGTTGACGCTTATGCTGCCGGTGCCAAGTTCGTATGCCTCGATGGCTTCACCACTTGGGGTGACGGACAGCCCGAGAACCTGATGGACGGCAACCTCGACAACAAGTGGGGTACCGACCTCCCCAGTGATGGCACTGGTGCTTTCGCAATCTACCGTGCTGGTACACCTGTGAAGCCCTTCTACTATACGGTTCTCACCGGTGGTGACACAGGCAACTATCCTGGTCGTAACTGGAAGACATGGCAGATTTACGCTTTCAACGGAAGCATTCTCGACGCTTCCCGCAACTCTGACAAGTGGGTGCTGATTGACTCTCACGAGAATGTTGGTCAGGACCTCCTGCCCGGCCGCAGCAAGTACGAGGCTCCCTTCGGTATGACCCCGGGTGCTGAGGAAGAATACATCTTCTTCAAGATTGAGGTTGCTGAGCCCTTCGATGGCAATCTGATTCAGATGAACGAGCTGACATTCGGTACCGAAGAAGACTTCAATGCCGACAAGGCTGCACGTCTCGCCGAACTGAACGCTTACGAGGTTCCCGCCAGTGCTTCTGCTGCTGACAAGAAGGCTTATGCCGAGGCTGTGAAGGCTGTTGAGGACGCTACTCCCGAGACACTGCTCGCTGCCTACACCGAGGGCAAGAAGATTCAGCGCAACATCTTCGACAAGCAGAAGAAGGGCAACACCTATCAGATTGGTTCTGCTTCCGACTATGACTTCTTTGCTACTTCCGTCAACGGTGGTGAGTATGGCGCCAACGCTATCCTGACTGCCGACATCGACCTCGCTGGTGTGAGTGCACAGATCATCGGTACCGAGTCGAATCCCTACACTGGTACCTTCGATGGCCAGGGTCACAGCATCAAGAACTTCACCTATGAGAATTCTGGTCAGAGCTACGTAGGTCTCTTCGGTGTTACCAATGGTGCTACATTCAAGAAAGTGGCTGTGGTTGATGCTACATTGAATGGCGATGTTAATGTCGGCGTTCTCGTAGGTCGTGCCGTCAACACCACGATTACCAGTGTTGCCATCATCAATCCTATCATTGAGGGTCGCGACCACGTAGGCGGTCTCGCCGGTGAAATCCGTGGCGACAAGGGCTGCACCGTTTCCAACAACTATGTTCAGGCCGATGTCGTTTCTCGCGAATATCAGGCTGGTGGTCTCATTGGTACCGCCTTCGGTGGTCTCGTTGAGAACAACCTCTTCGTAGGTAATGTATCTGCTGGTGGTGGCCAGGCTTCCGGTCTCATCTCACTGAAGGATGGTACCGAATCTAACTTCACCATCCAAAACAATGCCATCTTTGCCGACAACGTATATGCTGGTTGGGGCAATGGCTCTGCAAACGCCATCATGCGTGGTAATGCCGATACTTACAAGAACAACTACTCGAATAAGGAGACAATCTATACCGATGTTAAGTTCACACTGACGAACCCCGATGACTTCAACGGCGGTCAGGTTGAAAAGAGCGCAGGCACCACATACGACCTCTATGCCGAGACCCTCGGTTGGGACTTCGAGAACGAGTGGAAGTTCCTCTATGGTGGTCACTATCCCATCCTCTCCTGGATGCAGGTTGACGAGCCCGCCTACGCAGGTGTATCCTTCGGTGAGATAGGTTTTGCTACACTCGCTGTTCCCTACGACATCGACTTCACCGTAGTTCCCGACGTTCAGGCTTATGCCGTTATCGACAAGGGCAGCTATGCACATCTGGAGCCTGTTACCTCCGCTCGTGGTGGCGAGGCAGTTCTTCTTGAGTATGTCGGCGCAGAGACTCCTGCCGGCGAGGCTGCTAAGTCCAACGCAACCGAGGTTGACGGCAACGTCATCACCATCGTCAACGCTGGCGTAGTTCCCGGCTCGCAGACCATCGTCATCGACATGAACGCTCAGGGCTGGAAGAACCGCGAGGTGGTTTCCGGCAGCGACATCAAGTTCGCCGGTGGTACCATCAGCTTCTCGAAGACTGGCAAGAGCAACGATGCTGCTTACTACACCGTACCCGAGGGTGTACGTATGTATGCTAACAACGTGCTCACCATCAACACTCCCGACAACCAGATTGCCAAGGTTGTGATTACTTGCGACTTCTACGACGGCACCAACTTCGTTGGTAACGAGGACCGCACTATCGAGTATGGCACCAACAGCATCAGCATCACCAACAACTACTACGAGGAAGTGGGTGGTGTTCAGCTGCGCGTGAAGAGCATCGCAATCACCTTCGCCGGCGACGGTAGCTACGTGCTGCCTTACGCTATCGGCGTTGAGGGTACTGGCGAGAACGACCTCATCCCCGCATTCGAGGATGTTGAGGCCAACGGTTCGCAGTATATATTCGGTGTGGTTGATGATGTATTAGGCTTCCATGTTGCAGAGATTGGTACCATCATTCCTGCCGGCAAGGCTTACCTGCGTAGCGGTGAGGCTGCTTCTGCTGTGAAGGCAATCAATGCCACCAACACCGAGACCGCAATCTCCGAGGTTGACGCTGACAAGGCACAGCAGTCCAATGTCATCTATGACCTGAGCGGTCGCCGTGTAGAGAAAGCCACTAAGGGCGTTTATATTATTAACGGTAAAAAAGTACTTAAATAAATATGAAAAAGAATTATTTTAAGCCCGCGATGGAAATAGTTTCTGTCCAGGCAACCCGGACGCTGCTGATAACAAGTGTCCCCATTGATGATAAACCATCAAATAACGTAGGTGTAAAGGAGAAGAACAGTTGGGACGTATTTGGTGGCAGCGAGGAATAATATCCCGTTCACCCTGTAGATAGGCGAGGGGAGCACAAATCGTGCTCCCCTCGTTTTTTTTGTGTGTCTGCGTCATTTCTCAGCATTCTTTCAACCCGAATAGGTCGTCGGGTTAAACCCGAATCAGTCATTAGGCCGACAAAGGTGCTTTTCCTCTTGTATGAGAAGTCTTTTTATGCCATAATAACAACTCTTGCGGCTTCTTGCCGC
>CAJOLZ010000004.1:0-29348 GCA_905235575.1 uncultured Bacteroidaceae bacterium | reverse complement strand
ACCTTCTCACCGTGGCCTGCCACGCCCTCGAAGCTTTCAACGACAATCTGCTCGCAACATTTGTCACTCTGACATAAATCCTACTGACCGATTCGGGTTCAAAGGTCGCAAAAAAACGCACTGTGTTGCGACAGCCTACGCACTGTGTTGCGACGGCCTGCGCAGCGTGGTGCGACAGGCAACGCAGCGTGGAGCGTTTTTTGTGGGTCTGGGACGGGGATTTTACTGAAATGCTTCCACCTCGGCACAATACTGTCCGTAGATATACTGCACGAGCAGCCGGCCGGTGTGTCCCTGGCGTGTCAGCATGTCCGCCACGTGACCCATGGTCATGCGCCAGTTAATCTCCACGCAGGGGCAGATGTGGTCTGGGCAGAGCATCATGTCGATGCCGACGGGGCCACGGTAGTCGTATTGTGCGAGGCGTCGTTCCCACCATTGCCGGACCTCGACGAGCGGTTGCGGCGGTATGTATTGCAAGAGCCACTGCAACTTCTCTCCCTCGGGCGCCAGCCAGTTGCCCGTGTAGGCACCGGTGTCGGTGGTGGTGAAGAGCGAGAGACCGCGATATTCCACCCCTCCGTGGCCGTCAAGCAGGTAGAGCAGTGCGAAGTCGGCGAGACGCTGCAGGTGCTTCTCCACCACCACGGCTCCCTGCTGTCGAAGGATGCGTCGGGCCCATTCGTCGCAGTTCGTGGCCGTGCTGCGCATCAGTCCCTTTCCGCTGCTGCTCCAGGGCGCTTTCAAGAGCGCCTCGCCGTATTGCTCCACGGCCTGGGCAATCTCGTCCTTGCTGCGACAGAGGGCGCTTTCTCCGCAGATGAAGTCCTGTGCAATACCCTCGCGCCGAAACTCAGCAAGGGCTTCTACGGCCGTCTGTCGGTGGGAAAGCTGTCGTAGGCGTTGCATCTCGTCGTCGGTGGGCAGGAAAGCGTCGGGCACTCCGGCCGTCCTCAACTGGTGGATCAGGGCCGGGCTCCATCCCCATGGTCTGATTTCGTCGCCCTCGTGCAGGGTGGGCATCGGCTCGCGTCCGTCCCATACGAAATCGCCGTCGTCGGCCCACCACTTGGGTAGCCATGCCAGGTCGTGGCGCATCTGCTGTATGGTGGCAGGCGGCGTGTACCCGGCGTGACCGTCGGCCAGCGCCATGTCGTTCTCGGGATTGAAGAGGTAGATGTTCATGATTTACGGACACAAAATTACACAAAAGCGGCGAGAAAACACGCTGCGAGGCACCGAAAATATGTTTTGTGGCGCGGCCGTAGGTGGTTTCGCAGAATTTATCTATCTTTGTGGAAATAAAAACCGACTTAAGGATGCGAATAGACTGTTTCATTCCCTACGAGAGCGCGGCGCAGGCAGCCCAGACGGCAACGCAGCTGTATGACGATGCCGACGTGCTCAGTGTGCAATATCTCCGCGACGGGAGCCCCTTTGCGACGTCCACGCTGCGTCGGATATCCGCCTCGGCCACTGCTCCTTACGTGCTCCTCTATACGAAGTACGACATGCTGCAGCTGGGCTATCACGCCCTGCATCGCATGCTCACGGTGGCCGACGACACGCAGGCCCTGATGCTCTACGCCGACCACTACATCGTCACTCCCGACGGCACCCGCAGCGCCCTGCCGCTCATCGACTGCCAGCTGGGCTCGGTGCGCGACGACTTCCAGATGGGCGCCCTGCTGCTCATACGCACCTCCGCCCTGCAAGACTATCTGGCACAGGAGGACCTGAAGGACTATCGTCATGCCGCGCTCTATGACCTCCGTCTCTACCTGAGCCGCCGCATGCTGCCCGTCCACATGGCCGAATATCTCTATACCGAGGTGGAGCAGGACACGCGACTGAGCGGACAGAAGCAGTTCGACTATGTTGACCCACGCAACCGCGACCGTCAGATAGAGATGGAGCAAGCCTGCACGACCCACCTGAAGGCCATCGGAGCATACTTGCCTGCCGGCGATTTCGACGAACCCGACTACGACGAAGGCACGTTCGAGGTGGAGGCCAGTGTGGTGATACCCGTCCGCAACCGTGTACGCACCATCGAAGATGCCATCCGCAGCGTGCTGCAGCAGGAAACATCGTTCCCCTTCAACCTCATCGTGGTGGACAACCAAAGCACCGATGGCACAACCGATGTCATTCGACGCATGAGCAGCGACCCGCGGGTGGTGCACATCATCCCCGAACGTGACGATCTGGGCATCGGAGGCTGCTGGAACCTGGCCGTGCACAGCGCAAGAGTGGGTCGCTTCGTAGTACAACTGGACAGCGATGACCTCTACAGTTCGCCCCACACCCTGCAATGTATGGTGGACGCTTTCCGCCGTCAACATGCCGCCATGGTGATAGGCTCCTATCGTATGTGCGACTTTCAACTGAACACTCTGCCGCCCGGACTGATAGACCACCGCGAGTGGACCGACACGAACGGCCGCAACAACGCCCTGCGCATCAACGGGCTGGGAGCGCCGCGTGCCTTCGTGACCAACGTGCTGCGCAACATACACATACCCAATACCAGCTATGGCGAGGATTATGCACTCGGCCTGATGATAAGCCGCCGCTACCGCATCGGACGCATCTACGACGAGATGTACCTATGCCGCCGGTGGGAGGGCAACAGCGATGCCGCACTGTCGCAGGACAAAATCAACCGCAACAACTTCTACAAAGACCAACTCCGCACTCAGGAGATCGTAGCTCGACAGCATGCCCATATCGTCTGCGACGCCGAGGCCGACCGCTTCTTCGACACCGAGATGCACGCATGGCCCGAGGCAGCTGCACGCTACACCGCACTGACCGAAGTGGAGACGCGCGAGTTGTTCGACGGTATGGTACACCTCCGTGCTCAGTTCAACCCATCGCGCATCGTCAGCACTGGTGCAAAGCTCGATGCAAAGACACTTGAGGAGCGACCATGCTTCCTCTGCGAGCAGAACTTGCCTCCGCAACAGCACAAGCGACAGGCAGCACCGGGATTCCATCTGCTGGTAAACCCGTACCCCATCCTGCCACAACACTTCACGATACCTTCTCAGCAGCACGAACCGCAGCACCTGGGAGGCCACTTCGCCACCATGCAGCGCCTGGCGTGGAACATGCCGCATAAGATAATACTCTACAACGGTCCGCTGTGCGGCGCTTCGTGTCCCGACCACCTGCACTTGCAGGCTGGCAGCAGGGGAGTGACACCTTTGGAGAAAGACTGGCCACAGTATGCTCTCACGCTGCAGCAGATGGGCGATTACTTCCTGCTGAAATCGTATGCCTGTCCCGTGTTCGTACTGCGCACGACATCGCCGCTCGAGGGTGTGAAAGCCTTTGAACGACTGGTGGCAGCGCTGCCCGTGGCAGAGAACGAGACAGAGCCGCGCATGAACGTCGTGTGCTGGCGTCAGGCTGCAGAAGAGCTGATAACCGTCGTCTTCCCTCGCAAGAAACATCGTCCCGACTGCTACTATGCCCAGGGCGACGCGCAGATGCTGGTGAGTCCGGGTGCACTGGATATGTGCGGACTGCTCATCACACCCCGTGCGGACGACTTCCATCGCCTCACCCCAGCACAGTCTTCGCAGTTGATTCGCGAGGTTGCGATGACGTGGGACGAGTTGCGACCCGTGCTGGAAACCCTGCAACGATGAACGTGCGACCGCAGACTGCCACGCAACCCGGCATACGTGTCGGCATCATGTCGGCGCCTCGTCTCCACTTCGTACTGCACGGCGTTTTCCGATGCGGTCGGCAGCAAGTGAGCGGCGCGCAGAAAGTGACGGTGCGTGAAGGGCGCATCGTGTGGAACGGCACCGAATATGACGAGCTGCTGTTCACTCCCGAGACGCAGGACGCCACGCTGCAACTGAGCGATGTCACCATTGGTGTGCGCTTTCACTGGCAGCGTAGCGAGACGCAGACATTTAGCGGCGCACTGCGCATCGAGGTGAACCAGGGCCTGCTGCTGGCCATCAACGAACTGCCCGTGGAGCAATATCTGGTGTGCGTCATCAGCAGCGAAATGCGCTCCACCTCCAGTCCGGAGTTCCTGAAAGCCTCAGCCATCGTGGCCCGCAGTTGGCTGCTGGCGCAACTGAACCGGAAAGAAATCGTGACGGACGAGACCACCAGCCGCCTTTTCACCCTGAACGAGCACGAGCGCATCCTGTGGTACACCCGTTCGGACCATAGCCGCTTCGATGTCTGTGCCGACGACCATTGCCAGCGCTATCAGGGACTGAGCCGTGCCACCAACCCACACGTGCGGCAGGCCGTAGAGGAAACGTGCGGGCTGGTGCTGACATACGAGGGGCAGGTGTGCGATGCGCGCTACAGCAAGTGTTGCGGCGGTCGCAGCAACGAGTTCCAGTATTGTTGGGAGAACGTGCGCGTCCCTTACCTCACCTCGGTGCCCGATACGTTCTGCAACACCCATTCGGCAGAAGTGCTGCGGCAGGTGCTGAACGATTATGACCAGGAAACCACCGACTTCTACCTCTGGAGCGAGGAACTGACGCAGCAGGAACTGCAGACATTCATCACCGAAAAGACGGGCCACGAACTGGGCGACATCCTGTCGATGGAAGCCGAGGAACGTGGTCCCGGCGGTCATATTTCGCGACTGCGCATAGAGGGCAGCCGCGGCATGCTCATCCTGGGTAAAGAGCTGGAGATACGCCGCGTGTTGAGCCGCTCCCACCTGAAAAGCAGCGCCTTCGACGTACGTCCGCTGGATGTGCGCAATGGTGTGCCGCAACGGTTCCGCCTCGACGGACGCGGATGGGGACATGGCGTGGGCATGTGCCAGATAGGTGCCGCCGTGATGGGGAGCCAGGGATATTCATACGATAAAATTCTCAGACACTATTTTCCGCTGGCGAGTGTCGAGAAGATATACTGAATCCGAGTCGTTTTCAGCATTTTACACTCGGTGCTTTCCCGGTTTTCTTCGATACTTGCCAGGCAAGCCGAAACGACCAGTGCCGGAAGGCTCGTGAACGTACCGCAGTGTTTTACATGTCGCACCGTGGTGCGACGCCCGTCGCAACGTGCTGCGTTGCCCTTCGCACCACGGTGCGTTTTCGGGCGTGCCCGTGACCCTGCGCCGACGAGGGACTGTGACACACAAAAAAATCCAGCCATCTGAAGGTCAGACGGCTGGATTTCGTTTCTGTTGGGCTACCCGGACTCGAACCAGGAAAGGCAGGACCAGAATCTGCAGTGTTACCATTACACCATAGCCCAATCAAAAAGATGCAAACTCCTCATTTGCGATTGCAAAGGTATATCGATTTTCTGGAACGACAAAGTCTTTTCGGCAAAAAATCTAAAAAAATTGTTTTTTCGCTCTCTTCTGTGGCCATTTCCTCTAAAGAAAACTTAAATTCTTTCGCCAACAGGCTCGAAAATGCGGTTTTTTGTGTACATTTGCACCTACTTTATATGATAAATACATATCGACAAAACATGAGCGAAACGACAGAACAGTTGGTGAGCACCATCGTAGAGGCCTTGCAGGACAAGAAAGGGCGCCAGATTGTGGTGGCTAACCTGGAGGTGATACCCGACACGATATGCAAGCGCTTTGTGCTCTGCACGGGCGGCTCGCCCACTCAGGTGAACGCCTTGGCGCAGAACGTGGGAGAGCATGCACGCGAGGTGCTGGGTGCCCGTCCGCTGGCCGTGAGCGGAATGCGCAATTCCGTGTGGGTGGCGATGGACTATTCCGACGTGATAGTGCACATCTTTCTGCCCGAGGAGCGCGCTTTCTACGACCTGGAGCACCTGTGGGCCGACGCCGAACTGACTGAGATTGCCGACGCTGACTGAAAATATCTGGAGAAGAAACAACCGCATGGACAATAAGAAGAAACCGACCAAACCCCGTTTCAGCCTCACTTGGCTCTACGTCTGCATCGCCATCATCCTGGGCTATCTGATGTTCAGCCGCGATGGTTCTGCGCTCGGCAACGGCACCTCTAAGGAGGTGAGCTATACCGAGTTCAAGCAGTACGTGTCGCAGGGTTACGCCTCGAAAATCGTGGTCAACAAGAAGGAGGGCTCGCTCGAAATGTTCATCCAGCCCGAGCATGTGCGCGACATCTTCAAGACAACGAACGTGCAGCAGGGGCAGCAGGCATTCGTCAAGACCGAGTTCCTGAGCGCCGAAAAACTGCAGGAGTTCCTCGACGAACAAGAGGCGCTGGGCCATTTCTCGGGCAACGTGAACAACCGTAACGGCGACTCGGGCATCTGGAACTTCGTCTGGAGCTTCGGACCACTCATCATCATCATACTCTTCTGGGTTCTGATCATGCAGCGCATGAGCGGCGGAAGCAGCAGCGGAGGAGGGCCGATGGGCATCTTCAACGTGGGTCGAAGCCGTGCGCAGCTGGTGGACAAGGACGAGGCTACAAAGGTGACCTTCAAGGATGTGGCTGGACAAGCCGGTGCGAAGCAAGAGGTGCAGGAGATTGTCGAATTCCTGAAGAATCCTGCGAAATACACCGAACTGGGTGGCAAGATACCCAAGGGAGCCCTGCTCGTAGGCCCTCCCGGAACCGGTAAGACCCTGCTGGCCAAGGCCGTTGCCGGCGAGGCTGACGTGCCCTTCTTCAGCATGTCGGGCTCGGACTTCGTAGAGATGTTCGTAGGTGTGGGAGCCAGTCGTGTGCGCGACCTCTTCCGTCAGGCCAAGGAAAAAGCACCCTGCATCATCTTCATCGACGAGATTGATGCCGTGGGACGTGCCCGCGCCAACCGTGCTGCCATGAGTTCGAACGACGAACGCGAGAGCACCCTCAATCAGTTGCTCACTGAGATGGACGGCTTCGGCACGAACAGCGGTGTCATCATTCTGGCTGCCACCAACCGTGCAGACATACTGGACAAGGCCCTGCTGCGTGCAGGTCGCTTCGACCGTCAGATACACGTCGACCTGCCCGACGTGAACGAACGCAAGGAGATATTCCAAGTGCACCTCCGTCCACTCAAGAAGGACGATACGCTCGACATCGATTTCCTGGCACGCCAAACGCCCGGTTTCAGTGGTGCCGACATTGCGAACGTATGCAACGAGGCTGCTCTCATCGCTGCCCGCAACAGCAAGAACGCGGTGGGCAAGGACGATTTCCTGGCTGCTGTGGACCGCATCATCGGTGGTCTCGAAAAGAAGACAAAGGTGATGACCGACGAAGAAAAACGCACCATAGCCCTCCACGAGGCCGGACATGCTTCCATCAGTTGGCTGCTGCAATATGCCAATCCGCTGGTGAAAGTGACCATCGTGCCGCGTGGACGTGCCCTCGGTGCCGCATGGTATCTGCCCGAAGAGCGTCAGATCACCACACGCGAACAGATGCTCGATGAGATGTGCGCAACACTCGGAGGCCGTGCGGCTGAGGAACTTTTCACAGGACATATCAGCAGCGGAGCCATGAACGACCTGGAGCGCGTGACGAAGCAGGCCTATGGCATGATTGCCTATATGGGCATGGGAGAGCAGCTGCCCAACCTGTGTTACTATAACAACGACGAATACGGATTCCAGAAACCCTATTCCGAGGCCACTGCAGAGACGATTGACGGCGAGGTGAAGGCGATGATAGCGCAGCAATATGAGCGTGCAAAGGACATTCTGAAGCAGAATGCCGACAAGCATGCGCAGTTGGCCCAGCTCTTGGTGGAGCGTGAAGTCATCTTTGCCGATGACGTGGAGCGCATCTTCGGTCCGCGTCCCTGGACGAGCCGCACGGAAGAATTGTTGGAATCGAAACGAGAGGAGGAAGAAAATGCGTAACTTCGCAATCCGCACACTGACAGCCATCGCATACGTGGCATTGCTGACTGGATGCACCGTCTACAGTCCTGTGACGGCATTCTTCTTCTTTGCCATTGCCGCCGCGGCCTGTGTGTGGGAGTTTTGCGGACTGATGAACAAATATGCCGGCGCCACGCTCGTGCCGTCGCTTCACGCGCTGGGAGCCATCCTGCTTACCGGTGCCGTATGGCTGATGTGCATCGGGAACGAGGCGGCTGGAAAGACGATTGCGCTCTATGGTTTCCTCTTGCTCTACATTGTGATAAGCGAGCTCTACCGCCGCGCCGAGAATCCCCTGCGCAACTGGTCGTTGAGCATCCTCTCGCAGCTCTATATAGCACTGCCATTCTCGTTGTTGCCCATGCTGAGTATCAAGTTCGATTCGGTGGAAGGACGTTTCTCCTACACCTGGATGTACCCCATGGCGCTCTTCGTCTTCTTGTGGCTGAACGACACGGGAGCCTATCTGTTCGGCGTCTCGTTGCAGCGATATTTCCCGAAGAAACTTTTTCCGCGTGTCTCGCCTCGCAAGTCGTGGATAGGCAGTATTGGCGGTGCCTTGCTCACGCTGACAGCCGCGTTGCTGGTATGGCACTTCGTCCCTGGCACCCTCACGTTGTGGCAGTGGCTGGGTTTTGCTGCGGTGGTCATCTTATTCGGCACGTGGGGCGACCTCGTAGAGAGTCTGCTGAAGCGACACCTCGGCATCAAGGACAGCGGAAACATTCTGCCTGGCCATGGTGGTATGCTCGACCGTTTCGACAGTGCCCTGCTGGCCATTCCTGCCGTCGTCATCTATTTCATTTTGATTTAAGAATCAGAAATATAAAAAGAGGGCATCTCAGTTTGAGGTGTCCTCTTTCGTGTTTTTCGTGCCCGGAACGGGACTCGAACCCGTACGACCGCAATGGTCAAGGGATTTTAAGTCCCTCGTGTCTACCAATTCCACCATCTGGGCGGTATTTTGTTGTTTTTCCGGATGCAAAGGTAAAAAGAATAGTTCAAAGTACAAAGTTTCGTGTTCAAAGTTTTGCATTTGCGTGCGAATCAGCTCGCCGTGAACGCCATTCTGCCGTAAATGACGAGGCTCAGTCTGGGGCGATTTTACGCAACGTGGTGCGACGGCTGTCGCACCACGTTGCGAAGCCCGTCGCAGCACGGTGCGTTTGCGTGCGCACCGTGGAGCGTCTTGCATACGAGTGGATACAGCAGTCCGTCCCGGGCTTCGTGCTCCTGTCTCGGTCGAGATTCTCTCAGCCGACGAAAAAACTTGCAGAAAATTTTGTCGTTCTTTCATATCGTCGTAACTTTGTAAAGTTGATTGAAATGATAAAAACATGAAAATTAGCAGTTTTGCCTTATTGGGTCTCCTCAGTCTGAGCGCTTGCACAGGCACAGTGGAGGAACATCTCACGGAGGGTGTATCGCAGTCTTTGGCCTCACGGAGAGGGCTTGAAGTGAGTGACGTACACTACGATTTGCAGTTCCATATCCCTGCGGACGCGTCGTTGCCTGTGGAGGGCGAGGTGGACATCACCTTCCGCTGGAAAGGCAAGAACGATCTGCCGCTCGATTTCTCCGGCGAGGCGGACAACCTGTATGCAGTGCGGGTGAACGGCTACAGCGTGGAGGTGGGTTTCCGCAACGAGCACATCGTGGTTCCGGCGCAGCTGCTGGAGGCTGGCGAGAACCGCATCGGCGTACGTTTTACGTCCACCGACAAGGCGTTGAATCGTCACGACGACTATCTCTACACCCTCTTCGTGCCCGACAATGCGCGCTCGGCTTTCCCCTGTTTCGACCAACCCGACCTGAAGGCCACCTACTCGCTCAGCCTCACCCTGCCGCAGGATTGGGAGGCCATCAGTCAGGCGCCTTTCAGCATCGGCCAGCAGGCATTGGACGAAGGATATAAGACGCTGACGTGCCGGACCCAGTGGCCTGTGCCCACCTATCTCGTCTCGTTCACCGCCGGACGTTTCTTCCGCGTGGAGGCAGAGCGCGACGGACGTACGCTGGAACTCCTGCATCGCGAAACGGACAGCCGCAAGGTGGCGCAGCTGGAGACCGTCTTCGACGAAGCCGCACTGGCACTGCGATGGATGGAGGAATACACCGGCATCCCCTTTCCGTATGAAAAATATGGCTGCGTGGTGTTGCCGGGCTATCAGTTCGGCGGAATGGAGCATCCGGGCGCCATCCAGTTCAATGCCAACACCATCTTCCTTGGACCTCAGCCTACGCCCGACGAGGAGTTGGCTCGACTGAACCTCATCGCACACGAGACGGCACACATGTGGTTCGGCGATATGGTCACGATGTGTTGGTTCGACGACGTGTGGACGAAAGAAGTCTTTGCCAACCTGATGGCCGACAAAATTGCGCGCGAGCAGTTCCCCGACCTGAATCACAACCTCACCTTCATCAAGAGTCACTATCCCGCCGCCCTGCGCACCGACCGTACGTCGGGCACCACACCCATACAACAACCTCTGCAAAACCTGAATCAGGCCAGTCTGCTCTACGGAAATATCATCTACCACAAGGCACCGATCATGATGCGCAAGATGGAGGAACAGATGGGGAACGAGGCATTTCGCGACGGATTACGTGCCTATCTGACTCGCTATGCATACGCCAATGCGACGTGGGACGGTCTGATTGAAATACTGGATTCTGTGGCTCCGCATGCCGGACTGCCTGCTTTCAGCCAGGTGTGGGTGAAGGAGGCTGGCTTGCCGACCATCGGTTGGGAACGTCGTGGCGACTCGCTGGTGGTGACGCAGCGCGACCCTCTCGAGCGAGGTCTCACGTGGCCGCAGTCACTCACCTTTGCCAATCCGCGTGCACCTCAGGTCACCCTGCCCAACTACGACGGCTTTGGCTACGGTCGTTTCCTCTTTCCAGACGAAACATCGCTGCAGCAATATCTGGAACAACAAGAACTTCTGGAAACCGAGGAAAGCCGCTTTGCCGCGCTGATGAACATCTACGAAAACTATCTTGCAGGGAACATCCCGGCAGACAACATGGCATGGTGCGTCTATTGGCCTATGGGGCAGGAGCAGAATCCGCTCATCCTCTCGTATGCAATCGATTGTCTGGCTGCTGCGCTGCCTTATGTGTCGTCGCGCCAAGGCTTTGAGGAAATGCTTCTCTCAATGAGCCAACAACATCCGCAGCAAGCCGTCCGTCAGAAAATTGTGCGTCTCTTGGGCACAAAAGCACGGTCGGAGAAGGTCGTGGAGGCCGTGTATAGTTTGTGGGCAGAGCAGTCCGATGTTTCACTGAGCGAGCGTGACTACATGCAAATGGCTTATCATCTGGCACTTGTGCGCAGCGAGGACTGGCAAGACATACTGGGGAAACAGCGCGAACGCCTGCATAGTGAGGACCTGCGACGCGAGTTTGACTACGTCAGCCGCGCCTGCAATCCAGATACACTTGTTCAGCAACAACTCTTCGATGAACTGCTTGTGCCCGAGAACCGCACGTCGGAACCCTGGGCACGTGATCTGTTGGCTCTGCTCTGCGACGAGAGCCGCGAACCGATGTGTCTGCGTTATCTTCGTCCCGGACTGGATGCGTTACCACAGATTCAGCGCAGCAGCGGAATCTTCTTCCCAGGCTACTGGCTCTCGGCCTTGCTGTCCGGTCAGCATTCGCAGGACGCATCCCAGACTGTGCAGGAGTGGATTTCGGAACATGCCGACATGCACGCACCGCTCCTCAACAAGGTGAAGGAGCAGGCGTATTACATGGGGCAGCGGAGTAAGGAGTGATGTTAATTGGCTATCACAAGTGTGTTGCCAATGAGTCGGACGTGGTAGCGATAGAGCGATTTGCCCTCGCTACCACGTCCCATATCGTTCAAGTCGTAGAGTGATTTGCAACTTGTGCACTGCGCCTTGCCATTCTCTTGCAGCTTCAGCGGTTTCGTGATGCCGAACTCATGATAGCAGTATGAGCAGGCCAGGTCGAAGCACACTACCTCAATCTGATCCTTCAGCATCTCCGTTCTGTCGGGCAGTCCGACGATAAGACCAGAGAGTCCCAGATAAAAGCCATCGTAGACATAACCTCCTGTGATGGGCAGACGGTCCGTCTTCGTTATGCTCTTGAATTCGAAGTTTCCACTTGATGCAGTGATGGTGCAGAATTGTCCCATGCTGTTGCATGCAGTGTAAAGTGCGGGAGCCTGATAGATGTTTTCCATCGTGAAGCGTGCCGGCAGGTTGCAGTATAAGTGGTCTGCCTTCTCACATGCCGTCAGACTTACGACCGCGATGGCCAACATAAGGTGGCGTAGTTTCATGTCGTTCAGTCTTCGGTCAGTTTCTTCTCGGCTTCCTCAACACGTCGGAAGTTGAAGCCGCTCCACACTTCGTCCATCAGTGCGCTGATTTCCTTGTTGCACAGGTTGCCGATGCTACCTGCGTGGGTGTGATGTACCTCCTTTTGCGGAGTGAACTTGCCGGCTTCGATGTCCATGCCCACTTTCTTGTAGGCATCGCGGAAAGGCATCCCTTCAGTGGCCAGACGGTTCACTTCTTCCACGGAGAACATCAGGTCGTAGCGCGGGTCGTCGAGGATGTGTTCGTTCACCTCGATGCGTTCGACGATGTAGGTAGTCATGTGCAGGCAGTCGCGCAGTTCGTCAAAGGCGGGCAGGAATACCTCCTTAATCATTTGCAGGTCGCGGAAGTAGCCGCTGGGCAGGTTGTTCATGATGAGCGTTATCTGCTGCGGCAGTGCCTGTAGTTTGTTGCAGCGTGCGCGAGTCAGCTCGAACACGTCGGGATTCTTCTTGTGGGGCATGATGCTGGAGCCTGTGGTGCATTCCTTGGGCAGTTTCACAAAACCGAAGTTCTGCGAGTTGAACAGACATGCGTCGAAGGCGAGTTTTGCCACTGTGCCGGCTATTGAGGCCAGTGCGAAAGCCACGTTGCGTTCTGTCTTGCCGCGTCCCATCTGTGCATAAACCACGTTGTAATCCATCGAGTCGAAGCCCAGCAGATTGGTGGTCATCTGTCTGTCCAGCGGAAAGCTGCTGCCGTATCCTGCGGCCGAGCCCAGTGGGTTCCGGTTGGTCATACGATAGGCGGCCTGCAGGAACATCATGTCGTCCACCAGACTTTCGGCATAGGCTCCGAACCACAATCCGAAGCTGCTGGGCATGGCCACTTGCAGATGTGTGTAGCCCGGCATCAGCACGTTCTTATATCGTTCGCTCTGCTGTTGCAGTTCGTCGAAGAGCGTTTTCACGTCGTCGGCCACTTGCTTTATCTGACGGCGGATGAAGAGCTTTAGGTCCACCAGCACTTGGTCGTTCCTGCTGCGTCCCGAGTGGATTTTCTTGCCCATGTCACCCAGTCGGCGCGTGAGCATCAGTTCCACTTGCGAGTGCACGTCCTCTATGCCTTCTTCGATGACGAAACGTCCGTCTCTGACCTCGCTCAGAATGTTGCGCAGTTCGGCCAGCAAGGCTTTGAGCTCTTCGGACGTCAGCAGTCCGATGCTCTCCAGCATGGTGATGTGTGCCATGGAGCCCAAAACGTCGGCCTCGGCCAGATAGAGGTCCATCTCGCGGTCGCGTCCCACGGTGAAGCGTTCAATCTCGGCGTTCACCTCAAATCCTTTGTCCCACAGTTTCATTGTAATCTTGATGTTAGTACGGCAGGCTTGCCAGCATTGTTGCCAGGCTGTCCACACCCTCTTGCAGCTTGTTGCCCACCATTTGGCGGATGAAGAAGTTAAGGTCGGCTTTCACCGTGAGGCGCATGGCGCATTGTTGGTCGCCGGCAGGCAGCAGTTGTATCCACATGTTTGCATCGATGGGTACACCCTCTACGGCGAACTTTACCGTCTTGGGGTCCTCGCGTTCCACGATGCGCAGGGCGATGTTGCCTATGGGCGAACTGCCGGAGACGCTGTCGCGGTCGAATTGCAGCTTGCGCAGTCTCTCTACGATGTCTTGCAACTGTTCGGGGTTTACTTTGTCGCCAGCCTGTTCTTTCAGACGTTCCAGCGCCTCGGGGTTGTCCAGATTTTGCTGGATGGCGGCCAGGTTGCTCAGGTCGGAGAGTCGTTCATATACTCTCTCCTGCGATGCGTATATGGTTTTTACTTCGCTTTTATATTCGCTCATTTCTTACCAGTTTGCGGGGTCTTTTCTCCAGTTGTTCAGCAGCTCGATGTCGCTTTCGGCTATGTAGCCCGTGCGCAGGGCTTCCGCCACAACAGCTTCGTAGTCGGTCAGTGTGATGAGTTTCACGTTGGCGTCCTCGAAAGCCTGGATGGCTACGGGGAAACCGTATGTGTACGATGCCACCATGCCTACGACCTCGAATCCGGCGCGGCGCAGGGCTTCCACAGCTTTCAGACTACTGCCGCCGGTGCTGATGAGGTCTTCCACCACCACCACGCGTGCGCCCTCTTTCAGCTCGCCTTCTATGAGGTTTTCCATTCCGTGGTCCTTGGGTTTGCTGCGCACGTAGGCGAAGGGCAGGCTCAGTTCCTCGGCCACCAGTGCACCCTGTGCGATGGCTCCTGTGGCCACGCCGGCAACGGCTTCGGCTTCGGGGAAGTTCTCGAGGACGAGGCGGGCGAGTTCTATCTTCACGAACGACCGCAGGGCGGGGTAGGAGAGTGTCTTACGGTTGTCGCAATAAAAGGGGCTGCGCCATCCGCTGGCCCATGTGAAGGGGTTGTTGGGTTGCAGTTTGATAGCCTTCACTTGCAGCAGTTTGGCTGCCAAGATGTTTTTCAGTTCGTTCATTGTGCTTTTTCTTTGATTCCGATTCTGGGTACAAAGTTACGGATAAGCGAGGGAAAAGCCAAATATATTTTGAGGTTTTCCGAGCGAGATTAGATACCTCTGGTATCCTTATGGCTGATTCGGGTTAAAAACGCACCGTGGTCCGACGCCTGTCGCAGCGTGGTGCGTCGGCCTTCGCAACGTGGTGCGTTACGTGTCGCAGCGTGGTGTCTTTTCAGACGTGCTCATACAGGTCGATGCGCTGTCCGTCGGTCAGATGGCTTTCCGTCAGCTTTCCTGCTTCCAATCGGGGTGCCTCCACACCGCGTCCCAGCCTCATGGGAGCCGTTTCCACGCGCACCTCGTCCCACAGCCCTTCGTCAATGAAACTCTGCAGCAGTCGCCTTCCGCCCTCCACCAGCAACGACTGTATGCCGCGGCTGTGCAGGTCGGCCAGTATCTCGTGCAGATTTTCTGTCGTGTAAACGTGGGTGGGCTGCGAGCCGTCGTTCAGATGGAGCGTCTGTGGCAGCCGATGGTGGCAGTCGATGGTCAGCCGCAGCGGACTGGGGCCGGGCCAATGGCGTGTGGTGAGCGTGGGATTGTCGAGCAGCGCGGTGTCGGTGCCCACCAGAATGGCTTGATGGGTGGCGCGCAGACGGTGTGCCAAGGCCTGTGTGAAGGACGTGGAGATGCGTGTCGGCGCTGCGTCGGCACTGCGTTCGCGGTCGATGAATCCGTCGGCACTCTGAGCCCATTTCAGCGTCACCCATGGGCGCTCTTTCTGGTGGAAAGTGAAGAAACGACGGTTCAGTCGGCGACACTCCTCTTCGAGCACGCCCACCGTCACGTTGATGCCTGCATCCTTCAGTTTCTTGATTCCCAGTCCGTTCACCTTTGCGAAGGTGTCGCGACAGCCGATAACAACGCGCGGTATCCCCTTGGCGATGATGAGGTCGGCGCAGGGTGGCGTTTTCCCGTAATGCGCACAAGGCTCCAGCGAAACGTACATCGTGCTCTCGGCGAGCAGTTCAGGCTGTCGCACACTGGCAATGGCGTTCACTTCGGCATGTGGACCTCCGCAACGGCGGTGGAATCCCTCGCCGATGATGCGTCCGCGGCATACGATGACCGCACCCACCATCGGATTAGGAGGGGCACCCATCGCTCCGCATTGCGCCAGCTGCAGGCATCGTTCCATGTATTTTAATTCGTCTGTCATACCCGATTTCTCATATTTTTGCGTACCTTTGCAATATGAACTGCGTCCGTCGTTTGCAACAGCGTTACACGCCCGGCGAGGCACGCGCCATCTATCGTCTGCTGATGGAGAAGCGTTTCGGCCTCTCGCATACCCAGCTTTTGTTGGGCAAAGATACGGAATTATCTGCAAACGAGCGTGACGAACTCGAAATTATTATGCAACGGCTGCTCCGTGGCGAGCCCGTGCAGTATGTGCTTGGCGAGGCCGATTTCTGTGGACGCACGTTCCATGTCGGTCCAGGGGTGCTCATTCCGCGTCCCGAGACGGAGGGACTTGTGGAGATAATAAGGAAGCATCCGCCCACCACCCTTCTCGACATCGGCACCGGCTCGGGGTGCATAGCCGTCACACTGGCGCTCGAGGGCTTCGAAGTCACCGCTTTCGATGTCTCGGAAACGGCACTCGAAGTGGCACGCGGGAATGCTGAGGCGCTCGGCGCAAAGGTGAATTTCAGGCACGAAGATATTTTACATCCAAGCGTCACGGAAGAGCAATGGCAGATTATCGTCAGCAACCCACCCTACGTGTGTCGGCACGAGGCAGAGGAGATGGAGGCACACGTGCTGGACTATGAGCCGGCGGAAGCACTCTTTGTGCCCGACGACGACCCGCTCCTCTTCTATCGCGCCATCCTCGATTACGCCCGGGAACATCTGTCGGGCAGAGGACTGCTCATCTTCGAGACAAACCGCGCCTACAGTGGGCATGTCGAGAATTTGATGTGTCGGCATGGATACATCGAAACGGCTGTCGTGAAGGATGTGTTCGGCAACGACAGAATAGTAAAAGGAAGGAAGCCATGACCTACGAACAAGCATTGAGCAGAGCTGCGCGGCTGTGCAGCGGCAGCGAACACTGTACCGCTCAGATTGAAGAAAAACTGCGCCAGTGGGAAGTGGACGAGGCCGACGCAGCGCGCATCATCGACTATCTTGTTAAGGAGAAATATATTGACAATGCGCGTTTCTCGCGTGCTTTTGTTTCCGACAAATTTCGTTACAACCACTGGGGCCGCCTGAAGATTCGCCAGGCCCTGCGTTTTCTGCACATTCCCGACCCCGATATCCGCGAGGCACTCGAAGCCATCGACGAGGACGAATATGCTGAGACGCTGCGGAAAATAATTGTCCAGAAAGCGCGAAGTCTGCGCGACGAAGACCCCTACGTGCGTCGTGCAAAACTCGTCCGCCATGCTGCGTCGCGTGGTTTCGAGACAGACATCGTGCTCTCTCTCCTCTCGGATTTTCCGGAAGATTGAGAAGCCGTTGTGACGCACCGTGCTGTGACGGCTGTCGCACCGTGGTGCGCAGGGCGTCGCAACGTGGTGCGTCGGACGTCGGACCACAGTGCGTTTTTTCGACATGTCCGCCACCCTGTTCTCAGAAGCCGTCACGATTGCGACATCAGACGGGCACCGTCTTCCTCGTCCATACACCTGAAAAAGTGGTGCCCTTGAGGTAAAAAAGTGTTGGATTTAGCCGTTGTGGCATCATTTATCCCTAATTTTTCTTAATTCTACACCCGAATATGCCCAAAAGTCGAGAATACTTCGTATTTTTGTGCTTCGAAACGCGAATGCGCGAAAAAAGACAAGAATGAAACGACATATAATCCTGCTATTTCTGGCATGTGCAGCGATGCTGACCTCATGCTCCTCGGACGACGAGGTGGAAGTAACCGAACGCTGCTACATATCCAGCGCCTCGCTGGGCACCTTGAAGCGCATCATGCACATCTCGTCCTCTGCAGACAAAGACAGTGTCATCCGTTCCACCTACACCGGAAACTCCTATCCGCTGACCGTCAACCAGCGTACGCTCACCATCGAGAACTACGATTCGCTCCTCTACGGAACCGACCTGAGCGCCCTGCTCGTCGGCATCAACTACGTGGGAGCCACCGTGGCCTATCGTCCTGCCTCCGACGAGACGTCCGACTGGATGTCCTACAAAGCCACAGACAGCCTCAACCTCACTGAGCCGCTCCATCTGTTCACGCTCTCGGAGGACGGCAACAGCTATCGCATCTATACGCTGAAACTGAACGTGCACAAGGTGGACGGAGACTCGCTCCGATGGAGCCGTCTGGAAACCACCGATGCTTTCGAAAACATGACCGCCATGCATGCGGCTATCGTGGGCGGACAGCTGACCGTGACAGGCCTTACCGAGAGCGGTGTGCAACAGGCCGTGCGCTCGTCGCTGGGCTCACAGGGCGAGTGGACCATCCGCAACACCAACCTGCTAGCCACCGCCGACGTGGAAGCCATCCGCCAACACGACGACGTGCTCTATACCCACACCGCCGAGGGAGCCATATACAGCTCGCCGAACGGAGCCGATTGGACGGAAGTGGCACCAGCCGTGGAGGGACTCAGTCTGGCTGCCGTGACGGATAACTTCTACTATGCCATCATCAACGGCCGCCTGTGCAGTTCGGAAGATGCACTCACGTGGAGTGACGAGAGACTCGACGACGACCCACTCCATCTGCCGGCAACCATGCTGCGCAGCTACGTGACGACGCAGTCTAACGGCAACCGACGCCTGACACTCATGGGATACCGCGCCGAAGGAACAGACACCACGGCCGTGGTATGGAGTAAGTTGTGGGCCTCGGACGAGGACGAGCAGGACGCCGTGTGGATGTATATAAACCCCACAGACGATAACATATACCAGATGCCGCGGCTGCAGCATCTCAACCTGATGGAATACGACGGACGCGGACTGGCGCTCGGCGGAGCGTCGCAAGTAGGCCACGGCAGCCACACATCGATGGACGGCATGTATTTCAGTAACGACCACGGCATTACGTGGAAACCCGACTACGAACTGCTGCTGCCCAAGGCTGTGCAGGGAACTGAGAGTCCCATGGCAGCTACGGTAGACGAGGACAATTACATCTGGCTCATCCTGGACAAACAAGTATGGCGAGGAAGACTCAACCGGCTTGGATTTGCACGGCAGTAGTGCTCCTGTTACTGCTGGCATGCCCTCTCAAGGCCCAGGAGGAAGACTTGGAGTATCAGATGGAAATAGGCGCCGGCGCCGGTGTTAGCTTCTATCTGGGCGATGCCAACAGTTCGCCCTATGCCCACATGAGCGGCATGGGAGGTTTTCTGGTGCGTCGCAACCTGAATCCTAGAATGTGCGTGAAAGGAAACCTGGCACTTGCCCATATCAGCGGCAACAGCGAAGGACGCTTCATCCCCGTGGATGCCACCAGCCAGTCTGCCGAGGGAGGAATGCCCACAACGGTGGACTTCTCGCGCAACCTGCTGGACTTCGGTGCCCAGTTCGAGATGAACTTCTGGGGCTACGGACGCAACGGCGGATATAAGGAAAACAGCCCCATCACGCCCTACGCCCTGGCCGGCATGGGTCTCACAATCGCCATGGGCGGCGCCGGAACGAAAGGTGCCCTCTGCCTGCCCATCGGTGTGGGAGTGAAATACAAAGTGAAGCCGCGCTGGAACATCGGACTGGAATGGACCATGCGCTTCACCACCTGCGACGAACTCGACGTGAGCAAGGCCGAGAAAAATCAGCTCTTCCAGCCCTACGGCGTGAAAAGCGTCGGGCTGAAAAACAAGGACTGCTACTCGTTCACCATGCTCTTCGTCACCTACGATATTTGCCCCAAATACCGAAAATGTAACAACTGAGGACAGCAAACTATGGAATACCAATTAGATAAAAACCAGATACCCGAGCACATAGCCGTCATCATGGACGGCAACGGACGCTGGGCCAAAGCCAAGGGACTGCCACGCTCGGCCGGACATGCCGAGGGCGGAACAAACCTGCGCCGCATAGCCGAGGTCTGCTCAAAACTGGGTGTGAAATATCTCACGGCGTACACCTTCTCCACCGAAAACTGGAATCGTCCCATAGAAGAAGTGGATGCCATCATGAAACTGGTGGTGGAGCGGATGGATGTGGATGACCTGATGCGCAATAACGTGAGGCTGCGCATGATTGGCGACATGGAACGTCTGCCCGAGTCGGTGCAGCAGGCCTTTGGCAAATGTATGTCGGCAACCGAGCACAACGAAGGCGGACTGACACTGGTGATAGCCATGAGCTATAGCAGTCGCTGGGAACTGACACGTGCCATGCGCCGCACAGCGCAGTTGGCCGCCGAAGGAAAACTGAAACCCGAAGACGTGAATGAAGACTATATAAACAGTCAACTGGAAACAAACTTCATGCCCGACCCCGACCTGCTCATACGCACCGGTGGCGAACAACGCATCAGCAACTATCTGCTGTGGCAATGTGCCTATAGTGAGTTCTACTTCTGCGACACCTACTGGCCCGACTTCAGTTCCGAAGACCTCTATCGGGCCATCGCAGTGTATCAGCAACGGCAGCGACGTTTCGGTCTGACGGGCGAACAAGTGGAGTGCAAAAACGAATAGAGAAATCAGGAAAGTGAAAAGAATACCTCTTATTATATTAGCAATCCTCATGGGGTGTATCTCGGCCGCATGGAGCCAGACGCAGCAGCGTGAGGATAACCCCGTCATAGATTACAGCCGTACCCCTAGATGGTACACCATCGCGTCCCTCAACGTGAGCGGAGTTGATAATTACGACGACTATCTTCTGGTGGGACTGAGCGGACTTGCTGTGGGACAGCGTGTTGAGATTCCCGGTGAGGAGATAACGAATGCCATCAAACGATACTGGAGAAACGGTCTCTTCAGCAATGTCGCTATCAGTGCGGACAGCATCGTGGGTGATTCGGTGTATCTTCATATCCAGCTCAAACAACGGCCGCGTATCTCTCAAATCAATTACAGCGGTGTGAAGAAGAACGAACGCGAGGCACTCGAAGAACGTATCGGCCTGGTGAAGGACAACCAGTTGACACCGAACATGATTGACCGCGCAAAGATACTCGGCAAGAGATACTTCGACGAGAAAGGTTACAAGAATGCAGAACTGAACATTGTGCAGCGCGACGATGCCGGCGCACCAGGACGTGTGATTGTAGATGTAAATGTGGACAAGAAAGAGAAGGTGAAGGTAGACCACATCTTCATCTCCGGTAACGAGGCTCTGCCCACCAAGAAGATTAAGGGCTCGTTATTCAACAACGGCGTGCTGAAGAAAATACATGAGCGCGGCACGACGGCCAGTTGGTTACGCAGCAAGAAGTTTGTGGACTCCAAATACAAAGAAGCCAAGGAGAATCTCTATTCGAAGTATGCCGAACTGGGATACCGCGATGCCATCATCGTTTCGGACAGCGTAGTGCCAGGCGACAAAGGAGGTGTCAGTGTGTATATCGAAGTGGAAGAAGGACAGAAATACTATGTGCGTAACATAGAATGGGTGGGCAACACCATCTATCCCACGGATGCCCTGAATGAGATGCTTCGTATGAAAACAGGCGACGTATATAACCAGAAACTGATAAACGACCGTCTGTCGGCCGACGAAGATGCTGTTGCGAATCTTTATTACAATAACGGATATGTCTTCTCGAAAATCAATCCTGTGGAAGTGAACATCGTGGAGGACTCTGTTGACCTGGAGATGCGCATCGTCGAAGGAACTCAGGCGCACCTCAGTCATGTACGTATCACTGGTAACGAACATGTCTATGAGAACGTTGTGCGCCGCGAACTTCGCAACAAACCCGGAGACCTTTTCTCGAAGGCTGCACTTGAACGCTCCTATCGTGAGATTGCTACAATGGGACATTTTGACGAGAAGATAGACCCCAAGATAGAACCAGACCAAGTGAATGGAACCGTAGACCTGACATGGGGACTCATTCCTAAAAGAAACGACCAGGTGGAGTTCTCGCTTGGATATGGACAGACAGGTGTTATAGGTAAGATAGGTTTGAAGTTCAGCAATTTCTGCATGGCCAACCTGTTCAGCAAAGGTGGACTGCGTCGCGGTGTGATGCCGCAGGGCAATGGTGAGACGTTCAGTATCAGCGGTCAGACCAATGGCCGATACTATCAGGCTTACAGCGTGAACTACATGAATCCGTGGTTCGGTGGAAAACGTCCCAACACACTCAACATCAGTGCTTTCTTCAGTAAGCAGACTGACATAAACGACAACTATTACAACCAGGCTTGGTACGACAACTACTATAGCAACTATCTTTATGGCTATGGCACGAACGGCTATAACTATTATGACAATTACTACGATCCTGACAAGTCTGTGAAGATATTCGGTCTGAGCATTGGATGGGGCAAACGTCTCCGCTGGCCCGACGACTTCTTCACGTTGGGAGCTGACTTGAGCTATACGCGTTACATGCTGAAAGACTGGCGCTACTTCATCATCTCGAACGGAAACTGTAACAATATCAGTTTGAACATTAACCTGGCGCGTAACAGTACGGACTTCCCGATTTATCCTCGCTCAGGCTCCGACTTCTCGTTCACAGCCTCGCTTACTCCTCCCTACAGCCTTTTCGACGGCAAGGACTATAAGAACCTGGCCACTGACTACAACAGCAGTACCTATCGTCAGGAGTCGCAGGAGAAATATCGATGGATTGAGTATCACAAGTGGAAGTTAAAGATGCGCACCTATACAGCGCTTTCGAGTGCCAACAAATGTTTCGTGCTGATGACGCGTGTGGAGGCTGGTCTGTTGGGTTCGTACAACAAGCACAAGAAGTCGCCCTTCGAAACATTCTACGTCGGTGGTGATGGCATGTCGGGCTACAGCAGTTCGTATGCCACCGAGACCATCGGAATGCGTGGTTATGACAATGGCTCACTTTCGGGCGGTGGATACAGCGGCTATGCTTACGACCGCTTTACCGTTGAGTTGCGCTACCCCTTCATGCTGAGCGCTTCCACGAATCTCTATGGACTGGTGTTTGCCGAGGGCGGAAATGCCTGGGACAGCATCAGCAAGTTCAATCCGTTCGACATGAAACGTTCCGTGGGAGCCGGTGTGCGCATCATGCTCCCGATGGTGGGTCTGCTCGGTATCGACTGGGCATACGGCTTCGACAGCGTCTATGGCTCGAAGACCTACGGCAAGAGTCATTTCCACTTCGTTCTGGGACAGGAATTCTGATAATATAAACTACGGGCAGACACAGTCTCCCACTAAAACATGGAATAAGATGAAGAAGTTATTTTTTGCATTATTTGTGCTTTTGGCAGCACAGGCAAGCGCTCAGAAGTTCGCGCTTGTCGACATGGAGTATATCCTGAAGAACGTGCCGGCTTATGAGAGAGCCAACGAGCAGCTGAATCAGGTGAGTAAGAAGTGGCAGGCCGAAGTGGAAGCACTCACTTCCGAGGCTCAGGCACTCTACAAGAACTATCAGTCCGAGGCCGTATTCCTGAGCGACGAGCAGAAGACGCAGCGCGAGGAAGCCATCGTTGCCAAGGAGAAAGAGGCAGCAGAACTGAAGAAGAAATACTTCGGCCCCGAAGGAGAACTCTACAAGAAGCGTGAAAGTCTGATGGCACCCATTCAGGACGAGATTTACAATGCCGTGAAAGACATCTCCGACCAGAAAGGCTACAGTCTGATTCTCGACCGCGCCAGCGACGCAGGCATCATCTTTGCCAGCCCCAAGATTGACATCTCGAACGAGGTGCTCACAAAACTCGGTTACAACTAAGTATCAACAAACAATCATAAACAAATAAAACGAAAATGAAAAAGATTTTAATTGCCATCATGATGATGGCTCCCCTGAGTCTGAGTGCACAACAGTTTGCTCATTTCAACAGTGCCGACATCATTCCCAACATGAAGGAGTACACCACGGCACAGGAGGAAATTCAGGCTTTGGCCAAGCAGTATGACGATGACATGAAGCTCATGCAGGACGAGTTCCAGAAGAAGAACGAGGAGTATCAGAAGGAGCAGGCCAACCTGCTGGAGCCTGTACGTCAGCGCCGTGAAGCCGAACTGCAGGACCTCTATCAGCGTCTCATTCAGTCGAGCGAAGACAACCAGCGTTCCATCAACCAGGCTCAGCAGGAGAAGATTGAGGCCATTCAGGAAAAAGTGCTTGCAGCCGTGAAGAAGGTGGGCGAGGCTGGTGGATTCGTATATATCGTCGACACCAGTACGGGAGCCATTCCCTTCGTGAACACACAGCTCAGCAAGGATGTCACCGACCAGATAAAGAAGGAAGTGGGCATCCAGTGATTAACCCCAACTAACGCGAAACAACAATGAAACGTCTGATATGTCTTTTCGCGCTTGCCATGCCCGTGGTGCTGATGGCACAGGTGCAGTTCGGATATCTGAACTATAGCACCGTCATGCAGGAGATGCCCGAGTATGCCCAGGCGCAGCAGGAACTCTCTACCCTCAAGAATAAGTATGAGGCTGAGGCCACGCGAGGCGAGGAGGAGTTTCAGAAAAAATTCGTCGAGTTCTTGCAGGGGCAGAAAGATTTCCCACAGAGCATCATGCAGAAACGCCAGGGCGAGCTGCAGACGCTCATGGACAACGGTGTGCAGTTCCGTCAGCAGGCACAGGCGCTCATCGCTCAGGCCGAAACGGATCTGCTTGCCGAGGTGGGGAAGCGTCTGAACCGCGCCATCCTCGAGGTGGGAGTGGAGTACGGATATGCCTTCATCCTCAATACCGAAGGCAATTCATGTCCCTACGTCAACCCCGTGATGGGAGTGGATGTCACCGACCTTGTACGTCAGAAACTGGGTCTCATAGAGGCACCTACAGCCGCACCGCAACAGCCGGAAGCTCCGGCGGAAGAGGCTCAGCCAGCACCGGCGGATGCCAATGCAGCTGAAAACTGACCCCACTGCAACGACGGGGCCCATCGGAATCTTCGATTCGGGATTCGGTGGGCTCACCGTGATGCATCAGATATGCGAACTGATGCCTCGCTACGATTATGTCTATCTGGGCGACAACGCCCGTGCGCCGTATGGCACTCGCTCCTTCGAGCTTGTCCACGAGTTCACCCTCCAGGCCGTGCGGCATCTCTTCTCCTTGGGCTGTCCGTTGGTCATCCTGGCGTGCAACACCGCTTCGGCCAAGGCGCTGCGTACCATTCAGCAACGCTTTCTGCCTCAGACCGATGCGTGGCGGCGCGTGCTCGGGGTGGTACGTCCCACGGCCGAGTACGTCGGAGAAATTTCGAAGTCGCGCCACGTCGGTGTGATGGCCACGCCAGGCACCGTGCGTAGCCGCACCTATGAACTTGAGATAGCCAAACTCTTTCCCGACATCAGTGTCACGGGCGAGGCCTGTCCCATGTGGGTGCCGCTGGTCGAGAATGGCGAGGCTGCCAGTGAGGGTGCCGACTATTTCGTGCGCCAGCACATCGAATCGCTCCTCCATCGTGACCCGCTGATAGATACGGTCATACTGGGCTGCACCCACTACCCGCTACTCTTACCCAAGATACGCCGTTACATGCCCGACCACGTCACCGTGTTGCCCCAGGGCGAGTATGTGGCGCACAGCCTGAGCGACTATCTCAGGCGACACCCCGAGATGGATTGCCGTCTCTCCACCGGAGCCACGCGGCGTTTCCTCACCACCGAGCAACCCGATTTCTTCAACGAGAGTGCCACCATGTTCCTCGGCGAGCATGTTTCGGCCGAACGAATTCTTCTGGAGGCATGATCCACGTTCGGCTGTATAGTTTCGGGTTAAAAACGCACCGTGGTGCGTTGGCTGTCGCACCGTGGTGCGCAGGGCGTCGCAGCGTGGTGCAACGTGTGTTTCTCCACGCATCCCTTCTGCTGCTTCTTGCAGCCTGCTCTGCACCCTCCGACAGCCCGAAGCGCATAGTCCGCTCCGTGGGTCTTCCCAGCGAGCTGCTGCTTGTCGTGGATCAGGCCGTTTGGAACAGCGACCTTTCCGACTCGCTCACGCAACTGCTCAAAGGGCCTGTACCCGGACTGATGCAGGCCGAGCCTTTCTTCCGGCTCACCCGCGTCACCACCAATCATTACACCCCCTCATATTCCACCCTGCACAGTAAACTGTTCGTGCAACTCGACCCCTCGCTCAAAGAGCCCATGATGGGCATCTCGCACAACGTGGTGGCGCAACCGCAGATGGAAGTGACCATTGCCGCTCCGACGCTCGACGAGTTACGCGCGTACCTATATCATAATGGCGCGCGTGCGCGACAGTACATCGCCGACTTCCAGATTGAAATTCGTGCTGCCCGTTTGCGGCGCAAATTCAGCAAGAAGGTGGACGAAGACCTCCGGCAGGTGGAGAACTACACCATCTGCGCTCCCGAAGAAATCGGTGCCACCAAGAAGGGCGAACATTTCTTCTGGGCCGGCACCAATCGAAACGAGAAAGACCTCAATCTGGTTGTCTACACCTGTCCGTGGGACGGACGCGACGCACTGACGCCCGAGGAGTTCATAGCGCGGCGCGACTCGGTGATGATGGCAAACATCCCGGGCAGTAACCCCGACCAGTGGATGCAGACTACGCGCGTGGACGGACGTCCCATCGTCTTTTGCGAGCTGCGCAACGTAGATGGACAGACGGTGCAGGAGGTGCGCGGCCTGTGGCAGATGCGGAATGGCGCGCTCGGCGGTCCTTTCGTCTCACGTGTCTCCATCGATACCGCCCAGTCGCGCGTGGTTGCCGTCGAGGGCTTCGTCTATTCTCCATCGACCGACAAACGCGAGCTGGTACGCACGCTCGAGGCCTCGCTCCGAACACTCAGAAAACTATGAAACGCATGAAAACCATATACGCCATCGTCGCCCTGCTGCTGCCCCTGTGTGTCGCAGCTCAGCCACGCTTTGTGCCCGACACCGAGCTTATCAAGCTGGGCGATGTACTCTTTCAGAAACCCAAACAGGTGACTTTCGGCTTCACGAATCGTGGCAACGAACCGCTGCTCATCACTGAAGTACACCCCTCGTGCGGCTGTGTAGCCGTCTCATACACGGGTTCGCCCGTGGAACCAGGCGAGCGCGGCACCGTGGTGGCCACTTACGACGCCAAGATGCTCGGCACATTCTATCGCGACATAGAGATAGTAACCAATGCCTCCGACGAGCCCGTCTATCTGGCTCTTCAGGGCTGCGTTGTCACCGAGTTGCGCGACTTCAGCGATGGCTATCCCATCGACCTTGGCAACATACGTCTCGCCACCAACTATATCGAGTTCGAGGATGTCAACAAGGGCGACCATCCCATCGCCGAGCTCACATTGGTGAACGCCGAGAAAACCGCCTTTCATCCCGAACTGATGCACCTACCCCCCTATATCACGGCCCACAGTGAGCCCGAGTCGATTCCCGCGGGACAGACGGGTGTGATATACATCGAACTGGATTCCGAGAAACTGCCCATGATGGGACTCAACAAGACCAGCATCTACCTGGCCCGTTATCTGGGCGACAAGATAGGCGAGAGCAACGAAATTCGCATCTCGGCCGTGTTGCTCCCGTCCTTTTCAGATCAGACGCCCGAGCAGCTTGCGCGTGCCCCGCAGATGGAGCTCTCCACCGAGCGCGTCGAGATAGGTCCCTTTGCCGGACGTGACAAACTGACGGCCACCGTGCACCTCTCCAACCACGGAAAGACTCCCCTGCAGATTCAGCAGCTGCAAGTTTTCAACGAGGCAGTAAGCGTCTCTCTGGGCAACCGCACGCTGGCCCCCGGAAAGACCACGAAACTGAAGATAACCGTATCGGCACACAAACTGCAACAGAGCCAGATTTCGCCTCGCGTGCTCTTGATAACGAACGACCCGCAGCACGCCAAGGAAATCATATACATCGACGTGAAACACTAACATTCACCCACCTCTCAACCCACTGATTATCTCCATGGAACATCCCGAGAACAATCCCGAGTACGCAGGCCTGACCGTGAACAGCGGCGTGGAACCCGTGAGCGCCATAAATCCCTACCTGCAACGCAACCGTTTCGTGCGCCGAAAGTTGTCGGTGGACGACTATGTAAACGGCATCTTGGCAGGCAACGTGACCATTCTCGGACAGGCTGTGACGCTTGTCGAGAGCACCATCCCGGCCCATCAGCAGATGGCGCAGGAGGTGATAGAGAAATGTCTGCCCTATTCGGGAAAAAGCATCCGTGTGGGCATCAGTGGTGTCCCCGGCGCCGGCAAGAGCACGAGCATCGACGAATTCGGCATCCATCTGCTTAACGAGAAGGGCGGAAAGATTGCAGTACTGGCCATCGACCCCAGCAGCGAGCGCACCAAGGGAAGTATCCTGGGTGATAAGACACGCATGGAGAAACTCGCAGTCCACCCCAAGTCGTTCATACGTCCCAGCCCCGCAGCTGGTAGCCTGGGCGGTGTGGCACGTAAGACGCGCGAGACCATCATTCTGTGTGAGGCCGCCGGATTCGACAAGATTCTGGTAGAGACCGTCGGGGTGGGGCAGAGCGAGACCGCCTGTCATTCGATGGTCGATTTCTTCCTCCTCATCCAACTGGCCGGCACGGGCGACGAGCTGCAGGGCATCAAGCGCGGCATCATGGAGATGGCCGACGGAATTGTCATCAATAAGTGCGACGGCAACAACGTTGATAAGTGCCAACTGGCAGCCACGCAGTTCCGAAATGCCCTCCATCTTTTCCCAAAGCCGGAGAGCGGATGGCAGCCCGAAGTGCTCACCTACAGCGGCTTCTACGGCTACGGAATCAAGGAAGTGTGGGACATGGTTTACAGGTATATCGACTTCGTAAAAGAGAACGGTTATTTCGAATATCGGCGCAACGAGCAGGCAAAATACTGGATGTACGAGAGCATCAAGGAGCAACTCCACAACAGTTTCTTCCAGAATTCCACCATCGCCGACATGCTGCAGGCCCAGGAGAAGAGTGTGCTGGAGGGGCAGAAGACTTCGTTCGTGGCCGCCAAGCAACTGCTCGATGCCTATTTCGCTTTGATACGTTAAGGTCATCTGCCGAAGGACATTCGGCAGAGCGACATTATAAGCCCAAATCTCTTATGATTGATTTGGGCTTATATGCTTTTGTGTTAAATATGGTTAAATACAGGTCTTTCATGTCTGCTATACTTTACATTTTGAAAAGTTTGCCATACCTTTGCATCGTGATTATTCTTAGTCTGCGCAGTAAGATGGTCACACGAATGAGACAATAAATGTATAACCATGTAGAAAAAATTCTAAAAAATGAAAAGGATTTATTTGTTCCCGCATCGTTTCAAGTGGATAGGCTGGTGCTTGTTCCTCCCGTTTGCACTGATGTTCATACTTAGTGGAGTTACCGATATATTCGATGACGACCTTATCACACTTCCTACGTTAATGATAGAGATAGGCCGACTTAACGTCTTTTATACCGACGGCGATACGGCTGGCATCATTACACAGTTTAAGGAAGAGGGCATGTTCCATGAGATATGCATCGTGGCCATGTCGTTGGGCCTGCTCTTTGTCGCGTTTGCACAAGAACGTGACGAAGACGAATTCGTGGAGCACCTGCGCCTCCATTCGTTTGTCTGGGCCATAAAAATCAACACCGTGCTGCTCATTCTCGGCACAT
>CAJOLZ010000003.1 GCA_905235575.1 uncultured Bacteroidaceae bacterium | reverse complement strand
CATTGCAAATGCGGGGTCAAAGCCCAGTGAACTGTCCGGATTCGGATGTTAAGGAGTGGGGACTAAACATTAGGAACAGTCTTTATGACGAATAACCGAGCGGTCTTATTCCACTCCTTGATGTTGTTAACGAATGCAAAGATACAATAATGTAATTGAATATACAATAACCGATTCGGGTTAAAAACGCACCGTGCTGCGACGGGCGTCGCAACGTGGTGCGACAGGCTTCGCACCGTGGTGCGTCAATCGTCGCACTGTGGTGCATTGCACAGCCTGCTTCCGATGCCCCCTTCGACATTAGGGAAAAAGAAACGTCCCCACTGCCTCTGGATGCAAGGCTGTGGGGACGTCTGTAGGGTGCGCAGTGGGTGTGCCGGGCGCGCTGTCAGTCGGTGACGGGTTGTGCGGTGCGGGCAAAACGGAAAAGCTCGAGCGGCAGGTGGCAGTAGCCCTGTGGATTCTTGTCGAGATAGTCCTGATGATAGTCCTCGGCGGAATAGAAGTTCTTCAGCGGTTGCTTCTCCACTGCCAGCGGTTCGTCATATTTTCCCTGCTCGGCTGCATAGACCTCCTCCACGATGGGCAGTTGCTCTGCCTCGGTGTAGTAGATGCCCGTGCGGTATTGCGTGCCTTCGTCGTGCCCCTGGCGGTTTAGACTCAGCGGGTCGATGGCGCGGAAGTACATCTGCAGCAGGAAGCGCAGCCCCACGCGTTTGGGGTCGTATACGATGCGCACCGTCTCGGCGAAACCCGTCTGGTCGGTGCATACATCCTTATAAGTAGGGTGCTCGGTATGCCCGTTGGCATATCCCACCTCGGTTTCCACCACACCTTCAATCTGCTTGAAATAGTGCTCCGTACCCCAGAAACAGCCGCCTGCCAGGTAGATTTCTTTCGTATTCATGTCGTTATTGTTGGTTGTTATTGCTGAAAAATGTTGTGCACAAAGGTACGAAGAATTATCAGTTTCTTTATATCTTTGCCGTGCAAAATGAAAATATTCTGAGATTATGAACGAGAAATTTCACCGAAACGACCCGATGAGCGATGTCATCAGCGATGACTATCGTATGTTGCAGATGCTGCACCGTTTCGGCATCACACTGGGCTTTGGCGACCAGAGCGTGGCCGAGACCTGCCGTGCCGCCGGTGTGGATGTGTCAACCTTTCTGGCCATCGTGAACTATGTGAAGGACACCACCTTTGCTCATGTGAACGAACTGGCCGACGAGGTGCAGCTGCCCGACCTGATACGGTATCTGAAGAACAGCCACCAGTACTTCGTGGACTATCGCCTTCCACATATCCGTCGCCAGCTCATAGAGGCCATCGATGTCTCGTCCGGCAACCGCGTCGCCTATCTGATACTGCGTTTCTACGACGAGTTTGCCAACGAGGTGGCGCGGCACATGGAATACGAGAATACGCACGTACATCCCCACGTAGAGATTCTTCTGCAGGGACGTCTGCCTGCCACCAGCTTTCACGCGGTGGTCGCACAGCATGCAGACAGCCATGCCAGCATCGCCAAGAGCATTACGGAACTGAAAAACATCATTATAAAATACAATCCTAGCAACAACAACGCCCAACTGCTGAACGACGTCCTGATGGACATCTTCATGACTGAGGAGGCCCTTCAGGCCCATTGCCGCATGGAGGACACGCTCTTTGCCGAGTGTGTGCAACGTCTGGAGAATGAGGTGCGCGAACGCATGAGCGACACTCCGATGCCCGAGACCGACAATGTGCAGCCGGCAGAGGCCACCGAAGGAGGCGAATTGAGCGAACGTGAAAGGGAGATAATCGTGCAGGTGGCACGCGGCCTGAGCAACAAAGCCATTGCCGAGGAACTCTTCATAAGCGTGAATACGGTGATGACCCATCGGCGCAACATCAGCCGCAAACTGCAGATTCACAGCGCGGCAGGCCTTGCCATATACGCCATCGTGAACGGGCTCATCAGCCTCGACGACGTGAAACTGTAGTCCCTGCTGTACCCGTCAGCAGTTGTGTTCCTGCTGCATCCGGCGACCAAAATCGTGGCTCACGTAGTTTTCTGTCGTGCGGCATGCTTCGCCGGCAAAGCGGCATGCCGTGGACACAATCTTTTCCCATACGCCTTGTCCCATGTGGGGCAGGGCGTTTTTCGTTATTCCTTCCCATATCATCGAGCAGGCCAGACCAGCGTTGAAATTGTCGCCGGCACCCACCGTGCTCACTACTTCGTCCACGGGCGGCACTGCGATATCGAAACAGCCCTGGGGCGTGCACACCGTTACGCACGCTGCACCGGCCGTACACACGAACACCTCGCAGTATTCGCGCACGTACTTCTCATATATCTCGCGCGCGTCGCGCGTGCCGTACATCACGTCGAAGTCATCGGCACTGCCCCTCACCACGCTGCTCAGACGGAAGTTGGAGTGTATGGTAGGCAGCAGAGCCTCCAGTTCGTCACGATGGCTGCGGCGGAAATTCAGGTCGTAATATACGGTGGCTCCGGCCTCGGACGCTCTTCGCAACATGTCTTCCACCAGCGGACGCATGCCTGTGCACGCTGCGAAATAGGAGCCGAAAAGCAGCACGTCGCCCTCGGAAAAAGCGGGGAGCGTCCAGCCTTCGCCGGCACGTGGATGCTCTTTGTAGAAGACATAGTTGGCGTCGCCGTGCTCGTCCAGAAAGGCCAGGCTCAGCGCACTCTTCTCGTCCGTGCGCACCTGAAAATAGGTGGTGTCCACGCCGTTGCGGTGCATGAAGTCCACCGTCTGCTGCCCCACCAGGTCTGCACCCGCATAGCCCACAAACGAGCAGGGCACCCCGGCACGACCCACGCTGATGATGCTGTTGAAACTGCTGCCACCCGGCACCGCCGCCACCGGCTGATTCTCCTTGAAGATGATGTCCAGAATGGTCTCGCCCATCCCGATTACTTTCGTCTGTCCCATCGTAGAAACCATGTTATAGCCTTTGCGGTGTAAAATTACAAATAAATCACCAATGTGGCGTCATCGCTGGACTGTTTTCTATTTTGATGAGGAGAAATAATCCTTACACTTTTCTTCGCGTAGTTCTTGTCAAAACTGAATTTCGCGCGTTGCAGCGTGTTTCGACGTTTGACGCACCGTGCTGCGATGCCCGTCGCACCACAGTGCGTTTTTCTCAAGAGCGCATTCCGACGGGAATTTTGTGGTGCGAGACGAGAAAATGCAAAATTCACGAATACTGATAATCAGACGGTTAGAATTCCGTCGTTTTCCGCTCCTCATGCCGACGCAGCGAAGGACATCGATTCTCACTGCTTCTCACTGCGGTTTTCGATGCCCCTCGGAATGTGCTGCGGATGCGGATCTTCCGATTTTCGTACAGACGAGAAAATAATCGGGATATTCTTTGTAATCTCGCACATTTCTCTGTACCTTTGCTCCCACGAAACCTGTTCTGCCCACCACGAAACGGACGGCAACGTGTGTTTTCGTCACCGCCACCCTCGCAGCTGAAATTAACCTATCATAAAATTCTACTGAACATGAAAAAGATTACGCTTTTGGCCACGCTTCCCCTGCTTATGACAGTGGCCTGCAACCGCGCTCCGCAACCTGCGGAAACACCTGCTGAGGAGCCTGCTCCCATCGTCTTCAACGAAGAGAATTTTCCATCGCAAGACGTTGACGTTCAGGCCTATTCGGATGGCATACAGCACATCGGGATTCCCACGTCCGACATTCAGCGCACCATCGACTTCTACAAGACGCTCGGCTTTGAGTTGGCAACGCGCCACGACATCGGTGGGCGTGACTTTGCGTTCGTGCGTCTCGGCAACCTCTATCTCGAACTGATTCCCTCGGCAGAACCGTCCATGACGAACGGTGCCGTGGACCATTTCTGCCTAAACGTGAAGAACATAGACGACCTCTTCCAGAAAGTGAGCGATGCCGGCTATCACATGCTCAGCGACAAGGTGCAGGACATCGCATTCTGGGAGCACGGCGCCCGTTATTTCTTCATTCAGGGACCGAACAACGAGAAAATAGAGTTCTGCGAGATTCTGCAATAGCAGCATATAAAAAAGCGTGGTGCATCACACAGAGATGCACCACGCTTTTCTGTCCGACGCACCACGGTGCGAAGGCTTGCGCTCCACGTTGCGACACGCGTCGCAGCGTGGAGCGTTTTATTGCGTCACGGTGTAGGTACCGGCTTCGTAAGTCTTCTTTTCCTCCTCGCCTGGCAGCGTGACGGTGGCAGTGGCACCTTCGGGGATGGTGAAGGTCCATGTCCACGTGTCGCCCTCGTACTTCCACGAACTCTTGATGAGGCCTGCTGCCGACTGGTATTCGGCATCTACGTGGCCCAGACGTTTGTCGGGCACGGGGCGCATCTTGATGTGGCGGAAACCGGATGCAGACGCGTCTGTGACGGCGGCAATGCCTGCAACGCTCTCCCACAGCCACTGGCAGACGGCTCCGTAAGCATAGTGGTTGAACGAATTCATGCCCTGCGGTCCCATGCCTTTGTCGGTCATGTAACTGTTCCAACGCTCCCAGATGGTGGTGGCTCCGTTGTCGATGGAGTAGAGCCAACTGGGGTTCTTGTGCTGGAAGAGCAGTTCGTAGGCGATGTCGCTCATGCCGTTGTCGGTGAGCGTCTGCATGAGGATGCTGGTGCCGAGGAATCCTGTCTGCAGACAGTTGTCGTGGTCGACGAAGTTCTGCCGCAGGCGTGCTATCATGTTTTCCTTGGCTTCGCCCTCCACAAGGTTGTTCTTCAGCGCGAAGAGAGCAGGCGTCTGCATGGTGTTCAAGATTTCGCACTTGAAGGTACCGTCGGCGTTGAGGAATTGCGCACGTAGGTAGTCGATGGCATCCGCGTGTATTACCTCGAAACGCGCTGGGTCGTCGTCGATGGCACGTGCCATCTCGGCCATCATGGCTGCGTCGATAGCCCAGTAGGAGGCATTCAGATAGTTCCAGTAGACAATGGTTTCGGGACGGGGCTGACCGTTCTCGTGAGAACGTCCGCTGCAACTCTCCAGGGGTTCGTAGCTGAGCCAGTCGGCCCACTGATAGTTGCCGTTCTCGGCGATAAGCGCGTTGTGGTCGTACTTCGTCTCGTAGACATGAGCGAGGAAGCGCTGCATGGCCTCCCAATTTTCCTTGATGATGTCAGTGTCGCCATACTGTTTCCAGATGGTCCACGGCACGATGACACCGGCGTCGGCCCATCCCACTCGCATCATTTCGTTGCCGTACTGTGCCAGCGGTGCCACGCCCGGGAAGCCTCCCGTCTCGCTTTGTGTATCGCGCATGTCACGCATCCATTTGTGGAAGAACTGGCGTGTGTTGGCAAAGAAAGTGCCTGTCTCGGTGAACACCTGCGTGTCGGCCGTCCAGCCGAGGCGTTCGTTGCGCTGCGGACAATCGGTAGGAACAGACAAATAGTTCGAGCGCTGACCCCATACGGTGTTCGATATGAGCTTGTTGATGAGGTCGTTGCCTGTGGTGATGGTGCCTATTTCGAGATTGGCAGCGATGGAGGTCACAGGCAGCGATGCTATCTTGCGGATACTTACCTTGTCGGTGGCTGTGACGGACACGAAGCGGTAGCCGTAGAAGGTGCAGGTGGGGTGGTAGGTCACGTAGTTCTTGTTGTCGGCAAAAGTATAGACGAGACGTATGCCGGTGTCTGGGATGCGCAGGTTCTGGCGATGGCAGCTACCCTCGGGTCCATCCATGCCGCGGCTCCTGGCACCGTTCCCGTCGTTCAGCAGTTCGGCGGGCAGACAGGTGAGTTCTGTGCCCTCGGCAGCCTTGAACTCGAACAGAGGCACTGCGGCGCAGTTCTGTCCGAAGTCCACGACCAATGTCTCTCCGGTGTCCAGGGTTATCACGTCGCCAGCCTTATATTCGCGGCTGACAACCACTTTGCCGTATTCTTCGGCCGTTGCTCCCTCCACATCCTTCCATACATAGGCCTTGGTGGGAGCGAGGGCAAGGTCGGTGCGCAGGTACACCTCGGCACCCTCCGAGGGCAGTATCTCGCCGTGGAACTCGTTGTTCTCCTCGGGCACGGAGAGGCGTTCGGGTGTGAGGAAACCCAGAGGCTCGCGGGCATCGTACTCCTCGCCGTCGAAGATGGCTGCGTGCTTCACAGGTCCTGCCACGCCGGCACTCCACTGCTCCAGATTGGTGCCCCGCAGTTCCTTTGTGCCGTCGGCATAGGTCAGCTCCAGCACGGCACGGAAAGCCGGCTTGCTTCCTGTCATGCCGTTCTGTCCGCCGGGAGTGACAATTTTGTCGGCCCACCATCCGGGTGTGGCTTGTGCTGCCAGTTGGTTCTCGGCACCGGCTTTCGTGCGGAAGGCGTCGGTAATGTCGTAGGTGAAGGAACGCTTCGTCTTCAGGGGGTGGGTGAAGCCGGGTTTGAGCACCTCCTCGCCCACGGGCGTGCCGTTGACGTAGAGCTGGTAGACGCCCAGTCCGGTGGTCATCCACAGCGCGCGCGTCACTTTCTTATCGTTGCGCACCGTCGAAAGGAACCAGCTGGCTCCGTCGGCTGCACGCTCGTTGTTCCCTTGGATGCGGCCTCTCACCACGGGTGCGTCGGCTGCCGATATCCACTTCGATTCGTTCCAGGCCGATGCATCGAGGGCTTCGGCACGTTTTCCGGCCATGGTGGCTTCGGGGCTGCAACTCCATGCCATGGTCATTGTCATTGCCACGGCTGCTGTGGTCAGGCTCTTGAGATAGTTTTTCATGTGTTGTCGGTTTTGAGTAGGTATATTCGTTGCAAATATACATAAAAGTGCCGAAAGTCAAGTGCTTTTGCGCACGGAAAAATACTCTGGGGCTGACATTCAGATTCATGTTTCCGGGAGCACCGTGGTGCGATGGGCTTCGCAGCGTGGTCCGACGGGCGTTGCACCGTGATGCGTCGGCTGCAGAAACGTGGCGTTTTTTTCTGCGTTGCACCGATGGGCACAAAAAGAGGGGAGACCGTGTGGCCTCCCCTCTCTGTATGGGATGGTTTCTACGTGGAATGCGCTTAGAAGCGATAGCCCAGCGTCATGTAGAAGGTGTAGTTCTTGATGTCGTCCAGTTTTATTTTATAATTGTCGGCCATGGCATCCTTATAATCTGTGCGCCACATGTTGGTGAGACCCCAGTCCATGCCAAGTGCCAGAATGTAGTGCTGGTTGTATTCGCCACCTACGCGGAAGCCCAGACCAGCATCCCAGCGCTGGAAGTTTTCTCTAATCTTCGATTTCTTGAAAGCATTGTAAGAGTATTCATCCTCAAGGTCGCGGTATTCCTTGCCGCTCTCGTCAAGCGACAGTTTGTGCCTGCCGCGAATACCGATGGAGAAGTAGGGACCGAATTCGCCGAAGACACCAATCTCCTTGCTGAAATTATAGTGGAAACCTACGTGGATGGGTATCTCAACGTAATGCAGGTTATACTTGATGGTTCCGTCCGAGCCCCCCATGGCATCCGCATAAACGTCCGTCTTGGCACCCTTCTGAACCCAATCTACTCCAAGATTGATATACGTTCCGTGTGCTTTTGGAAGCACATACTCTGCCTTGACGCCGCCGATACCACCAATCTTGCCGTCGTAGCCATCCAGATTGCTGATTTTAGAAGCAGTGAATCCCAGGAATCCCTGGAAGGTGATACCCTCTTTCGGCTCGTTGTCAAGAGCCATTGCGCTGCTGGCAAATGCTGCCAACGCTACTACCATTGTAAATAACTTTTTCATATTTTTATTATTTTTGAGGTTATTTGTCGTTGCAAAGATATTATTTTCTTTTCTCATTCTTGCACATTATGCGACAAAAAGTGCATGTTTGCCACCATTTTTTTCCATTCAGTATCTCTCAAAGTCTCTATTTCAGTCAGAATGAGAAGAATTATGCACAAAAAAAATCCGCAAAGCCTGTGTGAGAGGCTTTGCGGATTTCAGTCGGAGGGAAGTATTTCGCGCAGGGGCTTCATGACGAAATCACGCTCAAACATACGTGGATGTGGCAGCGTCAGGGAGGGGAAGTCCATCCGAAAGTTGTCGTACATGAGCATGTCGATGTCAATCGGCCTGTCGTGATAAATGCCGTTGTGACTCTTTGTCTTGCGCCCCAGCTGCCTTTCGATCTGCATCGCTGCACGCAGACATCGCATGGGCGACAGTTGTGTCTCCACCAGACATGCTGCATTCAGGAAGCGGTTTGTGCTCTCAAATCCCCATGGTTCAGTTTCTATGAAACTCGAGACACGCTTCACGCAACCGATGTGCTCTGCGATGGCATCCAGTGCAAGACGGAGCATCTCCTCGCGGTTGCCCATGTTGGAGCCAAGCGAAAGGTAGAGTTGTGCCACGGCCGAGGGTCAGTCTTGCAGAATGAGCATGGCGTCGCCGTAGGTGCCGAAGCGATATCGGTTTTTGGGATCGCTCTCGTTGAACTTGAGCGCTTCCTTGTAGGCCTTCATGATGAGGTCGTATCCGCCGTAGGCACACGTGAGCATGAGCAAGGTGCTGTAAGGCAGATAGAAATTGGCAATCATGGCATCGGCCAGCGTGAATTCGTAGGGTGGGAAAATGAATCTGTTGGTCCATCCGTCGAATTCTTTCAGATGTCCGTCGGCGCTGACCGCAGTCTCGAGTGTGCGCTGGACGGTGGTTCCCACGGCAACAATGTGACGACCCTCGTCTTTAGCCTTGTTGATGATACTGCATGCCTTTGCACCGACGTGCATTTCCTCCGAATCCATCTTGTGTTTCGTGAGGTCTTCCACGTCAATCTCGCGGAAGTTGCCCAGACCGCAGTGCATGGTGATGAAGGCAAAATCGATGCCCTTTATCTCCATCATCTTCATCAGTTGCGGCGAGAAGTGCAGACCTGCCGTCGGAGCTGTCACAGCGCCCTCGTTCTTCGCATAGATACACTGGAAGTTCTCCAGGTCCTCGGGCTCGGCTTCGCGTCGTATGATCTGTTTGGGAATGGGTGCTTCGCCCAATGCATAGAGGTTGCGCTTGAATTCGTCGTGCGAGCCATCGAAGAGGAAACGCAGCGTGCGTCCGCGGCTCGTGGTATTGTCAATCACCTCGGCCACCATCGACTCGTTCTCGCCAAAGTATAGCTTGTTTCCGATGCGTATCTTGCGTGCCGGGTCCACAAGCACATCCCAAAGACGCATCTCGGCATTCAGTTCGCGCAGGAGAAACACTTCAATCTTGGCGCCAGTCTTCTCTTTGCTTCCAAAAAGACGGGCAGGAAAAACCTTCGTATCGTTGAAGACGAAGACGTCTTTCTCGTCGAAGAACTGCAGAATGTCTCGAAACGTGGGTCGATGCTCAATGACACCGCTTTTGGCATGCACCACCATCAGGCGACATTCGTCGCGAAAGTGTGTGGGATACTGTGCGATGCGATCCTCGGGCAGTTTGAATTTGAATTGTGAAAGTTTCATATTTAGTCAGAATTCTGTGTTCGTTGTTTCAGTTTCGGTCTCGATGGTGGCGAGCCATTGTGTGAAGTCCTCAATCTTCATGCAATCTTCTACGCGAATGTCTCCCACCCGAGTGCGCCGCAGTGCTGTCAGGTGTGCACCGCTCTGCAAGGCTTCTCCGATGTCGCGGGCCAATGCTCGGATGTAGGTGCCTTTGCTGCACACCACGCGGATAGTAGCTTGCATGGTCTCGGCATTGAAGTCTTGCAACTCAATCTCGTCGATGACAAGCACCTTGGGTTTCAGTTCTACCTCCTTGCCACGTCGTGCCAGCTGATAGGCTCGCTTGCCATTCACTTTGCATGCCGAGAACGAAGGTGGCACTTGTTCGATGCGTCCCTTGAAACGCTCCAGTGTCTTTTCGATGCCCTCCCGTGTGATGTGTTCGGTGGGGAAGGTTGCATCGATTGGCTTTTCCAGGTCAAATGATGGCGTGGTGGCACCTAACTGCAGTGTGGCCACGTATTCCTTCGTATGTGCCTGCAACTCATCGATGCGCTTCGTGGCATGTCCCGTGCAGATGGTCATCACGCCGGTGGCCAGCGGGTCGAGTGTTCCTGCATGCCCCACTTTCAGCTTCTTTACGCCCATTTTCTGGCAGAGCAGGTAGCGCACACGTGCCACCAGTTGGAACGATGTCCATTGATAGGGCTTGTCGAAATAGAGTATCTCTCCTTCGGTGAAGTTCAATGGCATCGGAGCGTTCTTAGATGAGACAGGAGGCTATCAGCAGCGTGCCTACGATGGCACAGTAGATGCCGAAGTAGACCAACTTGCCTTTCTTCACCAGGTTAATCATCCATTTGCAAGCAATACATCCGCTGATGAATGCTGCCAGGAAACCTATTATGTAGCTGCTTGTCGGGATGGCAACAGTGGCAGTTTCGGCTGAGCCTTTCACGGCTTTCATCACGTCGAGCAGCGCCTCGCCCAGAATAGGTGGTATCACCATCAAAAACGAGAACTGTGCCAACTTCTCTTTCTTGTTGCCCAGCAGCAGTCCTGTTGCTATCGTACTGCCTGAACGGCTTAGTCCGGGCAATACGGCGGCTGCCTGTGCGATTCCTATGACGAACGCGTCAAGCATGCCTATCTCCTCCTTCTGTCGCGGCTTGGCATAGTAGCTGAATATAAGTAGGGCAGCTGTCACAAGCAGGCAGATGCCCACTATGAGCAGTCCGTTGCCGAAAACTTCCTCCACTTGATCTTTGAAGCAGAAGCCTACGATGGCCACGGGAATCATGCTGATTATGATGGCCGTCGCATAGCGCCTTGCATCGTTCCACAGAGGTGTCTTTGTGTCAAAGACGCCCTTCAGCAGTTCCCAAATCTCTTTCCAGAGAATGATCAGTGTGCTCATTACAGTTGCCACATGTACAGCGACGGTGAACGTCAGGCTACTCTCGCCGTCGAGCCCGAAAAAGTTCGACAGGATGGCCAGATGTCCGCTGCTGCTCACGGGCAGGTATTCCGTGAGGCCTTGCACCAGTCCCAGTAGGAGTGCCTGAATCTCATTCATCTTTTTTCTCTGTTTTCTTTCCGGGTTTATGCATGATGGCCACCATCATGAAGATGAATCCGGCCAGCGATACCAGTGGTGCCACGCGGATGCGGCGCACACTGAAGATGTCGGGGTTGAAGACGCCCTCCTCGCTGCCTGAACCGGACATCAGGATGAAGCCCACGATGACAATGACCATGCCGATGGCCAGCAGGATGTAGTTTTTCTTGTCGAATGCAAAGTTCTCCATTTCTCGAGATTTGTTTTAGTATAGTTTGTTTTCCCGCTTGCGCAGGTAGTTTGTTACGGAGAGATAGGTGCAGATATTGGTGATGAGTAGTCCGAAGAGCAGTACGCTCAGTGCCATGATACCTATGTTGGGCCATGTCACGTATTCGGCCACTGTTGGGTCGTAGGCAGCAGCCCAGCGGATGCAGCCCAGCAACACACCGTCGGCCAGCAGGGCTGAGACGATGCCAATCCAGAAACTGTGCTGCATGAACGGACGGCGTATGAAAGCCCATCGCGCGCCCACCAGTTTCATCGTCTGGATGCGGAAGCGATGGTCGTGCACCCTCAGTCTTACCATGTTGTTGATGAGCACCAGCGACACGAGCACCAGCAGTCCGGCGATGACGAGCAGGATGATGGATACGCGTTGCAGGTTCTCGTTGAGACTCTCCACCAGGTCTTTCTCGTACATCACGTCGGCCACTATTTCCCTATCTTTCAGTTCGTGTGCTATCCATGCCAGGCTGTCGTTACAGGCATACTGCGATGTTATCTGCAGTTCGAGCGAGATGGCAAACGGGTTGGCGCCCAGAAAGTCTGTCGGATCTATGCCCATGCCTTCTATCTGTTCGTTCAGTGCCTCTTCGCTGCTCACGTAATGTATGCCTGCCACGTAAGGTTTGTCAAGCAGTTGCCCTTGCAGTGCCATGGCTTCGGACGAGGGCGTGCCGTCGTTGGTTACCACTGTGACAGTCAGGTTCTCGCGCACCGAGTCGCCCAGCACACGGGCTGTCAGAGCCAGTAGTACCACTGTTCCCACCAGAATGAGCACCATCGTGGTGCTGATGATGCTGGTCAGCGTCTGCATTCTTTCGGCTGTGCGTCCTTTTCTGCTATGTTTTCTTCTGTTCATGTCTGGGTCTTTATTCGACGACAGTGCCCTTCAGCGTGGCGCTGCTGCTGTCTGTGATGCGCACTTTCACCGTTTCTCCGATGTGATGTCCTGTGCGGTCTATGATGACCACCCGGTTTTGTCCTGTGCGTCCGAAGAGTTGTTCGCGGCTGCGTTTGCTCACTCCTTCCAGCAGCACTTCGTATTCCTGTCCCACACAACGTCGGTTGCATTCGGCCGAAAGTTCGTTCTGCAGTGCGATGAGTTCGTTGAGCCTGCTTATCTTCGTCTCCTCAGGTATGTCGTCGCGCAAGTGTTTGCTGGCATAGGTGCCGGGTCGTTCGCTGTATTTGAACATGAATGCACTGTCGAAGGCACATTCGCGCATCAGTTCGAGGCTTTCGCGGTGGTCTTCTTCGGTTTCGGTGCAGTAGCCCACGAAGATGTCGGTGCTCAGTCCGCAGTCCGGGATGATTCGGCGTATGGCGGCCACACGTTCCAGATACCATTCGCGGGTATATTTCCGGTTCATCAGGCCCAGTATGCGGTTGCTTCCGCTTTGCACGGGCAGATGTATGTGGTGGCAGATGTTGGGCTCGTCTGCGATGGCGTGCAGCGTGTCGTCGCTCATGTCTTTGGGATGGCTTGTGGTGAAGCGCACCCGCATGGAGGGTACGGCCCGGGCGACGGTGCGCAGCAACTGCGGAAAGTCCATCGTCTTGCCTTCGGCGTCGATGCCGTGGTAGCTGTTCACGTTTTGTCCCAGCAGCGTCACCTCCTTGAATCCTCTCGTCTCCAGGTCTTTCACTTCGCGCAGGATGCTCTCCACGTCGCGGCTCCGTTCGCGGCCCCGGGTGTAGGGGACGATGCAATAGTGGCAGAAGTTGTTGCAGCCGCGCATGATGGTGACGAAGCCACCGATGTGCGGACCGCAGATGCGTTGCGGGACGATGTCGCGATAGGTCTCGGTGGTGGAGAGTTCCACGTTGATGGCTTTCTCGCCGCATTCCACCTGTGCCACCAGGTCGGGCAGCGACATATATGCGTCGGGCCCAGCCACTATGTCGGCATGATATTCGTCGATGAGGCGTTCTCTGACACGTTCGGCCATGCAGCCCAGCACGCCGATTATCAGCCGCCGTCCTTTCTTTTGCAGGCTGTGGAGGTATTCCAGTCGGCTCAGTATCTTCTGTTCGGCATTGTCGCGCACCGAGCAGGTGTTCAGAAACACGGCATCGGCCTCGTCCAGCGTCTGGCATACGTCATATCCGGCCATGCCCATTACGGAGGCCACCACTTCGCTGTCGGCCACATTCATCTGGCAGCCATAGGTTTCGATGAGCAGTTTTTTCATTGACGGATTTCAGACGAGCGCATAAATCGCGTTGCAAAGATACAACATTTTTTTGCCTTTGTCAATAGTTAGGCCCCTGAAAATGTTGTGGAAGGGTTTCGCCGGATACGAAAAAGGCGGCCTGTCCCGTGGGTGGGAAGACCGCTTCTTTCGTGGGTTGGGCTATCCGGTTTCGAACCAGAACTAAGACGACCAAAATGTCTTGTGCTACCATTACACCATAGCCCAATCCGAGCCCAACCGCCTCGTGGTGGCGATTGCGGCTGCAAAGGTAGGCTTTTTCTGCCTATCTTGCAAGAATTTGTGTGATTTTATTTTGCAATGAGCAGGAAATACTTCTTCTTGCCCTGTTGTACGAGCAGATATTTCCCGTCCAGCAAGTCGGCTTCGGTCACCATCTGGTCGAAGGCTGCCAGCTTTTCCTTGTTCAGGCTGACGCCGCCGCCTTGCACCAGTTTTCGCATCTCGCCCTTGCTCTGGAAGCATTGGGTGTGCTCGGCCATCAGGTCCACGGCCTTCACGCCCTCGCCCGAAAGCAGGTTCTTGTCCACCTCGAACTGGGGTACGCCGCGGAAGATGTCGAGCAGTGTAGCTTCGTCCAACTTTGTAAGACTTTCTTTCGTAGCCTTACCGAAGAGGATGTTCGATGCCTCCAGTGCCAGTTCGTAGTCTTCCTGACTGTGCACAAGTACGGTAACCTCCTTTGCCAGACGCTTCTGTAGGATGCGCTGACCCGGGTCGAGACGGTGCTCGGCGATGAGACTATCAATCTCCTCGCGTTCCAGACTTGTAAAGATTTTAATGTATCGCTCTGCGTCTTCGTCGGCCACGTTCAGCCAGAACTGATAGAAGGTGTACGGGGTGGTTCGGTTGCGATCGAGCCAGATGTTTCCCTGCTCGGTCTTGCCGAATTTCTTGCCGTCGGCCTTCGTGATGAGGGGGCATGTGAGGGCGTATGCGTCGTTCTCGACTCCCAGCTTGCGGCGGATGAGTTCTGTACCGGTGGTGATGTTGCCCCACTGGTCGCTGCCGCCCATCTGCAGCTTGCAGTTCTTCGTCTGGTAGAGGTGCAGGAAATCGTAGCCCTGCAGCAGCTGGTAGGTGAATTCGGTGAACGACATTCCGTCCTGACATTCGCCGTTCAGACGACGTTTCACGCTGTCCTTGGCCATCATGTAGTTCACGGTGATGCATTTGCCAATCTCGCGTGCGAAGTCCAGGAACGTGTAGTCCTTCATCCAGTCGTAGTTGTTCACCAGTTCGGCGCGGTTGGGCGCGTCGCTTTCAAAGTCGAGGAATCGCGCCAGCTGTGCCTTGATGCACTGCACGTTGTGGCGCAGTGTCTCCTCGTTCAGCAGGTTGCGTTCCTGGCTCTTGCCGCTGGGGTCGCCAATCATGCCCGTGGCTCCGCCCACCAGTGCCAGTGGTTTGTGGCCGCACTTCTGCAGGTGGCGAAGCATCATCACGCCGCACAGGTGGCCGATGTGGAGACTGTCGGCTGTCGGGTCGATGCCCACGTAGGCCGTCACGGTTTCCTTCTCCAGCAGTTCTTTCGTGCCGGGCATCATCTGGTGTACCATGCCCCGCCATGTCAGTTCGTCTACAAAGTTCATCGGTTTGTTCTTTAGAGGTTTCGGGCTGCAAAGTTACGAAGTCTCGGCGGAACGCCCAAAAATAGTGAATGCTTTTTTGCGATTCGGACGACGGAAAGGCACATCGGAGCCCCTCGGAAAACGCACCGTGGTGCGACGGGCAACGCAACGTAGTGCGACAGGCGTCGCAGCGTGGTGCGTCAAGCGTAGAACTGCAGTGTGTCTGCGCCGCTTCCTTTTCGGCCCAATCCTGCGTCAGGCCTGTGGCCGCGCCATTTTTGTCGTGGAATGTTAAAAAACCTTAATTTCCTATAGATTTTGTGCGCTCATGTTGTGTGTATACGCGAAAAAAGCATTAACTTTGCCCCTAACTTTGCAAAGGAATACGCGAGCGACGTGTATGCGCTGGGACAGCGCGCCGTGCACGCATTTTGTTAACCAATTGAAAATCAAATTAAAAAATAACCTAAATTGTTTTACAGTATGAAGAAAAAGTTTTCAAAGATTCTCATGTTACTGGCTGTCACAGCCGGCATGGGTGTGGCAGTGACCTCATGTAAGGACACTGACGATGATTTGCAGAAACAAATCGACGAATTGCGTTACACCATCATCGGTGAAGACGCTAATCTGAAAGAGGCACTGGAAGCCAAAATCGCCAACCTCGACAGTCTTCTGGCCGTCTACAAGAATCGCTTGGATTCCGTCAAGGCACACGAGGCTCAGTGTGACGAAGAAACGGAGGGTAAGCTCAAGAATCTGCGTCAGCAGCTTCAGAACAAAGTTGACTCTTTGGCAAAGGCCAATGCCGACAGCCTCGATGATGCTACAAAGCGCATTATGAAGGAGATTCAGAATTTAGAAACCAGAATCGCCGACACCTATGTGGCAAAGACAGTCTATAATGAGGCTATCACCAAAATTTATGCCGCCATTGACTCGGCAGCCTGCAAGTGCGACCTGACTGAAGTTCTGGATCGTCTGGGCAAGGTGGAGACACTTGCTGCAGAGGCACAGGCTCTGGCACATGTCGCAGACAGTATCGCCCAAAAGGCACTGGGTCTGGCAGAGCAGAACGAGACCGCTATCAGTGGCATCAACGACAAGCTCGTGACCATGAGCGACTCGCTGAAGACTGCCTATGATACCGCTGCAAAAGCATGGGCAAAGGCTGAGGCTAACGAAATCAAAATCACCCAAATTGACTCCATCCTTGAGGTATATGCCGAGAATTTCGACTATGTAAACCTCAGAATTGACTCCCTCCAGGAGAAGACCGATTCTATGCAGGCAAGCATCGACTCGCTCTACGTGCTGGCTGAGAAGAACCTCCAGGAGGCTAAGGACTACACCGATGCACAGATTGCTTTACTGAAACTCGATGTCATTGCTAATACAGAAAACATCGATTCCCTGTCTCAGGTTGTTGACTCCATCTTTGGTCTCTACGACGATCTCGAAACCCGCGTGAAGGCCATTGAAGATACCTATGTGACCACCGAGAAGTTCGAGGGTACTGTTAAGGAACTCTCTGACGCTATCGACGCAACCAACGTTCGCATCGACGACCTGGAACTGGCATACAAGCTGGCTGACGAACTGCTGCAGGACCAGATTGACGACCTGAGCCGCCGTGTGGACGCTGTTGAAAAGGCTCTCGACGAACTCGCAGGCGTACCCGAAGATGTTGAGAACATCAAGGAGACACTGGCCAACATGATTACCGACATCAAGGTGCAGAACACCTACAACCCCGCATTCGGCGTTGTTAATCTGCCCGCCAACATCAACACCAACGTGCTCATCGCATTCTACGGCGAGGCTACAGAGGATGTTTACTTCCCCACAAGCCGCACCGGTAACTATGTATATCCGAAGGAGGCTCTGACCGCTGCCGATGCTGCAATCCTCGGCATCGAAGACACTCCCATCTTCGCCGCTGGCGAGACCATCGTTACAAACGAGGAAAACAATGCCGGTACACTCTATGTGACCATCAACCCCAACACTGTTGACTTCACCGGTGAGACCCTCTCGCTGGAGAACAGCCAGGAAGTTGTAAGTGGCATCCAGCTGAGCCCGCTGCGCAAGAGCGACAAGACTCTGCAGTTCGGCTTCACACGTGCTGGCAACAACGGCTTCTATGAGGCTGACGCATTTGTAGCTGCTGACGCTATCGAGAACGTTCAGAAGATTGACTTCAACGTAGATCGCATAAAGAACGCTGTGAACGACATCATGAAGAACCGTCAGAATGCTAACTTCGTAGGTATCGCAGGTGACATGTACGACCTCGTGATGGATGCTAAGCTCGACGCAAATGCCGTGAAGGCTACTTGGGTTGACGGCGAAGGCACTGAGCACGGAGTTTACTCTGCATACTCACTGGCTGCTACTGCTCTGAAGCCTCTCTCATTCGAGACACTGAAAGACTTCAAGGTGGTTACTATTCCGGGTTACGAGCGCGTGATGGACTTCATTGACAAAATGGCTGGCAAGGTGGCTGGCAAGATTGACGACCACAGTATCTTCACAAGCCTCCGCGAGCTGCAGGAGAAGGGCGCTGCCATCGACATCCGCAAGGCTGACCTCATCGACATTGATAAAGTAAAGAATCAGGTGAATATGAGTCTGGCTCTCGCTATCAACAAGCAGTTGAGTATCGGCACTTACAAGGGTTATGACAAAAACAGCCTGATTTTCGTTGATGCTACAGGCGCAGAGCACACCATTGAAATCAACGGTGCGGCATTAGCAGAGGGAGGTGCTGACTACTTTATCGTTAATATTCCTGTTGTCCTTGCACTTGATGAGATCCTGGCCTACGCAATTGGCGAAGCAAACAATGTGGATGACGACCAGAACACTATGATCATCACCATCACCGACTTCCTGGGTGACTGCACCGCGTTCCTGGATCAGATTTACGACGCAAAGGGTGAGGTTGTTGACGGCATCTACAATATCGCCGACAAGGTGAAGGGTCTGGTAGACAAGGCTAACAGCTATGCAACAAAGCTTCTGAACGGCATCCATGCACGTCTGCAGCCCGTGCTGATCATCAGCACCGAGGATGGCAGCCACCTGCTGAGCACCGCAAAGAACGCTCCCAAGGCAGTAAGCTCGAGCATCACCTTCGTTCCCACATCATGGACTATCGAACTCGTTGTGCCCATCTGCAAGAAGCACGTGGCCATCACCAACGTATTCAAGGGCAACCTCAGCGCTCAGGGCGGCGATGCTGACTGTCTCGCTCAGCTCAAGGCTATCAACGATGCCGAGAACATGAACGAGGTACTCGACGGCGACGTTCGCGAGTTCACAGTAGATGGCTTCGAGAGTGGTTACACCTACGAGGTTGCTTACTCGGCTCTTGACTTCCACGGAAAGATTGCTACGAAGAAGTACTATATCACCGTGAAGTAATAGCTCCATATATAAATAAGGTATAAACGCTTAAAATATTAAGGATATGAATTTAAGAAAAGTATTGTATACAGCACTGCTTTCTGCCGGATGCCTCACAGCATCCGCGCAGGCAGTAGAATATGTGGATGGTTTCAACCACCACTGGTATGTTCAGGCACAGGGCGGTGGCCAGTATACGTTGGGCGAAGTGAAGTTCAAGGACCTGATTCGTCCGAACGTACAGGTGGCCGGTGGCTATCAGTTCACTCCCGTATGGGGTCTGCGTCTGGCGGTCAATGGCTGGCAGAGCAAAGGCGGCTCGAAACTGACTTCCGGTAAGTACAAATGGAAATGGAACTATGTATCTCCTACGCTTGATGCTACGATGGACCTGACCAACCTCATTGGTGGTTACAAGAAGCGTCTCGTGAGCGTGGGTGTGCTGGCTGGTCTCGGTGCCAACATCGGTTGGGATAACGACGAGGCAGCTGATGTCTCTGCTGCTATGCACGGACTGCCCTACGGCTCTGACGTAGGTTATCTGAGCTATCTGTGGGATGACACGAAGGTACGCTTCACCGGCCGTGCTGGTGCTTACATCGATTTCCGCGTAAGCAAGCGTGTTGACATCGGCCTGGAATTCAACGCCAACGTGCTGGATGACCACTACAACTCGAAGGATGCTGACAACCTCGACTGGTATTTCAACGGACTTGCTGGCATCAAGGTTCGCCTGGGCAAGGTGACCAAGAAGGTTGCTAAGGAAGCTCCCTGCCAGACCATCGTTGAGAAGGTGATTGAGCGTCCCGTAGAGAAGGTTGTTGAGAAGGTTGTTTACAAAGAGCCCGAAGCTAAGCCCGCTGCACGCGAAGCTCTCCGTCGCGATATCTTCTTCGTGATTCGTGGTTCCGAAGTTGCTGGTGCTGAGATGACCAAGATCAACGAGATCGTGGACTATATGAAGAAGTATCCCGAATCGAAGGTAACCGTTACTGCTTACGCTGACAAGGGTACGGGTAATGCCAAGCTGAACAAGATGTATTCGGAGCGTCGTGCAAAGATTGTTCACGACCTGTTGGTTCAGAAGGGTATCTCCGAAAGTCGTATCTCCACCACTGCAAAGGGTGACACAGAGCAGCCCTATGCTGAGAACGACAAGAACCGTGTGAGCATCTGTATTGCCGAGTAAAACAATCTCGACAACCGAAAATTGTTAACTATAAATTAAAGCCATCTCCTTGCATTCCACTTCAATGGAATGCGGGGAGAGGCTTTTCTGTTAAAAATGAAAAGATTCCTGATAGGTATTTCCCTTTCCGTAGCTGTTGCTTCTAATGTCTCGGCCCAGTTTACCTCCAATGGTTATTATCGTATCCGAAACTATGGAACAGAACGTTATATGTATATAACGGACAACACCGGAACCTACGATATGAACCGTGATGTGGGCGATTTCGCAGCCATTCAGTTGTGGAAAGGCGAGGAGAGAGTCATCTCCAATCCATCCACGGTGATGTATGTGGAGGAGCAGAGCAATCAACAGTTTGACATCTCTGCGCAGGGGACAGGAATCTATGCTATGGTGCAGCGTTATGTCGACGTGCACACTATTACGTCCGGTGCATTCAAGGGCACCTATACTGTGAGTGCATCGGCTTACAACATTACAAAATATCTGTGTGATAAAGAAATGTCTGCCGTGGACCGTGGAACGGTGGGCACCGGTGGCTCATCGCCTTATCGCAACTGGGAGGTATTTATGGTATCTCCCGAGAGCAACGATTCTTATTTTGGCATAACACCCAATGTTCAGTTGGGCGAAAAGTATTATTATCCTTTCTACGTCTCATTCCCGTTCAGTCTTTATTCATCGGGGATGAAAGCTTATACGGTAAGTAGGCTGGAGCGCGGTTACGCCATCATGAACGAGGTGACGGGGCTGATACCTGCTTATACGCCAGTCTTCATCGAGTGCTCCTCGTCTAATCCGTCCGACAATCGCCTCAATCTGTTGGTGTCTTCGAACAAGCCGCTCGAGAACAACCTCATGTCTGGCGTGCTTTTCTGCAACAACCAGCGTCCGAAGTCGGCAGATGCCATAACGGCATTCGACAGTCAGTCGATGCGTGTCCTCGGCGTGACATCCGAGGGGAAGCTCGGTTTCGTCACCAGCAGTCCCAACTTGGTTACCTATAGCGATACGCAATATCTGCCTGCCAACCAAGCTTATCTCCCCGTCGAGCAGGATACGGAGGAAGAACTGACACTTGTCACTGAGGATGAATATAACGAGATTCTCAGCAACATGAAATACACGCTGACCTACCTTGTGGACGGCAAAGTCTATACAACTCAGAAGATAAAGGTCGGCGATCAGATTATACCACTCGAACCGTTACAGAAAGAGGGTTATACCTTCAGTGGCTGGAGCGAGATTCCAGAGACCATGCCGGCCGGAGATTTTACGGTGAGGGCAACTTTCAGTCTCAACAACTATACTTTGACCTATGTGGTCGATGACGAGGTCTTCAATACAGTTTCTGTTCCTTATGGCACGAGTATCAAGCCCGTAACGCCTCCTTCGCGCGAGGGTTACACTTTCAGCGGTTGGAGTGAGATTCCTGCCACCATGCCTGCCCACGACGTACAGGTGAACGGCACGTTCAGCATAAACACCTATACGCTCACATATCTTGTCGATGGCGAAGTCTTCGATACGCAGACCATTCTGTATGGCGATGCAGTGACCGCCATTGACGAACCCGTGAAAGAAGGCCATCTTTTCAGTGGTTGGAGTGAGATTCCTGCTACCATGCCAGCCACCGACGTGACGGTTACGGGCACGTTCAGCATCTGTTCCTATCAACTGATCTATATTCTCAACGGCGGCGCCTATGACAATCAAGTCTATCTCACGTCCATGGTAACGTATGGCGCCGAAGTGACCGCACCTGAGAGTGTACCCGCCCAGACCGGATACACCTTCCAGGGATGGGGCGAGATGCCCGCTTCGATGCCGGCACACGACGTGGTTGTCGTCGGAACCTATTCTCTGGAAGCAGGCATTGTTGACGTGCGCGAGCGTTCCGAGCGGGTGGTTTATGACCTCTCTGGCCAACGTATCTACACGGAGCATCTGCCGAAGGGAATATACATCATCAACGGAAAGAAAACAATTATAAAGTAAGAATTCACTATGAATCGCCTGCGAATAGCCTCCCTCTCCGTTCTCCTCTCCCTTGCGTCGAGCATGTCGGCGCAGTGGTGGCAGACGGCATGGGAAGAGACAGTATCGAGTTTTGATGGTGCGTTTACCCATCTCGATGTGGGAGTGACGGCCAGCACTACCGGTCTCGGACTCGAGGCCGCCTCGCCTGCGGGGAAGTATCTCCGTCTGCGCACCGGCTTCACCTATATGCCGCGCTTCCAGATGACCAGCAACTTCCCCATCGACATGAATGGTGTAACGTCCATTGGCGAGGACAGGCGTCGTCGTATGATTGATGTCATCACCAATTTCACAGGTCGCGAGGTGCGGGACAATGTAGATGCCAACATGCGTCCCTCGTGGGGAAATTTCAAAATTCTCATCGACGTCATGCCCATCCCCGACAATAAGCAATGGAGTTTCACGCTCGGTTTCTTCGTCGGCTCCTCAACTATCGGCCGTGCCAAGAATGCTGCGAGCGGCACACCCACACTGGCTGCTGTCTCCATGTATAATTCCATGTACAGCAAGGCTTGCAAGGGTGAACCGATGCTGGAATATGAGGATAGCCGTGGGACGATGCACGACATAAGTCTTCCCGATGATTTCAACGAGCGCATTGTGGCGGCACGCATGGCGGGTATGCCCCTCGGATATTTCTCCGACGGCGACCGTGCGATGATGGTTCCCGACGAGAATTACGGTGCCCGTGCGTCGATGAAGGTCAATAGTTTCCGTCCCTATCTCGGAGCAGGGTACAACAAGGAACTCTCGTCCGACGGACGATGGAAACTCACGGTGGATGCCGGACTGCTCTTCTGGGGTGGCTCGCCGCATGTCTACGTAGATAATGTATATAAGGTAAATAGCGAAAACGACTACGACATGGACGTGTGGAATGCCGAGACCAAGTCGTGGGAGACAGTTCAGCCGCAGCGCATCGACTTGACGCACGACGTACACAATATCCCGGGCAAGGTGGGTGACATGACCAAGTTGGTGAAGCATTTCAAGGTCTATCCCTCGTTGAGCGTCACCGTTTCACGCAATATCTTCTGACCTCGAATCCGGGTTAAATCCGGAAATATAGAGAGCGTGCAATCCTCGGTCGAGGGTTGCACGCTCTCTTCGTTTCTGTCAGTGTGGCTTAAATATGTCGGGGGGAAAAACGCACCACGCTGCGACGGGTGTCGCACTGTGGTGCGTCGGGCTTCGCAACGTGGTGCGTTGGATGTCGCACCGTGGTTACTTCACTTCCCAGATGTCGTTCGTCTCGAGCAGTTCGGCAAACGTGTGGTAGGCTTTCTTAGCCTTCACCTCCTCAATCTGCGCCTCCACGGCATCGTTGTAGGTGGGTGCCTCCACGTCGCGTATCACGCCCAGTGCGATGGGGAATCCGTCGCCGTCGCCCATCAGCGCCAGTTTCAGTTGCAGTGTGTTGTCCTCGCAGTGTGCGTCGTGCACCAGGATGTCGTCAATCGTCACTCCGTCCTTGCCGATTTCCACTACCTTCAGGCCGAAACCCTCCTGCACCAGTCCGTACTCTTTGTTCTCGCCGAAGACCAGGGGCTGTCCGTGGCGCACGTAGATGGCGTTCTTGGCGCGTCCCTCTTTCGAGTAAACGCTGTCGTGTGTTCCGTTGTTGAAGATGACGCAGTTCTGCAGAATCTCGCACACGCTGGCACCCTTGTGCTGCTGTGCAGCCTTCAGAATGTCGATGGTTCCCTGCGCGTCCGTTGCCACGGCACGTGCGAAGAAGTGTCCGCGTGCACCGAAGCACAGTTCAGCGGGGCGGAAGGGGTCTTCCACTGTTCCGTAGGGGCTGCTCTTCGAGACAAAGCCGCGTGGGCTGGTGGGGCTGTACTGGCCCTTCGTCAGTCCGTATATGCGGTTGTTCAGCAGAATCATGTTCAGGTCTATGTTCCTGCGGTTGGCATGTATGAAGTGGTTGCCGCCGATGGCCAGTCCGTCGCCGTCGCCGCTCACCTGCCATACGGTCAGCCGTGGGTTGGCCACCTTGCATCCGGTGGCAATGGCGGCTGCACGTCCGTGGATGGTGTTCATGCCGTATGTTGCCATGTAGTGGGGCAGTCGGCTGCTACACCCGATGCCGCTGATGACGGCTGTCTCGTGTGGAGCGATGCCAATCTCGGCCATTGCCTTGTGCAGGCTGTTCAGGAAGAAGTGATCGCCGCAGCCCGGGCACCAGCGGGGCTGACCTTTCTTGAAGTCTTGGAATGTATACTGTGCCATTTTCTTACTTGTTTATGATTTGTTCGAAATTGCTTACCAGGGTAGACACTACGAAAGGCTGACCCTTCACTTCGTTGTACTGATAGGGAACGAATCCGTCCACCTTCATGCGCAGCCAGGCTGCCAGCTGTCCCATGTTCTGCTCGGCCACCACCACGCGCGGATATTTCTTCAGCACCTCGGCTGTGTTCTTGGGCAGCGGGTTGATGTAACGGAAGTGTGCCAGTGCCACTTTCTTTCCCTGCGAGCGCATCTCCTCCATGGCAGCGCGCAGGTGGCCATAGGTGCCGCCGAAGCCCACGATGAGCAGTTCGGCATCGTCGCGGTCGCCCAGCACCTCCAGGTCGGGCACTTCGATGTTTGCAATCTTCTGGGCACGCTTGCGTGTCATCAGGTCGTGGTTCTCGGGATTCGTGCTGATGGCTCCCGTCTTGTCGTCCTTCTCCAGTCCGCCCAGAATGTGTGCGAAACCCTCACGTCCCGGCACAGCCCAGTATCGTGTGCCGTTCTCGGCACGCATGTAGGGCGTCCATGTACCACGCAGTTCCTCGGGCACGTAGGGCGGTTCGATGGCAGGATATTCGTCGAGCTTGGGCAGCTTGAATGCCCCCGAGCCGTTGGCCACGAATGCGTCGGTCAGCAGCACCACGGGCGTCATGTGCTCCAGTGCCATCTTGCTGGCGTCGTAGGCGGCGTCGAAACAGTCGGTGGGACTCAGTGCGGCCATCACGGGCATGGGGCTTTCGCCGTTACGTCCGAAGAGCACTTGCAGCAGGTCGGTCTGTTCGCTCTTGGTGGGCAGGCCTGTGGCAGGTCCGCCGCGTTGCACATCGAGCACCACCAGCGGCAGTTCCATGATGACAGCCAGGTTCATGGCCTCGCTCTTCAGGCAGATGCCAGGGCCCGAGGTACTCGTCACTGCCAGTGCGCCGGCAAAGGAGGCTCCCACAGCCGAGGCGCAGCCTGCTATCTCGTCTTCACACTGCACCGTGGTCACGCCCAGGCTCTTGTGTTTCGACAGCTCGTGCAGCACGTCGGTGGCCGGTGTGATGGGGTAGGAGCCCAGGTAGAGTTTCAGTCCGGCTTTCTCGGCTGCAGCAATGAATCCGTATGCTGTGGCCTTGTTGCCGGTGATGTCCATATATCGCCCGGGCACCTTGTTTTTCGTCTCGATGCGATATACGTTCGCAGCCGAGCTGTGGGTGTTGTGTCCGTAGTCGTAGCCTGCCTGAATCACCTTTATGTTGGCATCGGCCAGTCCGGGTTTCTTGGCGAATTTCTCGCGCAGGAAGTTGAAGGCTATCTCTGTGTCGCGGCTGAAGAGCCAGCACACCAGACCCAGTGCAAACATGTTGCGGCACTTCAGAATGCCTTTCTGGTCCATGCCGCTGTCGGCCAGACAGTCCTTCACCATCGTTGTCAGCGGGCACGCAATTACGCGGTCGGGGTCGATGCCCATCTCCTTCAGCGGGTCGTCGGTCTTGAACGCTGCTTTCTCCAGGTCCTTAGGTCCGAACGAGTCGGTGTCGATGATGATGGTTGCGTTGGGCTTGGCATACCTGTACTGCGTTTTCAGCGCGGCGGCGTTCATGGCCACCAGCACGTCGCAGAGGTCGCCCGGTGTGAACACCTGACCGGCACCGATGTGCACCTGAAAACCGCTCACGCCCGTCAGCGAGCCTTGCGGGGCGCGTATGTCGGCCGGATAGTCGGGGAAAGTGCTGATGCTGTTGCCCACGGTTGCCGAGACCGTAGAAAAGATATTTCCGGCCAGCTGCATGCCGTCGCCGGAATCACCCGAGAAGCGGACCACCACTTGGTCCAGTTCCTTAATTTCCAATGTTTCTGCCATGATTTTTCTCTTTTCTTTTTAGTTGTACCCCCGCCGGGAATCGAACCCGGATTGACGGTTTAGGAAACCGTAGTTCTATCCATTGAACTACAGGGGCCCTATTTTGAGTGCAAAGGTACTCATTTTTGACGAAAAACGCGCAAGGTGTTGCGCTTTTTCCTTCTTTGTCGAAAAAAACTTGATGGAGGGCAAGATGTCCGTTTGACGCACCACGGTGCGACGACCGTCGCAGCACGTTGCGTAGGCTGTCGCAGCACGGTGCGTTTTCTGTCGCAGCACGGTGCTCCTATGCCGAATACGATGCACTATCCTGCGATATGGTAGAAAACTATGCTTCTTAATTTGCCTCAGCCATACATTTTTTATATATTTGTGAAGAGAAAGAGATAAATAGGCCAACAATACAATGAATACCTTAAATCTAAACACCAAAAAACAGGCCTTTCGTGGCCGCCTTTTCAGAATGGCCAAGGGAATCTTCGGTGCCATTCTTTCCATTCTGCTTCTGTTGCCTATGACGGGCTGTCAGGAGGAAGTTGATAAATCGGCACGTTACGTGTTCACCACCTCCACCGTGTGGGACTACCTGCAGCGGCACGAGGAGTATAGTAAGTATTGCTCGTTGCTGCAGACCATCCCCGTAAGCCCTGTGAGCACTTCCACCGTGAGCCAGCTGATGTCTGCGCGCGGAAACTACACCGTCTTCGCTCCCACGAACGAGGCCATTCAGTTCTATCTGGATACCCTCTGGCGCAAGGGCGTCATTCTCGAACCCAGCTGGGACGGATTCCCCAACGAGACCGTGCGTGACTCCATCGAGAAAGTAATCGTCTACAACAGTATCATCGACAGCGGCGACGAGATGAGTTACGGTACCTACGATTTCCCCATCGTACAAGATGCCGAAATCCCACGCCCCAACATGTATGACCGCCGTCTCACGGTCCACCTGGACTCCGAATCGCAGGAGTTCTCGATAAACGAGGCTCCCATAGACTCACGCAACTATGACATCCTGCTGCTCAACGGAATCATACATCAGATGACCCGCGTGGTTGCCCCCAGCAACAATACGCTGGGCCAGTGGATTGAGACCATCATCAGCGAGCGCCGCAGAGGTTTTTCCGTCATGGCTAAGATGCTGAAAGCCACTGGGCTTGTGGATTCGTTGAGACTCTACATGGATTACGTTTACGAAGACAAGTACCAGCGTGGCGAGATTCCCATCAAATTTGTAGGTAAGGGCACCGACGCGGCACTGAAGACCTTCCATACCCCCGAACACCGCTACTATGGCTACACGCTCTTTGCCGAGCCCGACAGTCTGTGGGAGGGATGGATTGGAAAGCCAGCCGAAGATATAACCCTTGAAGATGTGGCAAGCTATGTCCGCGGTCTGAATGTCTATCCCGATGCCGTGGATGACGACGACTATACCAAGGAGAACAACCTGCTCTACCGTTTCGTCACCTATCATCTTCTGCCCGAACGACTGGCCCCGGACCGTCTGGTGATGCACCGCAACGAGAAGGGCTACGTAAAGAACGTGCAGCTGGGCGTGCCCATGAGCGAATACTACGCCACGATGGGTAAGCGCCGTTTGCTTAAAATATATGAAAGCAGTGAGAGCAATGGTATCTACCTGAACCGCTTCCCGAACCTCAACAACGGGCGCAAAGGAGACTACCATGAGATAAGTTGCGACCCCGACAAGGTGGGTATCCTTATCGGCACCCCGAATATGGAAGGCGACAACAGCCTCCGCAATGCGGTCGTATACCCCATTGACAAGCTCCTGGTTTACGACGAAGATACACGCAACAACCTGCAGAAGAGCCGTATCCGCTGGGACGTGACAGCAATGATGCCCGAGTTCATAAACAACGACATCCGCATGTGCCCGCTGCTCGACGAGGCGCATACAAATGTATGGATTCCTTCCGATGCCGTTTACCCCTACCTCAGCGGTGTGGACGTATCTGAGGATACACAGTTCTGCTACTGGACAGGCATGACGAGGACGTGGGAGAATTATCTGGGCGACGAGTTCACCATCCGTGGATACTCGGACGTTACGTTCACCCTGCCGCCCGTGCCCAAGCGTGGCACCTACGAGCTCCGCTATCAGGTGCAGAGCGGTGGTGGTACACGAGGCATCGTCCAGTTCTACTGGGGCAGTGATAAGGAACATCTGGCCGTTATGGGTATTCCTCTCGACCTGCGCGTAGTGTGCAACAAACTTATCTACGATGTCACCGGAGACAAGGAATATGATTATGGTTGGGAAGAAGATACCGGCGACGAAGACTACGATTCCGAAGTTGACAAGCGTCTGCGCAACAATGGGTACATGAAGGGCCCGCTTCAGTATGACAACCGCAAGAGTACCATCAGTACCCGCCGTATCCTGTTCCGCCAGACGATGGATCCCGACGAGACATACTACATCCGCTTCAAGTCCGTGATGGACGACCCGACGCGCTATCTCTACATGGATTTCCTCGAGTATGCCTCTAAGGAAGTTTATGACAATCCTGAGACGCCCGAGGATATCTGGTAGACCGAAACAAGACGCAAGAAGGGCGCTGAGAGGTTCTCTGAAATACGGGAGCTGTGAGCGCAAAGGTGAAAACGCACAAGGTGTTGCGCTTTATCCCTCCCTTGCCGAAGAAAAAGATAGACAGAAAGACGTCCGTTCGACGCACCACGTTGCGACAGCCTGCGCACCACGTTGCGTAGGCTGTCGCAGCATGGTGCGTTTCATGTCGCAGCATGGTGTTTTTTACTTTTTTAATGCATTATTATACGATATAAGGAAAAATTCCTCCTTCTTTTTTTTGTTCTATATATGTTTTTTTATAGTTTTGCATTGAAAAAGATATAAAAATAACAACACAACTATGCATACCTTAAACCAAAACAGCAAGAAACAGACTCTTTGTGGCCGTTTCTTTGGCACGCCCAAGGGAATCCTCGGCGTCATTCTTTCCGTTCTGCTCCTGTTGCCTATGACGGGCTGTCAGGAGGAAGTTGACAAATCGGCACGTTACGTGTTCACCACCTCCACCGTGTGGGACTACCTGCAGCGGCACGAGGAGTACAGCGAATATTGTACGTTGCTCCAGGCCATCCCCGTAAGCCGTCTGAGCACTTCCACCGTGAGCCAGCTGATGTCTGCGCGCGGAAACTACACCGTATTCGCTCCTACGAACGAGGCCATTCAGTTCTATCTGGATACCCTCTGGCGCAAGGGCATCCTTCTCGAACCTACCTGGGACGGATTCCCCAACGAGACCGTGCGTGACTCCATCGAGAAAGTGATTGTCTACAACAGTATCATCGACAGCGGCGACGAGGCAAGTTACGGTACATACGACTTCCCCGTCGTTCAGGATGCCGATATTCCACGCCCCAACATGTATGACCGTCGTCTCACGGTCCACCTGAATACCGAATTGCAGCAGTACTCGATTAACGAGGCTCCCATAGACACGCGTAACTACGACATCCTGCTGCTCAACGGAATCATACATCAGATGACCCGCGTGGTTGCCCCCGGCAACAATACGCTGGGCCAGTGGATCGACGACATCATCAGTGAGAACCGCAGAGGCTTTGCTGTCATGGCTAAGATGCTGAAGGCTACTGGGCTTGTGGACTCGTTGAGACTCTACATGGACTATGCCTACGAAGACAAGTACCAGCGAGGAGAGATACCCGTCAAGATTGAGTCCGTAGGTAATTCGGACGAGAGAGTCTTCCATACTCCTGAACACCGCTACTATGGCTATACACTCTTTGCCGAGCCCGACAGCCTGTGGGAAGGATGGATTGGAAAACCAGCCGACGAAATCTCGCTTGAGGACGTGTTGAGCTATGTCCGCGGTCTGAACGTCTATCCCGATGCAGTGGATGACGACAACTATACCAAGGAAAACAACCTGCTCTACCATTTCGTCACCTATCATCTTCTGCCCGAACGACTGGCCCCGGACCGTCTGGTGATGCACCGCAACGAGAAGGGCTACGTAAAGAACCAGACGCTGGGTGTGGCCATGAGTGAATTCTTCACGACGATGGGTAAGCGCCGCTTGATTAAAATTTATGAAAGTAAGGAGAGTAACGGCATCTTCCTGAACCGTTTCCCGAACCTCAACAACGGACGCAGCGGAGACTATCATGAGCTAAGTTGCGACCCCGACAAGGTGGGTATCTTCATCGGCGCCCCGAATATGGAAGGCGAAAACAGCCTCCGCAATGCCATCGTATACCCCATCGACAAACTCCTGGTTTACGACGAAGATACACGCAGCAACCTGCAGAAAGGTCGTATTCGTTGGAACGTGGCAGCTATGATGCCCGAGTTTATCAACAACGACATCCGCATGTGCCCGCTGCTCGACGAGGCGCATACAAATGTATGGATTCCTTCCGATATCGTTTACCCCTACCTCAGCGAGGTGGACATAAGCGAGGATACACAGTTCTTCTATTGGACCGCCATGACCAAGACGTGGGAAAACTATCAGGGCGACGAGTTCACCATCCGTGGATTCTCGGACGTTACGTTCACCCTGCCGCCCGTGCCAAAACGTGGTACCTATGAACTCCGCTATCAGGTGCAGAGCGGTGGTGGTACACGAGGCATCGTCCAGTTCTACTGGGGCAGCGATAAGGACCATCTGGCCGTTATGGGTATCCCCCTCGACCTGCGTTTAGTGTGCAACAAAATTATGTACAATGGCTCCGGAGGAGACAAAGAATATGATTATGGTTGGGAAGCAGATACCGGCGACGAAGACTACGATTCCGAGGTTGACAAGCATCTGCGCAACAACGGTTTCATGAAGGGCCCGCTTCTGTATGACAACCGCAAGAGTACCATCAGTACCCGCCGCATTCTGTTCCGCCAGACGATGGATCCCGACGAGACATACTACATCCGCTTCAAGTCTGTGATGGACGACCCGACGCGCTATCTCTACATGGATTTCCTCGAGTATGCCTCTAAGGAAGTCTATGACAATCCTGAGACGCCTGAGGACATCTGGTAGACCGAAACAGGGTGTAGAAAGGGCGTAAAGAAGCCTTTTGACAATAATTCAACAAGAAAAAGCGAATCTTACACCCTAAGAATCTGTTCGCTGTCGTATCTTTGCGGAGGAAATTGCAAAAACGATGCGAACGATGACCGAAAAAACTGCGAACCAGAACCTCCGTGTGGCCTCCATCGACGTGATGCGCGCCCTCACAATGACACTTATGCTCTTTGTGAACGACATTCCCGGACTGAAGGAGGTGCCCCACTGGATGTTTCACGCTGCATACAATGAGGATATGCTGGGATTTTCCGATGTGATATTCCCAGCTTTTCTCTTTTGTGTAGGTCTGTCTGTTCCGTTGGCCATCGATGGTCGTCTGCGCCGCGGCGATTCCCAGTTTCAAGTACTTGGCCACATCCTGCGACGTACGTTTGCCCTGCTGGCCATGGGGCTGTTTACACTCAACTGCGAGCGTGGCGTGGGTGGCATCTCATATCTCACCTATTCGCTCCTGATGGTGGGCGGCATCTTCTTGGTATGGTTAGACTATCCGCGTGCTTGGAATAGGAAGTGTGTGTGCATCTTGCAATGGCTGGGCGCGCTTGTGTTGGTCGGACTCATTGTCTATTGCGATGTCCACGGCCCTTCGTTCGCCATCGGATGGTGGGGTATTCTGGGTCTGATAGGCTGGACTTATCTGGTTTGTGCTTTGGCTTACCTGTTGGCTCGGCGCACGTTGCCCGGTGTCCTGATTGCATGGGCCGTGGGTCTGTTGCTGTGTGTCGTGAGCAACTCGTCACTCATTCCCCATGAATGGTTCAGCCACATCGTCGTGCTCCCCTTTGTTCCCGGAGGGTGGACGGGGCATGCATTGGGCCTGTCAGGCATGGCTGCATCTATGTTGTTGCAGCACTATACAGCCAACGGCCGGCATCGTCGTCTGATTACGCTCTTTGTGGCAGTGGGTCTTGTGAGTCTCGCTCTGGGTTTTGTATGCCACCGCTTCTGGATAATCTCTAAGATACAGGCCACTCCTACGTGGGCTTTCTTCTCGCTGGCCATCTTCTTCCCCATGCTGGCAGCCCTCCATTGGTTGACGGATGTACGTGGAAAAGCGAACTGGTTTGCTTTCATCGCTCCAGCTGGAACTGCAACGCTGACGTGCTATCTGGTGCCCTACGTGTGGTATCCGTTGCGCGGTATCTTGGGCTTCCACTTCCCGTGGAGCTGGTATCAAGGCATTGTCGGTCTGTTGCTATCGCTGGGTTATGCCTTGCTGGTTGTTCAGGTGGTGCGGCTCATGTTACGTATAAATATGAAAGTTAAGATCTAAGTTCTCTCCATACTATGGAACATTTGGAACAGAAAATATCGCTCATCAAAATCCGTCTGGCCGAGTTGTTGGCGCGGAAAGAATCGGAGAGCGTGCGTCTGGAACTCTTCTGGATAGCTCACGAGATAGACGAGATGCTGGGCATAAAGAGTGAGCCCGATGAGCCCGTACCCTCCACTTCGGTACGCCCTTCGCCCTCGGTATTGACCAGCGACGGTCGTCCCACGTTTGCGCGCTCCGACCGCAATCTCATCCTTGTTGTCGATGAGGATGCCGACCAGCGCGCCTATCTCTGCAAGCAACTTGCCGATGAGTTCGACGTGGTGGAAGCTTCCACTGGTGGCGAGGCATGGGAGATGGCTGTCAGTCTGAATCCTGACATTGTGATTTCCGACGTTCTCCTGTCCGTCATACCTGGTGATGAACTCTGTCGCAAACTGCACGACTCGGTAGAGACCAGCCACATAGCCTTCATACTTCTGTCAGCTCTATCGGAGCGTGAGAATATCATCTATGGACTCGAGGCTGGAGCCGATGATTATATCACAAAACCTTTCGATACAGATATTCTGCGCACCCGCATCCATAGCATCCTGCGCCGACGTCAGCACTTGCGAGAAGAGGTCGTGGCCATGAACGGACGGCCCGAACGATTGGAATACAAGACGCAGCTTGACAAGGACTTCATGGGAAAGGTGTTCCGAATCATCGAAAGCCAGCTCTCCAACTCTGACTTTGCCATCAGCGACCTTTGCTACGAACTGGCCATGAGCCGCTCATCTGTCTATAACAAGATAAAGACACTCACAGGTAAAGGTCCCAACGACATCATCCGCATACTGCGTCTCTCTCGCGCCAAGGAAATGCTCTCGCGGCGTCCCTATCCCATAGCCGAAGTATCAGCAAAGGTAGGTTTCTCCGACCCCAAATACTTCAGCACTTGCTTCAAGAAGGAATTCGGCGTCAGCCCTAGCAGAATCAGTGACATACTATAAAAAGCATCTGAATACATGAAAACATATTTAGGCATCAATCTGAGTGGTTATCAGCTGATGATAGGCGAAATCACCGATGAAGGTACCATCCTCAGGAAAAAAGACTATCGGCTGGATTTCTTCAATCAGGAGTCGGCCTTCGAGATAATTAAATCGACCCTTGAAGACTTTCGCGGTGGACCTGAGTGGGGCAACGAATGTCCCGAGGCCATCGGACTGGGGCTCATAGGTCGTGTGAATGCAGACGAGGGCATCTGGTACCAGATTGACCCTCAACGCACACATCCCATCAACCTGGCTGCCGAACTGAGTGAGTGGACAGGTATCCCCTGCTTTATCGACAATGATGTGAAAAGCGCTACACGTGCTGTCATCAGATGGGGCTTGGGACAGCAGACACAGGACTTCATCTATATCTATGTAGGCACGGGCATTGCAGCCAGTCTGGTGATAGGTGGCAGACAGGTACGTGGCAGTCATTTCAACGCTGGCGAGGTTGGACACCTGCGAGTGGGAGTGCAGGTGGGACTGCGCTGTCCTTGCGGACGCATGGATTGTGTGGAGACCATCGCTTCGAGTGTAGGACTTGACCGTCAGGCTCGATTCCTATGTAAATACTACGACACGAAACTCGAAATACCTCAGCGCGGTCGCATTCATGTACCCGATGTCTTCCGTCTCTGTCAGCAGGATGACCCGCTGTGCAAGAAACTTGTAGATAATGCTGCCGAAGCAATGGCAAACCTCATCATGGATCTTGTGCGTGTCTCTGACCCAGACACTGTCATTCTTGGAGGAGAAATGGTGGCCGACGGTTACCTTCTGGAGCGAATCCGCGAGAAACTTCAAACTGTCACTGTGCGCTTTGTCACCGGTGGCGTTGTGCTCACGAAACTCGATCCGCATCTCATCAGCCTTCTTGGTGCCGGTGCAGTTGCTATGGACGGAATGAAAAGACAAAGTTAGAACGGGAGTGAAATATAATAATTAAAGATTCAGGATATGAGAACAAGCATGAAAGTGTTGGCCTTCGTGGCTGCTGTATTGCTGTCTGCAACGGCAGTAGGGAAGAAGAAAACAGTGGATAACACAGTTATTGTTGCCTATGTGACATCATGGACGCGTGAAGTGCCCGACCCCATGACGATGACACATATCAACTATGCTTTCGGATCTGTGAACGAAACATTTAACGGTGTGAACATCGACAATCCGAACCGTCTGCGCATGATAGTTGGCTTGAAGCAACAGAACCCAGCCTTGAAGGTGGTGCTTTCCGTCGGAGGTTGGGGAAGCGGACGTTTCAGTGAGATGGCTGCGTCCGATGTGAACCGCATGGCCTTTGCCAAGGACTGCAAGCGAGTAGTGGATGAGTTTGGATTGGATGGTATCGATATCGATTGGGAGTATCCTACACAGAGTTCTGCGAACATATCCTCATCGCCGCAGGATACGGAGAACTTCACCCTTCTGATGCGTGACCTTCGCAAAGTCTTAGGCAAACAGAAACTGGTAACGGCGGCAACGGTATGCAATGCTAAGTACATCGATTTTAAATCCTGTATCCAGTATATGGACCTCGTGAATGTGATGGCTTACGACATGGGCAATGCTCCGAAACACCATGCAGCACTTTTCCCCTCTCCCCATGCTGGTTATTGCACGTCATCTCAGGCTGTGGAGGCTCACTTGAAAGCTGGTGTGCCGCGCGAGAAATTGGTGATGGGTGTGCCTTTCTATGGAAAGGGTAAGCGTGATGATGAAGGATTGCGAGAGTATCATCGCACGGGGCGTCTTCCTCAAGGTTATGACTTGCGATGGGACGACGAGGGAAAGTTCCCCTACATCACTAATGCCAATGGCGAACTTATATGGGCTTATGAAGATGCACGTTCGTTGGCAGAGAAGTGTCAATACATTCTGGACAACAATTTGCGTGGTGGAATGTACTGGGACTATGCCAGTGACAATGCGCAGGGTGACGAGCGCCGCACACTCTATCAGAGCTTGATTCAGAATAAAAGAGGCACCATACCACCACGTCGCGTTTTGGTTTTGGCCGAGCGTGGTGGACTGCATGAGGGCTTCACAGCCGCTGGTCTGCAATGGTTGGAGGACAACAAGGAGCGTTTCAATATGGAACTGACAGTGCTTAACTCGGCCAAGGACATTAAGTCTGACGAGATAGCCACCTATCATCTTATTCTCCAGTTGAACTATCCGCCCTATGCGTGGAGTGAGGCTGCTCAGAAAGATTTGCAGAACTATATCGACCGTGGAACAGGAGGTTACATCGGCTTCCATCATGCTTCGCTGCTCGGCGATTTCGATGGATATTCCATGTGGGGCTGGTTCTCCGACTTTATGGGCAAGATTCGTTATAAGAACTATATTGCTGAAACAAGCGACGGTACGGTGCAAGTGGAAGACCGCGTGCATCCGGTAATGAAGGATGTTCCCGGCACGTTCGTTATCGGTGGCGATGAATGGTATATATACGAAGAGAATCCGCGTCCAAACGTTCATGTTTTGGCGCATGTTGACGAGGCAAGCTATACGACAGAGACTAACATAAAAATGGGCGACCACCCCGTAGTGTGGATAAATCCCGAGAAGCCAGCACGTAATGTCTACTTTCAATTTGGGCACAGCAAATCGCTGTTTGACAACTCTTCTTTTGTGAAGCTGCTTGAGAATTCAATCCACTGGACATTGAAGGACGGGGAATAATGTGTCGCCCATTTTTCATAATTCTCTGTGCCGAGGTGTTTTGTGCCTGTGGCAGTACGGCACATAGAGTTGCATCGGATGTCAATCTGAGCTCCGACACGTTGCTCAACGCTCAGTTGCAGGCTTCGGATATCCTGCATCGCCCATTGCCGCTCAATGGTACACGTTCGCTCGAGACATACCAATTACAGAAACCGGTATTGCACAGCGAACAATTGCCCATTGTGCCTGCGTTGACCGACTGGAATGGAGGTGGATTAGCCACGCTCTCTTATGTTGCCGACAGCACGTTGCGAATGAGCCTGCCAGTCTCCACAGGCCGCCGGGCCAAGGGCTCTCCCGACGACCCTGACTATGCCACATACGGTGCGGCCAGATGCTCGTTCAATCTGCATGGACGCAATATGGAGGATTTCAATCGTCTGACGATGGAAGTATTTCCCCAGTGCGAGGGCACGGCAATTATGAATCTTAACCTTCAGTTACAGAACTCTTCGTGGGGTTCGCTCGGGGCACATCTCATAAACCTCTCAAACAATCGGTGGAACAAGGTCGTGTTTGAGATAGACGGCTTGAAGCGCGATGAGGTGAGAAGCCTGAGTTTTTATACGGACCTAAAAGGGCGGAACTTGGCGACGTGTGACAGCTTTATCTATCTTGTGCGCAACATTCGCATGGAAAAGGTGGAACGAACTGACCGTGAACTGGGATGGGAACCCGAGCAAGGGCGTATTGTGTATTCCATGTCAGGCTATCTGACGCAAGGCTCAAAGACAGCGATTGTTGTAGACGACACCGAACGAAAATTTGCCTTACTGGAGGCAGAGACTGGAAAGACTGTCTTTGAAGGGCGTGTAAGGCCTGTCGCAACCAGTATCGGCCATTTCGGTGAGATAGATTTCTCCTCGTTTCACAAGGCTGGTCGGTATGTTCTCAGTGTTGGCGACAGTCGCACGGAGCCTTTTAGCATAGCTGATGATGTTTTCATCGATGCTCAGTGGCGTTTGCTGAATTATATTTTCTGCCAGCGATGCGGCTATGCTGTGGAGGGTATTCATGGCCCTTGTCACACGGATCTGTTCTGTCATTTCGAAGGAACGAAAGTGTCTTATGGCGGTGGTTGGCATGATGCTGGCGACCTCTCGCAGCAAACGCTTCAATCGGCCGACGTGGCTTATGCACTGCTCGAGGCTTATGAGAGTCGGAAAGACTCACATCCAACGCTGGCCGGACGTTTGTTGGAGGAGGCAGAATGGGGCTTGCGCTTTGTGCTGAACTGTCGTTTGGGTGACGGATATCATGCCAGCAGCATGGGTTTGTTGCATTGGACCGACGGTATCGAGGGCACCGATGATGATATCCACACCGTGCGCAAGCAGAATGTTGCTTATGACAATTTCCTTTATGCTGCCTATGAGGCTTATGCTGCTCAGGTTATGCCTCAGAGTCCCTTCCGTGACAGTCTGCAGCAGGCTGCTTTGGTGGACTATGCCTTTGCCGTCGACAAGTTCCGCCGCGATGGATACGACGTTTTCCCTCACGTCATGGAGCACACCTATAACACTTCGCCAGCCCAGTACCATGCAACCATGAGTTGGGCTGCTTCGCAGATGTTCCGTCTGACGGGCGAAGTGCGTTATGCCCACGACGCGGCTGAGTTTATCCGCTATACTTTGAAGTGTCAGGAGCGCGAAAGCGATATGAACGGATACTTCTATCGCGATACCACACGTCGCTCCATTGTTCACTACATTCATCAGTCTCGCGAACAACTTTTCATGCAGTCGCTCGTGGCATTGTGTCAGACGCAACCTGCTCATCCCGACTGTGCCGAGTGGCGTCAGGCTGTGGCTCTCTATGGAGGCTATCTGAAGCAACTTTTGCCATATACCGCGCCTTATGGGATGGCTCCCTCAGGCGTATATCAGCCGGAGGAATATCTCGATTCGGCTGGCTTCTATGCGCTTCATCTGTTTGCTCCGCAGGATGCGCCGATGCGTTTCGAGCGTCAGATTCGTCGAGGTGTGGCTTTGGCTGACGGCCGTTTCGTGCGTCGTTTCCCAGTATGGTTTGGCATCTTCAACGGAAACGAGGCCATCATCCTCTCCACGGGAAAAGCCGCTGCAGTCTGCGGCCGCTTCTTGGACGACGATGAACTGCTGCAAATGGGGCGTGAGCAACTCTACTGGACGGTGGGCAAGAACCCCTTCTGTCAATCGCTCATCTATGGAGAGGGACATCGATACCCTTCGATGGACAGTTTCTCGTCGGGTGAGATTGTGGGCGAGATACCGGTAGGAATACGGTCGGAGGGCGACGACGATATACCCTACTGGCCGAAGACGAACAATGCATGCTACAAGGAAGTGTGGCTGACACCGGCTGGCAAATTCCTCTCGTTACTGGCCGAAATAGAGAATGATAAACAATAAAAATCAGATAAGATGAAAGGATTCAGAATTTTCATGTTGCTGGGTGTTTGCCTGGCGTGCCTGAGTATATCGGCACAGAATAATGGTGAGTATGCTGCCGACTATGCTGGCGGACCGCGTTTCCGTGCCCTTCTGCACTACGAACCCGGAGCTGAGGAGGCTCACGTGCAGTTTGATAAGCAAGCCATCAATTTCTTCCACAAACTGACGTATGGCGAGGGATGGATTATGGATGTGACCACCTCGCTGGCCGATTATCCCTACGAAAAGTTGAAAGACTACAGCATCATCATCAGTCTGAATGCTATTCCGGGTGGAAACGAACAGCGCGAGGCCTTCGAGAAGTATATCGAGAACGGTGGCGGGTGGATAGGTTTCCATGCATCGGCATACAACGACCGACGCACCAACTGGCCTTGGTTCAACAAGTTCCTGGGTTGCGGCGCGTTCTATTGCAACAACTGGCCGCCACAGCCTGCGCTGGTGGAGTGCGACACCAACGAACACCCCGTGACGCGTAGCCTGCCCGCCTCGTTCGTGGTACCTGCCAGCGAGTTCTATCAGTGGCAACCCAGTCCGCGCGATAACTCCGACGTGGAAGTGCTCGTCTCCATCTCCCAGAAGATGTATCCCTTTGGTATCAAGGACGTGGTGAAGTGGGGCGATTTCCCCATCGTGTGGACCAACAAGAAGTACCGCATGATATACCTGAACATGGGTCATGGCGATGAAGAGTTCATCGATGCTACCCAGAACCTGCTTTTCGTGAACGCTTTCCGATGGGTGGTGAGCCGTGATCCGAAGGGTGACCCATTCAAGAATAAATGAAAAGTGACCTGGAGATGAAGAAAAAGACCTATTTAGGCATCGACCTGGGAGGCACCAAACTGCTTGTTGGCGAGGTGGACGAGACGGGGCGCATCCTGCACAGCAAGTGCTATCCCTCGGACTTCCTCAACCAGCAGCAGGCACGTCAGCTTATATTCGATTCGCTCGACGACTACCTTTCCCACGAGACCAATGCACAGGACGAACTTGTGGCCATGGGCGTAGGGCTGGTGGGTCGAGTCGATGTGAAGCGTGGCGTGTGGGAGCAAATCGACCCGAGCCGCACCTTCCCCATCCCGTTGGCGAACGAACTGACCGAACGATACGGCATTCCGTGCTACATAGACAATGACGTGAAGAGTGCAGCCCGCGCCGAGATGGAGTGGGGCATGGGACGCGTGACGCGTAACCTGGTTTACATCAATGTGGGAACGGGCATCGCAGCCTGCACTGTCGTTGACGGACATCCCCTGCGCGGCGGCCATTTCAATGCTGGAGAAGTAGGACACACCACGGTCGACCTCGCGGTAGGCACCCAATGTGTCTGCGGTCGTCGGAATTGTGTGGAAACACTGGCAGCCGGCGTGGGTTTCGATATGTGTGCCCGCCTGCTCTACGACCGCTACGAGACACATCTCACCCTGCCCGCCGATGGCAGTCGCATCTCCGTGAACGAGGTCTACCGCCTGGCGCGTGAGCATTCCGATGCACTCTGCTGCGTCTTGGTCGAGAATGCTGCCCAGGTGCTCTCGCAACTGGTGATGAACATGGTGCGAATGTCCGACCCCGAGGCTGTCGTGCTTGGCGGAAGCATCGTGGCCGACGGATATATGCTGGAGCGCATGCAGCCCCATTTGCAAGCCGAAACGCTGCGATTCGTAACCCACGGAGTGACCCTGACGAAACTCGATGCCCAACATATCGGGCTGCTGGGTGCGGCTGTGGTGGCCATGAATAAAGAGATATGAGCAAGTTCCGTATCACCGTTTTGCCCGACGAACGCAGTTTCGACGAAGCTGCAGCCCGCCGCATCGTAGACCAGATTGTGGCTAAACCAGACAGCGTGGTGGGGCTCTCCACGGGACGCACCACGGGCAATATGCACCGCCGTGTGGCCGAGATATGGCGAAGCGAGCCGTTCTACGTGCGTCGCGCCACCTTCTTCGGACTTGACGAAGTGGTGGGCGTGGATCGCAACTATGCCGGCGCCTGCTACACGATGCTCCGCACTGAAATCACGGACGCGCTCGGAGTGGACGACGACCATTTCCTGATGTTGCCCACCGAGAGCGACGATTTCTCCGCAGCCTGCCGGCGTTTTACAGACGAACTGGCCCACCGTGGCGGCATCGACCTGCTCATGCTGGGACTGGGTGAGAACGGCCATCTGGGATTCAACCAGCCCGGAACACCTTTCACGAGCCGCGCATGGGTGACGCAGATGAACGCTGAGCTGGAAGAGCGGATACGCCGTGAGACCGGCACGCCGACCGAGAAATGGCTCGGCGGTGTCACGTTGGGACTGGCCGACATCATGGAGGCGCGTCGGATTGTTCTGGTGGCAAAGGGACGAAACAAAGCTACCGTCGTGCATCAGATGCTATGCGGTCCTGTCACTCCCCAGCTGCCTGCGTCCATCCTGCAGCACCATCCATGTTGCGAGTTCCTGCTCGATGCCGATGCTGCGGAGCTCCTTGCGGAATGCACCACGCTTTGACGCCCGACGCACCACGTTGCGACGGGCTTCGCACCACGCTGCGACAGCTGTCGCACCACGTTGCGTTTTTCCGAACTCGGCAGACCACTGCACATCGCAATACACACACACGTCTCTGACATAACCATAGAAACACAGAAAATCAGTAAGATATGACACAGAAACAGACAAACTATTTCGGTCCTTTCGTGGCCATGGTGTTCCTCTTCCTGGTGGTGGGCTTCCTGACCACCGTCAACTCGCAGTTGCAAGGTCCCCTGCAGTCGGCCTTCCTCTCTCAGGCCCAGGGACTGAAAAATACGCTCGCTACGCTCATCACCTTCTCGTGGTTCCTGGCCTATCCGCTCTGCGGCGGCGTGGGCTCGCGATGGATAAACCGCCACGGATACAAGGGCACGCTGGTGCGCGGCCTGGTGGTGATGGTTGTCGGGCTGTCGCTCTATTTTCTCTCGGCCGCTTATACCGTAGCGCGCCCCGATGCCGCACTTGCGGTGGGGAACTATCACATCCCCACGGGCTTCTTCGTCCTGCTGGCCGGGTCGTTTGTCCTGGGCAGTTCGGCCACCATTCTGCAGGTGGTCATCAATCCCTACCTGACGGCCTGTCATGTGGAGGGCACGCAGCCCATACAGCGACTGGCCATCGGCGGTTCGGCCAACTCGGTGGGCACCACGCTGGCTCCCTACTTCGTCTCCGGCATCATCTTCGGCGGACTGGCACTGGAGGACGTGCAGGTGGAGCAGTTGCGTCTGCCCTTCCTTGTCCTCACACTGGTCATCGTAGTCGTATTGCTGGTGGTGATGCGCCTGTCGCTGCCCGATATCGAAGGCACACGTGCTGCCGAGGGTGAGCAGTTGGAACGGAGCGTCTGGAGCTTCTCGCACCTCACACTCGGCGTGGTGGCTATCTTCTTCTACGTAGGTTGCGAGGTGTGCGTGGGCGCCAACATCAATCTCTATGCGCGTGACGAACTGAAACTCGATGTATCCACCATCACGCTGATGGCCACGCTCTACTGGGGCCTGATGCTCGTCGGTCGCTTGTGTGGCAGCGCTTTGAGCCGCATTCCGCCGCGGGTGCAACTGACCTTCACAACCGTCATGGCTTCGCTCTTGCTGACGGCCGCCATCGTCTGGAACCAGCCGTGGCTGCTGGTGGCTGTGGGACTGTTCCACTCCATCATGTGGGGTGCCATCTTCACGCTCTCGGTGGCGCATCTGGGCAAGTATACCTCGGTGGCCTCCGGCGTCTTCATGATAGGCGTGGTGGGCGGTGCCATCCTGCCGCTGGTGCAGGGCGCACTGGCGGACATGGGCGGATGGCGCTGGTCGTGGCTACTCGTGCTGGCCGGCGAGGTGCTCATGTTGCTCTATGCCCTCGTGGGGTCGCGTGTGCGGCAGCGTGCTGATGTCTGAATAACTCAGCTGCAGAATGCAAAAAAACGCACCACGCTGCGACAGCCAACGCACCGTGGTGCGCAGACCGATGCACCGTGGTGCGTTTTGCGATGCACCGCAGTGCTTTTCTCTGCCCGACGAATCAGTCTGCCTGAACTGTGCTGAGTTTCATGGGGCAGGGGAGTGCGAAGCGATTGTCAGTTCGCCGTGGGGGCTGGCGTACGTTTCAGGCTCAGGTTGTTGCGGACGAACTGTGCTACGGAAATCATGGGCAGCACAATGCGCGGAAGTCCGTTCTCCTCGCTCTTTACGGCCAGAATGCCGCGTGTGGCTCCGATGGTGATGTCGGCCATGTGCTGCACTAATCCGACAGGCAACACCCACTCGTCGCCCTGCAGCCGATACATGGCGCTCCAGCTCTCGCGCGAGAATTCGTATGTGCACTGTACGGCGATGATGAGCTGCGTGATGTCGTTCTTCTTATATTCAAAGTGAGCCGTGCAACGCACCAGTCGGTGGTCTGTGTCGCTGTTGAACTGCAGCTGGTTTGTGATTTGCTGCTCGCCCTCGGGCCATTTATCGGCCAGGTTGACGAACTGCAGCGGATTCACGTCCACCAGCCGGAACTGAATCTGTATTTCCTTTTTGTTTTCCATTCTCGAAACTTGCTTTAACAGGATAAAAAAGTGGGGCACTCCCCATCGTTGAGGAATGCCCCACTGGATTTTCTGATGTTGATGTCTCTCTCCTGCGAGGCAGGTAGATTACTTCTTCTCTTCTACAGCTACGGTCTCCGAAATAGTCTTGCCCATGGTCAGATAGGCTGTAGGAGCAGCCACGAAGATGGACGACAATGTACCGAAGATAACACCCAGAATCATTGCGAAGGCGAAGCTGCGGATGCTGGCACCGCCCAGGCAGAAGATAACAGCCAGCACGATGAACGTGGAGACTGAGGTGTTGATGGTACGGTTCAGGGTGCTGTTCAGCGACGCATTGAAGAGCTCCTGACGGTTGCGCTTCGGATAGAGACCGATGAACTCACGGATACGGTCAAACACCACCACCTTGTCGTTGATGGAGTAACCGATGGCCGTCAGCACAGCACCGATGAACGTCTGGTCAATCTCGAGACTGAAAGGCATCCAGCCCCAGCAGATGGCATATACGCCGAGGATGAGCAGCGTGTCACTGATAAGTGCTGTGATGGCACCTACAGAGAAGGCCAGGTTGCGGAAACGAATGAGAATGTACAAGAAGATGGCTATCACGGCCAGAATCACACTCTTGATGGCTCCGCTTGTGATGTCTTCAGCTACCGACGGACCTACCTTCTGGCTACTGATGATTGAACCACCGGCACGCTCGTCACGGTTGATGAAGTTCTCTATTGTCAGGTCGCTGGCCAGCATGTTGGCAGCCTTCAGCGTTTCGAACAGTTTGTTCTCAATCTCGCTGTCCACCTCAATTCCGTCCTCCTGAATGCGATAGTTGGTACTGATACGAATGGTCTTACCCTCCGTACCCAGTGCAATGGTACTTGTGTTACTCTCGGGGAATGCATCGGAAAGCAGGGTGCGAATATCCTCGGGCTGCACTTCTTTCTCGAAGAGAACCACAAAGTTGCGGCCACCCGTGAAGTCGATACTCTTGCTGAAGCCACGCCCCAGAATGAACGCGAGACTGATAATCGCCATCAAACCGAAGATGGTAAAGCTCTTCTTGTAGGCGCTCATAATCTTGAAGTTCGGGTTCTGGAACGAAATCTTCTTGCCTAATGAAGTCTGGAAGGTCAGTCCAAGCCACTTGTCGCGGTTCATCATTTCGGTGTATACGACACGTGTCAGGAACACTGCGGTGAAGAAGCTGACCAGAATACCGATGAGCAGCGTGGTAGCGAAGCCGCGGATGGGTCCTGTACCAAAGTTGTAGAGGATGATGGCTGTGATGATACTCGTCAAGTTAGAGTCGAAGATGGCGCTGAATGCGTTGCTGTAACCAGCGCTCAGAGCTTCACGCACCTTCTTGCCGCCTCTCAGTTCCTCCTTTGTACGCTCATAGATAAGCACGTTGGCGTCGACAGCCATACCCAGCGTAAGCACCATACCGGCAATACCGCTCATCGTAAGTGCAGCCTGGAAGCTTGTGAGCACGCCGACTGTGAAGAAGAGGTTCAGAATCAGGGCGCTGTTGGCAACCATGCCGGGGATGAAACCATACATGGCAATCATGTAGAACATCAGGATGATGAAGGCAATGACGCAACTCCAGATACCCTGACGGATGGATTCGGCACCCAGTGAAGGACCTACGATTTCCTCGCTCACAATCTTAGCAGGAGCAGGCATCTTACCCGACTTGAGCACGTTGGCCAAGTCGCGTGTCTCTTCAGCTGTGAAGTGACCTGTGATTTCGCTGCGTCCACCTGTAATCTCGTTCTGTACGACAGGTGCACTGTACACGTTGTCGTCCAGCACGATGGCTACGCAACGATCTTTGTTAGCCTTGGTGATTGCAGCCCAGCGGCGAGCACCGTCTACGTTCATGCTCATGCTTACGCAGGGACGGCCGTTCTGGTCGTACGAATCGCTTGCGTCAGTCACGACGTCGCCTTCCAGAGGAGCACGACCATTGCGCTCAGTCACCTTAATGGCATACAGCTCGTAGATGTCTGCAGCAGCACCCTCGCCCATGCCCTTGGCACTCCACTTCAGTCTCAGGTCAGAGGGAAGTGTCTCCTTTGCCTCGGGTGTTTCGAAGAACTCACTGATGATGTCCAGGTCGCGTATTGAGGCATAACCTACGATGCAGCCTGCAGAACCCTGCAAGAGTTGCAGACGGCTCAGCAGAGGATGCTGGCGATGGAGTTTCTCGATGTCTGCAGCCGAGAGGTTGCTGTTGTCGATGTTCTCACCCTGTGCGCCAACGGCTGCGGCCAGGTCATCTGCGCTGGTCTTGGCAGAGTCAGCTGCAGCAGTTTCAGCTACTTCGGCTGTCTCTGTGCTCTCTTCCTCAACCTGTTCTGTTGTTTCAAGAGCAGCAAGCTTTGCGTCGAGAGATGCGAGGATGGGAACGATTTCCGAACTGTTGTATGTCTCCCAGAATTCCAGGTTGGCACTTCCTTGCAGCAGTTTACGTACGCGCTCAGGCTCTTTAACGCCGGGCATTTCCACCATGATACGTCCCTCCTGTCCTTCGAGGGCCTGAATGTTGGGCTGTACGACGCCGAAGCGGTCGATACGTGTACGGAGCACGTTGTACGAGTTGTCAATAGCGCTCTTCACTTCGGCACGCAGCACTGATTCAACTTCCGAGTCGGTGCTCTTGGTGTTCACCTTGTCGCGCAGCTGCTGTGTGGCAAAGAGTTCGGCCAGCGCCTTGTTGGGAGCCAGGGCCTTGTAGTCTTTGACGAAGAGTGTAATGAAGTCGTTCTGGCTGCTGGCAGCCTCGCTGGTCGCTTGTTCAACGGCCTTGCGGAAGTTTTCGTCGGTATCCTCCTTGTGGTCGGCCAGAGCCTTCACTACGTCGGGTACGCTCACCTCGAGGATGACGTTCATACCGCCTTTCAGGTCCAGTCCGAGGCCGACACCCATCTCACGGCACTCCTTAAGAGTCCACACGTTGAGGTAGACCTTCTTGTTGAGCAGCGTGTCCATGTAGCGGTCGGCAGCGTCCTGACCCTCTGTAGCTGCTATCTTCTCGGCTTTACCCTCGTAGTGGTTGGTGACCACCGAGAAACTGAGATAGAAGATGCAGACCAGCGTCAGCAGGACTGCGAAAACCTTAACAAATCCTTTGTTTTGCATTGTTAAATATTATTTTTAATGTTATTGTTTTTTCGTAAAAACGTGCCCAAAAGCGTGCAAAGATACACATTTTTCGGTACATTCGCACCATTTGTGGCGAATTAAATTGATTTAAGGGCTGATATTTCTATTTTTTCCATAGGAAAGTGGCCAGCGGATAGTGGTCTGAGAAGTCTGTCTGGGAGTCTATGTGTGTCTGGGCCGTCTGCCAGTTATGCGACACAAAGATGTGGTCGATGCGCACTGGGAAGCCGCGTTGGTTGAATGAACGACCCACTCCGAAGCCGCTCTTGCGGAAGGCTGGAGTGAGGTGTCGCGAGAGTTTCTGATAGGTGTATGAGATGGGTGTGTCGTTGAGGTCGCCGCACAAGATGATGCTTTTCCCTTGCAGCGAGTCGGCCATGGCGCACAGTATGTCGGTTTGGTTGGCGCGGTAGACGGCGGCATCGCTCAGCTTTGAGAGCAGGTTTCTGCTGCCACGCTTGACTGTTTCGCGGTGTGGCTCCTTTATCATGCTGCGATACTCGGCTTTATCCTCGTTGCTCAGTTTGTTGCTTTCCAGATGGCAGTTGAAGACAAACAGACTGTCGTCGCCGTATGCGAGGCGGCAGGCCATGATGGTGTTCTCGCTGACCTTGGGCGTAGGCACCGATTCTTCGATGATGGGCAAACGTGTGTAGATGTAGTTGTTGCCGTTCCTTATACACTTCATTCCCAGCGAGTCAAGAAGCCTTTTCGCGTTGTCGGTCTTTCCCCATCCGGGTGTCATTTCCTGCAGGCACATGATGTCAGGGCTGACGTAGCGCACATATCTCGTGAATCCGTCCAGGGTTCCTTCGCCTGCCAGACTGGCAACGTTATAGGAGAGAATGGTCAGTGCGCCCTCGGGATGGCTGCGCTTGTGGTTCAGGGGACAATAGTCTATGAAGTAGCTCGCAACGATGAGCGTGCCTACGAGCGAGAGCAGTGCGTAGCGCGCCTTGAAGATGAGCCAGAAAATGATGAAGCCGATGTTGAGCAGTACTGCCACGGGAAAGGCCAGACCGACCAGTGAGAGCAGGGGCAGACGCTGGGGAGGGAGCAGTGTGCTCAGACAACTCGCCCACAGGAAGAGGAGACAACACAGGTTGGCTCCCAGAAAGAGGCTTGTGAGCAGTCGTTTCACTCCGTTCATCGCCCGTTCATTTCTTGTTGCTGATGTCGAAGAGGCGTTTCTTCTCGTCCTCGCTCAGCGCATTGTATCCCAGACGTTTCACCTTGTCCAGTATGTGGTCCATCTCCTCCTGGCGCTCCTTCTCGCGCTGGCGGTAAGCCATGTCTTGGGCGTACTTCCCGCCCTGCTGAATGGTCATGCGCGGCTTTTCGCGTCGGCGCAGTCCAGCGAACCATTGCCGCCATCCCTTGTCGGAACTGCCATAGCCGCGGTCGTAGTATCCGCCTCCCTTGCGACCTTTGTCGCCGTTGCGCCAGTGCAGTATGAGCAGCAGGCCGAAGAGCATGCCACCCAGGTGAGCCACGTGTGCCACACCGTCGTGAGAGCCGGCCAGAGCCGATACAAGTTCGATGACAGCATATCCGCAGACGAAGTATTTGGCCTTGATGGGCACGGGCAGGGGGAAGATGAAGATGCGCTCGTCGGGAAATGTCATGCCGAAGGCCAGCAGGATGCCATAGACGGCTCCCGAGGCTCCCACCGTGAGGCCGAATATCGTTGAGCCGTAGAGGTAGGCAGCCAGCTGTACCACCTCCTGGCTGAGACCTGCGCCCAGGCCGCACGTCAGATAGTAGAACAGGAACCGCTTGGAACCCATCGTCACCTCGATGATGCGCCCGAACATCCATACGGCAAACATATTGAAGAAGATGTGCTCCAGATTGGCATGCATGAACATGTAGGTGACAATCTGATACCATCGGAAGCCCGGGTCGATGAAGAAGTGGAGGCCCAGTATCCGGTCGAGGTCGATGCCGTACTTGGCGGCGACGAACTTGCCTGCAAACATCAGAATGTTGATGATGAGCAGGTTTTTGGTTACGGGAGGCATATTATTCATGCGCGTGTGTACTGATTTATAGTTTTCTGCGTGATTCGTGTCATTCGTGGGGCAAAAGTACAAAAATCTGCTTACATGGCAAATGAAGTGGACCGTTTTTTCTGTCTCTCCCCGTCCTTGCGTGCTGCTTCGGTCTGAAATGTCATATCCGCAGCCGTTGCGCGAGAATATCGCCCAGTCGCGATACGTGGTGAAGTGGTCCGTCGAAAAACGCACCGTGCTGCGACGCCTGTCGCAACGTGGTGCGTCGGCCTTCGCACCGTGGTGCGACATCCCGAAAAGCACGGTGTGTTCCGCAACCCGCCTTTTGCCCTTCTCTGCCGTCTTTCCCTGCCCTTTGCTGTGCAGTGACTGCACTTCTTCGGCTCATTTTGCTGCTGTCTGGGTCTCTTTTGCCCTGTTTCTGCCCGAAACGACCTCTGCATGAGCCTCGAAACGACCCGTTTAGACATTTTTTTCGCCCTTTTCTGCTTTTTTTTCAAAAAAAACTTGCTGCGCAGGACAAAGTTGTATATATTTGCCGATAGAATATATAAAGTTAACGTATTAAATAACCTAATTAAACCAGAATTTGTATGAATAAGACTGAATTGACAGCCAAGATCGCCGAGAGCGCAGGCTTGAGCAAGGTAGACGCAAAGAAGGCATTGGACGCTACACTGGCAGCCATCAGCGAGGCAGTGAAGAAGGGCGACAAGGTTGCTCTGATTGGTTTCGGAACTTTCGCTGTTTCGAAGCGCGACGCACGCACAGGCATTAACCCCCGCACCAAGAAAGCCATCAAGATTCCCGCAAAGAAAGTGGTGAAGTTCAAGGCTGGTGCTGGTCTTGCAATCTAAGAAACAGGAGTACTACCGCGTGACGCGGTACCTTTTTGAGGTAATTCGTTTTCATAAAAGTATGTTAAGGGGGTGAGTCCGGTGTGAACTGGACTCATCTTTTTTCTGCGGCCGCCACGCCGCATCGCCAATCGTCTCGCATGAAGTCATACAAGACATTCCTTTTCATACTCTCTCTGGCCGTGGGGCTGGTCGCGTTGGCCTGCTTCTTTCCCAGCGAGGGCATATATATAAATAAGGTACGGATGGAGTTCCCGTCGATGAGTCAGGTGCTGAAATGTGGTGCCGAACCCGAGCCGGAACCCGTCGACGACGAGGAACCGGAGCCCGAACTGACGCCTGAGGAACTCATGGAACAGCGCATGGCTGCCCTGCACGCCTCGCGCGACTCTGAGTTCGTGGCTGCCATCTCAGGCAATCGTGCCCGTTTCTATTTGCCCGACGACGATGTCTCGTACTTCGACACCCTCTTCTCGAAACTCGAACAGGCCGAGCGTCACCCCGTGCGCATCATGCATTTCGGTGATTCGCAGCTCGAGGGCGACCGCATGACCGGCGTGCTGCGCGAATGGTTCCAGGACACTTTCTCGGGCCGTGGACCGGGGCTGGTGCCTGCCATGCAGACGCTCGGAAGCGCAACCGTCACCGTCACCACCCAACCCGAATTACCTTACTATATGGGCTTCGGCTCGCCCGAACTGCGTGCCGACCACAATCGTTACGGTCCTCTTTCCCAAATGGCTGTGGTCACCGACAGCGCCCTCTTTACCGTTGCAGCCCACGGAGGCTCTACGTATCCCCACTGCCGCTCGTTCCGCCGTGTGAGTGCCCTTGTATCGGGCGAGGGACGTCTCAGCATTCAACTGGAAGATAATGAGATAGAAATGACCTCTCCCCACGATTCCACCTATCAGGGATTCCGCATCTGCAGTGCCTCTCTGCCCTCGGCCATGAGCCGCGTCTCGGTGCGCGCTCGCGGTAATATGGAGGTCTATGGACTGATGGCAGACGGCTCCGGCGGTGTCTCGGTGGACAATATCGCCATGCGCGGTGCCTCGGGTTCCCACTTCTCATCGCTCGACCGCGCCACCTTTGCACCTTTCTTCCAATCGCAGGACGTGGCCCTCATCATCCTACAGTATGGCGGCAACTCAATTCCATACCTGCGCGACGCCGAACGCATCTCGGGCTATAAGCGTCAGATCAAGTCGCAGATTTCCTATCTTCGCCGCCTTTCGCCGCAGTCGACCATTCTCTTCATCGGTCCCACCGACATGGCAACTGCCGAGGGAGACGAGATGCAAACCTATCCGCAACTGCCACAAACGGTGGACTCACTGCGCGCAGCTGCCCTCGAGAGCGGTGCTGCCTTCTGGGACATGTTCCGTGTGATGGGCGGACGAGGTTCAATGGCACGCTGGGTGGAGGTAGGTCTGGCTGGCGAAGATTACATCCACTTCTCGCTCAGCGGCTCTCGAAAGATGAGCGAACTGCTCTGCCAGACGTTCGATTTCTACTATCGTTACTATCGCTTCCGCAATGCCCTCGACCAGGAGGAACTTACAGAAGACACGTTGACAAATGACACGACGAGAAAGACTGACCCTGTTTCTGCTGCTCTGTAGCATATGTCTGTGGTCGCAGCGTCGGCCACAACCGGTGGAGATTCCCTCCTATCCCTGCCTTCACACCGACCGTGGGCAGGATTCGTTGCGTTTCCCCGGTAGCCACGAGCGCTTCGACAGCCTCTACCGCAGGCTCGACACACTCCTCGTTGAAGGGCGTGGAAATGTCAACATACTGCACATCGGCGGCAGTCACGTGCAGTCTGGCGACTTCTCTCACCGCATGCGCACACACTTCGCAACCTTTACTTCACACCCCGGCAACCGCGGTATGCTCTTCCCTTTCACTGCACTGAAGACCAACGCACCGCAAAACTATGCCATGTGGCACGAGGGCGCGTGGTCGGGGGCCCGCTGTGTGAAGCCTGACGCAGCACTTCCGCTCGGTCTGAGCGGCGCGTGTGTCGAGACTTCCGACACGCTGGCTCGCATCTTTCTCAGTATGAACTCGCTTTCCGAATGGCGCACCGACACCTTGCGCATCTTGGGCGAAGGCTCACAAGACACGGTGGTTCCTATGTTGCTCTGCGGTTCCGACACGCTCTCTCCGCTCCCCTCCGACGGTTATGCAGGCTTCCGTTTTGCCCTTCTCCCCGAAACCGACACGTGCGCACTCTTTTTCCCAGGCCTGCACGACGAGAATGTCAGTTTCCGTCTGCGCGGTATCATGCCTGAGGGACGCCTTTCGGGCATTACGTACACCGCTTCAGGAATCAACGGCGCCAGTGTTCCGTCGTGGCTCAAATGCGAGTTATTTACAGACGAGCTCTCGCTTGTGAAGCCCGATCTTGTAGTCTTCGGCATCGGCATCAACGATGCCAATGTGCTGCCGCAGCGTTTCAACCCCGAGCAGTTCAAGAGCAATTACCGTCGACTGATAGAGCGCATCCGCATGGTGAACCCTGCCTGCTGCTTCATATTCATTACGAACAACGATTGCTGGTTCAATGTCCGCGGCCGTCGACGTCAGTTCAATACGAACACGCCACGTGTGCAGCAAGCCATGACCGAACTGGCTCGGGAGTACGACGGAGCGGTCTTCGATGCCTTTGCCTTGATGGGAGGTCTGCGCTCGTCGAATGCCTGGGTGAAAGCAGGACTGCAGCGCGCCGACCATATTCACTTCACACGTCAGGGCTACGAATTGTGGGGCGACCTCTTGTATAACGCAGTCGTGAACGATTTTCTGCTTGCGACACAGACACCCGAAGAACCATGACGAACATAGTGACAAGTGATGTGATGGCCTATCTGCGCAGTGTGTTGGCCTTCGACCCCGACTCGCCCCTGCTCTTCACGCAGCTTCAGTTTTGGGTTTTCTTTGCTTTTGTCTTTGCCGGTTTTGCGCTCATCACCTCGCGCAGTTACCGTCGTCAGCCGCTGCTCCGCAATGCCTACCTCTTTCTGGTCAGTCTCTTTTTCTACTTCAAGACGAGTGGATTCTTCGTGGGACTGCTCATTCTGGTGACGTGTACCGACTATCTGTTGGCACAGCTCATCTACAGCCAGCGCGAGAAAGCCCGTTGGCGCAGACGTGCATTGCTTTCCGTGAGTGTGTTCATTGACCTCTCGTTGCTCTGCTATTTCAAGTACAGCTACTTCTTTGCCGACATGGCAAACCAGCTCTTCGGCACTAGTTTCGAGGTGCGGAACATTGCGGCCGAGGCTGCCAACCGCCTCACGAGAAGCCAGTTCTGGAGTGTCGACCGCATCATCCTGCCCGTGGGTATATCGTTCTACACGTTCCAGGTAATCAGCTATACGGCCGATGTCTATAAAGGTCTGATACGCCCGGTGCGCAACATTCTTGACTTCGGCTTCTACGTCACCTTCTTCCCGCAGCTGGTGGCTGGACCCATCGTGAAAGCCTCCGATTTCGTTCCGCAGCTCTATCGACGCTACTTCCTGAGCCGAAGGCAGTTCGGTATTGCTGTGTTCTGGATCTTGAACGGACTGGTGAAGAAGATTGTGCTCTCGGACTATCTGGCGGTGAATTTTATCGACCGAGTCTTTGCCAACCCGCATTTCTTCACGGGATTCGAGAATCTGATGGCACTTTTCACCTATTCCTTGCAGGTCTATGCCGACTTCTCCGGTTACACCGATATCGCCATCGGTCTCTCACTCTTGATGGGATTCCACCTGCCGGCCAACTTCAACTCGCCCTACAAGGCCCAAAACTGTGCCAATTTCTGGAAACGGTGGCACATCTCCCTCTCGCGATGGCTGCAGACCTACCTCTACATCCCTCTGGGCGGTAACCGCAATGTCACGCCTGCCACCTATTTCTGGATAGCCGTCATCACGCTGGCCACGCTCATTCTGAGCGGTAGCGTATGGATTGCCGCTGCGGCTGCGCTCATGCTCCTTTCCGTCATCTGGACGGCCTATCGCCATCCCGAGAAGCGACGTCACATCTATGCCAACCTCAATTCGATGATAACGATGGTCCTGGGCGGTCTGTGGCACGGGGCATCCTGCAATTTCATGGTGTGGGGCGGACTGAACGGTGCCGGTATGATTGTCTATAAGTTCTGGCGCGACATTTCGCTGTTGAGGCGTGCCCTTGCCGTGTCGGTGGTCACGTTGGTGCTGGCTGTGCTGGTGCATTTCGCGCCAGCCGCATTGTGGAACGTGCTCTTCGTTTTCGCAGCCTTCATCTGCCTGAGTGCATGGATTCGCTGGGCATACGATGCCACGCTGGCACGTCACTATGCGCTCGACCCCACATGTTCCTCGCTCCTGCCGCGACTGACACCCCATCTGGGCCGCGCATGGAGCATAGCTGTCACTTTCACGTTCATCACCTTCACGCGTCTGTTCTTCCGCTCCGGTTCGAACCTCGACCCCGCGGTGGCCAATCAGACGGCCTGGCGTATTGCGACAGAAATGGTGGAGGCCATCGGAACTCGCTGGAACACTGCCGTATGGCCCATCTGTATGGCCTATCACCGCGTCTTCCTGCTTTTCCTGTTGGGAATGATAATCCACTGGTTGCCTACGCGCCTGAAGCGCCGCTATCGCCTGACATTTGCCAGCATGCCCCTGCCGCTCATCTATCTGGCCGTCGTGGCTACCGTCTTTATCGTCTATCAGTTCGTGACGGCCGAGATGCAGCCTTTCATCTATTTCCAGTTCTGAGTTCAGGGCGGTTTTCTGAGGCACTCGCTCCGAGGTGCTGAGAGCGTCGTCTGTCGCACCATGCTGCGACGGGCTGCGCACCACGTTGCGATGGCTGTCGCAACACGGTGCGTCAAGTCACGCACCACACGGTGATGTGCGTAAGTGGTTTTTCCGACAAGATAAAATCTGAAAAGCCGAGGGCTTATCACCCTCCATCGGGCTTATTCGATGACGCGAAACTCGTATCCGTTTTCCTGAAGCCACTGCAGTGCCTCGGGCAGTGCGTGCTTCAGCTTGTCGATGCTCTTGAGCGAGTCGTGGAAGGTGATGATGCTGCCCGGACGGGTATATCGCTTCACGTTGTGGAGCACCTCGTCGGAGGTGAGCAGCGTACTGTAGTCGCGCGTCACCACGTCCCACATGACAATTTTCAGGCCGCAGTGGCGCAGCACCTTGTACTGCATACGCGTCATCCATCCGTGGGGCGGACGGAAGAGGTCGGTCTTGAGCACCTCCTCGGCCTTTCGGATGTTGGCCAGATAAATCCATGTTTTCCAGCGGAATCCGCCGATGTGGTTGTAGGTGTGGTTGCCAATGCGGTGGCCGCGTCGGCGCACCTCGTCGAGCAGGTGCGGATATTTCCGTGCGTTGTCTCCCACCATGAAGAATGTTGCTTTGGCGCCGAAACGGTCCAGGACATCGAGTATGAAAGGCGTGGCCTCGGGGATGGGGCCGTCGTCGAAAGTCAGATAGACGGCCTGCTCGCGCGGCTTTATGCGCCAGAGGGCGTGTGGATAGATCCAGCGCAGGAACTTGGTGGGTTGCTCGATGAACATGTGTATAGAAAAAGGGCCTCACCGCCTCGCGTCTGTAGCGGGGGATGGGGCCCTTTGTAGTGAAGTCTATTCTTCGGTCTCGTCAATCATTTCTTCCGTATCCAGCGTCACGTCGAGTTCGGGCTGCTCTTTCGGTGCGTTGCCCACACCGAGACGGGTGCGCAGAGTGGAATTGTAACTGTTGAGCTTCGTCATCATGTCGAATGCTTTCTCGCTGCCGATGCGTTGCAGCAGGTCGGTCGCCATCTCGAGAATATACATGTTGTAGAGACATTCCTCGTGGTTCTGCAGGTACATCCTGTCGGGCATGCTCAGATACCATTCGGAATATTCGGCTGCGTTCTGTGCCACGGCGAGTGCGAGAGTCTCGGCCCGTTCTTTCTCTCCGAGGCGTTCACAGACGCGGGCCAGGTCGAGCGAGCCGCTCGAATAGTTGTGGGGCACGTTCTTGGCAGGAATTGCCTCTTCGACCTTCTTCACCACATTGAGTGCTTTGTCGGCTTTGCCTTCGTCCATCAGCTTGGTGGCCAGCAGCGAGAACATGCGGCGGTGTGTGTAGCACATGCGGGTGATGGTCTCGTCCAGATAGATGTCGTCCTTGTCAAGACCTCCGAAGCGGAAGCGGTTCATCATGTTGTCGTACATCTTCTCGGTGTCGAGCGTCTTGCCCGTGTCTTTCGTGTTGAAGGGCGTGATGCGGTAGGCCAGACCCTCCTGAACGAAGTTGTTGCCCAGACTGCCGTAGTTGGATTTGCCTACGGTGACGGCCACGTAGAGCGGACGTTCCCAGTTGCACTGTGCGAGCATCTCGTACATCATCATCTCGCTCTTGTATACGGCACGCTTGCCTTTCAGGCTGATGTGCATCACGTCAGGGATGCTGTCGCCGGCAATCATCATGCCACTGCGGCGCACAGCCTCCTTGTCAACTTCGAGCACGATGCTGTCGGTGGGGAAGATTTGCAGGTCGGGGTTCGGATTGAGAATCCATCGGTCGATGATGTTCTTCAGCTCGTATGGATTGTCGCCCAACAGTTCTTTCATTTTCTCTGGTTCGTCCTTGAAACTTTCAATCAGACGTTCGAGTGTTCCGGGGTGTACCTGTATACCCTCTCTTGCGCCTGCCACGTATTCCAATCGGTTCCAGTGGATGGGCACTGCAGGGCTTTCGTATGCCGGACGCTTCATTTGGTCGATGTACCAGTCAGTCTGCAGGTAGCTCAGGTTGCATACACGTGCATCGGTTCGAATACCTTCCGTCTCAACACAGTACCAGAGGGGGAAGGTGTCGTTGTCGCCATTGGTGAAGATGATGGGGTAGCGTGTCTGGTCGAGCGACTGCAGGTAGTTCTGTCCGAAGTCGCGGCAGGTGTATCGTCCCGAGCGGTCGTGGTCGTCCCATGTCTGACCGGCCATCTGTATGGGGATGAGCAGGCAGAGGCAGCTCAGCGACACGCCTGTGGTCTCGCTGTGCAAGAGCTTCTTCAGGCCTTCGGCAACACCGGCAACGCCCAGTCCACACCAGATGGCGAAGGCATAGAACGAACCGGCATAGGCATAGTCTCGTTCGCGTGGCTGGAGCGGCGTCTGGTTCAGGTAGAGCACGATGGCCAGACCAGTCATGAAGAAGAGGAAGAACACCACCCAGAACTGTTTCTGACCCTCGTTGTTGTTCTCTTCCGAGTTGCGGTAGAGCTGCCAGAAGAAGCCGATCAGACCGATGATGAGCGGCAGACAGTAGAAGACGTTATGCCCCTTGTTCTCGCGAAGTTCGGTGGGAAGCTTCTCTTGGTCGCCCAGACGCATGTTGTCCAGGAAGGGGATGCCCGTAATCCAGTTGCCGTGCTCCCATTCGCCGTGACTCTGTATGTCGTTCTGTCGGCCGGCGAAGTTCCACATGAAGTAGCGCCAGTACATGAAGTTCACCTGGTAACTGAAGAAGAAACGCAGGTTCTCGAGCATTGTGGGCACCTTTACGTTCACGATTTCGCCGCAGCGGTTGAAGGATACGGTGTGTCCTTTCACGCCGCCCATCCAGCTTTCATAGGCCTTTACGTGTTCCGGGTCGTCGCTGAACATACGCGGGAAGAACATGTTCTGTGCGTATATGTAGCTGAGTTCGTAACGCTGAATCTCGTATCGGTCGGGCTCATTCTCGCTGGCCTTCTCCTTGCGTTGGTACACGGGTGCGCCCTTTTTACTGTCAGCCACGCAGTATTGTCCTTCCTCCCTGAGTGCCACCTGGCTGTTGTAGGTCTTGCCGTAGAAGAGCGGACGGTCGCCATACTGCTCGCGGCTCAGGTAACGACCCAGCGTGAAGATGTCTTCGGGCGAGTTCTGGTCCATCGGTGTGTTGGCAGTGGAACGGATTACGATGACGGCATATGACGAGTATCCCACCATTATCATCAGCATGCAGAGCAGGCTGGTGTTCATCACGCGTGCCGTGATGCGGTAGGTGCCGTTGGCTTTCATACGCAGCAGTATGTAGAGGGCTGCCAGCACGACGATTCCCACTACGAGGCTGGTGATGCCGTAGCTGTAGAACGGTATGCCCAGCATGGCTACACTGGCCAGGAACGAAATGTTCATGCGCAAGCGGTTGCGCTGTGTGGTGGTCTCCCAGATGCTCCACAGCACGATGCCGATGAGCATCACCAAGTAGATGATGACACCCGTGTTGAAGGGGCAGTTCAACTTGTTGACGAAGAAGAGCTCGAACCATCCGCCCACCTTCACGATGCCGGGGACGATGCCATAGAGCACGGCTGCCACCAGCACGGCCGAACCACACAAGGCCAGAAGGGCGCCGCGTGTATTGGCGTTGGGATATTTGCGGAAGTAGTAGATGAGCACCAGTGCCGGCAGACACAGCAGGTTGAGCAGGTGGACACCGATGCTGAGGCCCGTCAGATAGGCTATCAGGATGAGCCAGCGGTCGGAGTAGGGCTCGTCGGCATGGTCCTCCCATTTGAGCATCAGCCAGAAGACAACGGCTGTGAACAGGCTACTGTAGGCATAGACTTCGCCTTCGACGGCCGAAAACCAGAATGTATCGCTGAATGTATATATCAGCGCGCCCACCAGGGCACTGGCCTCGATGATTACGACCTGTGAGAGTTTTGTCACCTGGCCTTTCTCACCCACCAGTTTGCGGGTCAGATGGCTGATGCTCCAGAAGAGGAACATGATGCACGCCGCACTGAACAGTGCGCTCATCATGTTCACCATCTTGGCCACCAGCGCGGGGTCGCTCACAAATTGCGTGAACAGATTGCCCGTCAGCATGAAGAACGGTGCCCCAGGCGGATGCCCCACCTCCAGCTTGTAGGCCGTGGTTATGAACTCGGGGCAGTCCCAGAAGCTTGCCGTGGGCTCTATCGTGCAGCAATACACGACCGCCGCGATGGCAAACGTAAGCCAGCCCATCACGTTGTCAACCAGTCTGAATTGTTTCATTGTCTTATTTTAGCTTATTGGTTTTATTTACGCGCAAAATGCGGTGCAAAAATACTCAAAATCGATGGAATAAACTAATGTTTATTCAAGAATTTCTCTGAACGTTGAAAATAGGCGCATGCAGACCGTTCGTGTCCGCCGTCGGAAGGGGTGCCTCAGAGTGCCTCCGAAACAGCACTGCGTTGCGTCGTCTGTCGCACCACGTTGCGAAGGCTGTCGCAGCACGTTGCGTTGCCTGTCGCACCACGGTGCGTTGAAAACCTCTTTTCGGCAGCACATGAAACAGCCTTCGTCATTCCCACAGCAGCGGAACGAACGGCAGGCACGTCACGAGCAGGAGAATCGCTATGGTGATGATGAAGAGCACGTTGGTGGCGCGCGAATTGGTGAGGCTGAAGAAATGGGCTATCAGCGGTGCGCCGCTCACCAGCAGCATGGCGGTGAGTGTGGGCAGGCTCTGGGGCCAGGCGACGGGCATCAGCAACAGGAAGAACGACTGGAAGATGAAGACCCTCAGCATGAGGCGCACACGTATCTTGTCGGCAAACGAGTTGGTGAGGTGGTGCAGCATGCCCATGAACGTGAGCAGCACGAGGAGAACATAGGGAATGAGCGCATGGGCGGGCAAACCCTCGTAGGCCGTGAGTTCGAGTTGCGGCAAACGGCTCAAGGGTTCAATCTGTGTCAGAATCCAGCTGAAATCTTTCGTAACCAGACACCAGCCGCCTACACCTATGTAGGGCAGCGCCAGACCGACCATTGCGGCCCAGAACGTACGCCACGAACGCACCAACATCAGCCGCCACAGATAGCACAGCATGGGGAACGTAAGCAGGAGCATCGGTGTGAAGAACAGACTGCCCACGCTGAGCAGAAGGAAACTGTGAAAGACCTGCGCCACAGGCTCCGTGCGCTGATAGCACTGCAGCAGCAACAGGTGGCTCGCTGCCAGCGCGGCAGCCGGCAGCTGCACCTCAATGGCCGGATGGAGGGCAGACGCACACGCAGCCGTGAAGAGCCAGGTGGAGCACACCATCTGGGAACGCACACGTATGAGTTGCTGGGTGTTGTCCGTCTCGGCCAGCAAGAATGTGGTGAGCAGACATACGCCCCACCCTGCAACTGCAAGCGGCTGCGGTCCCTCGTGGAGCCACCACAGCAGCGCAGACAACGCGATACATACTGGCAGCGTGAGACGGCCGGTGGTCACGCGATACTGGAAACGGGAACGCTGAGTGGCGGACAATAGGCTGCGGTTTTAGACTTTATGGTTTGTACTCAGTGCCCAGGCTCTTGACCTGAACCCCCTTATTCCTGTGACAAATCGAGCCCGATGTCGCGTCGGAAATATCTTCCCTCGAAGATGATTTTCTGCGCCTCGCGGAAACTCTTTCTGAGGGCGATGGTATTGTCGGCTCCGTAACTGCTGATGGCCAGTACACGGCCGCCGTTGGTGAGCACCCGGTCTTCGGACAGTATCGTTCCGGCATGGAAGACAATGCTTCCCCTCACATGTTCAAGTCCATAGACGGTATAGCCCTTCTCGTAGTGGCCCGGATATCCGCCGCTCACCAGCATGATGCTGACGGCACTGCGCGGGTCGATTTCGATTTTGCGCCGTTTCAGCGTCTTTGTGGCAACACCCTCGAACAGATCCATCAGGTCGCTCTTGATGCGCAGCATCACGCTCTCCGTCTCGGGGTCGCCCATACGTACGTTATACTCGATGACCTTCGGTTCTCCGTCGACGTTGATGAGCCCGAAGAAGATGAAACCCTTGTAGTCGATGCCTTCGGTGACCAGGCCGTCCACGGTGGGGCGTATGATGCGCTGTTCCACCTTGCTCATCCATTCTTCGGTGGCAAATGGCACGGGGCTGATGCTGCCCATGCCGCCCGTGTTGGGACCTGTGTCGCCCTCGCCGATGCGCTTGTAGTCTTTTGCCTCGGGCAGAATGACGTAGTCGCGACCGTCGGTGAGCACAAATACGGAGCACTCGATGCCGCTCAGGAATTCCTCGATGAGGACGCTGCTGCTGGCCTCGCCAAACATTCCTCCGAGCATATTCCCGAGTTCGCGCTCGGCTTCTTCAAGCGTGGGAAGTATCAGCACGCCCTTGCCTGCGCAGAGTCCGTCGGCCTTCAGCACATAAGGTGCCTTGAGTGTGCGCAGGAAGGCTTTTCCCTCTTCGAGAGTCTCGCGTGTAAATGTCTTGTAGGCCGCTGTGGGAATGCCGTGACGCTGCATGAAACCTTTGGCAAAATCCTTGCTGCCCTCCAGTTGTGCGCCCTCCTTGCTGGGGCCGATGACGGGAATGTCGTGCAGGTCGGGGTCGGCCTGGAAGTAATCGTATATACCCTTCACCAGCGGGTCCTCGGGTCCCACGACTACCATCTGAATGTCTTTCTCGAGTACCAATCTGCGGATACCTTCGAAATCGTCGGCCTTGATGGGTATATTTGTGCCCAACTTGCTCGTGCCCGCATTTCCGGGCGCGATGAACAGCTCTTTGACTCTGGGGCTTTGCTTAATCTTCCAGGCGAGAGCATGTTCGCGTCCGCCACTACCTAACAGCAGTACTTTTTCCATTCTTACCTTATCTTTTCTTCTGAATACGGATACATATTGTGGAACTTTCTTCTTCTTCGGGAGAGTTCTTTTCTTCTTGTACGTCTTCTTGATGGGAGCCGCCTTGGGAGGAATTTCATATGCAGCGGTGGGCTTGAGCTGATCGACCTCCTTCACTTTCTCATCGTCAACGTAAAGAAATTGATTCACGCGTTGCACGCGTTCTGTCATAGCCAGCAACTGCTCGAAGAGTTCTACTCTGTCTTCTCTGAGCATTCCTTTCTTATACAGCTTTTTGTTGTTCTTCAGCCAGTTGAACATCTGACTGTCTTCCTGACGATGCTTCGATGGACGTTGTTTCTTTGTTTCCATGAATTGCATCACCATCGTATACATAATCATCCAATTGTCGTCCCAGGAACCCATAATCGTTATTTTAAGAAGTTTTCAAAATATTGTGTAATTCGTTCATGCAGATGAATCTGGTCGCGTCCGCCCATGTTGTGGCCGTCGCCGGGGTATGTAAAGAGGTCGGGTTGTGTGCCGGCATCGATGCAGGCTCGCATGAAAGAGAGCGTGTGCTGCGGCACGCAGGTGGGGTCGTTGTATCCGTATATTACCTGAAGATGTCCCTTCAGGTTGGCAGCCTTGCCCAGCAGACTGGTGGATGTGTATCCATCGGGATTCTCTTGTGGTGTACTCATGTAGCGCTCGCCGTACATCACCTCGTAATACTTCCAGTCGATGACGGGTCCGCCTGCCACACCCACCTTGAAGACGTCGGGATAAGTGCACATTAGGCTGGTGGTCATGAAGCCGCCAAAGCTCCAGCCATGCACGCCGAGACGTTCGCTGTCGATGTAGGGCAGACTTTTCAGGAACTTGACGCCCTCCAGCTGGTCTTGCATCTCCACGACACCCAGATGCTTGTAGGTTGTCTGCTCGAACGTAAGTCCGCGCCACTCGCTGCCTCGGTTGTCCAGTACAAAGACTACATATCCCAGCTGTGCCATATAGGCTTCCCAGCCGCGCAGTGCCCAGTGCCATCGGGCATCAACGTTGTGGGCATGAGGCCCGCCATAGACATACACCACTGCAGGATACCGCTTCTGCGCATCGAAGCCGATGGGCTTCACCATGCGATAGTAGAGGTCCGTTGTACCGTCGGCGGCCTTGATGCTGCCGCTGGTTATTTCAGGAATGTTGAAGCCTTTCTCCTGCCAGGGGTCGTTGGCCGTCAGTATGTTTTGTCCTTTCCCTGTGGACGTGTTGCAGAGGTTGATGCTGCGCGGTACGGTGGGGCTGCTGTATCGGTCGATGAGTTGTGTGCCGTCACTGCTCAACGTGGCCTGGTGCACACCGTCTTCATCGCCGATGAGGCTTTTCTTTCCCGACTTGATGTTCACGCTGTACAGGCAACTGCGGCGCGGGTCGCTCTCGTTGCTGCGGTATATGATGCTGCGTGTCTTCTCGTTGAAACCGATAAGCTCCTGCACTTCGAAGCGGCCTGGCGTCAGGCATGCCACCTTCACTCCATCGGCCACCTGACCACCTCCCTCTGCCTCGCGAAGCTCGGGGTACATGTTTTTCGAGAAGTCCACGAGATAGAGATGATTCCAGTTGTCGCGTCGCGATTGCATGATGGCTTTCGTTGCGTCCCATGGCAGGAAGCGCAGACCGTGCATCGGCTCCACGTACTTGGGATGTTTCTCCTCGATGATGGGCTTGTCGCTTCGTTTTCCGGTGGATGTGTCGTATGCGAAGAGACGCATGTGCTTCTGTGCGCGGTTCAGTTCGAATATGTAGAGTGTCTTTCCATCGGGAGCCCACGAGAGATTCGTATGATAGTCTTCAGCTTCGCCAGCCAGGTCGAGCCACACGGTCTGTCTGGTGTCCACGTGGAAGATGCCCACTTTTACCTGATGGCTTGTCTCGCCAGCCATGGGGTAGTGGTCGGTGTAGGTCGTGGCGATGCGTTGTGTCAGGTCCACTTGTGGGTAGCTGGGCACCATGCTCTGGTCCATGCGATAGAATGCGAGCATCTTTCCGTCAGGGCTCCAGAATGTACCTTTGCTGATGCCGAACTCATCGCGGTGAACACTTTGTCCGTACACGATGTCCTCGCTGTCGTCCGTGCTGCCGTCTGTGCTTACCTGCAGTGTTTCTCCGTCGGAGGTCATCACAAAGAGGTTGCCTTTTACGGTGTATGCCAGATGTCGGCTTTGTGGGCTCCAGTCTTGGTTACGTCCTCCCGAAGGAATGGGTTGGCTCCATGCCATACGGTGATTCTTGATGTCGATAAGCATCCGTTTATCTCGAGTGAGAAAAAGTGCGAGTGGCTCCTGCGCATAGGGAAACGACAGGTTGTGGGCATTGCGCACAACTTTCTCGCCAATCCATTCGTTCAGCTGTTCTGTGGTGCAGAGCGTCTTGCCTGTGAGCAGTTCTTTCACTTCGTCCGGTGTGGTCTCGAGTGCCGTGTTGCCCCACCATTGTGTGTAGCGGTTCTCGGGTTGCAGCTGCCAGTACGAGTCTCCACCGCCGAGCAAGTCGTTCAGCGTGAAGCTCTTCTGTGCCGATAGTGTGGTGGATGCCATGAGCATGGTGGCTATCAGTTTAATCTTCCTCATCGCTGTCTCTCCACTTTTTCTTCGTTCCACGTTTGTCGTTCGTGTATCGGTTTTTGTCCTTGTGTCCGCCTTCGTGCCGCTCGTCTCTCTTGGGCGCAAAGGGATTGCGGCCCGATGGGCGTCGGTCGTTGCGCTCGTCGCGCTCGTCACCACGTCGGCCATACTTGTTTTTGCGTTCGTCGCGTCGGTCGCGTGTTCTCTCTTCGGGGTCGTCGTCCAGGCGTTGGCGGAACTCGCGGTGCTGCTTGAAGCGCTTGTGGTCGGCCATCAGTCGGCGTTCGTGGTCGGTTTTTATGTCGCCTCCTTCGGCGCGCATCTCATTGAATTTGCCGCTGAAGAGTTGATACTTTCTCAGTTCGCATTCGAGTGAGCCATTGTAGAGTGGGGTGCGCAGCGAGGATTTCAGTCCAATCTTGTCGAAGCACTCCTCCCGATAGCTCAGCACCCATGCCTCGTTGCCTTGGAATTGATGTTTCAGTCTTTCACCGATGGTCCGGTAGAGTCCCAGCAGGTCGGGCGACGTGATGCGTTCGCCGTAGGGCGGGTTGGTCACCATGATGCTCTTCTCGGCCGGTTGTGTGAAGTCGGCTATGTCGCGCTGTTCGATGGTTATCTCCTGACTCAGTCCGGCCGCCTTCACGTTGCGCTGGGCTATTGCCACTGCCACGCGGTTGATGTCGTATCCGTAGATGTGGTGCTCGAAGGGGCGTTCTTTCGAGTCGTCGTCATATATCTTGTTGAAGAGTTCGCGGTCGAAGTCGGGCCACTTCTCGAAGGCATACTCCTTGCGATAGACGCCGGGCGATATGCCGCGGGCTATCAGGGCTGCCTCGATGGGCAGTGTTCCGCTGCCGCACATCGGGTCGATGAAGTCGCATTCGCCGTGCCATCCCGTCTGCAGGATGATGCCTGCGGCCAGCACTTCGTTCAGCGGAGCCTCTACGCTTTCCTGACGGTAGCCGCGTCGGTGCAGGCTCTCGCCGCTGCTGTCCAGACTGAGGGTGCAGTCATACTCCGCCACGTGGATGTTCAGTTGCATGTCGGGGTTGGTAATGCGTATGTTGGGGCGCTGTCCCGTGCGCTCGCGGAATTGGTCCACGATGGCGTCCTTCACCTTGTATGCCACGAATTTGCTGTGGCGGAACTCGGTGCTATACACCACGCTGTCCACGGCGAAGGTGGTATCGAGCGTCAGATAGGGTTCCCAGTCTATCTGCTTCACGGCGTCGTACACTTCGTCGGCCGTAGTGGCGCGGAAGTGTTTGATGGGTTTCAGTATGCGTATGGCTGTGCGCAGACTGAAGTTGGCGCGGTAGAGCATCTCCTGGTTGCCGGTGAACGACACCATGCGGTGGCCCGTCTTCACGTTGTCGGCTCCCAGTTCTCTCAGTTCTTGTGCCAACACCTCTTCCAGTCCTTGGAAGGTCTTGGCTATCATCTCAAAGTCCGCCATAGTCTTCTGGTTTTACGATGGATTCCTTGGCCATGCTTTTTATTTTCTTTCCTTGCAGGATTTGTTCGCCCGGTTGGGTACTTTCGGTCACCCACACGTTGCCGCCGATGACGGTATCTTTCCCGATGGTGATGCGTCCCAGCACGGTGGCGTTGCTATACACGATGACGTTGTCTTCCAGTATCGGGTGGCGCGGTATGCCTTTGATAGGGTGTCCCTCTTCGTCGAGGGGGAAGCTCTTGGCGCCCAGCGTCACGCCCTGATAGAGTTTCACGTTGTTGCCGATGATGCATGTGGCACCAATCACGACGCCCGTACCGTGGTCTATGGTGAAGTGCGAGCCTATGACGGCTGCCGGGTGTATGTCGATGCCCGTTTCGCTGTGGGCCATCTCGGTGATGATGCGTGGTATGAGGGGCACGCCCAGCAGCAGCAGCTCGTGGGCGATGCGATAGTTGGTGACAGCTTTGATGACGGGATAGCAGCTGATGATCTCGCCGTACGAGAGTGCCGCAGGGTCGCCGTTGTAGGCTGCCTCTACGTCGGTGGCCAGTATGGCGCGCAGCGACGGCAGTTTGGAGATGAACGTGGCAGCCAGCTCGCTTGCGTCGTCCTGTTCCGAGGTGACGGTACCTTGAGCTGCTTTAATCTGTCCCGTCAGCAGGTTGTGGAGGCGTTCCACACCGATGCCGATGTGGTAGGGCAGCGTATGGCTGCTCAGTGTGGAGTTTCCATAAAAACCCGGGAAGAGGAGGGCACGGCACAGGTCGACAATCTCGGCCAGTGCAGGGCCGGAGGGTAGGGGAGAACCGTCATCGCATTCGTGGCAAAGGCCATAGAGCGAGTCTGTTGTCGACAATGCTTCGATGGATTGTCGCAGCAGAAGCTGGGGATTCGTAGTGCTCATTCGTGTGTAAGCGTGTCAATATCGCCTGCAAAGTTACGAATAAGTGAGAAAAAACACAAATTTTCGGGCAGCGAAAGCACAGATCATGCTTGCAAAATCTTTATCCCTAATGCCCCATTCGGGTTTAATTCATCCAGATATGCATCGCGCTCTTGACGATGTGAGTGTCATGGAATAGTCATGCGCGGCCACTCGTGGTACGGCAGGGGGCGCCGAAAAGGTGTGTGAGCAAGTGTGAGAATGGATGTGCTTGGCTGCGACGTGGTGAGGTGTGCGAAATGATGGGATTGTAACCGCTTGATTTTCAACAATCGATTTTTCTTCGTTTTCCTTGCTGCTGCCCCGAAATTTCGCAAGGAACGTGCTTCAGACAGAAACGCACCGTGCTGCGACGGCTGTCGCACCGTGTTGCGTTTTCCTGTGCAACGTGCTGTGACGGCTGCGGAGAAGTCCTGCTGAAAACGGCGCGCCGAAAAGTGTAAACATATCCTACTGCCATTTCCCCATCCTTTCCTTCGCCTGCTGCCCGCGAGATGTCTCGTTTGCGGTTCTCTACAGCCATTTGGACTCCTTTAATGAAACACTTTTTTCGACTTGATGCAAAAAATCGCCCTATACCTTATTATAATTATATATATAGCGCCTCTTTTGAGGACTTTTTTCTTTTTATTGATTCGAAAAGTTTAATCTTCATTAAAAAAGTTGATAAATTATTTTGCGGCTTCGCTCAAAAGCCCTACCTTTGCGTAATAAGCAGGCCGTTTCAGCGGAAACAGGTTGCAAAAACTGAACCAGACAAGAAAACAAAATAACCCTATTTACTAACATCTTTATTCTTAAACAATCGTATGAGAAAGTATCTACTGAACTCGTGTCTCACGGCAATTATGTTGCTGGTGAGCACAGTTGCAATGGCCGTCGGTTACAACAACGGCGTACCTGTGCAGATTGGTTCGGCAGAAGACCTCAAGGCCTTTGCCGAACTGGTGAACAGCAGTGAAACCGACGCGATGTATGCCAATGCGGTCCTGACGGCCGACATCGACTATGGTACGGAAAGCACCATGATCGGTACGGACGGGCACGACTACATGGGTTGCTTCGACGGTCAGGGACACACCATCACGATCAACATGCTGGGTAAGGGCGACTATCAGTCCCTTTTCAAGTTTGTAGGTCGCCTCGGACAGGTGAAGAACCTTTGCGTAAAGGGTACCATCACCACCGAGTACAAGTTTGCTGCCGGTATTGCCGGTGACAACTACGGTACCATCACCAACTGCTTCGTGGACCTCACGGTCAACAGCAACATCTCCGGCGATGCCACCCACGGCGGTATCTGCGGACGCTCGATGAACGGATCGGTGATTGCCAACAACCTCATCAAGTTCACCATCAATGGCCCCGGCTCTAACAACTGCGGCGGCGTCATCGGTTGGACTTCGGACCGTTCCGTGGTGGAGAACTGCTTGGTTATTGCCGATTTCAACCTGAAGGACCTCAACGACTGCGGTACCATCGCCCGTAACCCGGGCAACATCCGCAAGGCCTACAACAACTTCTACTGTGTTGACCAGACCTTCGGTAAGACCGACCGCGGCATCGCTGTGACGGAGGACGAACTGAAGAGCGGTAAAATCTGCTTCATCCTGAACAACGACCAGAGCGACATCCAGTGGACGCAGAACATTGGCGAGGACGACTATCCCGTCCCCTTCAAGACACGCAGCCAGGTTTATTGCTCGGTTGACACCGATTGCGACGGTACCACCGAAGCCGAGGACGCTGCATACAGCAACGCACCTGCCGGCGGTACGCCCACCAAGCACACGCTGGAGGCAGGTAGCTGTACCGCTTGCGAGTCCATCTACAGCGGCAACGTGAACATCACCCTCAAGCCCGGATATCTGGTTCCCAACTACCTGCCCCGCGACGCTGAAGGTTGGTATCACGTGAAGAGCGGCGACGACATGATGTATCTGGCCGAACTCTTTGCGCTCGGAAACTGTATGATAGCTGTGAAACTCGACAACGACATCGACTTCACCGGCTACGACCACTGGCTGATATGCGAGGACAACAGCACCTACAAGTTCCGTGGCGATCTCGACGGACAGTATCACACACTGACCATCAACCTCACACCGGAAAGCCCCGCAACCTCCATCATCCCCCACTGCGCCGGTAATGTCTCCAACATCATCATCGCTGGTAACATTAGCACCGCAGGACAGTTTGCCGGTGCCATCACCAGCCACACCCGTTCCGAGGGCGGACGTAACGCCCACCTCACGAACGTGGTGAGCACCATCGACATCAACTCAACCCACTCCGGCGACGGTACCCACGGCGGTATCATCGGCGTGAGCGACAGCGAGTGCTGGATGGAGAACTGTATCTTCACCGGTAGCATCGTCAGCGAGAACACCACCAACTGCGGCGGTCTCGTAGGATGGGCCAACGGTGTGGTGCATGCCACCAACTGTGCCCAGATAGGTGTGATGGCTGTGGTAGAAGACGACAACAGCGATACGTTCTCGCGTAACAATACATCGTTCCGCCACGAGAACTCATACTATCTGAATCCCTTCGGCAAAGTGCCCGGCGGTGCAGTCCAGATTACCGAGGACGACATTCGTTCCGGTGCGCTGGCTTTCATGCTGAACAAGAACTCGAGCAGTGTACTGTGGACACAGAACATTGGCGAGGACGAGTTCCCCCTGCCGTTCCCCACACGTAGTCAGGTATATGCTCAACCCACGGGTGGCTATCGCTGCGACGGCCTGCCTCTGGGCGACGTGAACTACACCAACACCCCGCAGACGGTGGTGATTCCCGATCACCAGTTCCACGATGGCTTCTGCGACGTCTGCTCGACATTCGACATGGACTATCAGTTGACGATGGATGCTGACAGCGTTTACCAGATCTCCAACGGACGTGAACTGGCCGCCTTCGGTCACATCGTAACCGACAGACTGGAGACCGCTGCAAAAGCAGCGCTGACAGCCGACATCGACATGGAGGAATACAACCAGTACTTCACCTCCATCGCACGTGAAGAGAAGGCTCCGTTCACCGGACACCTCAACGGACAGTTCCACACCATCTCGAACCTCAAGATTGAGAATGCACTCAAGGGCGTGGGTCTCGTTGGCTCCATCGCCGGACCTGCCATCGTTGAGAACCTGAAACTGGACAACACCTGCTCCATCATCGGCGACGGATATGTAGGTCTCATTGGCTTCTCGACACCTGCCGGCGGCACAGTGACACTGCGCAACCTGGGTAACGAGGGATACGTGAAGAGTATGAACGGCGCTAACGCCGGCGGTATCATCGGATGCTGTATGAACAACACGGCAACGATCCTGATGTCCAATTGCTACGTAACTGGAAATGTTGACGGCCCGAAGGAAAACGGTGCCCTCTCTGGATGGGTTGGCGGCAACGCAACGGTGAGCAACTGCTGGTCGACAAGCGAAGTGACTGGTATCGAAAACACTTCGATGTACCTCTTCCGTCCTACCTTGAACGAAACACACGACGTCAACAACTATGCTCTCTACGGAGATCAGGGCCACAAGATGTCAGGCAAGGATAGCGAAGACGATACAGATGTGTTCGCTGCAAATTCGAGTACCCAGATTCGCAGACGCACCACCGATGAGCTTCTGAACGGCGAACTGGCATGGAAGCTGAACAGCGAACAGTGGATTGAACCCGTTTGGTATCAGACCATCTCGCTTGACGAACATCCCGAGACATTCCCCACCCACGGTGTCGTTTATAAGTACAACGGTGAGGTTGGCTCCATCTACGACCAGTCGTCGCTGGAGCAGGCACGTCAGAACTACATGCTCGGCGAAGCTGCATACCTCGACCGTGACGACATCTATGTTCAGCAGGAGCTCATCGACCAGTATCGTGAAGCCATCGAAGTCCTCGCAGACATTGAGGAAACTCACGAGCTGGCTCTCGCAGTGGATGAACTCTTCAAGCAGAAGAAACCGCTCGAGGATTGTGCTGCAGCATACGACAAGTACGTGAAACGCGGTGAGGAAATCATGACCGAACTGGAAGAGCGCGACGACTTCGAAGGCGACTTCCGCGATATTCTCGAGGAGTACTTCTCGGATTACGACGGTCCCAGCGATCAGTTCCCCAACGGTATGTACTATTATGTCATCGACGAACGTACACTCTCGGCAGAGGAAATTACTGCTGAGCTCGCCTTCATGGAGGAACTCCGTGCTCAGGCCCTTAAGTATGGATACATCCCAGGTAGCGATATCACCACACTGCTTGTCAACCCGAACTTCGAACAAAGCTTCGAGACAGGATGGGAAGGCAAACTGGGCTCTGGCCGCAATACCTACAACGTAGCAGCCGGTAGAGTTTCGGGTGCAGAAAGTTGGGCTACAAGTCCCTTCGACATGCACCAGACCGTCACGGGCCTGAAGGATGGTATCTATCTGCTGCAGATGAACGCAGCTGCACGTCCCAGCAATGGTACAGGCGACCCGCGTTCTTCCAACTACAGCGCATCCATCTATCTGAACGATAACATCAACTACATCATGACGGGCTATGAGGCTCGCATCGCCAAGGAAGATGCCATCGATGGTGTGAACGCAAACATCAAGGGCGAGGTCTCCGATATCCCCGTGAAAGACGAATTTGATGTTGACACCATTGCCTTCATTCCTCAGGGTATTCTCTCCATCGCCATCGCAGCAGCAGCCGACCGTGCAAAGAACTACGTCGCTGTGGAGGTGACCGACGGTACACTTACCGTAGGTGTCAAGAACCGCTACAGCTACTCCAGCAACGACTGGACGGGCTTTGCCAACGCCAAACTCTTCTATCTGGGCGAGATTGACGACGAACCTGTGGCTGACGGACTTGACCTCGTGCTGAACGGTCAGGTGGATCGTATCAATACACTGCTCGAGTATGAGCCTACCTTCGATACATCCTACAAGACCTATCCTAACTTCAGCAACGAACTCCGTGCTCAGCTGGCTGACCTCTCTCAGCAGGCAGAACAGGCTACCGACAACGCAGAGAAACTGGAGATCATCGGTAAGATATCTCAGCTCTTCGAAGAGGTTTACGACAACAAACATGCATACATCAGCATGCTTGACAAGGCCGAGACACTCTATGCATTGGTTGACCAGGTTCGTGACCTTCTGGACGCAGACCAGATTGATGGCGTGGAATCGGCTTACTACGATGTATGGGATGCCTACACCGATGGTAATTACAGCACCGAGGAGGCTCTGAACGCAGAAGCTCTGGCTCCCTACATGGAGTTCTTCCCCGAGCAGGACGAGAACGGTGTATTCCAGATCAAGGATAGATACCACATGGTATTCTTCGGTACGTATGTAAGAACTACGGATGTTTCGGCAAGCGCTAATCTTCTCAACGACATTGACATGTCCGACATCGCATTCAACAGCATCGGTGATCCCAGTCATCGTTATGCAGGTACATTCGACGGACAGGGACATACCATCAGCAACCTCTCTATTGAGGGTGGTGACTTTACCGGCCTGTTCGGACAGGTTGGTAACTGTACCATCAAGAACTTCATCCTCGACAAGACATGTACCATCTCCGGTGCGGCCTTCGTAGGACTTGTCGGCGGTACAGACTCCGAGGTTACCGTGAACATCGAACAAGTAGGTGTTGAGGCAACCATCAGGGGTAGCGAGCAGAACGCAGCTGGTATCATCGGATGTAACAAGAGCAACAACTCAACGTATAACATCTCGAACTGCTATGTTTCTGGTGTCATAATCGGTGGACGTGAGAGTGCTGCCATCTCCGGATGGACCGGCGGCTCGAAGGCTACCATCAAGAACACCTGGGCAACAGCAGAGGTTACCGGTATCGACAACGAAGACCACTACTTCTATCGTAACGATGACACCACCACTTCCGGCAACTACACGAAGAATGGTAAGCAGGGTACTCAAATCACCGACGACATCGCTCTGACCGGTCAGATGACCTATGCCCTGAACGGCAACAGCAGCGAGAACCCCGTATGGTTCCAGACGCTGGGTACCGACTCACTGCCTCGCCTCTTCAACGGTGGCACCGTATATTACTATGGTGGTGAATACTCCAACGACGTTCCCGTCATCGAGCTCAACTCGTACGCATACGACGTGAAGAGCGCTTCCGACGAGAACCAGGCAACTATTCTCTACACGCTGAACTCTCCGGCCAAGGCTGCCAAGATTGACTTCTATGCAGGCGAGACACTCGTCTACACCGAGGAACTGGCAGGCGACCAGCTGGTACAGGGTGACCACAGCGTGAATGTGGAGAACAGCAAGCTGGGCGAGGCAGGCACCGAGATTACCTTCAAGGTATCTGTCGAGTCGATTGGCGTACTCCAGAACGCTACGGTGGGCGAAGCTCAGAGCTTCTATGCTCCTTACGGCATCGCCATCAACAACCTGCCCGAGTCGAGCACCTTCGGTACGGCATTCGTATCTGAGTCTGCTGCTCATCCCGATAATTACGGCTTCGTCTCCGACGAGCGCGAGGGCAACGAGGGTGTTTATGCCTTCACTCCGCAGAACGAGATTATCACCGCTTCCGACGGCATTGCCGGCTTCACCGGTGGCTTGACCTTCAATTCTGCAAGCCCGCTCAGCACCGAGGAATGGGCTGGCCTCGAGCCTAAGGCCATCCGCATCAGCGAGGACGGACGTCTCTTCATCGGCCGCATGGGTGGCAACACCAACAGTCCGATTGTTGAGGCTAACCTCGAAGACCTGAATGCTCCTTGGACTCCCGTCTTCACCGGCGGTACACTCAACGAGGAGGACGGCGTTACCTATATTGGCGACGACATGCAGATTGGTATGGTAGTTTCCTTCGACGTAGAGGGCGCAGGTGACAACCTGAAGCTCTATACCCTCTCGACCGATGCTGTTGGCTTCGCAGGCGAGGATGTTGAGCACTACTACGCTCACACCTTCAATCTGGGCACCAAGACCGCATGGAACACTGTTCCCAGCAGCGTTTACGAGCCTCTCGACTCCACTCATTGGACTGTTGCTCCTGGTCCCGTGAACGTGGTTACCGACCGTCAGGGTGGTCTCTGGTACATCCAGTATCGCAGCAACCCGAACGAAGATGAGCCCGCTCTGAAGCACTTCAACAGCGAGGGCGTCGTGGACTACAGCAACACGAACCGTGCACAGCCTGCTGCAGGTATGGCCATCTCGGCTGACGGCTCTTGGATTGCAATACCCACTGGCAACAACACCGTGACCATCTACAAGGTTGACTATACGCCCAACGACTTCGGTCTGATCACGCTGCAGGGTCGTGCAAACTTCAGCACTCCCGAGAGCCAGATCACCGGTCTTGCATTCGACTATGCTAACAACATCTGGACCACATCCAGGTCGACCGGAAATAACGCCAGCGCTCTGAGACGTTACGTAGTGCCTGGCCTGCTCTCCGAGACCGACAACATCACCGTTACTCCTTCCAACAGCGCTGCCAACTTCATCGTTGGTCAGAACAAGGAAGTGGGCATCAAGAATGTTGAGGTTGATGGCGACAACACCATCTACACCATCGGTGGTGTACGTGTTGAGAAGGCCCAGAAGGGTGTGAACATCATCAACGGCAAGAAAGTGCTTGTTAAGTAAGTAAATCCCCTTTTCCCCTACAGGGGAGATGAATATGCAGAAGCCCGCCGGCATCGTGTGCCGACGGGCTTCTTTCGTTTTCCCCTAATCGTTCATTTCGATTCGGGTTCACATACCCAATTTATGTTACATTCGGTGCAAATGTGGCTGCAAGTGCGCGGCTGTTTGTGATATTTTATGTAATTTTGCGGTCGTAAATCTTTAAGTATTATGGAACAAGTGCTTTTTATCTATAACACGCTCACACGCCGCAAGGAACTCTTCCGTCCCTTGCACGAGGGCAGAGTGGGCATGTATGTATGCGGTCCCACCGTCTATGGTGACGCTCATCTGGGTCATGCCCGTCCCGCCATCACGTTCGACCTCCTCTTCCGCTACCTGCAGCACATCGGCTACAAGGTGCGCTACGTGCGAAACATCACCGACGTGGGCCATCTGGAACACGATGCCGACGAGGGTGAGGACAAGATAGCCAAGAAAGCGCGTCTGGAGCAGCTGGAGCCCATGGAAGTGGCCCAATACTACACCAACCGCTTCCACGAAGCCATGTCGGCCCTCAACTGTCTGCCGCCCAGCATCGAGCCACATGCCACCGGACATATCATCGAACAGCAGCAGCTCGTACAGGAGATACTCGACAGCGGCTACGCCTACGTGAGCAACGGTTCGGTCTATTTCGATGTGGAGACATACGACAAGGACCACCACTACGGCATCCTCTCGGGGCGCAACCTGGAGGAGGTGAAAGATGCCTCGCGCGAACTGGACGGAGTGGGTGAGAAACGTCGTCAGGCCGACTTCGCTCTGTGGAAGAAAGCACAGCCCGAGCACATCATGCGCTGGCCCAGCCCGTGGAGCGAAGGCTTCCCCGGATGGCACTGCGAGTGTACGGCCATGGGACGCAAATACCTCGGCTCCCAGTTCGACATCCACGGCGGCGGCATGGACCTCATCTTCCCTCACCACGAGTGTGAGATTGCACAGGCCGTGGCTGCGCAGGGCAAGCAGATGGTGCGCTACTGGATGCACAACAACATGATAACCATCGAGGGTAAGAAGATGGGCAAGTCGTACAACAACTTCATCACCCTGCCCCAGTTCTTCAGCGGCGACCACGAGAAACTCACCCAGCCCTACTCGCCCATGACCATCCGCTTCTTCATCCTGCAGGCCCACTACCGCTCCACCGTCGATTTCGGCAACGATGCACTGCAGGCCGCCGAGAAAGGTCTGCAGCGACTTCTGGAGGGATGGAAGAGTCTGAAACGCCTCTCCGAAGGACAGAAAGTGAAGGGGCAGCCTCAGGTGGAGATGCGCGAGGTGGACCAGCTCCGCGAGAAATGCTACGAGGCCATGAACGACGACCTCAATTCGCCCATCGTCATCAGCAACCTCTTCGACGCATGCCGTCTCATCAACACCCTCACCGACAAAAAGGCCAGCATCACCGCCGAGGTGGCGCAGGCGTTTATCGACGTCTTCCACACCTTTGCCTTCGACATACTGGGCCTGGCCGAAGAGAGCGGTACAAGCAACAAGGCACGCGAGGAGGCCTTCGGTGCCGTAGTGGATATGCTCCTCGAGCAGCGCCAGCAGGCCAAGGCCGAGAAAAACTGGGCACTCTCTGACAAGATACGCGACCAACTGGCAGCCCTCGGTTTTGAGGTGAAAGACACCAAGGAAGGGTTCGCTTGGACGCTGAACAAGTAAACGCTCTCTGACGCACCGTGGTGCGACAGGCAACGCACCGTGCTGCGACGCCCGTCGCACCACGGTGCGTTTATCAAAAAAGCACGCTGCGTTTTGCGGCGTGCTTTATGTTAAACCCATTGTCAGTCCAGAAGCAGGGTTTGCTCTCTGGATACGGAGGACTTTATCCCCCTCGCTCAGCCCAATCTCCGCGGTCGAGGCTGCGGTATCCGATGGCTTCGGCGATGTGTGTGCTTTCCACCTGCTCGCTGCCGGCAAGGTCGGCGATGGTGCGTGCCACCTTCAGAATGCGGCTGTATGCGCGGGCCGAGAGTGAGAGGCGCTCCATGGCCGAGCGGAGCATTTCGAGGCTCTTCGCGTCGGGCTCGGCAAACTGGTGAAGCATCTTCTCGGTCATCTGCGCGTTGCAGTGGATGCCTTTATGCTTGCGGAACCGCTCCTCTTGTATCTTGCGTGCCCGTATGACGCGTTCGCGGATGGCTGTCGATGGTTCGCCGGGCTGCATCTGGGAGAGCTGTGCGAAGGGCACGGCCTGTATCTCGCAGTGGATGTCGATGCGGTCGAGCAGGGGACCGCTGATTTTCGAAAGGTATCGGCTCACCTGTCCCGGCGTGCATACGCAGTGGTGGGTGGGGTCTCCGAAATAGCCGCAGGGGCAGGGATTCATGGAAGCCACGAACATGAACGAGGCGGGGTAGTTGATGCTGTATTTTGCGCGCGAAATGTTGATTTGCCGGTCTTCGAGCGGTTGGCGCATCACTTCGAGCACCTGTCGGGGAAATTCGGGCAGCTCGTCCAGAAAAAGCACGCCGTTGTGTGCCAGACTTATCTCGCCGGGTTGTGCGTTCTGACCGCCGCCCACGAGGGCCACGGGAGAGATGGTGTGGTGCGGCGCACGGAAGGGGCGATGGGCGATGAGCGAGCATCCGGCCGGCAGATTGCCTGCCACGGAGTGTATCTGTGTGGTCTCGAGACTCTCCTGCAGCGTGAGCGGCGGCATGATGCCGGGCAGACGTTTGGCCAACATGCTCTTTCCGCTTCCCGGCGGACCGATCATAATCAGATTGTGTCCTCCGGCGGCAGCTATCTCGAGCGCGCGTTTCACCTGTTCCTGTCCCTTCACGTCCGAGAAATCGAAGTCGAAAGTGGCCTGCTGTGCATAGAATTCGGCGCGTGTGTCGACGTGTGTCGGCTCCAGAATCTCCATGCCGTTGAGGTGTCCTACCACCTGATTGAAATGACGCACACCGTAGACGTTGAGATTATTCACCACAGCTGCTTCGCGCACGTTCTGTTCAGGTACGAAGAGTCCTTCGAATCCCATTTCGCGTGCCTTGATGGCAATGGGCAGTGCGCCCTTGATGGGCATGACGGAGCCGTCCAGGCTGAGTTCGCCCACCATCATGTAGCGCGAGAGGAGTTGCGTGTTGATATGGTTTTCGGTGGCCAGTATGCCGATGGCAAGTGGGAGGTCGAAGCCCGAGCCCTCCTTGCGTATGTCGGCAGGTGCAAGGTTGATGGTGATGGCACGTGTGGGGAAGGGGTATCCACTGTTCTCGATGGCAGCCATGATGCGCTCGTGGCTCTCCTTGACGGCACTGTCGGGCAGGCCTACGAGAACGAAACGTATGCCTCGGGTGGAGTTCACCTCGATGGTTACAGGGGTGGCCTGCAGACCTTGCAGGCATGCGCTCAGGACTTTTACAAGCATAGTGGAATCGTTTTGGGAGCAATATCGGTGACCCACTCGTTTCCGCTGGCGATTATGCGTTGGTCTGGGCCTACAAAGATGAAGTAGGGCAGTGTGCGTATGCCCCATTGCTGCACATAGGGGCTGCCCCAGCACAGAAAGTCGCAATAGTTCGGATAGTTGACGGTGTCGCGCTCCTCGGTAAACAGCATATGTTTCTTGTTGTAGTCGAGCGAATAGGTGAGGATGTGGAGCGAGTCTCGCATCTCGCGACGCAGCCGTCGTGAGCGGTAGTGGGCCGACTGTGAGCCGCTCTTCCATCCGGCCCAGAAGGCAATGAGCAGATATTTCCCCTCGTAGTCTTTGCTGCGGACGATTGTGTCGACGGGCTCGCCTTTCTTCAGCAGCTGCATTTCCCATTCGAAGTTGGGCAGCGGTTGACCCGGTGCGAGCAGAGCGTGAGAGCGTATCTCGGACGAGAGCATATGCAGGTCGAGGTCTTCGGGACGTGCATGGCAGAGGGTGTCGTAGAGTGCGCGCACCTCTTCGTTGCGTACGCTGTCTGTGCGCAGGAAGTATTCCTTGAAGAGGTATTTGCTGACGGCGCGGTCTGCGTGCTCCATTATCATCCGGCGTGCCTCGTTGCGTGTGTCTGCAAGGTTCATCTCGCGTGTGGCGCGGCGGAACTGTGTGTATAGCTCGTTGTCGGGTGTGCCGCTCACTTTCACTTCGCTCAGGTTGCGCGCGTCGCCTTCTATCTTGATGTCTTTACCCGACTCGGCAAAGATGGCGAGGTGCGAGTAGTTGGGGTAGAGCAGGTGAAGCGTGGCCTCGCCGTTGAGTGGCAGTGTATAGACGAAGCTTCCGTTCTGGATGCTCAGCGTGTCGACACGGTCCAGCCCGTAGTCGGTGCTGTAGATATAGAACTCGCCCTGCTCAAGATGGGCAAAGTTCCCCTTCAGACGTACTTGTCCGGGGTGATTGCTGCAACTGAGCAGGGCGAGCAGTAGGGCTATATAACAGGCGAGACGTCTCACTTACTTGACGAGGGACTTAACGGTGTTTGCGTAGCTTGCAAACTCCAAGTCCTTCGCAGCGCGGTCAGCCAGCGAGCTGTCCTTTGCGATGGCGCTCTTCAGGCTGTTGGCCAGTGTCGTGGCGTCGCCGGTGCGTGCTGCCAGCACGGCCTTCAGGTAGTCGGTGGTGGCGTCGGTGTTCTTGATGTTTGCCAGTGTGTTCTTGGCGCGAGCATAGTCCTTGGCCAGAATCTGAGCCAGGGCGGCGCTGTTGGTGTTAGTGTTGGCCAGGTCGGCAGCAGCCTGTGTGTAGTTACCCTTGGCGATGTTCAGGTTGCCCATCACTTCCTTGAAGGTGTCGGCGCCGCTGCCTTGTGCCAGATAGGTCTCGGCTGCTGCGATGTCGCCGTTCTTCAGTGCGATGAGTCCCAGGTTGGTGTTCACCTCGCTGGCACTGCTGCTCACCTTCTTAGCCTGCTCCAGCAGGGTCTTTGCAGTCTGCTGGTCGCCCTTTGTGAGTGCCTGCTGTGCCAGGTTGTTCAGTGCACGGTAGTCGCTGGGATACTGCTTGGCAATTGTGTTGTTCCACTGTGTCTTCTCCTCCTCGGTGCTCACCAGTTTGTTGGCTCCGTAGAGCAGTTCTTCTACGCTGAGTTTCGAGGGGTCTTGTTTATACTGAGCGAGTATCTGCTCGTCGCTGCGACCGATGACATCGTACTTCACAATGAGGCGTGCACGGCGCAGTTCGGGCAGGATGCCCTCCTTGATATCGGTGTATACGGCGCTCATGTTGCTGATTTGCTGCTCGCGCTCCTCGGGGTCCTGATACATGGAGAGTACGCGCAGAATGACATCCTTGTCCTGCAGGTTGCTCTTCGAGATGAGTTCCTGGAAGCCTTCCCAGTCCTCGGCGGTGAACTTGGTGTCCACGTCGGCGTTCATCTTCAGTTTCTTCAGTTCCTTCTTCATGTAGTCGGCGCTGACGTTCTGTCGCTTCTCGGCCAGTTTCTCGTTCAGGCTGTATCGACCGTCGGGGCTGGCGTATGCGCTCACTTCGATGCTGTTCAGCGCGCGCTCCTCCTGGTTGTCATTAATTTCCTTCAGTATCTTGCTCAGGTCCTTCACGCTCGTCGAGCCCAGTTCGCTGCTGCGGAGTGTGGCCTGGTTGATGAGGAACTTGATGTTGGCCTCCTGCTTCTGTTCGATGATGCGCTGATAGGCGTCGGGAGCCGTTGCGGCTGTGATGTTGCAGCGGTTCAGCAGCTGGCTGGTGGCTATCACGCCGTAGCCAATCTTCACCTCGGGGATAGACACCTTCTTCTTGCCCTTCTTGGCGTCGAAGCGGGCATAGAGTTCGCTCTGAATCATGGGGTCTGCGTAGGCGAAGGTGCTCTTCATCGTGTACGTTCCGCCCACCTTATACTGCACGGTGGTGGCGTTGCCTTCCACCTTCTCGCCCTGGAACGTAGCGCTTTGGCCCACGGCCTCGCCGCCTTCATACTTCAGCACGGGTGTCACGGTCACCACGGCCTTCTTCTTCATATACTTCTGGGGGAAAGTGCCGTTGATGGTTGCGGGCACCTGATTGCCCACTGCTTCCAGCGGTGTGGGTGTCACTTTGAAATTGTCGGCGCTCAGGTTACCGAGCTTGCCGCACGATGTCAGCACGGCTGCAGATGCGGCTGCCATCAGGAAAATCTGAAATTTCTTCATACGATATAAATGTTGTTTTGCATTTTGGGCACAAAGTTACACAAAAAGGTTGTAACAAACGAGCGATTTTTGAGAATTAACGTAAATCGGGGCGAAATTGTTTCTCGAAAGCAGCAAGCGCGTTGTGAGCGTCGTCTCCGGAAAGAAACACCTTCCTCTCTGCAAGCTGGTTACATTTTCTCAGAAAAGCATCATCCGAAAACGCACCGCAGTCCTACGCATGTCGCACCACGTTGCGACAGCCTGCGCAGCACGCTGCGACGCCCGTCGCACCACGGTGCGAATAAATGAAGTTGTTTGGCTATTTTACAATGTACTTTTCCACCCCATAAGATGGAAAATGGGTGGAAAAATATCTTTTAACCCAAATCTCTAATGACCGATTCGGGTTTATCTCTTTCGATGCGGATGGCTCCGCATCCTACTCTTACTATGCCTCATCGTGAGCAAGCAGACCACCTCGTGGCACGACTTCCGCCACCACTACATCGGCATCAGTTTCACCTATCATCTGGATGCTAAGAAAAAGGACTGAATATACCAAATAAACGCCTTTTTGCGTTATAGAGGTTAGGAAAACGAAGCATTCGTTTGTCTCTAAGATAAAACGTAAGCAACGAAAGATGAATCAGAGTACACTGGAAAAGCTGTTCCGACAACACCATGCCCGCCTGCTGGCCGAGGCTCGCGCCATGCTCTATGACGATGCCGAGGCGCAGGACGTGGTGAGCGAACTCTTTGCCGAGTTGCTGCGACGCCTGCCCGAGGTAGAGGCTGGCCGCGAACTGGCCTACCTCTGTGAGAGCGTGCGCAACCGCTGCCGCAACGTTCTCGCCCGTAAGACGCTGACGGAGCGGGTGACGCATCTCTATGCCCTTGACCAGCCGACGGCAACAGAGGACGAGGAGACGGAGCGACTCGACCGCCTACAGACTTTCATTCTGACGGGACTGACCGAGGCTCAGCGCCGTGTGTTCCAGCTGCGCTTCGGCGAGGAGCGGAAGTATCGTGAGATAGCTGCCGAGCTGGACATCAGCGAAGTGGCGGTGTACAAGCATCTTGTGGCTGCGATTACGCGAATTAAAAACCATTTCAATCCCTGACGATCATGGAGACGAACGACAAACTAATGACGCTGCTGCGGCTGATGGACGAGCCGGAGGCAATGACCGAGGCACAGTTGCAGGAACTGCTCTCGGACGATGAAGTGCGTACAGCCTACAATTTGATGGCTGACTGCAAGAAAGTATATCAAAGGGAAAAGCGGCATACCCCCACACTTCCCATCCGTCACGGGCGGGCTGCTCAAAGGCGAGGGTTGATATACCGCATAGCCGCTGTCTTCCTCGGTGTCGTATTCCTCAGCGGGCTGGTGTACGCTACCATCCGCCTTCTATCTCCAGCTTCTGCGCCAGAGGATTCATCAATGGGAGCCATAGCAACGGATGAAGCCCCTGCGAGGGCTGCCGGGCAGGCTTCCGTCCGCTTCGACGACGTGTGCCTCGACAGCATCCTCACCTTCGTCTCGGCTCACTACGGAAAGACTGTCCAGTTCCGCAACGACGAAGCGCGTGCGGTGCGACTTATCATGACGTGGAACCCTGCCGACTCGCTGACGGACTTTGTCAGTCGCCTGAATCGATTCGAGGGGTTGACGCTGACGTTGCGAGAAGATACGTTGGTTGTGGAATCAGTTACCCATGAATAGTCAGGAACGATGAAACGACTCCCACACTTTATTATATATGTAATGGTAGTGGCCAGCTCGCTTTCGGCGCAGCAAGAGGTCGAATCCCTCATCGAGGCCCTGCAAGCGATAGCCCGCGAACACCCCGACTACACCATCGACATCATGACCGAAGGACTGACGGAACTCCGCACTACTGCCCGACCGAAGGGCCAGAGCGTGCCCGACGACGTGCGGCGGCTCTGCAAGGGACTGCCGGTAAGGGTGAACGCGGACGGACGGCACATCACCGTGCAGGCCAAGCGAAAGCAACGATTGCAAACCATAGTCCTCGGGGGATATGTGGAGGACGGCTTCCTGAAGATGCCCCTGCCCGAAGCTCGTATCTCCGTCTTGGGGACGGATAGCACCGTAGTCGTGGACTCGGCACAGATGACACGCTTTTATGGTCGCAACATGCGCCTCGTGGGGGCGCACTATGCGGCTGAGGTCAGCGGTTTGCCGAAGGAGTACCTCGTTCGTGCTCAACTCGACGGCTACGACGACCAGTGGCAGCGCGTGGCAGTTCCTGCCGGAGAGCAGGAGGTGGAGGTGCCCAAACTGAGTATGCGTAAGATGCAGGGCCAGACGATGAAGGAGGTGGTGGTGGCGGCCACCAAGGTGAAGTTCTTCTGGCGTGGCGACACGCTCGTCTATGATGCCACGGCGTTCCAGATGCCGCAGGGTTCCATGCTGGGCGACCTCATCCGTCAGATGCCGGGCGTGACGCTGAACGAGCAGGGCGAGATATTCGTCAACGGTCGCAAGGTTGATGAACTGCTGCTGGGCTCGCGCTCGTTCTTCGGCGGCAACAAGCGTGTCCTGATGGAGAACCTGCCTTACTACACCGTGAAGACGGTGAAGGTCTATGAGAAACAGACCGACAAGAACGAGGCTCTGGGCTATGACGTGGAGCCGAAGAAATATGTGATGGACGTGAACCTGAAGGACGAATACAGCCGGGGCTACATTGCCAACGTGGAGGCTGCCGGCGGTACGGAGAAGCGTTACTTGGGCCGTGGTTTCCTCTTAGGCTTCACCGACCGGGTGCGCACAACGCTGTTGGGCAACATCAACAACGTGAACGAGACGCGCCACATCGGGCAGCAGGACCGTTGGCGACCAGCCTCCATGCCGCGTTCCGAACTGACGACGCGCAGTGTGGCAGGGGAATTGTCCTACTACGCCAAGGAGGACAAGGTGAAGGAAAACTTCCGTGCCGAATTCACCTCCACAAGCGACGAGCAGACCATTCGCCAGCGTCGCGAGCAATATCTCGACGGACTGATGCCGACCTCGCGGACCGAAACCTTCAACCGTCAGGGCAACAACCGCCTGAACCTGCACAACGACTTCACGCTGAAGAAACCCTGGACGTACATCACCGCCGACTTCCGCTATGCCCATCGCGACGGCTCCATGCGTTCGGCCTTCGAGGAGTGGGCCGACTCGCTCACCATCCTGCAGCGCATCGTGGGCATGAACGAAGGGACAACGTGGGGCCTCGCCGCCGATGCGCAGGGCACCGTCCGCTTCAATGAAAAGAAGCAGCACATTTTCTATTATGGCTGGGTAAACCACGAAAACGAGGAGACGGAGGAAAGTACGCTGTACCAGACCAGTTCCCTCCCCGGCACTGGAGAAAGTCTTAACGCACGCTCCATCCGAAACCGCTGGTCGGGAGGCGGGGCATCGTTCACCTATCACAAGGAACTTGGCCACGACCTGCAACTGTCGGCAGGCGACGGGACAAATGTCACCGTGACCGACAACCACGACTGGCTCTATCATCCCGACACACTTCTGTTGCCCTCGCAACTCGACGTTCTCACGGCTATTACCGACCCGTCGAACTCCTACGACCTGCATCGCCGCCGCTGGGAACACAAGCCCGGCGTGAGCCTGTCGAAGCACGGCACCTACATGCACCCCCAAATCCACATGACGGTGGGCTATCAGCGATGGAGCATCGGCATTGGCGTGCCCGTCGTCCATGAACGGCTCAGTTATCAGCGTGGGTCTATTGACACCATAGCCCGGCAGACGACCGTCATCCTGGACCCCAGCGCCTCGTTCCGCCACGTCTGGAAGGACAGCAAGCGCGACTTCCGTCTCAGCGCCGGTTATAAGAATGCCCCCGCCGAACTGCTCGACCGCATCGACTGGCGCGACGACAGTCGACCCCTCATCGTCAAACTGGGCAACCACAGCCTGAAGGGAACGGCAAATACATCGCTCAGTGCCGAATACTCCGACCTAACGGCCCCTCGCCAGGGCATGTACTACCTGGATGCCAAGTTCTACTATCTCCATCGCGCCGTTTCGCAGTCAGTCACTTACAATCCCGCTACGGGCGTCTATACCTATCAGCCCACGAACATCAGCGGCACTTATACCGCCAATGCTAACTTCAGCACCGACCGCAAAATCGGGCAGCAGGGCTACTGGACCTGGCACGTGAACAACGGTATCGACTGGAACCACGCCAAGGACCATGCCATGGTAGCAGGTGAGACCACCAGCCACGTGAACACCGTCAATACGCTCTTCCTGAAAACCGCCGCCCATATCCAGTATGACCACAAAGGGCTGAACCTCCGTGCTCTGGGCGAGATACGCTGGCGACACTCCAATGGGCAGATGCGCGACTTCTCCGTCCTCAATGCCTACGAATACGAGTACGGCATGACCGCCCGCTACACTACGCCCGAACTCGGCAAGAAAGTCGGTGCCATGACTCTCGCGGCT
>CAJOLZ010000002.1 GCA_905235575.1 uncultured Bacteroidaceae bacterium | reverse complement strand
GCACGTTTGATGAACACGCCCTGCGTAGAACCAAGGATAGAGTTCACCACTGCCACTGCGTCGGTGATGGTCACCTTGCCGTCACCGTTCGCGTCGCCCTTCACAAACTTCGTGAAGTAGCCCGGCTTATCAGTCTCGTCGGGGCGAGCGTAGGTAGCTGTGATGTTAGACGAATTATATGTCGTGCCGTTGCCGCCCTTCAGACTTGTGCAACCATAGAACATATAGTCCGAATTAAGCCCCGACGACCTGTACCAGTCGTTGTCACATATAATGGTTGTCAGGCTGCGGCAGCTATCGAACATTTGTTGCATGTTTGTCACGTTGGCGGTATTGAAGTTGCCCAAGTCGAGACTCGTCAGGCTGCGGCAGTTACAGAACATCCAACCCATGTACGTCACGTTGGCGGTATTGAAGTTGCTCAAGTCGAGGCTCGTCAGGCTGAAGCAGCCAGAGAACATGTCGTACATATCCGTCACCTTCTCGGTATTGAAACCGCTCACATCGAGGCTCGTCAGGCCGTAACAGCCAAGGAACATGCCTTTCATGTTCGTCACCTCGCTTGTGTTGAGATTCTCCTTCATGCCTTGAATTGAGGTGAGATTTTTCATTTCGTAAAACCAGTGACAGGTTGACGTGGGTCGGGCATCCTTGAACGAGGCATCGAAGATGACATTGGTTACATTTGCATATTTGCCGTCTATATACCAACCGGGGTTGTTCGCATCGCTATTCAAGTCGTACTTCGCACCCTCACGCGTGCTGCGCTGCGTGTCGTAGTAGAAGGTGAGGGTCGTTCCATCGAGGGAGAGTGCAGCGTAGACTGGGGAAGGTGCCGTGAAGTAGCCCGGGTTGCCTTCTGTACCGTCGGGGCGAGCATAGGTGGCATCGGTGTGCGAATCATCAAACGCTGTGCCATTGCCGCCGACGAGTTTTGTGCAACCCTTGAACATGTCGGTTGATGTAGGTTCCGTCTTGTTCCAGTCGTTGCCGCATAAAATGGTTGTCAGATTGCTGCAACCATCGAACATTCCTTCCATGTCTGTCACCTTCTCAGTATTGAAGCCGCTCACGTCGAGGCTCGTCAGGTTGGAACAGCCCTCGAACATGCCTTCCATGTCCGTCACCTTGGCGGTATTGAAGCCGCCCACGTTGAGGCTCCACAGTCTGGAGCAATCCTCGAACATAGAGCTCATGTCTGTCACGTTCTCGGTTTTGAAGCTGTTCACGTCGAGGCTCATCAGTCTGGAGCAACCCTCGAACATAGAATTCATGTCTGTTACGTTCTCGGTATTGAAGCTGCTCACGACAAGATTCCCCAGGCTGGAGCAACCCTCGAACATAGAGTTCATGTCCGTCACTTTGTCGGTATTAAAGCCGCTCAAGTCGAGGCTCGTCAGGCTGGAGCAGCCATTGAACATGCTTCCCATGTTCGTCACCTCACTTGTATTTATATATACATGATTATACCCAATCAGACCTGAAATTCCGGTGAGTTTAGTCATTCCCTCGAACCAGGAACGAGTAGAAGTGGGGTGGGCGTCCTTGAACGAGTAATCGAAGCTGACCCTAGTTACTTTTGCATTGCTACCATCTGTAACCCACTCGGGACTGTCGCCACCGCTATTCAAGTCGTATGTCGTGCCATCACGCGAGCTGCGCTGCGTGTCGTAGTAGAAGGTGAGGGTTGTGCTGTCGGTGGAGAGTGCGGCGTAGGACTCCTGCGCCAGCATGGTGAGGGGTGATAGCAGCAGGATGAGTGCTGCGAAAATAGTTTTTAATAATTTACTTCTCATAGTCTTATTATTTTAGGATTTACGAGTTTATGCATGACACAAGCGACCGACACACTGGGTGCATCGGCTGCGGATAGGGTTTCGCGATAAGGTGGATAGGATTAGAATTGGGGGGGGTAATAATGGCCAGGCTATGAGCATAATAGTTTGTTGCTTTTCTGTTCATCTGGGTTATATGTGCTGCGTTTCTTTCCATGACTATTGTTACTTTATTCTTTGCAAAGTTATGGATATTCTGCGAATCGTGCAAGAGATTGGACGATTTTTTTGATAAAAATGTCATTCTTCAACGTCCCCTCAAAAAACGCACTGTGGTGCGACGCCCGTCGCACCACAGTGCGTAAGCTGTCGCAACACAGTGCGACAAACGTCGCACCGCAGTGCGTAATCTGAGACAAGGAATTATAGGTACACTCGGTCTCCGAATATCAGGCTGCCGATGCGGACGAGCGTTGCTCCGCAGCGCAGGGCGATAGGGTAGTCGTGGCTCATGCCCCAGGAGCGTTCGCAGAAGGTGGGCTGCGCTGTGAAAAACTCGTTCTTCAGCTGGTCGAACAAGTGTTGTGCACGTGCGAATTCGGACTCAATCTGCGCCTCGTCGTCTGTGTTGCTCGCCATGCACATGAGGCCTGCGATTTCAACGCCCTCGAGTGTGTGCCAATGGCCGGAACGCAGAAATTCGATGAGCTCGTCGGGCAGGAACCCGAACTTGGTCTCTTCCTGCGCAACGTGTATCTGCAGCAGGCAGGGTATGCGACGGCCGGCGCGCAGGGCCTGACGGTTTATCTCGTCGAGCAGACGGGGCGAATCGACGGAGTGTATGAGGCTGACGTAGGGCGCGATGTACTTGACCTTGTTGGTCTGCAGATGGCCGATGAAATGCCACTGGATGTCGGTCGGCAGCTGGGCTTGCTTGACCTGCAGTTCCTGAACATGGCTCTCGCCAAAGATGCGCTGCCCGGCCTGATAGGCTTCGAGGATGGCTTCGGCGGGATGATACTTGCTGACGGCCACGAGACGTGTGCCCGACGGCAGCTCGGTGGTGATGCGTTGAAGGACTTTAGAATCCATGATGCTCAAATTGAGATTGTCCAAGTTCCATGGCGCTCGCTATTCCTTTTGTTTGTAGCGATAGACGTCGATGATTTTGGTTTCGGTGACGGAGACGATGTCGTAGTCGGTGATGGAGTTGGCCATGGCAGCGTCGATGTTCTTGACGGCGTCGCGCAGGTCGATGGCTTGTACGAGAACGGTGTATGATGTCCGTTTTTCTTTCTCTGACTTATCATCGATGATGATTTGAGAAATTTTGCCGCGATACCATCGGTCGGCGAGCGAATCGTTGCTTTCGTAAAGCTCGGCAATGCGGGTTCGCTTGATGTCGGTGACGGTGAATTCACCCGTAATAAACTGCTTTATCTCGTCGATGAAACGACTTTCGGCCTCGGTGAAACTGAGGGCATCAACGAGAAAACTTTCGGTTACGCTCTTTATCAGTCCGTCTTCCATTGTCTTGTCATGGCGGACTTTGCATTCAAACCATTGTGTTGACATTTTTCTTTATCTATTTATTTGTGAGTTTATTCAATAGGTCGGGGCGATTGAGTTGCTTCAACCGCTGGATGATGCGCTTTCGTTCCTCGGGTTTGTACCAGAAGAAGAACATGCGCTGTTGCTCTTTCTGACGTGGTGTTTGTGCGACATAGACGGGTTGCATCGTGTAGGGGTGAATGCCTGTGGCCCAGCACGTTGTGGAGAGTGTGAGTGGGGTAGGGGTGAAGTCTTGCACCTGCTCCAGACGGAAGTCCATCTGCTTGGTCTCTATGGCGAGTTGTGCCATGTCGATGTCGGTGCAGCCGGGGTGGCTGCTGATGAAGTAGGGGACGATCTGCTGGCGCAGTTGGTGGCGGTGACAGAGGCTGTCGAAGAGTTGCTTGAACTGGTGGAAGAGCGCGAACGAGGGCTTGCGCATCAGGTTGAGGACGGTGTCGGAGGTGTGTTCGGGGGCAACCTTGAGACGTCCGCTGACGTGATGCAGGATGAGTTCTTCGGCATATTCTCGTGAGGCTTTCTCCAGTTGTGGGTCTTTCTGCGGATGCAGGATGAGGTCGTATCGTATGCCGCTGCCCACGAAGCTTTTCTTGACCTTGGGGTGCGCATCGACGGCGCGGTATATGTCGAGCAGTGGGCGGTGGTCGACGTTGAGGTTGGGACATATGCCCGGATGTATGCAGGAGGGTCGGAGGCAGGCGTCGCAGGCTTTCGGGTTGCGGCCACGCATGGAGTACATGTTTGCGCTGGGACCTCCGAGGTCGCTGATATATCCGCGGAAGTCGGGCATGCGAGTGACGGCATCGACCTCGCGCAGGATGCTCTCTTTGCTACGGCTCGAAACGAACTTACCCTGGTGGGCACTGATGGTGCAGAAGGCACATCCGCCGAAACATCCGCGATGTAGGGTGACGCTGTGGCGTATCATCTCGTAGGCAGGTATGCGCTTGCCGTTGTATTTGGGATGAGGGAGACGGGTGTAGGGAAGGTCGAAGCTGTGGTCGAGCTGAGCTTGCGTCATGGGCGGATAGGGCGGTGTGACGACAACCCAAGCGCCTTCGGTCTTTTGCAACAGACGGTGGGCATGCAGGTTGTTGCTTTCTTCCTCGATATGACGAAAGTTCTCCGCATGAAGTTCCGGCTCGCGCAGGGCATCGAGATAACTGTGCAACACAATGTCGCGCTCTTTGTCGATGGTGACATCCTCAGCGAGGTAAGTTATCTGCGGAACGGTGTCGGTATCGATGATGGTCTCTTGGAAAGTGTCCGTGGTAATGTATGCTTCGCCTTGCTCGTCGTAGTAAAGTGTCGGATGACTCTCGTCGAGTGCGGTCAGAAGACGACGGACAATCTCGAGTGTTGCCTGCTCACCCATCCCGTAGGTGATGGCATCGGCAAAGCTGTCGATGAGGATGCTGGGACGAAATCTCTCTTTCCAGTAGTCGTAGTGCATGAGACGTCGGAGACTTGCTTCGATGCCACCGAGGACGACCGGCACGTCGGGATAGAGTTTCTTCAGGATGCGCGTATAGACAACGGAGGGGTATTCGGGTCGAAGATCGTGCCGGCCGTCGGGACTGTAAGCGTCTTCGCTGCGGAGACGGCGCGCTGCGGTGTATTTGTTGACCATCGAATCCATGCAACCAGGCGAGATGCCGAAGAAGAGTCTGGGGCGTCCGAGCTTGCGAAAATCACGCCAATCGCCGTGCCAATCAGGTTGCGGTACGATGCAGACGCGCAGACCTTCGGCTTCGAGCAGACGTCCGATGACAGCCACACCAAAGCTGGGATGGTCCACGTAAGCATCACCGCTGAAGAGGATGACGTCAGCGCAGTCCCATCCGCGCATTTCCATTTCGCGTCGCGTCGTGGGAAGCCAGTCGGTGAGAGGTCTACTCTGTTGCATCAGAACTCGCTTTCGGGTTCTATCTGGTCTTTAAGTGTGTCGAGTTTCTCCTTTTCCCAATCAATGTAGAGAAGAATGAGTTGATGCAGACCGAATGCTTTCATGTTGGGATGAAAGAGCACATCCTGACAGAGATTCAGGAGCTGCGGGTCGCCGTTTGTCGTTTCGAGGAGGGCTCGGACATTGAGACGAAGCTTCTCAAGCACGCTTTCATCTACCATCCCGTTGCTGTCGAGGAGCTCACTGAAAAGGGAATATTGCTCGATGGTCTCAAGATGCGAGGCCTCGACTTGCAGGCTGCGTGAGCCTTTCATGTTACAAAGTATCTGATACATGTCCTTCTTATGTCGTTATGTTTGTTCGTTTAGTTTCAATCACGTTCGTTTATTTGTTGAGCAGGAATCGCACTGATGCCGAGAGTATGGCACGTCGCGTTTCGGTGTCCTGAACGCATTCGAGTGGGAATCCGTATGCCATGACGCGATAGTCAGTTCCCTGATAGGCAGTGGCTGCCGAGGTGTTGGCTTGTTCGTAGAGCATTGCGGAGAATGCACCACCGACTGCTTCAAGAACATCGGCCTGACGAATCCAGTAGTTACTCTCGTTGGGTTGATTGTATATGGAAGCCGAAGTATTCATACCTTGCACGCGGTTCAGGTTGTCGGTCGACATTGCTCCCTGGTATCTGTATTTGAGAACTTGCGATGTGAATTGCTGTTCCGTTGCGCTCTGCATATCGCTTCCGACGAAGGCACCACTCACAAGAACGCTTCCTCCACCTTGCGTGAATGCCAAAAGCGTCTGTTGCAGTTCGGGCGTGAAAGTCTTGTAGCGTCTCATGCTGTAGCCATCGTCTTTCTGTGCTCCCAAGATGAGATCCATCACACGGTAGCCGGCAAGGGAAACTCTGCCAAGTGCGTTCCGCGTACAACTGCTCATCGTATAGAGACCTCCTGCAAGAATATCTGCGGCATGACGTGATACGTAGTCGTGGGTATTGCCTGCCAGCACAACACCTTCCAGTTCGCTGCCGCTGAAGCCCAGTCCTGTGGGGCCTTCCTTGCCATAGCCGTCTTTGCTGAAGTTCAGCTGATATCCGCAATAGCCAGGCATTCTGTAGTCCACGACACCTGGTTCGCTCTGCATGTCGAACCCGTTGAGTGTCTCGGTATCAATAGGCTGTGGTCCTGCCATACGCTGGAAACCATCGACTAAGAAGAGCCGTTCGGCATTGGCACCTGCGTAGTACGCACAGACTTCGTCACTCTTGAGACTGCTTCCGCCATCGTTTACGGCAGCCACCCGGAAGCGATAGAGCACGCCAGGTTGTATAGGGATATAGCAATCTGTATTGTCCTTGTTGATAAGCGTTCCGTTGTCGTAGTCAGCATTGCCCTCTTTCTTATAGATGATATATCGTTCTGGCACGGCGCTGGGCGAAGTGGCATCGAGCTGCGGTTGCCAGCTTAGTCTCACCGAGGTACCGTCAGGCGACACTTCGGCAGCAAGGTTTTCCACGGGAAGGGGCTGTATTACTGTCTTCGATAAATTGTGGACTGCCGAGATGTATTCCAGAATGCCTTTGTAGATGGCACGTGCCATGAGGAACTTGAAGTAGGGGTCGTGACCATAACGCATATCGGCCCAGTTCTGATGGCTGAACATTTCCAGGATCATCGATGGCACCTGCGGTTCGCGCGTCTCTCCATAATTGCGGTCATACATGGCACGTCGGTTCCATCTTCCCAAGTATTGTCTCATGTCACGAACGACATTGGTCATCACGATGTCTGCCATGTCACGGCTCGTCAGACGGCTCAGGCCGGTGGCTGTTATATCGTCATAGAAGCCTGTGGTATATATTCCGAGTGTACCGATGAGGGTGTCGTCTTTGCGTAGTCCTGCGTCGCTGTGAACGCCCATGCTGAGTTCGATGGGCACGGCAAGTCCGCTGTCACCGGGAACGTATGTTTCGTCGGGAGGGTAGTATGCACTGCCGCGCGTCAGGAAGTTAAGCATTCTGGGGCGCGCGTTGATATCGTCGCCATAGTCGTCTGTACTTTCTTTTGCCGAATATACCTGATAAGGCATTCCTGCCCATTGGGCATAGTATCGGGAACATTCGATGAAACGCGGCATCCGGCTCAACGACATCTGGTCGGGTGTGGCTGAATCGTAGCGCATGATATTGCCCATTCCGCCGCCGAAACGTACGGCATCTGCCGTGACAATACCTTTTTTACGACTTTGGTTGGAGAGCATCACGCAGTTTTCGGCACTCATGCCTTCGTCGAAGTGGAACGTACCGAGATAGACCCATGTGCCGCCGCCCATCGTCTGGTTGACGCGAAATTCGCTGGTGATGCCGCCGTGTGTCACGCGATAGAGGGCGTCGTCCACGCTGTTCTCAACCGTTTTGTACGAGACATATACGGCATAGTCACCGCTACTTTCTATCTTTGGCATCCATACGATGCTGCTCATCGAATCGTCACTTCGGGTGGTCTCAGTCCATCGAGCCGTACCGTCTCTGAAAGGGTTCTGCCCTTCGGTATAGTAGGGGCGCAGGTAGGCAAAGCCGTCCTGGGCTGATTGCCATGGATTGCGTCCTTCGTTTTCTGAGTATATACCACCGGCATTGGGTCGGTCGTTGTCGATGATAATCTCGTTCTTCTGCCAGTCGCGTTCGCGCGGTGTGAACACCACAGCTCCGGCATTCTCGAGCATGGGAATGAGGTAGGGGAGTACGATGGTTTGTGTGAAGATATCTTCGCAGGTGCAGTAGATACTCGGACGTTGCCATATCCACTCACCCTTCTTATGACTGAAATAGATGCCGTGGCTGGACCAGAGGCACAGATGGCGTCCCTGCAGTCCGGCGCTGATGCGGTTGGGGCGGCTCAGCGGCGTCACCCATGGCTCGCCCTCGACCTCGCGCCAACGATACAAGCGTTGTTCGCCAGGCTTATCCATCAGCGTGATGGGCACCAGTTGCTCTATTGGTTTGTTCTTCACATAGATGGTGAGCTTATATCGATTGTAGGGCGAGGGCAGTTGCTCGGCCGTGTTGCGATAGACGTTCTCCACAGTCTCGGGGGTGAAAGGCTGTCCCAGGAATGGTTCGTTCAGGTAAATGTCCATTGCCCGGTGTTCGCGGTCTACGCGAATGTCTTCCACCTTTATCTTGTCCAGACTGCTGTAGGCGTCGTTGGTGTAGTCGGCGAAATAGTTCGTCAGGCTGCGTTTCACCTGCGTGACGTTCTGCCCGGCCGCAGGAAGTGCAAAGAACGCGAGCGCGAGTGCCAGTTTTATGTAATGAGTCGTTCTGCCCATTATTATATATGTATGTTGTATCGGTTCTGCCAGTGAGGCTGAATCGGCTGTTAAACGATGAAATTTTTGGGATGTCGTCCGCGGAATTCACGGAAGTATTCCTTTATCTGAGCCATGTCGGCTTCGAAGTCGCCCGACGGCACGATGGTCTTTCGACAGGCTATCAGGCGGCGTTCATAGTCGAGACCGAAGAGCAGGATGGGCAGTTCGGCCTTCAGGGCGATATAGTAGAAGCCTTTCTTCCAGTCGCGTGTGGGCTTGCGCGTACCCTCGGGCGTGATGCAGAGACGGAAAGTCTCGGCCTCGCGGGCTGCCTGAGCCACCTGTTCCGTCACCCCCGTATGTCGTGAGCGGTCTATGGGAATGCCACCCATGCGTCTGAGGATGGGACCTAAGGGCCAGAAGAACCAGAACTTCTTCATCATAAATTGGATGGGAGTGTCTATGCTGCGGCTGTAGAGTTGTCCGATGAGAAAATCCATGTTGCTGGTGTGCGGCGCCATGGCAATAATGAATTTCGAGGGGAGAGGCTCTGTGACATCCACGTGGTAGCCCATCCAGCGGTAGAGGATGCGGCGCGACAATTTCCCGCCCTTCATGCCAAGGCTTTTATGCGTTCTACAATCTCGTCGGTTCGCTCAATCATCTCCTCGCGTATGCGAGTGAAGAAAAGGCGTGTGCTGCCCGGCTCCACGTGAGAGAGGCGGCTCACCAGGTCGGCCTGCATAAGCAGGATGCTCTTGGCCACATTCTCGACGTCGGCCTCGTGCACATTCTTATTATAACTTGCTGCTGCTATGCACTCTGCAAGCAATTCACCACACAGATAGTTGATGGTCTTTTTCAGTTCGCGGCGTTTCATAATCGACAAATTTTGAGATTACAAATCATCGCAAAGATAGCAAAAGAAATCGAATCGTACAAGCGTTGCCATACGAAAATGTTATACCAATGATAAGATTTTATATTTGTACACACGAAATAATCCTTACATTTATTTGACTTCGTTTCGATTCAAAATTGTTTTTCTGCTGTCGGAACACGTTCCGTCGGATGACGCACCACAGTGCGAAGGCTGTCGCAGCACGGTGCGTTTTCTTCCGAAGCGAGTTTCTGCGTTTAATTCTCTGGCAAAAGAAGTTTTATGCAAAAATATGCACAACTGAGAATCAAGCAGTTGAAAAATCGGCGGATTTAAGTCTTCACCCCTGCGCAGCGAAGGACATCCATTCTCACACCTTCTCACATCATTTTTCGATGCCCCTTGCTTCGGCATGCAGATGCGAATCTTCCGATTTCAGAACATTGCATAGAAATATTTTTTGTCCAAGCGATGATTGCCTTCAAAAGAAAAAGAAGATTTCGTTTTGCGATTTCCGTGCTTATTTGTATATTTGCAGTGGATATCGAAAAGAGGTGAAAAGTATTATCAATTCATAACAACCAAACCTTATTAAATTATGGAAAAAAGTGCATTGCAGAAGGCCCGCGCAGCCTATCAGCCCAAGTTGCCGAAGGCACTGCTCGGCCCGGTGAAAGCTGTAGAGGGCGCTGCCACAGAGAGTGTTGACAATCAGGAGGAAATCAAGGCTATGTTCCCGAATACCTACGGCATGCCCGTGATTCGTTTCGAGGCTGGAGAGGCTCAGAAGACCGAGCCGTTCAACGTGGGTATCATCCTGAGCGGCGGACAGGCCCCGGGCGGACACAACGTGATCAGCGGTCTGTACGACGGCGTGAAGAGCCTGAGCGCCGACAGCAAGCTCTATGGATTCCTGATGGGTCCCGGCGGACTGGTGGACCACAAATACGTGGAGTTTACCGACGAGTTCATCGACGAATATCGCAATACGGGCGGCTTCGACATCATCGGCTCCGGACGTACGAAACTCGAGGAGGTTGACCAGTTTGAGAGCGGTATCAAGATTCTGCGCCAACTGGGTATCAAGGCACTCGTGATCATCGGTGGCGACGACTCGAACACCAACGCATGTGTGCTGGCTGAATACTACGCAGCAAAGCAGTACGGTGTTCAGGTGATTGGCTGTCCCAAGACAATCGACGGTGACCTGAAGAACGAGCAGATCGAGACCTCTTTCGGCTTCGACACTGCCTGCAAGACCTACAGCGAACTCATCGGTAACATACAGCGCGACTGCAATTCGGCTCGCAAATACTGGCACTTCATCAAGCTGATGGGCCGCTCGGCAAGCCACATCGCACTGGAATGCGCACTGCAGACCCAGCCCAACGTGTGCCTGATTTCGGAAGAAGTTGAGAAGAAGGCCATGTCGCTCGACGAGGTGGTGACCTACATCGCTCAGATTGTAGCCGACCGTGCAGCCGAAGGTAACAATTTCGGTACCGTGCTGATTCCCGAAGGTCTCATCGAATTCATCCCTGCAATTAAGAAGCTGATTGCCGAACTGAACGACGTGCTGGCTGCTCCCGAAGCACAGGCTCTGCAGAGCGCAGACGAGCAGATTGCCTACGTGAAGAGCCATATCGCTGCCGACAATCTGGCTGTATTCAATTCATTGCCCGCCGACGTGGCTGCTCAGCTGGCTCTCGACCGCGACCCGCACGGAAACGTACAGGTATCGCTCATCGAGACAGAGAAACTGCTCAGCCGCATGGTGGCCGAGAAACTCAAGGCTTGGAAGAAAGAAGGCAAATACAACGGTAAATTCTCGGCTCAGCATCATTTCTTCGGTTACGAGGGACGTTGCGCCGCACCGTCGAACTACGATGCCGACTACTGCTACAGCCTGGGTTACAATGCAAGCCGTCTGATTGCCGCAGGAAAGACTGGCTATATGTCCATCATCCAGAACACAACCGCACCGGCCGCAGAATGGGTGGCTGGAGGTGTACCCATCACCATGATGATGAACATGGAACGCCGCAACGGTAAGATGAAGCCCGTGATCCGTAAAGCACTGGTGGAACTGGATGGCGCACCGTTCAAGTTCTTCGCAGCAAATCGCGACGAGTGGGCACGCAAGACTTTGTACATCTATCCCGGCCCCATTCAGTACTGGGGACCCACGGAGGTGTGCGACCAGTGCACCAAGACACTTGCCCTGGAGCATAAATAAGTAGAATGAATCTGTGCGAGGCGTAGGCTTGCCCTATACCTCGCACTCTTTTTTTCTCATCCATGAGTAACACGGCCAAGAAGCCAGCGACTTCGACTCGTCAGAAGCCAACGACGAGAAGGAGAACTACGGTCAGGAAGCAGCGCAAAAAGAAGAGCGGGGGAGCGATTCAGTCACTTCGCCTATGGCATATCGTTGCCGGCGCATTGCTTTTCGTGGCTTTAGTGGCCGCCGTGCTCTATTTCTTCTTCATCGGTCCCTACAGTTTCCGCTGGCGTGCCATGATTGGCGAACCGACTTATCCCGAAGGATATAACATCCGAGGCATTGACATCAGCCATTATCAAGGCGAAATTAAGTGGGAGGTGCTGCGAAATGCAAGCATCAACAACGACCCAGTTCGCTTCGTTTTCATCAAGGCAACAGAAGGCATGTCACTGATGGACGAAAACTTCAACGAAAACTTCTATCGTGCTAAGACTAACGACTTTGTGCGTGGCGTCTATCACTTCTTTACGCCAGACTGCAGTCCTGATCGCCAAGCACGATTCTTCCTGCACCAGGTGCATCTGGAACCAGGTGATTTGCCTCCCGTGCTTGATGTCGAGAAAATCGGGAACCTGTCGAAGTACGAGCTGCGAACGAACGTGAAAAGATGGCTCCAAATCGTTGAGAAGGCCTATGGCGTGAAGCCCATCATATACGCCAGTTATAAGTTCAAGACATCGTATCTGAACGATTCCGAACTCGACGAATATCCGTTTTGGATTGCACATTATTATGTAGATAAACTGCATTATAAAGGTCCGTGGGCGTTCTGGCAGCACACAGACATCGGACGTGTGGACGGCATAAAAGGTGATGTCGATGTGAACATCTTCAACGGCAACCTGCAGCAGCTGATGGATATGACGCTGAAGGAAGAAGATTTCATGAAAGCCACCGACTAAGTAAACTAATCATGGCTGAACTATTTATAAACGCTACCATTATATATAATATGGTGAAATGCATACAAAGAGGAGTGGTTGCATGAAAAATAATACTAAACATAATGCCGGTTATTTTAGAATAGTGCTTTACGAAGGTCCTTTCATTATATATCGCTGAAATAATCTATTAGAAATGAGAACAAAGACGTCTGGCGAGGAATACGCAGCAAAGAAATACATTGAACTGCCCGTGAGGTATGAATCGACGCTCATGGAGTTTCTGATGAAGGAAATGCACGGAGTGAGCCGAAACCGCGTGAAAGATTTGTTGCGCGGACATGCTGTTACTATTGACCGTAAACTCTCGACACGTTTCGACGAGCCGCTGGTTCCTGGTCAGACGGTGCGTGTGAGTCGAAGCAAACGTAGTACGGAACTTCAGAATCGTCTGGTGAAAATCGTCTATGAAGATAAAGACATCATTGTTATAGAAAAAGCCGAAGGCATCCTGAGCATGGCCAGTTCTGCCGGTCAGTATTGCGTAAAAACGGTGCTCGACGAGTATTTCCGCCGCCGTCATTTTCGCTGCACGGCCCACGTGGTGCATCGTCTCGACCGCGAAACCAGCGGTCTGATGATTTACGCCAAAAATATGGAAACCGAGCAGAAACTGGAGCGAAACTGGCACTATCTTGTTTACGACCGTCGCTATGTGGGCGTACTCTGCGGACGAATGGAGCGCGAAGGCGGCACCATTCACTCGTGGCTGAAAGACAACAAGGCCTACATTACCTACAGTTCGCCCACTGACAATGGCGGCAAGGAGGCCATCACACACTATCATACGCTGGCGACCACAGACGATCTGAGCCTGGTGGAAATGAGGCTCGAGACCGGACGTAAGAACCAGATTCGTGTTCACATGAAGGACATCGGTCACCCCGTGGCCGGCGACACCAAATATGGCAACGGGCGCAACCCCATCGGCCGCCTGGCGCTCCATGCCTATCGTCTCTACTTCAACCACCCCACAACGGGTCAGCCCATGCAATTCGAGACGCCTATCCCCCACTCGTTCCGCAAATTCTTTGCCTCAGAATCGCTGCCGGAGGAAACCGAAAACGAAGAATCGACAGATTTGTAAACATATCGGCTCTCTACGTAATTTCACGCCCATAAAAGGGTGTCCCCAGAAACGCCAATTTTTGCCTGGAAATCGGGCAGAATTTGGCGTTTTTCATTTTAAGACGAAAATAACTTACTGAAAATCAACTGTTCCGAAAATTGGATTTATTTGCGTGATACGAAGCATACTCGAAAATAATCGATTCTCGTGCAGTTTGAGAGAAAACGCACCGTGCTGCGTTTGTCGTCGCAGCACGGTGCGACATTCTACGAAACACAGAAATTCGGTCTACGATGAATTCTGAGACGAAATAGAAAGTGCATTTTGTAAACCTTTCGTCATTCGAGCGACAGATATATTCCTCTAAAGTGTTTCGCAACGAAGTCAGAGAAGACTATTTCAGAGAGATATAAGTTAAAAAGGTATAAAATGCAGCATAAATTGAATAGAACTGCGTACATTTGTAAAATATAAAGGAAATATATGAGACCACTTTCAGACAGAACGGCGAATTTCACGGATTCCATCATCCGCCGTATGACCCGCATTTCCAATCGGTTCGGTGCCATCAACCTGTCGCAGGGATTTCCCGACTTCGACCCGCCGCGTGAGATAACCGACCGACTGGCAGAGATTGCGCCGAAGGGGCCGCACCAATATGCCATCACATGGGGTGCGCAGAACTTCCGCGAGGCACTGGCAAGCAAGCAACGCCGATGGACGGGGCTGGACATCGATGCAGACAAGAACATCGTGGTGACATGCGGTTCGACGGAAGCAATGATGGCATCGATGATGACGATTGTCAACCCGGGCGACAAAGTGGCCATCTTCTCCCCTTTCTATGAAAATTATACGGCCGACACGATACTTTCCGGAGCTGAGCCCATCTATATACCGCTCGTTCCGCCCACCTTTTCGTTCAACGCCAATCTCATAGAAGATGCTTTCCGAAACGGAGCAAAAGCGCTGGTGCTCTGCAATCCGTCCAACCCCTGCGGAAAGGTTTTTACGCGCAAAGAACTGGATGTTATTGCCGACATTGTCATTCGATACGACGGCTATGTCATTACGGATGAAGTATATGAGCATATCGTCTATGCGCCTCATAATCATGTATATATCTCGACGTTGCCCGGCATGTGGGAGCGCACCGTCTCGTGCAGTTCGCTCTCCAAGACATACAGCATCACGGGCTGGCGGCTGGGCTATGTCATCGCCCCGGAGAACATCATCGAGCGTGTGAAGAAGGTGCACGATTTCCTGACCGTGGGTGCTGCCGCGCCACTGATGGAGGCCGCCACCGTCGGGCTGTGTTTTCCAGACAGTTATTACGATGGACTTCAGGCACATTATGCTCACATGAAGAGTCTCTTCTGCGACGGGCTCCGTCAGTTCGGGCTTACATTCACCGAGTCACAAGGGGCTTACTACGTGATGCTCGATGTCTCGAAATACGGTGTCACGGACGACCTGCACTTCTGCGAATGGCTGGCCGAGCATGTCGGCGTGGGTGCAGTGCCCGGCAGTTGTTTCTTCCGTGAGGATGTCCACAACCTAATCCGTTTCCATTTTGCGAAACGTGACGAGACGCTACTCGAAGCCCTCGACCGCCTTTCATCTCTCGACAGCAAAGCTAAGCAATACAATAAGTTATGACAAGCAAACAGATTATTTTAGTATATCTAATACTTATCAACATAATCACTTTCATCATGTACGGAATTGACAAACTGAAAGCAAAGCATGGCAAATGGCGGATACCCGAGTCCACGCTATTGGGACTGGCTGTCATCGGAGGAAGTATCGGAGCTTGGCTGGGCATGAGAACCTGGCATCACAAGACCATGCATAAGAAATTCAAGTACGGTATTCCCTTGATTCTGATGCTTCAAGTCGTCCTTGTCCTGATGACATCGTGCAAGACAAAGCAGTCGATCGAGCAGTCGGAAGCCGCCATTGAACAACAGTTGGTGTCTGGACACTCCCCCAACGTCTTTCTCGTGATGTATGATGCCAACGTGGGCAAAGAACCACTGGAAAAAGCCATCAAGAAATACAAATGTGAGGTCGTGTACGAGTACAACATGCTTAACTGCCTGGCGCTGAAGAAGCCCAAGAAGAAATCGCTCGAAGAAGCCATCGCTTACTTCAAGACCGTCGAAGGGGTGGTCAGCGTTGACTACGACAATACAATTCGACTCAATGACCCTGTTAAGCCGAAATCAAAGGTGAAATAACCTCGGATTGCTGGCTTGCATTAGAGTCAATTTATATCACTGTGCTTCGATGGCTGTCGCAGCATGTTGCGACAGCCTGCGCATCACGCTGCGACAAGCGTAGGACTGTGGTGCGTTTAGTCCGGTTCTCTTTCGGTCGTCACCTCCTCCCGCTCGCGACGTTCTTTCACACCGGCAGAATCGGCATTGAGGATGATGTTCACGATACCCACGGCGTCGGTGATGGTTATCTCTCCATCTTCGTTAACATCTGCGGCTAATTTGTCGAACTTCTCCTGCGTGGTGCCCAAGATGTAGTTCACCACTGCCACAGCATCAGTGATGGTGACCTTACCGTCACCGTTGGCGTCACCAATGGTCGGGCCTTCGAAAACGAAAGGAAGCATATTCACGTCAGCGTCAAGGTCTCGATCTAATATAAAGGCCGTGAACGAGTCAAGCGCTTTAATGTAAGAACCAAGTCTGTAGAATCCTACGACATCGTTCTCCACACCTAATACATAATATGTAGCATATCGGGTATCAACACATTCAATGCCGCCACTCAGATTGTTTTTAACAGCTGTAGGTTTCTCGCTGGTGGGCATAAGACTATAGTAGCCGGGTTCACCTTTAATAATATAGGCTATTCCTTGACTTCCATCCATAACCTTTACAGGATGGAGTATTAGAGTGTCCCCATCAATTGTACCGGCGAATGCCTCCACACCTTTTGGCGTACGGGCTGCACTTCCAACACCATTGAAACTACCCCCGGCCCAGGTTCCATAACCAAAAGACTCAATTTTAGTAACTATGCCATGCGAGATGTCATATACGGGATATTTGTCCACTCCGATATTCTGACGGAAGATGGTCGTACGACGTTGTGCGCCTAAGATAGCTGCAAACGGATCGACATTTAAGCGATAGCATACTTCCCCGCTCTCCACTTGTTCCATGGTCACTCGTGTCATACCGCCTCGTTCAACGCCTATATCATAGAATTCCCCATCAATTTCACACGGATTTATAAAATAACAGTTCTTGATATCTGTATACGGTGTTTCTCCGCCAGCAATAATATGATTAGTTAGAGTGGGAATCTCTATGTCCACCACACCCGTCACAAGACAGTTCCTAATACTAGTTCCACGTCTACGATTCTCGGCATCGTAGCCTGTATGACAAAATCCTACGATTCCAGCACAGCTGCCGTCGGTATGCCCCATTATATGCCCTGTGTAGATACAATTCTCTACGTGTGCAATATTAATTCCGGGAAGACAATAGCTCCATCCAATGATGCCGCCGATGTCGTGAACGTCTCGCTTGCTAACGGTAATATTGACATTGGATGTACACTCTTGCACAGAGGGAATACTTGAAATCATACCCACGATGCCGCCCACATTGTTGTGTTTAGCTTCTATAGTGCCATCGACATATAGGTTCGATATATAACCGCTCTTATTCAGAGAAGAAAACAATCCATAGTTGTCGTGGGTAGAAACAAGGTCTATCGTAATCCGATGATTATTACCATAGAACCGTCCGCAGTATGGATTCTCTTGCGTCCCAATTGGAATAAAATCTTTGCCAAGTTTCCTCGTATCAATGTCGGCCATCAATTGGGCTTCGGCTTCGATTTCACCAGCATTTACAAGTTGCGCAAACTCCATCAGGTCTTCTGCCGAACTGATTAAATATTCGAGACCATCTTTTTCCAAAGCCATCAGACTCATGGGTGTCAGCAAGGCTACCAGCGATGCCAATAATGATTTAATGTAATTTTGTTTCATTGGTTTAGTTATGATTATAATTTATCCTTCAATGAATTGATTTTTTCCATATTTTGCTATAGTCGAAGAAAACTAGAATGCTCTCTTAATCGCGTGACTATCTGTCTGCGTGATAAAATAGCCATTCGATATGACAAAGATACGTACATTTTTCGGAAATGCGAATAAAACGGATATGAATTTGAAGTTAAGGCTATCTTTGTCGTGTTTTTAGATACTTTTGCTTACAAATCTATCATTTTTCAACATCAACTGCGTGTCATTCTTCAACACCCGACACGTCGGATGTTGAAGAATAACAAAATGGGGGCAGCGAAAAGCTACAAAAAACGCACCGTGCTTCGACGCTTGTCGCAACGTGCTCCGCAGGCTGTCGCATCACGCTGCGACAAGCGTCGCACCACAGTGCATTTCAGAAGACTATTTTGTCGTCAAAACGACATTCTCGGGTTAAACTCGAAAACGAAGACAGACATATACAACACAGGCGCTGCACATCCGATTCGGATATGAACAGCGCCTGCGTTATATTATAATAAGGTATAGGGAGAGGTTCAGCGTTTCTTGAGTTTACGAGCCTCCACTCCCTCGAAGGTCATCTTCACAGGCTGGATGGTGCCGTCGGCGTTGAAAATCAATCGGTCGATGCACGTCTCGCGACTGTTGCCATCGTTCTCGCTGAGCGGACGGCGATGGTAGATGATGTAATACTCGTCCTTGCCTGGAATCTGAATCACGGAATGATGTCCGGCTCCGCGAGCCACCTTCGGGTCTTGCTCCAGAATCTTACCGATGCGACGGAAGGGTCCAAAGGGGCTGTCGCTGATTGCGTATGCCACGCAATAGTTGGGACCAGTCCACCCACCTTCGCTCCACATGAAATAGTATTTGCCGTTGCGTTTCAGCATAAACGGGCCCTCCACGTAGCTTCTGCTGGGCGTTATCTCGTGGAACTTCTGTCCGTCGGGCCAGGGAATGATGGAGAGGAGGTCGGGACTCAGACGACATACGTTGCAGTGTTGCCATCCACCGTAATACATATAATACTGACCGTCGTCGTCGCGGAATACGAACTGGTCGATGGGCTGTGCGCCGTTCACAATTTCGTTGATAAGAGGCTTGCCAAGCGCATCGACATAGGGCCCTTCGGGTTTGTCAGACACAGCCACGCCAATGCCGCCGACCTCACCTTCGTGGACATCATTTCCGCCAAAGAAGAGATAGAATTTATTGTTCGCCTCGATAACAGCCGGTGCCCATAATGCCTTCTTCAGCCAAGGGATGTTTTTCTGCTCGAGCACGCGCTCATGCTTGGTCCACGTGATTAAGTCGGACGATGAGAATGCGTCGAAGAATGTCTGCTGTTCATAAGGCGCGCTGTATGTGGGGAAGACCCAATAGCGACCGCCCATGACAGCCCCCTCGGGGTCGGCATACCATCCGGTGAAAATCGGGTTGCCGCTGGTCTTTTTCTTTTTTGCCTCCACCTGCGACAATGTCAGCAGTGCAAGCAAGACGATGAGAATTCTTTTCATGCTGACAGATTAGTTTTTGAATGAATGGATTGGCGCAGGGATACGTCCCTTGCGGTTGATGAAAGCCTCGCAGCTAAAACGATTGATGGGCATGATGGGAGCCGCACCCAGCAGTCCGCCGAACTGCACGCTCTCCCCTACTCCCTTACCAATGACAGGTATGATGCGCACGGCTGTCGTCTTCTGATTCACCATACCTATAGCCGATTCGTCAGCTATCAGTCCGCTGATGGACGAAGCCGGTGTGTCGCCCGGAATGGCAATCATATCGAGACCGGCACGTCATGGCTTCGAGTTTCTCCAACGTGAGTGCACCAGCCAACACGGCATCCACCATGCCTTGGTCCTCGCTCACGGGGATGAATGCGCCACTCAAGCCGCCCACATACGAACTTGCCATTACGCCGCCCTTCTTCACCTGGTCGTTCAGAAGTGCAAGCGCCGCTGTCGTACCGGGAGCACCTGCATGCTCAAGTCCGATTTCACAAAGAATGTCGGCCACGGAATCGCCAATGGCAGGCGTGGGAGCTAAACTCAAGTCGATGATTCCAAACGGAACACCCAGGCGTCGGCTGGCTTCCTGAGCCACATACTGACCTACGCGGGTAATCTTGAACGCCGTGCGCTTGATGGTCTCGCAGAGCACTTCGAAACTGGCTCCACGAATGCTCTTCAGTGCATAGTGAACCACACCCGGACCACTCACGCCGACGTTGATGATGGCATCGTCTTCGCTCACCCCATGGAAAGCACCCGCCATGAAAGGATTGTCGTCAGGGGCATTGCACAACACAACCAACTTGGCACAGCCCAGAGAGTCACGTTCGCGTGTGGCTTCAGCTGTCTCTCGGATAATCTCACCCATCAGCCGCACGGCATCCATGTTGATACCAGTCTTGGTACTTCCAACATTCACGCTGCTGCAGATACGTTCCGTGCAAGCAAGGGCTTCGGGTATGGAACGAATCAAAAGTTCATCGGCAGCGCTCATGCCTTTGCTGACAATAGCACTGTATCCACCCATGAAGTTGATGCCAATCTCCTTCGCTGCCTTATCAAGCGTACGGGCAATTTTGACGAAATCAGCTGGAGTCTTGCAGCACGAACCGCCGACAAGACTGATGGGAGTGATGCTAACACGCTTGTTGACAATGGGTATGCCAATCTCACAACTGATTTCCTCGCCCGTGGATACAAGGTTTCGAGCCAGTGTGGTTATCTTCTTATAGATGCGCTCACAACAGCGGTCGAGGTCGCTGTCTGCACAATCCAACAAATTGATTCCCATCGTGATGGTGCGTACGTCGAGGGTTTCCTCCTCCACCATCTTGTTGGTCTCAATGACTTCGTTTATGTTAATCATCGTTTGCAATGGGTTTGAGGTTTATCAGATTCGATGCATCTTCTCGAAAATCTCTTCACGCTGGCATTTAACCTGCACCCCAAGTCGCTCCCCTACTTCATTAAGTTCCGAAGCAATCTGAGTGAAAGGCTTCTGAATGTGGGCAAAGTCAGCAATCATCATCATGTTGAAATATCCCTGTACGATGGTTTGCGAGATGTCCAGAATGTTGATTTCATTGTCTGCCAGATAGGTGCAAACATGTGCGATGATACCGGTGGTATCTTTCCCCACCACTGTTATGATAGTCTTTTCCATAATTGAATTGATTTATTTCTTTATAAATATTCTAATCCATTATCTCGAAAGTCCCACCAACCCACTCGGTAGATTCTTCTTCACAAACGAGTCTGTGGTGTGAGATGTGGTTACCGTGGTCGTCGATGCAAACTACAAACGGTCCGAAAGACTCTGTACCATCGGGAAAACGCAACCTATTGTATGCCAGTTTTCGTGTCATTTGCGTTGGTTAGGCTGTTGCCGACGTGGTGCAGGGTTAAGCAGGTTGGGATCTATGGGAGACTCCTTCTTGATTCGTTGTTTTTGTTCGCGAGGTTGTTGATCGCGACGCTCGGTAGGACTCAGACGAACAGGTGCAACAGGCTGAACGTCCTCACTGATGCTGTCGGTCTCGAGCGAATCGAGTTGAAGTACATCTGTCTCTTCTGATTCGGATTCTTGTTTGTGGAAACGAATCAGGCTAATATCTTTCACGATAAGCAAGGAAAAATCGCCTGCGTTCTTCTTGTCGGGCAGAGACCAGAAGATATAACCGCTGATATTCTTGATGCGCAGGCTGTCGAGACGCATGTCGGGAGTATAGTCTATCTCATAGAGTTTCGAGTCGCTGAGAGTAACCATTCCATTGGCCACGGTGTCTTCTTCTTCCGTCTCGTAGCGTATCAAGAGAATAGAATAGACATCGCCCTTTTGATTTTGAATACGGAAATTCGTATTGAAGCGCCATAGGAAACTGTCGCCAAGACGGAATGTTGAATCGGCTGGGATGAAGAAGCTGAACATGTTCTGCAACTTGTTCGGCTGAAGAATGACAAAGGGTTGGTCTGACCAAATGTTTGCGGTGTCGCCCTCGCTGGTCAGGTCAGCATATCTGTCTTGAGAAGGTTGTTGAGCGTCAACACCCATCAGCGATGCCATCGTTTCTACACGAAGTGCCACACGCTTGTATATCTCAGACATCTTTTCGGAATACGTGCTGTAGTAAATCAGCGACGAATCGAAACGTTCCTCTGTGACATTGTATTTTCGGAAAACCGCCTGCACATTCTTGTAGGTCTGCACTTCACGATTTCCTCCTTGGACATCGGCTATTCCCTGTGCCAAATGATAGTCTACCATGATGTCTTCCATCTTCTTTTCGGAGATTACATAGCTGGGGCGACTTGGTTTGCACGCCGAAAGCATAAGTAGGCCTAAGAGGAAGAGATGGAGATGTCTCATTCACGGAAAGACTTGTAGTAGAATATCACCAAAGCGACGCAACCGCATGATATGCAGGCGTCTGCAAAATTAAAGACTGGACTAAAGAAGATGAAATGTTCTCCGCCACAGAATGGAAGCCAGTGAGGCCAATCCCATTCGACAAGCGGGAAATAAAACATATCTACCACACGCCCCAACATAACCGGAGCATAGCCGCAACCCCACGGAACAAACTCTGCCACACCGGGAGGAATGGGGTCATTGAATATCATCCCATAGAAGAGACAATCGATGATGTTTCCTGCAGCTCCGGCCAATATCATGATAAGGCAAATAAGGAAGCCCCATTTGATACCTTGACGGATTCGTCGGTAAATATACCAGGAGAGGACTGCAACGGCTACGATGCGGAAACTGGTGAGGAAATACTTGTCGAAGATTTCGATACCGAAGGCCATTCCACGATTCTCCGTAAAGAGAATATAGAACCAATCGGTAACGCGACGGCTCTCGTGGAGCGACATTCCTGTCTTGACCGAGATCTTGATGACTTGGTCAATAATCAGGATTCCCACTGTCAGAAGAACTGCCAGCGTCGTCTGCAGTCTTTTCTTCAGCATTCTATTTTCTCCTGTCACGCATCTGTTTTGCCTCAATGCTAAGGGTGGCATGAGGAACGGCTCTCAGACGTTCTTTGGGTATCAGTTTTCCCGTCTCGCGGCAGACACCATAGGTCTTGTTGTCGATGCGGATGAGCGCAGCCTCAAGCCCCTTTATGAACTTCTGCGTTCTGGCAGCCATGCTCATTGTAGCTTCCTTGAACTGCGTGGCTGCACCTTCCTCGAGAGCATGAAAGGTGGGAGTTGTGTCATCAACACCATTACCTTTGCGGTTCGTCAGCTGATCCATCAGCGTCTCATAATCCTTGCGAGCTACGGCCAGCTTCTCTTGAATTAACTGGCGGAATTCCTCCAATTCTTCGTCGGAATATCTCACTTTCACTTCCATAGTTTACTATACAAACATTAAGGGTGGATATTATATTTTTCTCACGTTAAGTTCATTGCCGAGTGCAACTTCATCGGCCAACACTTGCGATGCGATGTATTGTTCGAATGCACCGAGACAAGCCTTGTTATCCTCGTTTTCGGGAATCGTCACTCGAATGCGGTCTGTTATCTCGAATCCGCTGTCTTTGCGCAAAGTCTGAATGCTGCGAATCAATTCACGGGCAATACCCTCGAGTCGCAAGTCTTCAGTAATGGTCAGATCGAGAGCCACGGTCAGCGTACCTTCGTTGGCGACACTCCATCCTGGGATGTCTTCGCTGAAGATTTCGATATCCTCCAGATCGACGGTCACATCTTCTCCTGTCGAGAGTTTCAGTGGCAGATGTTCTTCACTTTCCAGACGTGCTATCTGCTCCTGCGACATCGAGGTGACGGCTTCGTTTACTGCTTTCATTAACTTGCCGAACTTCTTACCCATTGTGCGGAAGTTGCACTTCACCTTCTTCACCAGCATGCCTTGGGCTTCAACAAACTCCAGTTCCTTGACGTTCACTTCATCCAGAATAAGTTGTTTCATGGCCGTGATGCGTTGCTGTTGCTCTGCATCGATGGCAGGGATGGCGATGCGCTGCAGAGGTTGTTTCACAACAATCTGCTCCTTCTTTCGAAGAGAGAGTATCATCGAGGTCAACTGCTGTGCCAGTTCCATCCGTTGCTCCTGTTCTTTATCTATCAGACTTTCGTCGGCCACGGGGAACGATGCCAGGTGAACACTCTGAAGTTTCTCCTTGCCGGTTGCTTCATTCAAGTCACGATAGAGACGGTCGGCATAGAAAGGAGCAATGGGAGCCATCAAGCGTGCCACAGTCTCCAGACAAGTATATAACGTCTGATAGGCGCTCAGTTTGTCGAGACTCATCGCCGAACCCCAGAAGCGTTTCTTGCTCAGGCGGACAAACCAATTGCTCACATTGTCCACGACAAACGATTGAATGAGACGTCCGGCTCGTGTCGGTTCGTATGATTCGTAACATTCGGTAACCTGAAGCACCAGCGAGTTCAGTTCCGAGAGAATCCAGCGGTCCATCTCGGGACGGTCGCTCATCGGAACATTCTCTTCCTCATAGTGCCAGCCGTCAACATTGGCATACATTGTCAGGAAACTGTAGGTCTGGAACAACTTGCCGAAGAAGGTGCGGCTAACTTCTTGCACACCTTCGATGTCGAACTTCAAGTTGTCCCAAGGTGCGCTGTTCGTAATCATGTACCAGCGGACAGCGTCCGAACCATATTCTTCGATGGCGCCAAAGGGGTCGATAGCATTTCCCAGACGTTTGCTCATCTTCATTCCGTTCTTATCCAGAACCAGTCCGTTGCTGATCACAGCCTTGTAGGCCACAGAATCCGAAACCATAGTAGCAATGGCATGGAGCGTATAGAACCAACCACGCGTCTGGTCGACACCTTCGGCGATGAAGTCGGCAGGGAAAGCCTGTCGGTTATCCAGTTTCTCCTTGTTTTCGAAAGGATAATGAATCTGAGCGTAAGGCATGGCACCCGAGTCAAACCAGACATCAATCAGGTCCGTCTCACGCTTCAGTTCGGCACCACTCTCGCCCACCAGTCGGATTTCGTCAACGTAAGGACGATGAAGGTCGATGCGGTCATAATTCTCTTGCGACATGTCGCTCGGCTTGAAACCACGTTCCTTCAGCGGATTGCTCTTCATCACACCAGCCTCTACGGCACATTCAATCTCGCGATAGAGCTCTTCCACCGAGCCGATGCACTTCTCCTCCTTCGTGTCTTTGTTGCGCCAGATGGGCAACGGAGTTCCCCAATAGCGGCTACGGCTCAGGTTCCAGTCGTTCAGGTTCTCGAGCCATTTGCCGAAGCGACCCGTACCGGTGCTCTCAGGTTTCCACAAGATGGTGCGGTTCAGTTCCTGCATCCTTTCCTTCACCGCCGAAGCCTTTATGAACCAGCTGTCCAGCGGATAATAAAGCACAGGCTTGTCGGTGCGCCAGCAATGCGGATAATTATGAACATGTTTCTCAATCTTGAAAGCCAGGCCAGCCTGCTTCATCTCCATGCAGAGAACGATGTTCAGGTCCTCCGTCTTCGCCAATTCCTTCTCGTCAAGAGCCGCGAAGCGAGGATCGTAGGCATTCTTCACGAAAGCCCCCTGATGCTGGGCATAAGCCTCGTGGTCAACACAAGTTTCGTAAAACTTCTGGTCCATATCTTCAGGCAAGAAATACTTACCCGTAAAGTCCACCATCGGACGAGGGTCACCCAGACGGTCCACGACAAAGAGCGCAGGGACACCTGCATCGCGAGCCACCTTCGCATCGTCTGCACCAAACGTCGGCGCAATATGAACGATGCCCGTACCGTCCTCAGTCGTCACATAATCGCCTGGGATAACACGGAAGGCATCTTCCACCTTTGTAACGAACACGCCCTCCTTCACCTCCGTAGGTTTCACCCACGGGAAGAGTTGCCGATAGTGCAGGCCCAAGAGGTCGGCACCCGTACCGCGCCAAACGATATCCTCAGACTTTCCTTCCGGGAAATAAACCTCGCGGCGCGCTTCGGCCACAATGTAGAGCGCTTCCTCCTTCGAATAAGGATTCTGCCCCTTCACCACCACATAGTCAATCTTCGGACCCACACAGAGCGCCGTGTTCGAAGGCAGCGTCCAGGGCGTCGTCGTCCACGCCAGCATATAGAGCGGCAGCCCCTCGGCATTCTCCACACCGCCAAGCTTCTCCGTGATAGCAAACTGAGCCGTCACCGTCGTGTCCTTCACGTCGCGGTAACAACCCGGCTGGTTCAGTTCATGGCTGCTCAGGCCCGTACCGGCTGCAGGGCTGTAAGGCTGAATCGTATAGCCCTTGTAGAGCAGACCCTTCTCGTAGAGACGCTTCAGCAACCACCACAGCGTCTCGATATACTTATTGTCATACGTAATGTAAGGATGCTCCATGTCCACCCAGTACCCCATGCGGCGGCTCAGGTCGGTCCATTCACTGGTGAACATCATCACATTCTCGCGGCACTTCCGGTTATAGTCCTCAATGCTGATAGACTTGCCGATATCCTCCTTCGTGATGCCCAGTTCCTTCTCCACACCCAGTTCCACAGGCAGGCCGTGCGTATCCCAGCCAGCCTTGCGCTCCACGCGGAAGCCCCTCATCGTGCGGAAACGACAGAACACATCCTTGATACTGCGCGCCAAGACATGATGAATGCCTGGGTGACCGTTCGCCGAAGGAGGACCCTCGAAGAAAATAAACGAAGGACAACCCTCGCGTTCCTCAATACTGCGCCCGAAGACATTCTCGTCGTCCCACTGCGCCAGCACCTCCTTGTTAACCTCACTCAGGTTCAGTTTCCCCCGCTCAGCAAAATATTTTCCCATAATACAATCAATCGATTAAAAATCGCAGACCAAAGGTCCATTTCAATACTTTCTATACCTCTTTTTATATTTTTGGCTGCAAAGATACAAATAAGCGAGGAAAATGCCAAACTTGTTTGAGTATTTTCGAGCGGAAGTATTTTCGAGCGAAGGTCAGAGTACGAATAAGCGAGGAAAATGCCACGCTCGGCTCTGCCGCTTCTGCCCACGTTAGTGGGTGTTGAAGAACTTGTTTGAGTATTTTCGAGCAAGAGTATCTTAGACCGCAGGTAAAGAAACGCCCAAAACACAGAAAATAATCCTCAGCCAGCAACCAACGAAACAAAACTTTTCCTATATTTGCAAAAAGAAACGAGCGAAAGCCCGAAAAATAACAAACAAACAACAACCCTAAAACCAAAGAAAAGATGAAAAAACACATGTTCAAGGTGGCCGCCCTCCTGCTGGCCGGCTCAATGCTCACCACATCCTGCATCGGCTCCTTCAGTCTCTTCAACAGATACGAGAAGTGGCAGTGCAACATGACCAACAGCAAGATTGTCAACGGAATCGTAGGCTTCATCCTGCAGCCCATCGCAGGAACCATCTGCCTCTTCGTCGACGCCGTAGTCCTCAACACCATCGAGTTCTGGAGCGGCCAGAACCCCATGTCCGCATCCACACAGACCGTGCGGGGCAACGACGGAAAACTCTACACCGTAAAGGCATCCAAGAAAGGCTACGAAATCAGCGACGGCACACAGACCGTGGCACAGTTCATCCACGACCCGCAGACCGACGCATGGCTTCTCGAACAGAACGGAGAGACCACCGAGATATTCCGCTACAACGCCGACGGAACCATACGCGCCACCATGCGCAGCGGACACGCCATCACCGTCACCAACGACGCAGCCGGACTCGCCGTAGTGCGCGAAGTCTCAGCCTACGACAACTGCTATGCACTCAACTGAGAGGTACTGAAACCCGTCGATACATCCAGAGCCGGTCTTCTCCGCCGCAAGGGGAAAGGACCGGCTCTTTCTGTGTATCGGCAAACGTCTCGGGAAAAAGCACTGCGATGCGACGAATGACGCACCACGGTGCGACGCTTGTCGCAGCACGTTGCATTGGCTTACGCACCACGTTGCGTTTTACGGCACTTTGCGGAGGGGTTTTCGGAAACGCCCGTCGGCCGGCTGCTGAGAGGGTTTCTCAGTACGACTCGCTCTGGTTGGGAAAGTCGCGGCTCTTGACGTCGGCTACGTAGCTTCCGACGGCCTCGGTGACGACGGTCTGGAGGTCGGCATAGCGGCGCACGAACTTGGGCGCGAAGCTGTGGTCGGTGCCGAGCAGGTCGTTGACGACGAGCACCTGTCCGTCGGCCTTGCCAGCTCCGATGCCTATAACGGGTATGGTGAGCTGCTCGCAGACCTTGGCGGTGAGCCACGAGGGTATCTTCTCGAGCACGAGTGCAAAGCAGCCGATGTCTTGCAGGAGCTGGGCGTCGGCGATGAGTTTCTGTGCCTCGGCGTCTTCGCGGGCGCGCACTCCGTATCCTCCGAATCGGTGTACGCTCTGTGGGGTGAGCCCGAGGTGTCCCATGACGGGTATGCCTGCGGCGAGTATGCCTCGGACGGTGTCTGCTATTTCGGCTCCTCCCTCGAGCTTGAGGGCGTCGGCTCCGCTCTGCTGCATGAGCCGTACGGCGTTGCGCACTCCGTTTTCGCGCGAGGCGTGGTAGGTTCCGAAGGGCATGTCGCAGACGACGAGGGCGCGACGGGTGCCTCGGGCTACGCAGCGGGCGTGGTATATCATCTGGTCGAGGGTGACGGGGATGGTGGTGGCGTTGCCGGCCATGACGTTGCCGGCGCTGTCTCCGACGAGGATGACGTCGACCCCTGCGCTGTCGACGAGACGGGCGGTGGTGTAGTCGTAGGAGGTGAGCATGGCGATGGGCTGCCCGGACTGCTTCATTTCGAGGAGACGGGGGGCTGTGACCTTGCGTGTGTCTTCAACTATATAGGTTGACATGTGGTTGGGGGTTTAATGGTTAGTGGTTGCAAAATTACAAAAAAGTTTGGAGTTGCGGTCATTTTTCTGTAATTTTGAGGTCGGAATTGTCTAAATGTTAAGTTTTCAGGGTTGAATCGTTTCTCTGCTTTTCGTGCTTCTGCCGGCTCGGGCAAGACTTATGCGCTGGCGGTGCAGTATCTGGCGGTGGTGCTCTCGGAGGCATCGGCGGAGGCTTTCCGCCATGTGCTGACGGTGACGTTCACGAATCTGGCGACGGCCGAGATGAAGGGCCGCATCCTGACGTTTCTCTATCGGATGGGTCACGGAACGGAGAGTGAGGACTTGCGCGAGGCTGTGGAGACGGCGCTGGAGGAAAGGGGTGTGCGGCTGCCGGAGACGGTGCTGCGCGAGCGTGCCCGGAACGCGCTGACGGCTATCCTGCACGACTTTTCTTATTTCAGGGTGGAGACTATCGACTCGTTCTTGCAGAGTGTGATGCGGAACCTGGCTCGCGAGCTGGGTCTGAATGCGCGGCTGCGAGTGGAACTGAACGACGACGAGCTGGTGGGGACGGCTGTGGACCGTCTGGTGGAGGGCTTGCGCGACGGGGACGACGGTGGGGTGCGACGCTGGATTGGCGAGCTGTTGCAGGAGGAACTGGACAATGGGCATGCCTGGAACGTGGCGAGCGCGGTGAAGTCGTTTGCCGGCTGCATCTTTGACGAGGCGTTTCAGGAACGACCGGACAGCGAGCGTGAAGCTTTGCGCAGCGCGGCGGAGATTGAACGCTTTGTGGCTGAGATGAAGCGGACGGTGGCTGTGGGGAAAGAGGTGGTTACGGCTGCGGTGGACGGGCTGGAGCGTTGGATGGAGGGGCAGGAACTGAACCTGGACCGCATCTCGCATGGTAAGGATTACAGGAACTTGCTGGAGTTGATGAGGCGGCTTGAGGCTCCCAAGATGGGTGCGAGGGTGCATCGTGCGCTCTACGAGGACTGTCGCGAGATGCTGCGCAAGGGTGACGAACAGCTGGAGGATGCGGCTCGGGAGACGAGCGAACGGCTAAGGTCGCTGTGGGAACGATATGAGGAGATTTACAGGGATGTCTTCACTTCGCGTCTGGCGCTGGCCGACATTCACCGGTTGCGTCTGCTGGGCATGATTGAGGACGAGACGCTGGATGTTGCGGAGGAGAACAACCAGTTTCCGCTGAGCCGCACTCCGGCGCTGCTCTCTCGTCTGGTGGGCAACAGCGATGCGCCTTTCGTCTTCGAGAAGGCTGGCAACACTTTTCAGCATGTGATGATTGACGAGTTTCAGGATACGAGCCGCATGCAATGGCGCAACTTCCGCGTGCTGCTGGTGGAGAATCTGGCTTCGACTGGGTCGGACCTCGTCGTGGGCGACGTCAAACAGAGCATCTATCGTTGGAGAAACGGCGACTGGCGCATCTTGCAGGAGATTGAAAAGGACTATTCGCTGCCCTGCCGCCCGAATGTAGAGAGACTGGACCGCAACTTCCGCAGTGAGCGTCGCATCGTGGAGTTCAACAACCGTTTCTTCCTCGCGGCGGCTGCTATATTAGATAATAAGGAAGCACATCGGCCCAGCTTGTCTGACCTCTATGCCGATGCTGCTCAGAAGCCTGTCCATCGGGAGGAGAAGGGTTTTGTCTCGATGAGACTGTTCCGCGGTAAGAAGAAAAACGAGGAATCGTACCGCGAATGGATGGCTGAGGAGTTGGCGGAGCGCATCCGGGAGATGTTGAGGAGAGGCGTGAAGCCTGGCGAAATGGCTATCTTGGTGAGGGAGAACAAGGAGGGTGCCGAGGTGATAAGACGTCTGCAGGAGTTGGCTCCGGAGATAAGACTGGTGAGCGACGAGGCCTTCGTGTTGGGGGCAAGCCGCGCCGTGAGGACGATTGTGGCTGCGCTGCGCTGTCTGTCGAATCCGAAGGACCGCATCTCGGCTACTTATCTGGAGATGTCTGCAGACTTTGCTTTCGACGAGACGGAACGCGATGAACTCTTGAAGATGCCGCTTTATTTGCTCTGCGAAGAACTTTGCAGCCGAATCGGAACAGAGGGGACGAAGGGCGAGGAGGCTCATCTGAATGCCTTTTTCGATACGCTGCAGGACTTCCTCTTCAACGGCAATGGCGACATGGCTTCGTTCCTGAAGGCATGGGACGAAACGCTCTCGAAGAAACCCGTGCCTGTGGGAAACGTTGACGGAGTGAGGGTGATGACCATCCACAAATCGAAGGGACTGGAGTTTCACACCGTCTTCTTACCCGCAACACATTGGAACATCAACAAGCAGGGACAGGCCGAGAAGCGATGGATGAAGGCCTCGGATGCCCGTTTCAATGCCTTGGGGCCGCTCCCGATTCAACTGAAGAAGGACCTCTCGGCAAGCTATTACGACAAGGAGTACGCCGAAGAAATGTTCCAGAAGCGTGTGGATGCCCTGAACTTACTTTACGTCGCTTTCACCCGAGCCGAGAAGAACCTCTTGCTGTGGGGATTGACACAGGCCGACGAAGAGGAGAAATCGACCCTGAACGACAGCGCCACTGCGGCGGAGATTGTCATGGAAACGCTACGAACGGAAATGAAGGCCGACGACGACATCTTCTGGTATGAAGAGGGAGAACCCGTGGGAGGCGGGCACGTCAAGGCCGATGATGCGGAAATCTCTGTTGAAGAAAATGACGAGAACCGCATGGACCTGAGCCACGGAAAGCCGCTCGAACTGCCCTTCGTCACCAGAAAACCGAAGATGAACTTCGTACAGAGCAACGAGAGCCAGCGCTTTGTCCACGACCTCACATCGGAAGAACCGCTCTCCTACACCGACATCGGCAAGGTCCTTCATTACGTCCTCAGCCTGATCCGCACCGAAGACGACATTCCGCGCATCCTGAGGCAAAGTCTCTCAGAGGGTATTATAACCGACGAAAAAATGTTCGAAATGCTCTCCGAACGCCTGAAGAAAGGCTTTAGAAACGAAATGGTAAAAGATTGGTTCTCTGACGGAAACGAAGTCTTTAACGAGACCAATATCATCGGGCTCAGCAAACATCGTCCCAACCAACACTGCCATCGACCGGACCGCATCGTCATCAAAGGAAATCAAATCAGCGTGATAGACTACAAGTTTGCCCGTCCCGACAGCGAACATCACAACCAGGTGAAAGCCTATGTCGACCTCATGCAACAGATGTACCCAGACCATACCGTGAAGGGCTACCTCTGGTATCTCTACAGCGGTCACATCGAAAATGTAAACCCCTAACCGAAGCAAAGAAATGGAAACCTTTCTCGGCCTCGTAGCCCAAGACCTGCTGCATCGTTTCGGAAACGACATGAGAGACCTCACCGTGGTCTTTCCCAACAAACGTGCCGGGCTTTTCCTCACCGAAGAGCTGCAGGCCCTCAGCCAAGGTCGTCCCATCTGGGCACCACGCTTCACAACCCTCGGCGACCTCTTCCTTTCCCTCAGTCCCTACACCGTTGCCGACCCCATCGAGACCATCGTCCGCCTGCACCAACACTACCTCGAACGCATCCTCCCCGCCATCGATGCCGACGAGCGGGCCGAGGCCGAGGAACACGAGACGCTCGACCGTTTCTGGGGATGGGGCGAGATAATCCTCTCCGACTTTGACGACATCGACAAACATCTGGCCGACGCCAGGCAGGTGCTCCTTCATGCCCAGCAACTCGACGAACTCAACGACCTCACCTATCTCACCGACGAGCAACGCCAACTGCTGAAACGATTCTTCGGCTATTTCTCCAACGGAGAAGACTCAAAGGTGCGCCGTCGTTTCCTGCAACTCTGGAACCAGCTCTTCAACATCTATTCCGACCTCCGCTCCGACCTTCTCTGCCACAATCAGCTTTGGGAAGGAGCCCTTCAGCGCGAAGTCTGCCAGCGCATCAAGGCCGACCCCACCATCGCGGAACGTCTCGGACGAGTAGCCTTCGTAGGCTTCAGTCTCCTCAATCCCGTCGACATTCAACTCATGAAAGCCCTCTCGTCGCAAGCCCTCTTCTATTGGGACTACGACGAATACTACCTCAACAACCCACATCACGAGGCAGGACAGTTCATGCAGCAGAATCTCCGCCTCTTCCCCTCCGCACTCCCCGCAGAACATTTCGACAACCTCAGCCGTCTCCGCCACATCACCCTCGTCTCCACCTCCACCGACAGCGCCACAGCCCGATACGCCAGCCATTGGGACAGCGAGAGCACACCCCGGAACGCCATCGTGCTCTGCAACGAACAACTCCTCCTCCCCCTCCTCCACGCCCTTCCCGAGCACCACTACATCAACATCACCATGGGCTTCCCCTTGGTCCAGACACCCGTCTATTCCTTCCTCGCAGCCCTCCTCACACTCCACACCGAGGGATGGGACCCAAGCCGAGAGACCTTCCGATACACCCACCTGCAGCGAGTGATGAGCCATCCCTACGCAACCCTCATACCCTCCGACGAAATAGCCCTCCCCTGCCCCGACCTCGCTACACTCCTCGCACAGCTCATCCGCCACCTCGAGACCATCGGAATGGCACAGGCCAGAGAGACCACACAATCCGACACCCCCACAGAAAACCAAGACACCCACACCCAGAGCACCGTAAACCTACTCCACTCCGAGAGCATCTACCAAAGCCACCGCCTCCTCCTCCGCTTCCACCGCCTCCTCACCGACCCACACCGCCCGCTCACCCTCCAGAGCGTCACACTCCGCCGACTCATCCTCACCGCCCTGCGCACCGCCACCATACCCTTCCACGGCGAGCCAGCCACAGGACTGCAAGTCATGGGACTCCTCGAGACGCGCTGCCTCAACTTCACAAACCTCCTACTACTCTCCGTCGAGGAAGACCAGATGCCGCGCCCCACACAGACCGACACCATCCTCCCCGCCGTCGTCCGTCAGGCACACGGACTCACCACACCCCGACACCGCAGCGCCACCTTCGCCTATCACTTCTATCGACTCATACAGCGCACCCAGAACCTCACCATCCTCTACAACACCAACACCGCAGGCAACCGACGCCACGAACCCTCGCGATACATCCTCCAACTCCTCTCCCACCTTCCAGCCCATCGTCTCAGCGTCACCAAGATACAGCTGCAGAACACACCACACATCGCAACGCCAGCCCCCATCGTCATCCACAAGACACCCCAGATGCTCCACCAACTGCTCAGCGATTACACCACCCCACAGCACCCACTCAGTCCCACCGCACTCAACACCTACCTGCGCTGCCCGCTCCAGTTCTACTGGCGCTACATCCGACACCTCCGTCCCGACGATACACCCCCCGACGAGATAGACCCCCTCCAGCTCGGCAACATCTTCCACGACGCAGCCCAGACCCTCTACATCCACCTCACCCACACCCACCAGACAACCCACATCGAAGCCCACCACCTGCGCCCACTCACCGACGAGCCCTCACTGCGCCCCTTTGTCCACCTCGCCTTCCAGCTCAACATCTTCAAGCCCCTCACAGACCAAGCACAGAAAACACAAATCATCCGTCAGACCGTCCAAAGCCAAGACTATCCCCATCCCCACTACCAAGGCCAGCAACTCATCCTGCGCGACGTCGTCACCCACTACCTCCGCACCCTCGTCCGTCACGACCTCCGGCACACCCCCTTCACCCTCCTCTCCACCGAGACCGACATCACCTTCCCCCTCAGATTCCAGGCCGACAGCACCACCCACACCATCCAGCTCGGCGGACGCGCAGACCGCATAGACCGACAAGCCGACGGCGCACTCCGCATCCTCGACTACAAGACCGGCACACCCCACAGCACACTCCCCACCCTCGAAGCCGCCTTCGCCACCGACCTCCGACAGCAGCCACACACCCTCCAGGCACTCCTCTACGCCCTCGCCGTCCTGCGCAGCCACAGCCACACCGCCCACACACCCATCCACACCGCCCTGCTCTATATGCGCAGCGCCGTCGAACCCCACTTCGACCCCACACTCCGCATAGCCTCCCGACCCGGCACACCGCGCAATGCCGACATACGTCCGCTCGCCCACGAGTTCGAAGAACACCTCCGCCAGCTCCTTGCCGAAATATGCACACTCCGCAAGCCATTCACCCCCACACCACACCCCCAAAACTGCCGCCAATGCCCCTTCGCCAGCCTCTGCCAAACCGAGTGAAAGCAAAAAAAACCAGCAATAATTTGCATAATCACGCACAAAGCCGTAATTTTGCAACCGATTTCCGAGCCCGCACAGGGCAGACAGACACAACCGATGCAACAGCGAGGCGGTAGTGAAGACCCGTTCACAACCAAAAGCCCAGACGTGACAGCGGAAGACCGAAAGTCAAACACGGTTCGGTAGCTCAGTTGGATTAGAGCAGCAGCCTTCTAAGCTGCGGGTCAAGGGTTCGAGCCCCTTCCGAATCACATAATGCAGGAGAGAAAACAGTTGCTCGACACAACCCATTTTCTCATTTAACCCCAATCGGGTTTAAGGAATTTAGGCAGGACGCTGGGGTGGAGTTCCAGCAGGTCAGCCCGAGTTCCTTTTTCTTTCCCTCCCTGCAAGCCACACCATCAGGCGAGCCCCCCTGGAACAAGACCCCTTTTTGAGCGCCCTATAGATATTGAGCAGAAGAGCATACCTGCGCTGCCATCCAACGCCGTCGCACCGTGCTGCAACAAGCGTCGCAACGTGGTGCAATGTCCGTCGCACCCCGTTGCGTTTACACACTTGTAAAGTAGCGCTGACCTTCGGTCTAAGACACTTCCGCTCGAAAATGCTCAAACAAGTTTGGCATTTTCCTCGCTTATTCGTATCTCTGACCTTCGGTCGAAAATACTTCCGCTCGAAAATGCTCAAACAAGTTTGGCATTTTCCTCGCTTATTCGTATCTTTGCGGCAAGAATGTGAAGTGATGACGAAAAGGTCTGGCAGACGGTTTCTTTGGTGTGCACTGCCGCTGGTGGTGCTGCTGGCGTTGTGGGCTGCGCTCTACATCCCGCCTGTGCAGCGTTGGGCGCTGGGGCGGCTGCTGGTGACGGTGGAGGGACGGACGGGTCTGAGGGTCTCGGCGGAGGGGCTGCGCCTGTCGCCGCTGTGCGATGTGGATGCGGAGGGGCTGCTGGTGACGCAGGGCGCTGACACGCTGCTGGAGGTGGAGCGCGCTGCGGTGGACTTGAATTTCCGTGGGCTGCTCTCGGGGCGCATCGGCATTGACGGCATCCGGCTGGAAGGGGGAAGGGTGGATTCGCACCGGCTGTGGGACGACTTCTGGCTGAGGGGGCAAGTGGGGTCTGTCTGGCTGCGGGCCGACGAGCTGAACCTGCGCAGGGAGACGCTGCGGGTGAACGAGGTAGGACTGGCGGACTGCGACCTGGACATGAGGCTCGGCGCTTCGGAGGATGTGGAGGATGAGGAGGACGAGGGCGGCTCGAAGTGGCGCATCGCGGTGGACGACCTGCTGATGGAACGGACGCGGGTGAGGCTGGTGTTGACGTCGGAGGCGATGGCGATGGATGCCAGGGTGCGGCGCGCCGAACTGACGGGGGCTGACATCCGACTGGGGGAGGCTGCCTATAGGGTGGAACGGCTGACGATGGACGGCGAATGGTTCCGCATGGACTTGGACGCGCTGCCTCGGCAGGAGGCTGGGCTGGACCTGAATCATGTGGCGCTCAGCGACATCAGTCTGGGCGTGAGGGATTTTCTGTATAACGACGACGAGGGCTGCATGGAGGCTACGCTGTGGAGCGAGGGGGTGCGGGAGGCTTGCGGTCTGACGCTCACGCGGATGGAGGCTGGCGTAAGAATGCAGGAGGGGGCGATGGAGTTTCGCTCGTTCGGTGCGGAGACGCCTTACAGTTCGTTCCGGGCCAGCGGCAGGGCTGAGTTGTCGGCTTTCGAAACTGGCGGCAGGGGTACGATGGATGTGGAGGCGAGCCTGCGTCTGGGGCGTGAGGACTTGCTGGCGGTGGCGGACGGTTCGCTGTCGGACCTGCTGAAACGGGTCTGCCCGGACGAGCCTCTGTGTGTGGACGTCTCGGCGCAGGGCAATGTGGACAGTATGCGCATCGACCGTCTGGTGGCTGCCATGGAGGACATTGCTCATCTGGAGGGGAAAGGCTGGGTGGCTGGTGTGACTGATTCGACACGAGTGACGAGGGGCGAGGCTGAGGTGGACTTGCGGACGGAGGACCTGTCGCTGGTGAACCGTCTGGCCGGCTCGGACGGCTTTGTGCTGCCGCCCATGACCTTATCGGCGAAGGGGCGCATGAAGGGTGACTTCTACGACATCGATGCATTGCTGAAAGAGGATAGGGGGCTGGCTCGATTGACGGGGAGCCTGCATGCGGAGACGAGGTCTTACGACGCGAGCCTGAGGACGTCGCAGCTCGACTTGAATCACTTTCTGCCCGACGGCGACTTCGGTGCTGTCTCGCTCTCGGCATCGGCTCGCGGCCGCGGCTTCGACCCGTTCGATGCCCGTACGAAGCTGGATGCCGACGTGGAGGTCTCGCACCTGGACTACGGAGGGTGGGCGCTGGACAGCATGGCGATGGTGGCCAAGATTGAGGAGGGCCGCGGCAGGCTGGAGATGAAGAGCGAGAATGACTTGATTGCGGCGGACGGTTGCGCCGAGGCGGACATGGCGCGGACCTTGAACAACGGGGTGCTCGACCTCGACCTGAGGCATCTGGACGCGAAGAGTCTGGGGCTGACGAACGATTCGCTGTTGATGAGCATGACGCTCCATGCCGAGGGTGAGAGTGACCTGAAGGAGACGCATCGGCTGAAGGCGAGCCTGAGGGCGCAACGCATCGAACTGCCCGATACGGTCTATTATCCCCACGACATGACAGCTCAAATCGAAATGTCTCCCACGGGACTGAGCGCCGACATAAATGCGGGTGACTTCGAGGCGAAGGCCAAAACGGGGGCTGGCCTGGAACAGCTGCAGGGAGAGATTGAAGCGCTGCTGGCCGAGGTGGCGGCCGAACGCCGAGAATATCATCTCCGTCAGGACACGCTGAAGACGCTCTTGCCGGACATCACCCTCCACATCCGTTCGGGCAGAGACAATCCGCTGGGAGACATCCTGCACTCGAAGGGCTATACGTTGGAACGCTTCGAGATGGACCTGAAATCGGACACCATCGTGGGCCTGAACGGAGACGGACGTCTGTGGGGGCTGAACACGGGTGCCATTCTGCTGGACACCATCGAATGGCGCATCTTCAACAACGACGAGCGTCTGAGGCTGGACGGCAGGGTGCGCAATTCGCCCAAGAACAAGGTGGTGAGCTTCGAGACGCGTCTGGCCGCCGAACTGACAGCGACGGGCACAGAGGCTTCGCTGCTCTTCTACGATGCAAGGGGCAGGAAGGGGATGGACCTGGGACTGCGCACCGACATCTTGGAGAACGGAACGAAGATTCACTTCACTCCGTACAATCCCATCATCGCCTATCGGAAATTCAAGCTGAACGAGAACAACTTCATCGCCATGACAAACGATATGCGAATAGAAGCCATGGTGGACTTGCTGGCCGATGACGGGACGGGACTGAAGCTATACAGCACCGAGAGCGATGCCCTGCAGGACCTGACGCTGAACCTGAACCACTTCAACGTGGGCGAACTGACCGACATCATCCCTTATATGCCGAAACTGGGCGGACTGCTCCACGGCGACCTGCATTATCTGCAGACCGACAGCGCTACGCTCTCCATCTCCACCGACATCGCCGTGGAACGGATGAAATACGAGAAGGCCGATCTGGGCGATGTGGGGCTGAACGCGGTATATCTGCCCAACAACGACGGGACACACTTCGTCGACGGCATCCTGACGCAGAACGGGAACGAGGTGATGTTCGTAAATGGGACCTATCGTCCCGAGAAAGATGCCAACTACATCGAGGGGAAAGCACAGCTCGAACGACTGCCGATGAGTCTGACCAACGGCTTCATTCCCGATGCGATGGCAAAGATGGAGGGATTCGTCAACGGCGAGCTCGAGATTGGAGGCACCACAGACCGACCGATGCTGACAGGAATGCTCACGACAGATTCTATGAGACTGACATCGGTGCCGTATAACCTGAACCTTACCTTCCCGAACGATACGCTCCAGATACGGCAGAGTCACATCGACCTGGACCGCATCGAAGCCTATGCCATGGGAAAAGAACCGCTGACTCTCGACGGTACAATTGACTTCAGCAACACCGACGCCATCAGTCTCGACATTACGGTGAGCGCGAAGGACTATCAACTTATCAATGCCCCCAAGACACGAAATGCGCTGGCCTACGGTAAAGCCAACGTAGACATGAGGGGAAGGCTCCGAGGAACGCTGGACCATCTGACAATGCGCGGCAGACTCACGGTATTGGGAACGACCGACCTCACCTACGTCCTGCAGGACAGTCCCCTCACCGTCGAAGACCGGCTGGCAGACCTTGTGACCTTTGTCGATTTCAACGACACCATCGAGACGCAGGTCGTGAAGACGAAGCGCCAATTCGTCGACATGCAGCTGACCATCGCCATCGAACAAGCCGCACAGGTCCACTGCCTCCTGAGCGAGAGCGGACAGGACTACATCAACCTCGAAGGCGGAGGCGACCTCGTCCTGAGCTATGACAACGACAGCGGCCTGAAGCTCAACGGACGATATGCCATACTCAGCGGCGACATGAACTACACCGTCCTGCCGGTGGTGGGGAGCAAGCATTTCAAGATTGAAAGCGGAAGCTACGTCGAGTTCCGAGGCGAAATGAGCGACCCCTACCTGAACATCAAAGCTTCTGAAAGGATGCGAAGCTCCGTCAGCGAGAACAACGTTCCGCGAAGTGTCGCCTTCGATGTCGGACTCATCATCAGCCAGACGCTCTCCGACATGGGACTCGAGTTCACGCTCTCAGCCCCCGAAGACCTCACCATCCAGAACCAGCTGGCGGCCATGAGCGCCGAAGACCGGGGAAGAGTGGCTGTCACGATGCTCGCCACAGGAATGTATCTGAACGACCTGAGCTCCTCGGGCGGCTTCAGCACCAGCAACACCCTGAACACCTATCTTCAGAACGAGATAAACAACCTCGTCGGGAGGGCTCAGAACACCATCGACGTCAACGTCGGCATCGAGAACACCACCAGCGAGAGCGGCGCATCGCAGACCGACTACAGCTTCTCCTTCGCCAAACGATTCTGGGGAAACAGAATCTCCATCATCGTCGGAGGTCGAGTCAGAACAGGAGAGGAAGCCCAGAACACCGGCGAGAGCATCATCGACAACATCTCCCTCGAATATCGGCTCGACCAGAGCGCAACCCGATACGTCAAGCTCTACTACGACCACAACTACGAATCGCTCCTCGAAGGAGAGATAACCGAGATGGGAGCCGGCGTCGTCTTCCGAAAGAAGACAGACAAGCTGAGCGAGCTCTTCATCTTCCGAAAACCCAAGACACAACCCGTCACCCGATAAAAGACACATCATGCCCAAAGGCCTACGACACATAAAAATCCTCCTGCTGCCGCTCCTGCTCGCCATCGCCGCCTGCGACACCACCAGCAACCTCCCCGCCGAGGAAATCCTCTATACTGGCATCGGCGAGGTGGCCTATGACAAGCCCCCCAAACGACAGCGGACGGTGGAGACCGACGAGACCGAAGGCGTTATCACAGCCCTCGCCGACGCCTACACCACAGTCGAAGGGCTCCTCACCGGAAACGCAGCCGCAGCCAATGCGCTCAACCAAGACGAGAACTCTGCCCAGGCAAGAGATTCGCTGAAGAAGGCCACCAAGAAAGATGCCGAAGCCTACGCCACCGCCAAGGAAGAAGTCGAGGGCGTCCTACACTTTGCACCCAACGGAGCCATCATGGGAAGCAGCCATTTGCGCTGGCGACACCCCTTCCGACTTTGGGTCTATAACCACTACCTCTACGCCCAGCGCCGCTTCGGGAAATGGATGTTCAACACCTTTGCCGCAACACCCCGCTATGTCACCACAGCCAATCCCGGAGTCCGAACCCAAGTCGCCACCAACACCCTGAAGAACTTCGGCTACTTCCGAGGCTGGGCTGCCCACGACACGCTTCCCCACCCCACTCGCAACGAGGCCAAGATAAGCTACGAGGTTCACCCCGGAGTCCTCTTCCACCTCGACACCATCCGCCACCTCAACTTCCCACACAAAGCCGACAGCCTCATACGACTCAACATGCGCAAGACGCTCCTCCACAGCGGAGAACCCTTCAGCGTTCCCAACCTCGACGAAGAGCGAAAGCGCCTCAGCGACATCTTCCGCGACAACGGCTACTACTACTTCCAGCCCGAATACATCACCTATCGCGCCGACACCATCCAGCGCCCGCTCCTCGTACAGCTCCAAGTCCTCCCCACACCCACAATGCCCGACATCGCCCGACAGCAGTTCCACATCGGAAACACCTTCATCACCGTCCAGAAGAACCCAAGCCTCGGACGGCAAGGCACCGGAGCCCCACTCCTCACCGACACCATCGGGCGAGGGTCCATCAAAATGGCCTACGGCGGAAGCCGACGACCGCCCGTCAAGCTCGGAGCCGTCGCCCACTACCTCTTCTATCGTAAGGGCGACCTCTACCGACACACCCTCCATCAGGCCTCGCAACAGAAACTCTCCGCCATGGGAATCTATTCCCGACTCAAAGTCACCTACGTTCCGCGCGACACCACCGACACCTGCGACACCCTCGACATCCTCATCAACGCCACCCTCGACAAACCCTACGACGCACAGTTCGAAGGCAAAGTCACCACCAAGAGCAACGGACAGGTCGGACCCGGAATCACCTACTCCATGTCCCGACGAAACGCCTTCCGCGGAGCCGAGACACTCACACTCAAAGCATGGGGCTCCTACGAATGGCAGACAGGCGCAAACATACACGGTTCCCGCTCCCTCCTCAACTCCTACGAATACGGAGCCAGCCTCAACCTCACCTATCCTCGCATCATACTCCCCATCGCAGGCCGACGGCTCAGCCGACGATCCCTCTCCACCACCGACTACATCATCGACACCCGATGGCTCAACCGCGCCAACTACTTCGAGCGATACTCCCTCGGAGCACGCATCACCTACGAATACCAGCGGCGGCGAACCTCCAAACACACCATAACACCCTTCCGCCTCGACTACGACGTCAAGCTACACTCCACAGCCCGATTCGATTCCATCGTCGCCGTCAACCAAGCCCTCTACGCCAGCATGAGAAACCAGTTCGTACCAGCCATGGAATACACCTACACCTGGAAAGCACCCCGACACGCACCCCGCACCCTCACCCTCAACATCAAAGAAGCCGGAAACATCACATCGCTCGGCTACGCACTCTTCCGACAACCCTTCAGCCACGACGGGAAAGAACTCCTCGGCGTACCCTTCGCCCAATACATCAAGGCCAGCGCCCAATACACCCATCTCTTCCGATTCACACCACGCAGCGGCATCGCAACCCGAGTCTATGCCGGAGCAGTCTTCAGCTACGGCAACAGCCCCACCGCACCCTACAGCGACCTCTTCTGCATCGGAGGAGCCAACAGCATCCGCGCATTCGCCGCCCGAACCATCGGACCCGGAGGCTACCGACCCGAAAACTCCAACTACACTTACATCGACCAGATGGGAGACCTCAAGCTCGAAGCCAACGCCGAATACCGCTTCCCCATAATCGCCAACCTCTACGGAGCCATCTTCCTCGATGCCGGAAACATCTGGCTCATCAAGAGCGACCCCCACCTGCCCCGAGGAAGCATCAACGCCCGCAGACTCCCAGACCAGATAGCACTCGGAACAGGAGCCGGCATCCGATACGACCTCGACATCCTCACCATCCGCTTCGACCTCGGCATCGGAATCCACGCACCCTATCAGACCACACAGAACCGATACTACAACATCACCCCCTTCCACAACACCCTCGGCTACCACCTCGCCATCGGATACCCCTTCTGAACAAACCCCCGAACAAAAGAAACACACATCATAAACAAATCAACAAACCCTTTAATCACAAACAACAATGAAACCAACCCTATTTCTCCTCGCTGCAGGCATGGGCAGCCGCTACGGCGGGCTCAAGCAGCTCGACACCCTCGGACCACAAGGACAAAGCATCATGGACTACAGCATCTACGACGCCATCCAGGCAGGCTTCGGCAAAATCGTATGGGTCATCCGACGCGACTTCGAACAGCAGTTCCGCACACAAATCCTCAGCCGCTACCAAGGCCACATACCCTGCCAACTCTGCTTCCAGAGCCTCGACGCACTCCCCCAAGGCTACACCCCACCCGAAGGACGACAGAAACCCTGGGGCACCAACCACGCCGTACTCATGGGAGCCGACATCATCCACGAACCCTTCGCCGTACTCAACTGCGACGACTTCTACGACCGCGACGCATTCCGCGTCATGGCACAATTCCTCGCCAACCTCCCCCAAGGCAGCACAGGCAAGTACGCCATGATAGGATTCCGCGTCAGCAACACCCTCAGCCAGAGCGGAACCGTCAGCCGAGGCATCTGCCAGAACGACCCGCAGACACACCTCCTGACAAGCGTCGTAGAACGAACCAAGATAGAGCGCCGCGACGGACAAGTCAAATACCTCGACGACGACAGCCAGACATGGGTCGCCATACCCGACAACACACCCGTCAGCATGAACTTCTGGGGATTCACACCCGACTACTTCCGACACAGCCAAGACTACTTCCGACAGTTCCTCGCCGACCCCAAGAACCAGGCCAACCTCAAGAGCGAATTCTTCATCCCACTCATGGTGGACCACCTCATCAAGACCCGTCAGGCCACCTGCCAAGTCCTCGACACCACCAGCCAGTGGTTCGGAGTAACCTACCCCGAAGACCGACCCGAAGTAGTAGCCAAACTCGCAGCACTGCACGCAGCAGGACAATACCCCGACACCATGTTCTGAGAGAAACCGATTTACGAACGGGGTGCAACGAACGGGGGTGCATCACGTTACGACGAACGATGCACTCCGTTTCACGCCCCGTCGCAGCGCGGTGTTTTAGGCCCGTCCAGCCTTACCGCACCATCACCTTGCGGAATGTTCCGTTCCTGTATTTATAAAGGTAAATGCCGCCCGGGGCAGGCCTGCGGATGCGCAGACCGTTCAGCGTATAGACTGCCACGACCTGTCCCGAGGCTTCGTCTCCGACGCGCCCCACAGCGGTGCCTCCGTCGTAGCCGAACTTCTGGTCGAGATGGGCGATGCGCGCGGGTATCCATCCCTCGAGCCGTTCCTGCGTATCGATGTTGGCGTTCCTGCTGAAGGGATAGACTCCCTTCACTGCCTCGGTGGTCTGCCACAGACGGCCTTCGAGCTTCACGAAATCGCCTCTGGCATAGGTGGTGGAGGCTGCGTAGGCGGGTGCCTGCGGATAGTCTTCCCACTGCTCGTAGATCTGCCACGGTGCGTTGCACACTGTTTCGCAATAGCAGGGGCTCAGCGGCCACGCTGTCTGTTCCATGGCGTAGAATGTATTCCCCACTCGCCGGCACCAGTCTGTGACGATGGGGACGAGCCGCTCGCCGCTTATCACGCCACTGCTGCGCAGCTGTGCCCAGCGGTGGCGGATGTCTTGCCCGAAATAGCGGTCGAGCCAGTAGAAGGGTCCGTTCGTGAGTTCGGACACGTCGAATGTCGGCGGCCGCACTACGGCGTAGAGGTTGATGCCGAAGGTCTGGTCCAGGTCGTAGGGTGCCACCATCCAGCGGCGGCCGTCGTAGGTGAACCACTGCCAGTTCTTGAGTGTGCCGTCGCCGTTGGCGGAGAGGTAATAGAAGACGGCGTAGTCGAGGAGGCTCTCGATGTCGAAACGCTCTGCGAAGGCGGAACGCATCTGGGCTGCCGAGGCGCCCGACGCTTCGAGTGCCTGCAGTTCTGCGTGACAGTGGCTCAGGCGTAGGATGCTTTCCTTGACGAGCGCGGACCGCTGCTTCTCCTGGCGCGTCGCCTCGTCGTCGCGCTCTCCGTAGTAGTGCTCGGAGTCTGTGCCCATGAGCTCGGCGGGGCTGTTGCCGTCGTAGTAACTGCCCTGCTGGGTGTAGAGGTCCTTCGGGTTGCGCACTTCAAACTGGTTCCAGGAGACTTTGCCTCTGAAGAGATAGGTGTCGCTGACGTTGCCGTCCAGATGGATGTGCTCTGGCGCGCTCCGCTTCATGTTCATGTTCTTGCGATGCTTCTTCAGCTGCCAGGCGAAGACTCCGTAGAAACGGCCTTCGAGATAGACGGCGCAGGGGAAGCCGTCGGGGAAGCAGCGCGCTGCGCTCTCTGCCTCGTAGCCGCCGCGCTCCCAGTAGGGTCGTCTGTCTGCGACTATCAGGGCAAACATCTTGTAGCCCATCTCGCCCAGCCCGCGGCTGAAGTCTGTCCAGAATGCCTTGAAGTGGAATCCGTCCTGCACCACCCACTCGCCTATCTTGACATCGGTCGTCACGGCCTCCGAGTAGTCTTCCTCGCAGAACTTGAGCGAGAAGTTCTTCTTGGGGTAGCGAATGGAATAGCCTCCCTGCCCGTGGATGCGCACCCGTTTGCGGAGGTAGTGGCCCTCGCCGTCGTAGATCTCTGCCCAGCCGTTCATGTAGGATGTCTTCGACGTTGGCATGCGCGAGAAGCCTGTGAGATTGACGTAGGCCATGCGCGGCTCGCCGATGACGATGCGTTGGAGCTGCGACCAGTCCGCGGTGTCGCGGTTCAGCTGGAGGGACTCTACGAGCCCGCCGAACGTGTCCCAGTCGGCACCGCTGAGGGTCTCGAGCCCGCTGAGCACCAGCACTGCCGCTGCCAGCAGGCGACGCAGGAAATGTCGGTTCGTTAACATCTGTCTTTTGTCTGTCTTCGTCGGGTCGCGGTCCTCCGAGGGGGACACGCTTTTTCCGTCTGCAAAGTTACGATTAAGTGAGGAAAATGCCAAAATTGTTTGAGCATTTTCGAGCGGAAGTATTTTGTCATTCTGAGGCGAACGTAGTGACCCGAAGAATCTCTAAGAAGCGAACGTCCTCGGTGAGATTCTTCGCTACGCTCTGAATGACAAGTTAGTTTATGAACTAAATCATTCAGTCACCGTTTTGTCATTCTTCAACACCCTCGGTGCCTTTCATTTTGCATTTTGCATTTTGCACCCCGTTTCACAGTCTGCAGTCGCTGCGGAGAGGGCTGCTCCGTCTGAAAGTGCATGATGAAATGTGGATTCGTTTGCTTTTGTGCCGTTTTTTTTGTACTTTTGCATACGGAAACTGAAAAGAACGTATGCTTAGCGATGTCTGAAGTGCGTGTGAACTCTGCGCAGGCCTGGTGGCTTGCGGTTCGTCCGAAGACGCTGTCGGGCGCTGCGGTGCCTGTGGTGCTTGGTGTGGCTGCTGCGGCTGCGGAGGGCTTTGGTGTGCTGTGGCTCCCGGCTGTGCTGTGTCTGGCGTTTGCGCTGCTGATGCAGGTGGATGCGAATCTGGTGAACGATTATCTGGACTGGGCTGACGGTGTTGACACGGCGGAGCGGCTGGGCCCGGAGCGTGCGATGGCGCGCGGATGGGTCTCGGAACGTGCCATGCGGTGGGCCATCGGCGGTGTGACGGCTGCGGCCTGTGCCGTGGGACTGCCGCTGACGGTGTGGGGCGGATGGTGGATGGTGGCTGTCGGCGCGGCCTGTGTGCTGTTCTGCTTCCTCTATACGACGGTCTGCAGCCGTCGGGCGCTGGGCGATGTGCTGGTGCTGGTGTTCTTCGGACTGGTGCCAGTGGGCGCTGTGTTCTACATCCAGACGGGCGGTCTGACGAGGGAGGTGGTGGCGCTGGCTGCGGCTTGCGGTTTGGCGACGGATGCGATGCTGGTGGTGAACAACTATCGGGACATGGAGACGGACCGCAGGGTGGGCAAACGGACGCTGGCTACGCTGCTGGGGGCTCGGGCTACGAGGGTGTTCCTCTTGCTGACGGGGCTGGCGGCGGTGGCGCTGACGGTGCCGATGCTGGGCGGCCGCTGGTGGTGGATGGCTCCCTACGCGGCGTTTCATCTGTGGAATGTCCGCAGGGTGTATCGGATTGGCTCGGGCCGCGCCCTGAACGGGGTGCTGGCGACGGTGGCGCTGAGCATCGTGGTCTTCGGACTGAATGTTACCTTAGCTATACTAATATAAAACTGGACTATTCTATAAACTATGATTTTGATTAAGGACCAAGAATTTGGCGGCGAGCGCCCGCTGTATACCTTGCATGACGCTCGGCTGGAGAACGTGACGATTCACCTGGGCGAATCTTCTATCAAGGAGTCTGGGAACATCGAGGCGGAGGCTTGTACCTTTGAAGGGAAATATGTGCTGTGGGAGTGCGAGGACTTTCGGTTGAACAACTGTCTGTTCAAGGAGACGTCGCGCTCGTCGCTGTGGTATTCGCGCAAAGGGAGGCTGACGAACTGCCGTGTGGAGGCTCCCAAGATGTTCCGCCGCATGAGGGGCATCTATCTGGAAAACTGCGAGTTCCCGCTGGCGCAGGAGACGATGTGGGACTGCGACGAGGTGGTGATAAAACGCTGCCGCGCGGAACACGGAGACTACTTCGGGATGCACACTAACGATGTGGAGATTGAGGACTTCCATCTCGACGGAAACTATAGCTTCCAGTACAGCCGCAACGTGGTGATTCGGAATTCGCTGCTCAATTCGAAGGACTCGTTCTGGGAGTGCGAGAATGTGACGATCTACGACAGCGTGATAAACGGCGAGTACCTGGGATGGTACAGCAAGAACCTGCGGCTGGTGAGATGCCACATCACAGGCGAACAGCCGCTGTGCTACTGCGAGAACCTGGTGATGGAAGACTGCACCTTCGGCGACGACGCGAACCTGGCTTTCGAGTATTGCACGGTTCAGGCTACGCTCCGCGGCAAGGTGCACAGCATCAAGAACCCGACTTCGGGCTTCATCACCGTGGAAGGTGAAGTGGGCGAAATCATTCTGGACGAGAATTGCCTCCCCCCTGCCAACTGTAAAATAACTATTATATGAGTAAATTCGACTTTGACAAGATGACGAACCGCCTCGGGAGCGGTTCTGTGAGATGGGATGATGAGGGTGGCGTTGAGCTGCCGCTGTGGGTTGCCGACATGGACTTCGAAGCGTGCCCCGACATTGTGGAAGCCCTGCGCCGACGGGTGGAACACGGCATCTTCGGCTATGCCATGCCCAAGGATGACTATTACGACGCGGTCTCCGACTGGCACTGGCGCCGGCATGGAGTGCGTTACGAGAAGGAGTGGATGATTGTGGTGCCCGGAATCGTGCCCGCCATCAGCGCCATCCTGAGAGCCACCACCCAGCCGGGCGAAGGGGTGCTCCTGCTCAGCCCCGACTACAACTGCTTCTACAGCTCCATCCGCAACATGGGCTGCAGAGCCGAAGAATCGATACTGAAACTGCGCGACGGCCGCTTCGAGATAGACTTCGACGACCTAGAGCAGCGCGCCGCAAAAGACGATGTCAAGGTGATGCTCCTCTGCTCGCCCCACAACCCGACGGGCCGCCTCTGGAGCCGAGACGAGCTCAGCCGCATTGCCGAGATTGCCCTCCGACACAGCCTTACGGTGGTGGAAGACCAGATACACTGCGAGCTGACAAAGCCCGGAACACAATTCATACCCCTCGCCGCCCTCGACAGTCCCATCATGGAGCGGACCGCCATCTGCACCAGCGCCAGCAAGACCTTCAACATCGCTGGTCTGCAGAACGCACAGATCGTGGTGCCCAACCCCGAGCTCCGCAGCCGCATAGACCGCGCCGTAAACATCCACGAAGTCTGCGACGTCAACCCCCTCGGCATCGAAGCCACCAAAGCCGCCTACCTCCACGGCGAAACGTGGCTCAAAGAACTGCGCGAATATATCTGGGCGAACTACGAAGCCGCCAAAGAATACCTCACCGAACGGCACCCCCAGATGTTCATCGCCCCGCTCGAAGCCACCTATCTGATGTGGGCCGACATCAGCTGGCTCACGAAAGACGACGAAGACTTCGTCTCCAGACTGCAGCAAGCCCAGCAAGTCCGACTGGCACCCGGATGCCACTACGGCTCCAGCGGCGAGGGACACCTCCGCATCAACCTCGCCACCCAACGCAGCCGGCTCATGGAAGCCATCCGCCGCCTCTCGCAATTCATAGACACCCAAGACGTCAAACGCTAAAAGGTGAAAACGACCAAGCCGCGCCGCGAACAGATATTAGAGAAAATCAGGCAGGGCATCCACATCAGCCCCGCCGAACAGTTCCGTCTGGCAGCCCTCCTCAGCATCCCCTCCATGCTGGCACAGATCAGTGCCATCCTCATGGAATACATCGACGCTGGAATGGTGGGCAGCCTCGGCGCCGCCGCCAGCGCCTCCATCGGCATCGTCTCCACCACCATCTGGCTCTTCGCAGGCCTCTGCTCCGCCTTCAGCAAAGGCTTCTACGTACAGGTGGCCCACCGCATCGGCGCCAACAAGATGGCCGAGGCGCGCCAAGTCTTCCGACAAGGTCTCACCACCTGCCTCGCCTTCAGCCTCCTGCTCGCACTCATCGGAGCCGCCGTCAGCAGCCGCCTGCCCATCTGGCTCGGCGGAGACGAGAGCATCCATCGCGACGCCTCGCGCTATTTCCTCGTCTTCAGCCTCTGCATGCCCCTCATGCAAATCAACTCCCTCTGCAGCGGCATGCTCCGTTGCAGCGGCGACACCCGCACCCCCAGCACCATCAACATCCTGATGTGCATCCTCGACGTCTTCTTCAACTGGCTGCTCATCTTCCCCTCGCACCACATCCTCGGCCTCGACATCCCCGGCGCAGGCCTCGGCGTCCTCGGAGCCGTCCTCGGCACCGCCATCTCCTTCCTCATCGGCTGCCTCATGATGCTCTACTGCGCCTGCATCCGCTCCCCCCACCTCAACCTCCTGCAAGACCTCACCACCGCCGACACCCTGCGCCAGCGCCTCCTGCGCTACCGCCCCACCGCCGACACCCTGCACCAGGCATTCCACATCTCCCTCCCCATGGGCGTAGAACACTTCATCATGTGCAGCGCGCAGATCACCTCCACCCTCATCATCGCACCCCTCGGCACCGTAGCCCTCGCCGCCAACTCGTTCGGCATCACCATCGAAGCCCTCTGCTACATGCCCGGCTACGGCATCTCCGACGCCGCCACCGCGCTCGTCGGTCAGAGCCTCGGAGCCAGCCGCACACGTCTCGCCCGCAGCTTCGGGCGCATCACCCTCACCATGGGCATCCTCGTCATGAGCCTCATGGGACTCGTCATGTATATCTTCTCGCCCCAGCTCATGCAGCTCATGACCCCCGACACCGCCGTTCAAGACCTCGCCGTGAGCTGCCTGCGCATCGAAGCCTTTGCCGAACCCATGTTTGCCGCCAACATCGTTGCCTACGGAATCTTCGTCGGAGCAGGAGACACCCTCGTGCCCTGCAGCATTAACCTCGGTAGCATCTGGGCCGTGCGCATCCCCCTGGCAGCCCTTCTCGTCGGCACACTCGGACTGCAGGGAGCGTGGATTGCCATGGCCACAGACCTCAGCATCCGCGGCATCATCTTCCTCGTCCGCTTCCGCAGCAAGAAAGAGTTGGGGAAAGGGAAAATCAAACGCTGATATATTCAAACGCTGTGCGATGCAAAATGCACCACGTTGCGTCGGCTGTCGGACCACAGTGCGCAGCCCGTCGCAGCGCTTTGCGTTTCACTCCACGACGCGGAGCTTGGCAAAGCGGAGTAGGAGGACCTTTGTCCCGACGTTGTTGAAGCGGACGGTGGCTTTGGTGTCGAGTCCGCTCCCCTGTATCTGTTCTACGACTCCGAGCCCGAACCGGCTGTGTTCGACGTGGGTTCCCACGCTGAGTGCGGTCTCGTCGGCATTGTTGTGCGGCTGGGCTGCCGAGGGTTGCACGGGTGAGGCAAGGGGTCTCATGCTGGCGAGTCTGACTTTCGGCGCATGGGGGCGGCTGGGCGTTGACGCTGTGTGCCCGTCTGGGCGCTCGGGACGGAGGTTGAGTTCGTTGAGGAATCGGCTCGGGCGGCCATACTCGATGTGCCCGTAGCGGAAACGGGAACGGGCATAGGTGAGGTGGAGGTGCAGCCGGGCGCGTGTGATGGCTACGTAGAGGAGCCGCCGCTCTTCCTCTATCTGGCGGGGATTCTGGAGCGACATCTCGCTGGGGAGGAGGTTCTCTTCGAGCCCTGCGACGAAGACGAGGTCGAACTCGAGCCCCTTGGCGGAGTGGATGGTCATGAGTGTGACTTTCTGGTCGGTGTCGGTGGGATCTTGGTCGAGGTCGGAGAGGAGGCTTACTTCCTGTAGGTAGTGTGTGAGGAGGATGTCGTGGTCTTGCTGGCTGCGTTCGCTGACGAAGGCGCTGATGCCGTCGAGAAGCTCCTGCAGGTTCTGCTGGCGTGAGATATCTTCGGGTGCGGTGCCGCGCATGATGTCGTCGCGCAGTCCGCTCTGGACGACGGCTTGCAATGCGAGTGTGTAGGCATCGGTCTGTGGGGCTTGCCGGTGGAGTGTGTCGATGAGGTTGTGAAAGTCTGCGAGGTGTCTTCGGGCTGCGGTGCCGACTTCTTGCGGCGGTGTGAGGAGTGTCTCCCAGAGGGGTACGGACTGCTGGAGGGCATGCGTCTGGAGGTGCTGCAGCGTGGTCTGCCCTATTCCGCGGGCGGGATAGTTGATGATGCGTCGGAGTGCTTCTTCGTCGAGGGGGTTGACGATGAGGCGGAGGTAGGCGATGGTGTCTTTGACTTCCTTGCGCTGATAGAAGGAGGTGGAGCCGTAGATGCGGTAGGGGACGCGGGCTTGCCGGAGGCTGTCTTCGAAGCTGCGGCTCTGTGCGTTGGTCCGATAGAGTATGGCTATCTGGCTGAGCGATATGTGCTGGGTGCGGTTGTATTGCTGGAGGGTGCGCACGATGTAGTGTGCCTCGTCGGTGTCGCTGTAGGTGGGTGTGAGGTGGACGGGGCTTCCAGGTGTGTTCTGGCTGTAGAGTTCCTTGGGTATCTGGTGTGGGTTGTTGCTTATGAGGCTGTTTGCGGCTGCCACGATGTGCTGTGTGGAGCGGAAGTTCTGCTCGAGCTTGTAGATTTGTGCTTCGGGGAAGTGTTGTCGGAACTGGAGGATGTTGTCGATGTTTGCTCCTCGGAAGCTGTAGATGCTCTGTGCGTCGTCTCCGACTACGGTGAGCTGGTGGTGTCGGTCGGCCAGGAGACGGATGATCTGGTGCTGGGCGTAGTTGGTGTCTTGGTATTCGTCGACGAGGATGTATCGGAATCGTTCCTGGTATTTGAGTCGCAGAGCCTCGTTGTCGCGCAGGAGGTTGTAGGTGTGGAGTAGGAGGTCGTCGAAGTCCATGGCGTTGGACTGTCGGCATCGTTCGACGTAGTGTCGGTAGATGGTGGAGATGAGGGGAAGGTGCAGGGACTGGTCTCTGCGCCGCAGCTGTGGGTCTCGCTCGTAGTCGGAGGGGGTGATGAGGGCGTTCTTAGCCTGGCTGATGTGTGAGGCTACGGTGGCGGGGCGGTATTGCTTGTCGTCGAGCTGCATTTCTCGGACGATGGTCTTGAGGAGGCTGCGGGTGTCGTCGGTGTCGTAGATGGTGAAGTCTGAGGTGTATCCGAGGGTGGCGCATTCGATGTGGAGGATGCGTGCGAAGATGCTGTGGAAGGTTCCCATCCAGAGTTGTGAGGCGAGTTCGAGCCCGACCTGACGGCTGATGCGTTCCTGCATCTCGTGGGCGGCCTTGTTGGTGAAAGTGAGGGCGAGGATGTTGTAGGGCTGATAGCCTTGTGTGATGAGGTAGGCTATCTTGTAGGTGAGCACTCGGGTCTTGCCGCTGCCTGCTCCGGCTATGACGAGCGAGGGACGGTCGCAGGCGGTGACAGCTGTATATTGGGCTGGAGTGAGTTCGGTAAGGAAATCGGAGGATGTGCTCATTGTGTAGGTCTATAGGATGTATTGCAGTGTGTGGTAGAGGGCGGTGGCTATCATGACGAGGATGATTATGCGGGGATAGCGCTGCAGGCCAGTTGTCATGAAGGTGACGAGAGCGGAGGCTGTGGTGAGACGGCGAGCGAGGATGCCGTAGAAGAGGGAGGTAAGGAGAAGTCCGATACAGAGGGCAAAGGGGAATCCGTAGAAGAAGGGACTGGGGAAGAGTCGGCCTGTGAGGCTGATGAGGGGGCTGCGCGGATGGAACAGGGCGAGGAGGAGCAGGATGTCGAAGAGTGTGGCAAGGAGGAGGGTGAGGCGGAATGAGGTAGTGGTGTATCTTGCCTCGGGAAGTCCGACGTAGGAGTAGGCTCCGATGGTGATGACGGTGATGATGGTGAGTGAGGTGAGGTAGCCGAAGGGGAGGCTGCCACCGTGAAGGAACATCCATCGGAGTCCTTCGCCCGAAAGCAGGTTGCGGACGTCAGTTCCTGCCAGCGATGCTATCCATGAGACGAGGGGCAGCAGGAGGAGGGCTGCTGTAAGAAGCAGCAGGATGAGTGTGACGAGGCGGTCAGTCTTCATCTGGGATGAGATGGTTGACGTCGAGGATGTGTAGCTGGAAGGCTTTGGTGACGAGCCGTGTTGCGTTGATGCCGGTGCGTTCGGCTGCCGGGAAGAGTCGGCTTACGAGGTCGGCCTGACGTTTTTCAAGGCTTTTTGCGCCAAAGGGCATCCGTCGCAGTCCTGCTATCATCTCCTTGGTATAACCGAGTGCGAGGTGGCGCAGGAAGCGTTCGTCGTACTCGTCAATCTCGTATTCTATCATGGCATCGCTCTTGTCGCTCTCGGCGTTGACAAGTCGTTTGAAGCGTTGCATGATTTTTTCGAGGATGGGTTCGTTGAAGACGAGATGTCTTCCGTGCATGACGAGCATGACATCGTCGCGTTGCAGCAGGTTGCCTGTCTTGAGGATGATGCCGTCGGCGCCTGCGTTGAGCACCTCGACCCAAAGGCGTTCGTTGAGGACTTCACCGGTGAAGATGAGGACGCGGACGGAGGTGTAGCGACTGCGAATCTGACGACAGATGTCGACACCTACGGTTGTGCTGCCACCCAGACCGAGGTCGAGGAGTACGAGGTCGGGGACATCCTGACGCATCAATTTCCAGAACTCACCTTCGTTCTGTGCTGTACCTATTATCTGGGCTTCGGGGATGTCGCTCCTGAATATCTGCTCGGTGCCTTTCAGTTCGAGCATTACGTCTTCGACAATGATTACTTTAAATGGTTCCATAGTATTTATAGTTCAGTTTGTTTTTTCAATGTGAATGAGATTGCGAGCGAGCCATCGGAGGCAGGCTCTGCATAGAGGCGCAGTCCAAGCATTCCGCAGGATGAGTCGTGCTCTCTAATGATTTGACGGGCAACGAGGTCGGGTATGGAGTGTCCGTGGGGACTGAAGATGCTGTCAGCTTCTTCTTTCGAAATGGCAAGTCCCTGGAAAACAAGAGTAAAGAGGGTGTCGTTCTCCCGAGAAACAGCATGCAGGGAGAGGGCTTCGACGGTATCGAGACGATCGAAGACGAGGGAGCGGAAGAGGGTGTGAAGCAGCGAGCGGTCGGCTGTGACGGCTGAAGGTGCATCGGCTTCGGATGTAAAGGGAAGGGAGAGATGGCGTCGGTCAAGTTCGGCACGAAGCAGCGCGGAGAAGTCGTTCAGGATGTCGGCAACCGAAATGTCCTGACGACGGAAATGATGCTGCTCGAGTTGCAGCTCGGCCTGATTATATAGAATCAGATAAACATCGTGGTAATAACGCAGCAGTTGGGAGAGTTCGGATTGATAACTTCCAGTTTTCTTCTCTTCCGATTCGGTCTGGGCATCCTTCTGCATCTGCTCGACAATTTGTTTGGCTCGGGCCGGATAGTACATCGTCTCATGCTTGATTGTACTGAGGGAATTATCGAGAATCTGGTTCATCACATAGATGCGGTCTTCCTCGAACAAAGCCTTGCGACGTTCCTCCTCAAGATTGAAGAGATTGTCGAGAATCGTTCGGACTTCGGTATATCGTCCGGCAATCTGTTCAACGCCTCGGCTGGCAAGGTTGGAGAGGTTTTCGTCATTTTCTGAAGTTTCCTTCACGGCATTGGCAATGCGGTCTCTTTCTGCATCGAAGTGGTCTGCATCTACAGATACTCGCAGTTGCGCCAGGGACGAATCGGAATAAGACGACACAGCCTTATCCGCAGAGCTGAGCAACGAGCTGAGCGCTTCCGAAAGACGGTCATAGATGTTGCGAGAGCGCAGACCATGTCTGAGGTAAAGCAGATAGAAGAGGATGGCAGCCGTCAGGGAAAACAGGATGAGGAACAGATAGATGAGAATACCATTGGAATGAAGGTGCTGCATCTGCTCACAATATGCTGGAATGGATGAGTCTTGCGTAAAGAGCTGATGCAGACGGACACATTCCTGGTTGTGTTTCCTGTAAATATCCCACTGCTGGGTGGCAAGGGCGGCAATGGCCGTTTCGTTGTGAATCAGCACTACATAAGCTGTATCGAATGGCGGAGTCAATCGGTTCAGGAAGTCTTCTCCCTTTGAGACAACCTCAGCGTATCGACCATCGATATTTGCCGTGTATAGCGAATCGTAGATGCTCTCGAAATCGCTGGTCAAGTCTTCGGAATGAACAGGCTGAAGGGTAAAGAAGATGAGAAGCGAGGCCAGCACGCGAGGTAGTCTGAACCAGAAACGGCTGCCTGCCCCTAACTGGCTGTTGACGCCAAACTGACAGACGCCGAAAAGGCGCGAGGTCTTGCGATACTTGTTTATTATTCCCTTGCAATTCATTATTCCGAAACCGAAACCCTTGCGGCCGTCGTCATTTCCTATCTCAGAAGCATCGTAAACTTTATTGTCATTCAGTTTGCCGCAGTCTTCTTCGCTCAACCCGACACCCGTATCGCTTACCGAAATCTCTACGTAATCATCCGCGCCTTCAACTGAAACGCCGACCTCTCCCCCATCGGGTGTGAACTTGCGGGCATTATCCAAAAGCGTGTTTACCATGAAGAGTGTCAGGGCCTTATCTGCCTTTACCTGAATATCTGATTCAGCAATGTGAAGGGCGATGCCACGTTCTTCGAAGGAATTTCGAGAGAGTGATACCACGTCAAGAACCTCTTTGAGTGGGAACGTGGATATATGCAAAGCAAGACTTCCCTGCGACATCTTTATCCAGTCGGTAAGTGTCTCGTTTATGTGCATTATTTCGTCGGCCAGTTCACCGATATATTCCAGCCGGTCGCTGTTGTCAGCAGTGTCCGGCTTTATTTTTTTTACCTCAGCCTGCATACGGTCGAGATAGGGAATAATCGAGTAAACCATTGCGACCTTGGCTCGTCGTTCCACATTCTCTTCCTTGTACTTCTGTATGTGGAGGCGACTCACGTTCAGCTCATCCTGAAGCAACTCTGCTTCGTCGCTGAGTCCTGCGCAGACTTCGGATACGTGTTCCGAGAACTTCTTGAAGTCTTCCGATTCTTCGAAGCGGTCTAAATGCGCAAGCTTGCGGCGTGTTGACCGCTTCATTCGTTTCACAAAGAGCCATGCCAGAAGGGCTGTGACAACGATTAGCAGCAAAAGGATATAGATACGGATGCGAAGGGACGTCACTTCGTGCTCCAGTTCTGCAAGACGAGTTTCCGACTCGTAATTCTGACGATATTCGTCGAGCAAGTCGAGATAGATATTTCTGTTCACATCGGAATAATACTTGTCACCGAGCGCACTGTAGGCAAGACTGAGCTTTTCGCGTATGTTGGCAATCCACGGATTCACGGTCGACGGATTCGTCTCTTGCTGGTCTTCAACCATTTTGAGAGCGAGCTTGAAGATGTCGAGCGCAAGTTCATAATCTTCATTTGCAAAGTATAACTCTCCCAAAGTTCGGTAGGCACAGGCCGTCTGATAGAGGTCTTTATTCTTCTCGAACAGGTAGATAGTGCGTCGGGCCATGGCAAAGCTCAGGTCTTCCGACGCATCATCGGTGGGATACTCGGTTGAGAGATAGTTGAATGAACCCGTCTGCTCTTGCCGTATCAGGTTGGCTGCGCAGGTGTCAGCCATCATCGACGCGAGCGACTGCAGGGCGTTTGCCTCGAAATAGGTGTAGTTGCGGGCCTTGGCAAGGGTATATGTCAGAAAGAGATGTTCAAATTCGCGCAGAACGACCTCGTCCTTTTCGCCAACGATGAGTCCGCCGCTGCCCAACATGTAATTGTAATTGAGCCACTGTGCGGTGTCACGGCTGTCCTTTACATAATCGTACGCCTGCTGTATCTCGGCCTGGGCTGCGGAGTCGAGGCCGAGGTAATAGTAATACGTACTGGAAACGATGTGGAGTTCTGAAAAGGCATGGTTCACCATGGCTGCATAGTGAGGTGAGACAGGTTCGAACCCCTCTTCTATGCGGTCGAGTATCTGACGCGAACGGCTGCGGTAGGCAAAGAACGATTCACCGTCACCCACTCGCTGTGCCACCTTCATCTGCAGAATATGTGTGGCAAGCAGCAGGAACTGGTTCCTCGATGTCTTTTCAATTACAGAGAGCAAATCCAGCGCATCGTCGAATTTCATCTGCTGATAGAGCACGAAAGCTTGATTTATCTTTGCCTCGGTCCGACCGTCGGTATAGTTTTCCGAGAGTTGCTCAGCACGTTTCGCATACCACAGCGCACTGTCGATGTCGATATATCGGTCGTGATACGAGCGTTCGTTGCAGCGGTCCACCTCGTTGCGAAGACTCTCAGGCACACGCTGACAGGCCACGAGAGGAAGCAGAAGCAATATCAGAAGCAGGTGTTTCATGGCTGTGGGCGACTGAGGGATTTATCAATAACTGGCCGCCAAGAAGACGGCGTTGAAGGCTACGTAGAGCAGGGTGAGCGCAAAGCCTAAATGTATCAGGACTAAGTCGGAGTAGAGATAGCCCGAAGCAGTATAGGCTGAGGAAAAGAACGTGCGTGGCTGACCGAAGCGCTTGTCGGCTAGATAATACAGGAAATAGAAAAGCGCGCCGGAGAGCAGACCGAAAAGGGTGCCGACACCGATATCTATGGGCGAATGTACACCCAGGTATATACGGCTCAGGCTACACAGGAAGGCATAGATATAGAGGAAAGCCGAGACGCTCCACGAGCGGAATAGGAGCGAAAGGAAAGTGGCGCAGGCAAAGGTGTTGGCAGCATGGCTCGAGAAAAATCCGTAAAGCCCGCCGCGATAGCCGTTGACAATGTCCACCATCGTTGCTGTCGATGGGTCGTGAGTGGGACGCAGAATCCTGAAGAAGGGTTTGCAAAAAGAGCTCGAAAACTGGTCGGTGAAGCAGATGAGCAGCAAGACGACGGCGATGGGAAGCAGCGCGCGACGCCATCCGTTGTTCTTTACCACAATATATAAGGTAATGAGCATGAGCGGCACCCACGTGACCGTGCGTGTGATGGTCCAGAAGACACCGTCGAGATAGAGGGAGTCGCTGCCGTTGAGCAGAAAGAATATGGACTTACTCCACGTTGTGATTTCCTCCATCCTGACTACGTTATGCTGTTATCGAATTTCTTTTCCCAATCTCTTGATTTCTCAGATTTCCTCCATCGCCGAGCGTTCCAGCCATCCCACCTTGCCGTCGGCAATCTGCACCTCGCACCAGTCTTTCATCGACGCGTCGCGAATCTCCACCCGAGTGCCCTCGTGCAGCACGAACAAATCGTTTCCGCTCTGCGAGGGCGTACTTTTCACCGTCACAGAAGAGGCTACGACGATGGCGCTGTCATGGCTCAAGAGGCTGTTCCTGCGGTGGTTGGCACACAGGTTGGCAACGATGGTGAGCATGAACAAGACTACTGCAGCATAGAAACCGCCCTTGCGCAGCAGATAGCGACCAGAGAAGAAAAACAGCCCCAGCCCTACAAGCGAGAGGACGAACAGGGCGATGCAGACGAAGGCCCACTGGCTCAGGCTGAAGAGTTGCGAAAGCCAGTTGAAAAGCGACCCGAAGAACATTTCGTGGCGCGGCGTGATGCGGTCGATGGTCTTACTACGCGCCAGTTCGAGGTTGAAATTGATGTCCTTGTCGGAGGGATTCAACATCGCAGCGCGCTCGAACCACAATATGGCGTGCGCCATGTCGTCCATACGATAATAGGCACAGCCAAGATTGTAATACACGTCGGCATTCTCGGTCTGCTCGGTCAATTCCGAATAAATCTTTACAGCATCTTCGTATTTCTCCTGTGCATAGGCACTGTCAGCAGCTACTTTCAGACTATCGATGTCGATGGCGGAGGCTGACAAAGGAAGAGCGATGTAAATCAGCAAGATAGCGAGGCTACGGAGTACGCACTGTGGAAATGTTAAAAACGCAGCACGCTGCGACGGCCTGAAGACCACGGTGCGACAGCCTGAAGACCACGGTGCGACAGCCTGAAGACCACGGTGTGTTGACCTGCGCTCCACGGGGCTGCTTGTCGAGGAAGCGGTATGCGTGGTAAAATCTGTATACATTATATGGGGCATCCTGTTCATGGGATTTCTGTATTTTATGGTCTATGCTTTCTTGATTGCCGAATCCAGTTTGTTGATTACCTCCGAAGCTTCGTCGAAGATCTTGTCCATCGTGGCGTTGGGATCACCCGGGGCATAGCGCGCAAACTCGCACTCGCCGAGCACGTTCATGAATCCGCTGACGAGCGACTCGTCGACGTTCCGCTCCTGCAGCATCTCCTGCACGTTGTCCTTGTTCAGGAGCGTGTTGGGCAGGTTGAGCTTGTCGCCAGCATAGCCAAGCAGGGCGTGCATCACCTCGTCGTAGAAGGCCTGGCTCTCATGCTGCTTCATCAGTCGGGCGGCATTGCGCAGTCGTTTCGACGCAGCCCGTCCGGCACGTTTGCGACGACGGCCCGAGATGTTGGCGTTCTCCTTAGCTATGTGGCGAAATGCGCCCAGCACAAACAGGAAGATGACGAGGGCTGCAAGGTAGGCAAACCAATAGTTGCGCGTGCCGAACAGCAGACCACCTTCGCGCTGCTGGCGCAGGGGCTTCTGCTTGATGTAACGAATGTCGTTATTCAAGACCTGCAGGTCCTCCTGTTCGGGCGTCACCATTGTGGTGCGGCCTTTGCCCTTGGCAACGCTGATGGAGAAGGAATCGGTCTGAACGGTGATGTACTGCGACTTTTCGGGGTCGAAATAGGTGTAAGCTACGGGAGGTATCGAGTAGTCACCGGCATGGCGCGGCACCACTATGTAGTCGAATATCTTGTTGCCTCGCGCACCACTGGCCGTGTTCTGTGTCTTGTCGGTTTCCTTGGGGTCGTAAACCTCGAAGTCGTTGGGGAAGTTAATCTTGGGCGATTTCAGCAACTTCATGTTGCCCTGTCCGCTCACGGTGAGTCGCAACGTGGCTGCGTCGTTTGCGTTGATTTGCTCGGGTGTCAGACTGCCGCTGATGGTGAACTTGCCCACAGCGCCCGAGAAGGTAGCGGGTTTAGGCGTGGGTAGCGGTTCCACTTCGATTTCAACTGCCGGCGCAACGATGGTACGCTGTACGATCTGCGAGAGACTGCCGCCGCCGAAGAAGACGTCGAAGGGGTCCATTGACGTATTTACCTGCTCGACCTGCGTATCGAACGAGATGGCAGGCACGCGCATCTTGCCAGTCTTCTGGGGGAAAAGCAAGTATTGACGCCAGATGGCTGTGCCATAGTTGCGGCCATCCACACGCTCGTATTTCAGCGACATCTGCGCCCTGGTATCTATCTCCTGTACGTGGAATCCGTCCAGCTGCGGCATCTCACCGGATATCTGCTGAAGGTTGACGAGGGTATAAATCTTGTAGGTGAGCAGGACGGCCTCCTGTTCGTAGACCTTACGTTTGCTCGCCGTGACAGTCATGTAGAGGTCCTTTCCCTGACCACTGCCCTGACGGTTTGCAGAGCCACTTTCGCCGCGTGACGGTTGCTGCGAGGACTGAGTGTCGTCGGACGCCGGAAGAATTTCGATGGAAGCCGAGTTGCTCTGATAAGTGTTGCCTTTTACACTCACGCTGGCTACGGGCAATTTGAAGGTACCTTCCTCCGTAGCAATGAGGGTGTAGGTGTAGGTCATCGTAGACGAGCGACTGGTCTTTCCGTTAATCATCGAAATACTTGTGGAACTGCTCGTGCTGGGGCCGTAGAGCACACGAAGTCCCTCAAAGTCGCCGACATTGAAATCCTTGACGTCGGTGGAGTTCACGACATAACGAATCTGCAGGCGCTGCCCCACCTCGGCCTGTCGCGGAGCCTTCATCTCCACCGTCACCTGAGCCCGTGTGGCTGCAGCGATGAGGAGAAAAAAGAAAAGTATGAAATGAAAACGTTTCATCTTACGGTTGGTTACCATTGTTTCTGCAGGCGTTTCTGCTGCGGATTAGCCAATACGCGCTGCATTTTCTCTTGAGTCTCTTTTTCGTCTTGCATGGCAGCATTCAGCAGTTGTTCAGCGTTCTCGCGACTCATCTGATTGGGGTCGGGCTGCGGTTTCTGCTCCTCCTGCTGTTCGTTCTGCTTATCTTGCTTTTGCTGTTCTTGCTTGTCCTGTTGTTGTTTCTCGTCCTGACCGTTCTCGTCTTGGTCTTGATTGTTCTGTCCCCCACCCTCTTGCTGCTGTTTCTTCAGCTGATATAGGCTGAGTGCATAGTTGTATCGTGTCTCATCGTTCGTAGGATCGTTACGCAAAGCCTGCTTATAGTAGGCCACAGCTTTGTCGAACTGTTTTGCGCCCTGCATGACTACTCCCATGTTGTGGTACATCTGAGCCAGACGTCCCTTGTCGCGTTCGAAGCGCGTTGCAGTGTCGTACTCCTTCATGGCTTCCTCGGCCTTATTCTGAACGAGGAGGGCATTTCCCAGGTCGTAATGCGCTATGGCGTTGGTGTTATCGTATTCCACCGCTTTCTGGTACTGCACCTGTGCCTTCTGGCTTTTCTCCTGCAACCGCTCAGGCACGGTGTCCTTCATCAAGCGGTTACCTCGACGAATGTAATCGCGGTCGTTCTGTGCCATGGCCGTGAACGCAATCAGATGGGCAAAGAGTATGAATAGATATCGTTTCATCATTTCTTGTTCTTGAGTTTCTGGAAAACGTGTAAACGTCGGTTGCGGCGCTCAAGCAGGAGCGCATCGATGAATAGGAAGAGAAGTCCCAAAAGGAGAAAACCCTGGAACTGCTCGTCGAACTCGCTGTATATCTGACTTTCGATGGTCGACTTGGCAAGACGATCGAGTTGTTCGGAGAGCTTCTTCTGTGCCGAACTGCTGTTGTCCACATAGATGTACGAGCCGTTGCCGGCACGCGCTATCTCGCGACACATCTCTTCGCTCAGCTTTGACATCACGATGTTACCCTGCTGATCCGTAATATATTGATTGGTACCTTCGATGGGGACAGGTGCTCCGGCCGGGTCACCAATGCCCAGCACATAGATGCGCAACCCCATCTTGGCAGCTTCCTTTGCGGCCTCGATGCCTTGTTCCTCGTTATCTTCACCGTCTGTTATCACAAAAATAGCACGGCTGACATCGTCCTGCGGCGTGAAACTTCGCATGGCCAAACGTATGGCAGCAGCGATGTCGGTGCCCTGAACATTTATCATAGAAGGCGATATGGTTTCGAGGAACATCTTAGCGCTCACGTAGTCGCTGGTGATGGGTAATTGTGTGAAGGCCTGACCGGCAAAGACGATGAGCCCGATCTTGTCGTCCTTCATCTCGTCCACCATGTTGCTTACCATCATCTTGGCCTTCTGCAAACGGTTGGGTTTAACGTCTTCGGCAAGCATCGAATTGCTCACATCGAGTGCGATGATTGCTTCTATGCCCTGACGTTCACGCGTCTCGACCTTCGTGCCATATTGCGGACGAGCCAAAGCAACGATGAAACAGAGAAGTGCGGCCTGTGCTAACCAGAACTTAACCTCAGGGCGGATGCGGGATACATCCACATAGAGTTGTCTCACCAAATCGGGCTCGCCATATCGACGAAGACTTTTTCTGCGACGATAAAGCGAATAATAATGAAGCGCCACAAGCAAAAGCTGGAACGCAATCAAATAGAGATATTGTGGACTTTCGAATCTGAACATCTTAACTTCTTCTCTTATTTATGGTATTCTACGAAGAACGGTATTTCTGAGCAGCAAGTCGAGCAGGAGGAAGATGACAGCCCATATCGCATACTTCTGGAATGCCTCGTAGTGTTTGGTATATTGCTGCACCTTCATCTTTGTCTTCTCCATCTGATCTATCTGAGCATAGACCTCATGAAGTTTCTCCGTGTTGGTTGCTCTGTAGAACTCGCCTCCGGTTGCCTTGGCAATGGTTGCAAGTGTCTTTGTATCTATTTCGACAGGTACGTTCATATAATGAATGCGGCCTCCGACCGACATTGGATAAGGTGCCGTGCCGTTGGTGCCGACACCGATGGTATAGACACGGATACCGAAACTGGCTGCGATATCGGCAGCCGTGTTAGGACTAATCTGTCCGCAGTTGTTGGTTCCGTCCGTCAGCAGAATAATCACTTTGCTTTTCGCCTTGCTGTCTTTCAGACGGGTAACGGCGTTGGCAATACCCATGCCAATCGTTGTACCGTCCTCAATGAGGCCTCGCTGAGCCATGTCGACACGCATTCCGTTCAACAGATTCAGCAGGACTGCATGGTCTGTGGTCATGGGACATTGCGTGAAAGCCTCACCTGCAAAGAGTGTCAGACCGATGTTGTCATTCGGGCGACCGTTGATGAATTCAATGGCCACCTGCTTTGCAGCCTCTATTCTATTCGGGCGCAGGTCTTCGGCCAACATACTGGTACTGACATCCATGGCAAGCATGATGTCTATTCCTTCGATGTTCTTATTCGTAAACTGGTTCGTCGTCTGAGGTCGGGCCAAGGCAATAATAGCGAATGTCGCAGCCAACAGACGAAGGACGAAAGGAATATGTAAGAGGTAGTTTCTGAAGCTCTTAGGTGCTTTCACAAAAGCAACGGTTGAGCTCACCTGTATCGAAGGCAAAGCCTTGCGATGATTGAACCAATACCATACGATGTAAGGTATCAGCAGCAGGAGCAGAAACAGATATGAAGGATTAGCAAATGTCATCTCAAGAGGTCAATTAGTTTATAGACAGCCCAAGCAAAGGCCGCGGTGGCACAGAGTGCAAGGACGATGGAGACAGCCCGCATGATTCTCACCTGAGTCATGCGTTTCTCGTCGGTCACCTTAATAATCTCAGGCTCGGGTTTTGCATTCGGGTCGGGTTCCTGTTTCGTCTGATTGATGTATTCCACAGCAGCCATCAGGTTTGCATCATTCTCGTTGATGAGCGTACTGTATTTCGCAAACTTCACAAGGTCGGCAGTGCGGAAAATCTCGCGCAGTTCGTTCAGGGCGGTCTCGTCGTTCTCGCTCATCAGACGCTCAATAATTTCGGCCGAGGTCATCTCCATCGTGCTGAAACCATAGCGTTCCTGGATATAGACTCGAAGCGTGTCGGTCAACTGCGTATAGTATTCCTTGCTGTTTTCCTCAGTCCACTTGCGGTCGCCCTTTATGCGTTCAATCTCATTCATTGCCACTTGATGAGGCGGAAGCACCTTCTTTCTGCGGATAATCTGTACGATAGGTTTACCCTTTCGGGCACGGTCGAAGAGGAAGATTGCCACGCCAATGAGCAGCAGGCCAAACAGAGCGGCATAGACCAGCGGCCTGAAATCGTCCCAGACATAAGGCGGAGCCATCACTGGATTGATGGGGAAAAACTCATCGGTATGGATTGTATCTACGTCGAGCGTATAGACATTCAGCGCCAGGCTCCGCGATTCGTACGTCTGCCCGTCAACCTTCACCTGAAACGGAGGCAGGTAGTAGAACGACGAATCCCACGCAGTGATGATGTAGCGCTGGACAATTTCGAGCGTCTTACCCTCGTTGAGCGGCGTAGTGTCAGGCTTGGCAACTTCAACCACCTCGACATTAGGCAGCAGCTCGTCACCGTTCTTCAGCGAAGGCAGTTCCAATTGCTGGCCCGCACCCATCGCTATATCGAGCGTAATACCCGTCTGCTGACCGATAAAGAGGTTCAGCGAATCGATGGAGACATCAAACGTCACCTGCGCCGAAGCCGTCGTGGCCAGGAGACCGAAAATCAATATCAGCTTAAGTTTCATCAACAGCCTGATTTATAGATTATAAATTGAAAGAAAGACCTCAGTTGCTGCGTCGGGCAAAGAGGCTCTTCAGTGCAGACACATAGTCCTCGTCCGTGCGGACACTCACAGCATCAATGTTGCTTCGCGAGAAAGTGTCGTGCAGGCGGTCAGTAGTCTCCTGCCACCATCGGGCATGCGCCCTGCGCACCTCCCTGCTGCTCGTGTCCACGATGATTTCCTGCCCCGTCTCCGCATCGCGCATCTTCATCAGACCCACATCGGGCAGTTCGGCCACACGCTTGTCATAGACCTGAATAGCCACCACATCATGTTTGCGGTTCGCAATCATCAGCGCCTTGCTGAAATCCTTCCCGTCCAGAAAGTCACTCATCACAAACGCAGTGCAGCGACGTTTCAGCGCCTGCGTCAGATATTCCACCGCAGCACCCACGTCAGTCAGCGAGCTCTCGCCCTTGAAGTCCAGCAATTCGCGGATGATGTAAAGGATATGCTTGCGGCCCTTCTTCGGAGGAATAAACTTCTCAATCCTGTCCGAAAAGAAGATGACACCAATCTTGTCATTATTCTGGATAGCCGAGAACGCCAGCGTCGCAGCCATCTCCGTCACCAAGTCGCGTTTCTTCTGGCGCACAGTACCGAAGTCGAGACTGCCGCTCACATCCACCAGCAACATCACCGTCAGTTCGCGCTCCTCCTCGAACACCTTGATATAAGGTTTGTTGAAGCGAGCCGTCACGTTCCACTCGATGTCACGGATATCGTCGCCATACTGATATTCGCGCACCTCCGAGAAAGTCATTCCGCGTCCCTTGAAGGCAGAGTGATACTCCCCCGCAAAGATATTATTGCTCAGGCCGCGAGACTTAATCTCAATCTGCCTAACCTTCTTCAGGATATCAGAGGTTTCCAATTCTCCTACCAAATTTTGAATTTACGAATCCCAGCACCGTCAACATCCTCAGGGCACCTCCACCTTATTGACAATCCGGCTCACGATATCCTCGCTCGTCACATTGTTAGCCTCCGCCTCGTAAGTCAGTCCGATGCGGTGGCGCAGCACATCGTGGGCCACCGCGCGCACATCCTCCGGAATCACATAACCGCGGTGCTTGATGAAAGCAAAGGCACGCGAAGCCAACGCCAGGTTGATGCTCGCACGGGGCGAACCGCCGAACTCCACATAGTCCTGAATCTCCTTCAGACCATATTTCTCGGGATAGCGCGAGCAGAAGACCAAGTCCGCAATATACTGCTCAATCTTCTCGTCCAGATAAACCTCGCGCACCACCTCGCGGGCACCCTCAATGTCCGCCGTCGAGACAACCGGTCTCACGTTCGAGACACCGCCCTTAATCTGCCGACGGATAATCAGCTTCTCCTCCTCCAGCTTCGGATAGTCAATCACCACCTTCAGCATGAAGCGGTCCACCTGAGCCTCCGGCAGCGGATAAGTACCCTCCTGCTCGATGGGGTTCTGCGTAGCCATCACCAGGAAAGGCTTAGGCAAGTCGTACGTCGTCTTGCCGATGGTCACCTGACGCTCCTGCATAGCCTCCAGCAGCGCACTCTGAACCTTCGCCGGAGCACGGTTAATCTCGTCCGCCAGCACAAAGTTCGCAAACACAGGACCCCTCTCCACCACGAAACGCTCGTCCTTCTGACTGTAAATCATCGTGCCCACCACATCGGCAGGCAGCAAGTCCGGCGTAAACTGAATACGGTTGAACTTAGCGTCCACCAGCTGAGACAACGTCTTGATGGCCATCGTCTTGGCCAGACCCGGAACACCCTCCAGCAGGATATGGCCGTCGCTCAGCAGACCGATGAGCAACGACTCTATCAAGTGTTTCTGACCAACGATAACCTGATTCATTCCCGTCACCAGATCGGTGACAAATCCGCTCTGGCGCTCAATGCGCTCGTTCAGTTCGCGGATATCCATTGATTCTGCCATAATAGTGTGTATGATATTTTTATTTCGTTACTTAAATATAGCCTGCAAATTTACGTCTTTTTGGAGGAATACCGAAACGGCAGAAACCTAAAAAGCGTTACAGGAATGTTAAATATAGTAAAACCGAGGGAGCGGGACAAAGTCAACCTGCCGTGCAAGTCCCTTTTGAGATTGCTTCCGAGACATGCGAACGCAACGATGAAAACACACCACGATGCGATGGGTGATGCACCACGTTGCGACGCTTGTCGCAGCACGGTGTGTTGCCCGTCGCTCCACACTGCTTGTTGCAGTCTCTGCCCGCTTATTCTTCAACACCAGCCCAATGGCCCGACGCCGTCGGGCGTTGAAGAAAATGCTCAAAGAGGTTTGGCATTCTCCTCGCTTATTCGTATCTTTGCAGCAAATTTGAACAATGAATACGAAGGAAATTCGAATTGACGACTACGACTATCCGCTGCCTCAGGAGCGTATTGCGCGCTATCCGGTGGCTGAGCGCGATGCGAGCCGTCTGCTGCTGTATCGGCATGGGACTGCGGGCGAGGATGTCTTCCGCAACCTGCCCCGATATGTGCCGGAGGGGGCGCTGATGGTGTTCAACAATACGCGGGTGGTGCGGGCACGACTGCATTTCCGCAAGGAGACGGGCGCTGCCATCGAAATTTTCATTCTGGAGCCTGCCGAGCCTGCCGAATATCAGGAGAATTTTGCGCAGCGCGGGCGCTGTGTGTGGCTCTGTCTGGTGGGCAACCTGAAGAAGTGGAAGGAGGGTGCGTTGCGAATGCAGCTGAAGGTGGAGGGCCGCGACGTGGTGATGACTGCCTCGCGCTGCGGATCGCTGGGCACGAGCGAGCGGATTGTCTTCGAATGGGACGGGGATTTCACGTTCTCGGAGATGCTGGCTGCTGCGGGCGAACTGCCGATTCCGCCTTACCTGAACCGCGCTACGGAGGTGGGCGACCTGACGACTTATCAGACGGTTTACGGCCGTGTGGAGGGCAGTGTGGCGGCTCCGACGGCGGGGCTGCACTTTACGCCGGGGGTGCTGGAAGCGCTGACGGAACGCGGTGTTGAACGCGAGGAGGTGACGCTGCATGTGGGCGCTGGGACGTTCAGGCCTGTGAAGTCGGCGGTGATAGGCGGCCACGACATGCATACGGAACATATTGCGGTGCACCGACATACGATTGAGGCGCTGCTGCGTCACGGGGGCGAAGCGATTGCGGTGGGGACGACATCGGTGCGCACGCTGGAGAGTCTCTACTACATGGGCATTCTGGCTGGGCGCGGCGCTGAGGACTTGCATGTGCCGCAATGGATGCCTTACGAGGTGACGGAGTCTCGGACGGAGGAGGAGGCGCTCACGGCGCTCCTCGGCTATCTGGACCGCCAGCAGTGCGATGTGCTGCAGTCTTCGACGCAGATTATCATTGCTCCGGGTTATCGGTTCCATTTCGTGAAGGCGATGATTACGAACTTCCACCAACCGCGGAGCACGCTGCTGCTGCTGGTGAGTGCTTTCCTGAACGGGCGGTGGCGTGAGGTCTATGACTATGCGCTCAGCCACGATTTCCGTTTCCTGAGCTACGGCGACTCGTCCCTTCTCGTTCCTTGAAACAACGTATCATTTATATAAAAGAAGTCTATGAAACATTTCAGAATTACGTTTGCAGCGCTTGCTGCCTTGGTCTCGCTGCCGATGATGGCTGGCGGTCTGATGACGAACACGAACTATCACATTGCTTTCGACCGTATGATGGCGCGCGGTGCCTCTTTCGACATCGATGCCATCTACAGCAATCCGGCTGGTCTGAGCTGGGGTCACGAGGGTTGGCAACTGTCATTCAACTGGCAGAACCCGCACCAGTGGCGCAACGTGGAGGCAACCTATCCTGACTTCTACGGGAGTCCGACAATGAACAGTCACAAGTTCAAGGGTAAAGCGGAAGCGCCGTTTGTGCCGGGGCTGTTTGCTTCGTACAGGCACGACCGCTGGTCGCTGGGGGCGATGATTGGCATTGTGGGCAGTGGCGGTACGGTGACGTTCAAGGAGGGTATCCCTATGTTTTCTGTGCCTATACAGGCGATGATGGCTCAGAACAGGCTTACGCCGGAGCAGTACGACTTGGATGCCTGGCTGAAGGGGCGTCAGTTTATCTACGGTGTTCAGCTGAACTTCGCTTATCGTCTCTCTGACCACTGGTCGGCTGCCGTGGGTCTTCGCGGCAATATCTATGACGGTTACAACAAGGGTCATGTGGTGGCTGGTATGAAGATGCCTGCCGGAATGTCGCCTGTGGAGCTGCTGAACCTGCAGCTCGATGTGGACCAGAGCGGTTTCGGTGTGAATCCGTTGCTCAGTCTGAACTATCGCTACAAGGGTCTGACGCTGAGTGCCCGCTATGAGTTCCGCACGAAGCTGAACATTCCGAACGATACCCACACGCTCGAAATCGGTCCCGAGTCGCTCATCGAACGCTTCCCGGAGATGGCTGGTTCCATCGGCGCCATGACTTATCCTTATCAGGACAAGGTGAAGACGCGCTACGACCTGCCCGCGCTGCTCGCCGTGGCTGCCGGTTATGAGATTTGCCCGAACCTGCGCATCACTTCGGAGTTCCATTTCTTCGACGACAAGAACGCCAAAATGGCGGACAACCGTCAGAAGAAAATCGGCCACGGTACGACGGAATACTTGCTCGGACTGGAATGGGACATCAACAAAACGTTCACCGTGAGCTGCGGCACTCAGCGCACCGACTACGCCGTGAAGGATGAGTATCAGCAGAACACGACCTTCGCCTGCGACAGCCATTCCGTCGGGCTGGGCGGCGCTGTCAACGTCAACGAACACCTGCGCTTCAACCTCGGCTATTTCTGCTCCATCTATAGCGACTACGACCGTCAGACTTCCTACATGGGCATTCCCGTCAGCGAGACTTATTCGCGAACGAACCATGTCCTCGGACTCGGCTTCGACTACAAGTTCTGACAGTCCGATTCGATAATCACGAGTAAGGGGGAACAGACCACCAGTGGTTTGTTCCTCCTTTTATTTTGTCATTATAAAAAGAGAGAAAGAATTCTGAAGATTCTGCGCGAAGACGTTGGTTTACTGACAAAACATGTTTGCAAAACCACAAAAATGAGGGTCGGGACGAAAGGAGAGGAAGAATGGGTGCCGCGTTTCGGTCAATTATCGCTATCTTTGCCGATGAAGAGACGTCCGGAAAACGCACCGTGGTGCGACGCCTGTCGCAGCGTGCTGCGTTGCCCTTCGCACCGTGGTGCGTCAGCCCGAAAAACACGGTGCATCCGAAGCGACTCCGAATCGGAACGAAACTACAAGCAAAAAATGACATACAAATGAAAGGACGCAGATTCTATTTTCTCCTGCTGGCAGCATGTTGCTGCATGACGCTCGGTGCACAGACCCCGCGGGTGGTGGTGGCATACGTGACCTCGTGGTCGAACGGTTTGCCCGACCCTACGCGGATGACGCACATCAACTATGCTTTCGGTGGTGTGGGACAAGACCGCAAGAGCGTCACCATCTCGAACGTGCAGCGGCTGCAGCAGATTGTGAACCTGAAGAAACGTGAACCGGAACTGAAGGTCCTGCTCTCGATTGGAGGTTGGGGCGCCGGCGGATTCAGCGAGATGAGTTCAGACCAGACGCTGCGCATAGCCTTCTGTCAGGCGGCGCGAGAGACTTGCGACCGATATGGCCTCGACGGAATAGACATCGACTGGGAGTTCCCGGGCAGTACGGCAGGCGGACTGATTGGAGCCTCGCCCAACGACAAAGCCAACTATACGCTGCTGATGCGCGACCTGAGGGCAACGCTGGGCGACAATCTCCTGCTGACAATGGCCTCGAACTACGAGCCCTCGCCCTACAATTTCCGAGACTGCATTGCATATCTCGACTTCGTAAACGTGATGTGCTACAACATGGCGAGTCCGCCCAACCACCACGCTGCGCTCTATAAGGGCTACGGACCTGTGAGCGGCGGATACTACTCGGCACAGATGGCCATGAATGCGCACCTGAACGCAGGTATCCCACGCGAAAAATTGGTGATGGGCATGCCCCTCTACGGACACGAGACGAACCACGGCGAACAGAGCTACCAACGCGCCAAGAATCTGCTGGCAAGCGGAGATTACGTGGAAGACTGGGACGACAAGGGTAAGGTGCCCTGGATAAAGAAAAAGAGCGATGGGTCGTTCTACATGGATTTCGACAACGTTCGCTCCATCGAACTGAAATGCAGATATATAGCCGAGCAGCAATTCAAGGGCGGCATGTATTGGGACTATTATTCGGACGACAACGCAGGCACACTGCGCAACACCATCTGGCGGATGTTGCTGAAGGGCGGACAGGGGGCCGACAGCGTCACCATCGATGGTAAAGAACTGACGCTCGCCTATGCAGAACGATTTCAGAGACAGATGGATATGCAACAAGGTGGTGAATACTCCATCGAGGTGAAAGGGCCACGGAGCGATGAGGCAGCTAAGATGACTGTCGACGAAGATTTCTTCGAACCAACGGGCGATGGCAGGTTTCGTTTCCTACCCATGAGTGGCAAGTTCAACATCTGCGTCGACCTCGCGCTGATGCACCTGAGCGCCGAGCCCATAGACGCAAATGGAATGCCCGCCGCGCTGCAAGAAGACGGCAGCGGTACGATATGGGTTGTCGGTAGCAAAGGACTTGGGAAACCGACCTTTGCCGCAGCTGGGCGCGACTGGGACAGCGACGACGCCGCATGGCCCATGGCTAAAGTGGGCGCACGGAAGTTCCAGTTTACGGTAAGAATAGGCGAACAACTCGATGCCAATGACGTGAACTTCGGCTTCTTTCTACAAAAGAGAACGGGAGACAGCTTCACCTCCTCCGGAACGTATAAGATTCTTTCGTCGAGCAACATCTTTGGCATCGGCAACGGAACGGACGGCCATAACGATGGCAACGTCTACGTGAAAAGCGGGCAGACATTAGAAATGGGCTCGACATACAGGTTTACACTCTCCTATGTCGGTAAGATAAACCAGATGACAATGCGCGTGGAAGAGGTGGCTACAAGCGTTGAAACAATAAAAAGAGAGGCCGAGAACGTGAAAAATGGCACGCTCTACGACCTCTCAGGACGACCTGTTGAGAAGGCACGAAAGGGTATCTTCGTCAAAGATGGCAAGAAGAAATTGATATTCTAAGCAAAATCTCAAGCGATTGATTACTTGAGCTTTGCTCTATTTAGTTAAACAATCGAATTACCTCACAGCGGAAGTATCTTTTCAAGAACGCGCGCAATTCCGTTGTCATCAACATCGGCTGCTACAATGTCGGCTTCGTTTCTGACCCACTCATCGGCCGTCGGCATGGCAATACCTATGGCAGCGGCGCGGAACATGCTGACATCGTTTCCGCCGTCGCCAAACGCAACTGTCTTCGAAGCATCGAGGTGAAGACGTTCGACCAAGGAGGTCAGCGCAAGTCCTTTGGTAGCCTCACGCGCCGTAACATCGGCAAAGGCGGGATGCCATCGGGCACAGACAGCATCGGGAATCGAGGGCATGAGTGCCTGCTCCTGCTCGACCGTGAAGAAGGGAGAGACTTGCAGGACAGGCTCATCGGGGTCTAAGCGGCTGATGGTAGACGGGAAATCGCCACCGCCAACCTGCAGGAACTTCTCGAAAAGTTCACGGACAAGAGGTTTCTCGTTGTGAAGTGCGATATGACGTTCACCCACGATGACACACGAATAATCGTTTCGCACGGCATCGGAAAGCAGAAGCGCGACACTCTCACGACGGAGCGGCTTCGAGAAACAAACTTCGTCGTCGACGATGGCCATCGCTCCGTTCATGGTTATAAAGCCATCAATAATTGGCAGAAGCGGTTCAATCGCAGGTGTACGAAGCCATTGAAAGGGACGACCTGTTGCGATGAAAAGACGACATCCCTGGCGGTGGGCACGTTGAAGAGCTGCAAGCGTCGAGTCCGGAATGTGGTGAGTGGCGAAACTCACCAGCGTACCGTCGACATCGAAAAAGAGGGAATAAGACATTGTTTCAGCTTCTGAAAAACTCCTCGAAAGCCTTTACTGAATACTCATAATCGGCCACAGCAGCCGTCTCGCGAGCACTATGCATGGCAAGCAAAGGTGCTCCCATATCTACGCCACGCAAGGGAAGCGACGCACTGAGAATGTTTCCCAGCGTACTTCCACCGGCAATATCGCTGTGGTTGACGAAGCGCTGACAGGGCACACCAGCCTTGCGACAGAGTTCGGCAAAGACAGCACCCGAAGACGCATCGCTGGCATATTTCTGCGCAGCGTTGTACTTGATGACTGGTCCGCCGCCGAGTTGAGGATGGTTCGTCGGATCGAACTTTTCCGGATAATTGGGATGCCAGGCATGTGCATTGTCGGCCGAGACCATGAACGAATGTTCGATGGCTCGCGCAAAGTCTTCGGCCACACCATTACCCTGCTGGGCAACAATGCGTTGGAGCATGCTGGCCAGGAAGGGACTGCCTGCACCTTGCTTCGTCTGACTGCCCGTTTCCTCGTTGTCAAAGATGGCCAGCACCTGTGTGCGGCGGCTCGGCTCTTTTCCACCAGCTCGCAGCATCGCCTCCATGCCTGCAAAGACCATGCTCAGGTCGTCAAGACGTCCGCTCGATATGAATTCATCGTGAAGGCCGAACGTGCAGGATGGCGTAGCATCATAAAGGTAGAGGTCAAAATCTAAGACGTCAGATACATCCACTTTCAACTCCTCGGAAATCAAGCGCAAAAGCACACCGTCCTGCTCGAACCGTTCGTTTATGATGACCAGCAGAGGGAGCATATCCTTCTGACGACTGAGCTTCACACCGTCGTTCACCTGTCTGTTGAAATGAATGGCGAGGTTCGGAATCTGCATGAGCGGCCTGCGGATGTGGAGCAGACGCGTCTCGGGCTGCATGACATCGTCGGAGCGCAACATGACGCGCCCTGCAAGCGAGAGCGGACGATCGAACCACGTAGAAAGTATCGGGCCACCATAAACCTCGGTGTTCAGTTTTACAAGACCACCCTCGCAACGCATCTCAGCGCGAGGCTTTATGCGGAAGGTGGGCGAATCGCAGTGAGCACAGAGCAGATGAAAGCCCACCTCGGAGAGCGGCTGCTGCCCGATGCGGAAAGCGTATAACGAAGAGTCATTTTTCGTCACATAGAACGAACGGCCGGGTTCCATCGCACCGAGCGGTTCGCGAGGGTCAAGTCGAGTGAAGCCTGCTTGCTGGAAAGCCTTTTCCAAAGTTGCAACAGCGAGGAAATTGACTGGAGAGGCGTCGAGCAGACGCAATAATCTTTGTATCATTTGTCTGTCTGAATTAAAATTCTTAATTTTGCGGTGTTGCAAAGTTAGTACAAACCCAGCAAAAAAGCAAATGATTGGAGGAGAAAAGATAACGGAACAACCCTCGCACTTCGACCATCTGGAAGAGATGACGCCCGCCCAGTTGCTGCAACACATCAACGAGGAAGACCATCTGGTGGCCGAAGCCGTGCGCCAGGCGCTCCCACAGATTGAAGCCTTCGTGGTTCATGTCGAAGAACGAATGCGGCGCGGAGGCAGGCTGTTCTACATCGGAGCAGGCACCAGCGGGCGGCTCGGCGTACTTGATGCCAGCGAGATTCCACCCACTTTCGGAGTGCCCGAGACATGGGTGACAGCCCTCATCGCAGGCGGCGACCGCGCATTACGACATGCCGTCGAGAACGCCGAGGACGACGCCGAACAAGGCTGGGCCGACCTGCTCCCCTACTGCCCCACTGCCAACGACTCGCTACTGGGCATCGCAGCCTCCGGCACCACGCCCTATGTCGTTGAAACTCTGCGCCGAGCCCGTGCCGAAGGTCTCCTCACAGGATGTCTCACCAGCAACCCACAGACACCGCTCGCCCGAGAAGCCCAATACCCCATCGAGACCATCGTCGGACCTGAATTCGTCACCGGCTCCAGCCGAATGAAGAGCGGGACTGCTCATAAGATGGTACTCAACATGATATCCACCACACTCATGATACGACTCGGACGCGTCGAAGGCAACCGAATGGTAAACATGAAACTCAGCAACGCCAAACTCGTCGACCGCGGAACCCGCATGATACAGGAGACTCTCGGCATCGGATACGACGAGGCCCGCGAACGCCTGCTGAAAAGCGGAAGCGTGAAAGACGCCATACACTGAGCCCCCAACACACCGACATAGCTTTCGAGACAAATATCAAGCTGGAATAATCCTATGACAGCATCGGGTTAAAAACGCACCGTGCTGCGACGGTCGTCGCAGCACGGTGCGCAGGCTGTCGCACCACAGCGCGACATTTGTCGAAGCGTGGTGCGTACAAAATAGCTTTTATACATCAACTACATTAATACTATTTATTTCACTTATTTCTATCTTGTATTTCATCGCTATGCTTTAAGCCTCTTTAATATGTTGAAGATGTGGTTTTCCTTGTTCTCACTCTCTTCGAAATGGCGTTCTTCGTCTGCCCACAGGTAATCTATGAGTACGTTGATGTCGTTGCGCTGCTCGATGGTCAGTATCTGCTTGATGAAGAACTCTTCGGGGGCAAATCCAGCCTCTGTTATCCAAGGATTTTCATTAAGCAAGTTCTTCTGCGCTTCGTTCTCGTTGCTGCCTCTTACTATGCCGAGCATTTGGCAGTTCTCAACTTTGATGCCGTCGTTGGGAGCGTCGGTGTGCCCTTCGGTGGTGTAGACATCATTCTATTTTACTTTTTGATAATGTCCGCGAGATATGAATTTAATAAAGCCTTTGTCACGGAGATATTGGAGTTGCTGCCGAATCTTATCTTGGATAAAATTGTTTTCTGGATGTTTTCTTTGAAGTTCATCTGCAAAAGCATAGACTTCGTCAAGAGAGAAATCGAGTTTGGGAATTCTCTCAACACATCTCAGCACATCCAGCAACCAACCTCGGCTGTCGATTCTTGAAGTTCGTAGCATGAGAGCCCGTTGATATAAGTCCACAACCTTCGCTTTATCCACCTGCTTGCTATTTCGGACTATGAAAATCTTCCCACTTTCTGGAATGTTACCAATCTCGATATTGCATCCTACCCAACCAGCCCGTCTTGCGGTTTCTTTCAGCGGAGGACGTTTCTCTATGATTTCGGGGACAAAGAAATAGTTTGGAATCATCAGCAAATTGTTGACAGTCCAATTGTTGTAGGTCATCACAAATAGATGAGGATTGCGGAGAGAAGTTATGCGCTCAATCATTGTCCCATATGCACCATCCGCAATCTTATGTCCAATAGTTGCCGTCTTACTTTCCTTGCTCTTCAATTCGAAATCCGACTTACAATCATCACAGAAGAAATCAGCAACAGGCTTGTTCGCTTCGTAGTGACTCAAAATGGGAGCGCCACAAACGGGACAGAACATATTACGTGCCAACCAGTCTTCAGTCACCACGCGAGAAATCTGAGAACTGCTATGATAGCCTTTAGCCAACGATGTATCAAAACTCAGATTCATCATTCCTTATTGTAATAGTTTTCGCACACTTGTATCCTCAAGCACTCGCATCTGCTGGATGGCTATCTGATTGAGTTTAACAAGTCGCTCGCCCTGAGGCATACCACTGTTGATGAATACGGCATTAATATTCTCCATGTTCGAGAGACATATCAGTTCGTTAATCGTGGCGAAGTCGCGCATGTTACCTTTGAGGCCAGGGTTTGCCTCACGCCACTGCTTTGCAGTCATACCAAACATAGCGACATTAAGTACGTCGGCTTCCTCTGTATACTTCATCGCTGCTTGCTCAGGAGTTACTTCTGCAGGAATGAGATTACTCTTGATAGCATCGGTATGAATACGGTAGTTGATTTTCGATAGTTCGCGTTTGGCCGTCCAGCCAATCTGCTCTTGCTCCTTGGCTTTCAGGCGTTGGAACTCCATTACAAGATAGAGTTCAAACTCCACAGACACCCAGTTGGCAAACTTAAAGGCTATATCGTGCTGTGCATACGTGCCTCCTCCAGCTCCGTTTTTCGTAAGAATGCCTATAGCGGCTGTGAGTTCTACCCATTTTGTTGGACTCATCGTGAAAGCATTGCTTCCTGCCTCAGCCAAAAGGGGGTCGAATTCGACCCCTTTAAAATTGGGATTGTGCAATCTCTCCCAAAGTCCCAAATACTCCAAGGTGTTCTTTTGGCGCATCCAATTCTTTACCACATCTTTCGGCTCATTCTCATTCTTCTGTCGGGCGATATCGGTAATGCAGATGTAGTCGATGCCGTTGACGGTCTCGTTCTGATATTTACATTTCTTACCGTTATTAGATTCGTTTTTGCCATAGTTTTTGATTTGGGTAGTTCCTTATTTATTATGTAGTTCTTGCAATCTTCTTCATATAGGCGGGTTAATTATACGCAACGTATATCACATCAATTTTGAGCAAAGTTATCAGAAATCCATGAAAGAAACGATTGTTTTCAAGGGAAAGTTACGTGGTGCGCGATAATTTCAAAGAAATCATTGTTAAATGCCACATAATGCATCCACTTTCCGATTAGTATAACATGGTAAGTGTTTCTTTCATTAGTTTCTCAGATTTTTTGATTCTAATTTGTTTCTTATACTCCTTTGAACATATTTTGAATCTCTGATATTGAAGCATCCACAAATCAGGGATAGGATTTCAAGAAGAAGATCATGATATTCCTTAATCCGGGTTAAACGAAACTTCAACCATTCTTCATCTTCGTACTCATCCGATTCGTTTTCTTGTTCTCGGAACAACAACCGCCGAGAGTGACAGGATTTTTTCCAGCAAACATAAGAAAGAATCTCACTCACCGACACAAGAAAAAGAAGCGAGAAAACAGACCTGTCGAAAACGCACCGTGCTGCGACGGTCGTCGCAACACGGTGCGCAGGCTGTCGCAGCACGGTGCGTTTCGCTTCGCTCCACGTTTCTTCAAAAACTACTAACGTGGGCAGAAGGAACAGGGCTGAACGGCGAATCAGAGAAATTCTCGGAGTAAGGAGTTTCTCTTACTTTGCGGACGACGCACGGCTGACAGCACGGTTCACTTCGTCCAGAGCCTCCTGCACCTGACTCCACGGGGTTCCTTCACTGCTGAAGAGTCCGCGGTTGGACTGGCGAGTGCCGTTGAAATCGCCCCAAGTGAACCAGTGTGCTCCGACGACGTAGGGCATGTTGCAGAGGTCGGTGAGGACGCAGGCCGACTGGAGGGCGCGCTGCTGCTGGGTCTTCATAACCTGCGGATAGGACCAGTCGAGGCGTTCTGGATTGTCGTAGAGGTGCGAATCGATGGCAGGCACCGACCACTCGCATATCATGAGGGGCAGACCGGTGAGGGTGTGCATGAGCTGGAGGTATTGGCGCTCGCCCTGGTTGAGCCCCCACTGGTTGTTGCTGGGATAGATGTTGACGGCGATGCCATCGAAGCCCTTGTAGAGGTCGAGGTTGTCGAAGACGCCACGCACTTCGTGTATCATGAAGCGGTTGGTGAAGACGAGACGACCGGGGTCTTCCTCATGGATGATGCGCAGAATTTTCTGGTTGAAAGTCCGGAGTATGACGCGCGAGAAGTTGTTGAAATCTTCGTACTTGGCTCCACGTATGACGAGCGGCTCGGGCCGTTCTTCCTGTATCTGTTCGAAACTGGTGTATTGGGTTCCCCATGCCTGGTTGAGCTGCCGGATGGAGGAATAGCGTTGGCGCAGGTAGCGGTCGAACTCTCGGGCGCAACCGGGCGACCAGACGTAGCGGTAGAGGTTCCAGTGGGAGCGTTCGTTGGCAGCCATCCATGCCATGAAGTAGGGTTTGTCGCGGAACTGCTGTGCCACGCGGCGCACCTGCTGACGGGCATCCTCCTCCCAACGTGGGTCGAAGGGGTCGGGGAAGGCGTGGTTGAATCCGCCCACGTCTGCCTCGGGCTTCTCAGTCTCACCGGGGTGCAATCCGTCACGGTCGACCAGACAGTCGTACTTGCGACCGACTTCGGTATTGACGCGGTAGAACTGGAAGACGGTGGGTGCTGCGTCGCGGCGCTGCTCTTCGTTGAATGCCATCCACTGCTCGAGGTTGCTGCCGTTGGCAATGGTGTTGAAGGCCATGGTGGAGAGTGTGGACCACGATTCACGCGGACTGTGGGAATTGCCATACATGGCGCAACCCATCGAGAAGAATGGTTTACCCTGGGCATCGACGAGCCACCACGAATTGCCGTTCTGTGCGAGTCGGACTTTCTGACCAGAGGGGATGTCAGTGGGTATTGCCTTGCGTTGCAGTTTGGGCTTCTTGGCTTTTGACGGGTCCATGTCGATGGGCGAGCCGAAGGTGAGGTCGCGCAGTTGCAGACGTCCGGGTGTCTTCATGTGGAAGCCGAAGGAGAGTTCTATGCGGTCGCAACCTGGGGGAGGCGGCAGTACGGGGAAACAGAACGACTGCCAGCGCTGGGACTGGCCGAACCAGTAGTTGGTCTCGGTGAGCGTGCGGTTTCCTTTCTTGTAAGTTATCCAGATGTTTCCTTCACGCGGATAGAGGTCATCGGTGCGGAAACGACCTCGGACGGAGCCTTCCTGCACGGGGAGACTCTGACGGAGAACGAGGCGGACATCGGTCTTTCCGGCTATCCATGGCCCAACGGTGAGTGTCTTTCCAGTGATGTCGTAAACGGCAGTCTGGTCGGCAGGGATGTCTTCGACGGCTACAAGCGGATGATTCCACTGCCACTGTTCGTCCTGTATGGGAAGGGGCTGGGCTTTCAATCCGGAGATGTAAATGAGCGCCAAAAGAATGGATAAGAGTTTATTAGGCATAAAACTACTATTAGACGATTTAAGGAATGGTTACTTCTTTGCCTTTATCAGGAGTACGAGCCCAGGGTCGGAGAGGTCTTGCGCTCCATCGTTCGCAGTCTGTCCGATGCGGGTGATGAGTTCTCCCGGCAGGGTAATTTGCGTGCCCTTGACCTGTATTGCATCGGTGATGTCCCAGGCGCGGTCTGAGGCGAGGTCTTGTGCCAAGATGCGGAAAGGACGGAGGGGAAGACTCTCGTATGTAATGACAAGCTCGTCATAATAACCGAAGATGCCTACCTCGCGGTTCCATGCCCCGGCTTCGACTTCGACACGAATAGGGGTGGTCTGATAACGGTCGCCTAACGAGCGCCCCATTGTTACAATGGCTGTCTGACCAGTGGGATAGCGTGAAGCCATGACGAAGGGACGGTTTGCATTAGTATTATCCAGACGAGGCAGAGGCATGTTGCGGCTCACGCGAGCTGGTGCCTCGGAACGTCGATTGCCGTCAGACCAGTGTTCTTCGAGCGTAAGGTCATCGACCTGTCCATCAGCATTGACAGGAAATGGTGTCGCAATGCGATGCCAACGGACACCACGTACGACTTCGGTGAGACGTTGCTTGAGTCGTCGGCCCTGCGGAGACTCGTCAAAGAAGGTTCCATCGGGTTTTCCATTGGGAAGCGGTCCCTGTAAGGGGTGACGCATCACGCCGATGGCACAGCCCAGTCCGACTGCAATGTAGGGCTCGTCTTCGCAATTGATGATGCCAAGCCCTTCGCCCTCGGCACGATATGAAAGCAGTTCTGCTACGCGTTGGATGGTCTGTCCAACAGCCACATGATTGTCTACATCATAGGTGCGCAGCACGGGGCTGAAAGTTATGAAACCAGGACGTGGATTGGCAAGTCCCTGAAAAGAGCCGTGCTCAACGAGCACATCGGGAGCGACCTCCGCAGCCCATGTCGTGAGGTTGCGACGCCACTCGGCATTGCGTGAGTTCATGGGGTCTTGTCCGGGATAGGTACCCCAATCGACCTTCCAATATCTGATGCCAGCCTTTTGCGACTCACGCAGCCGTGCTTTCCAGAAGTCTTCCTCGCTCATGCTGTTATACGGTTCGAGCATACACTTGTTGGCAGCCACCCATCCGCCGAGACCTTTCCATCGACGCTTCTCGACAGCCTTTACCAACTTGCGAAGTCGCCCGACGTTGTCGCCCTGAAATGAAGGGAAACGTGTCTGGTCCAAGATGACCAAACCGTACTCAGGCCGCTGACCACTGTTCCCGCTTTCCGCGCTCCAGTAGCGATCCACAACCGAAAGGGGTATGTCCCATGAATCATCGAGTACAAAGAAGAGATCTTCATGGATGGAAGTATAATGATCAGCCCATGCTTTATAGGTGCATCCATTGATTATGCGGTCATTGAAGATGTTTTCTTCGCGCATTTGTGAACGGATATTCTCGTTTCCATCACGACCATAGCTGCTGATGTAACCTTGAATGTTCCAGGTGCAATAGTAATCGGGAGCAGTTGAAGGCTTGCGCGGGATAAGGTTAATACGTGTCTGGCGCGGAGTTTCGTCTTCAGCCCAGGTGGAGTTGAATGGCAGCAGGGTGGTCGTCAGAAAGAGAACGACCGACAGGGATATCTTTTTCATTTGCATTCCTCCAAGATCTTTTTCATTCCATTTATTTTTGCATCCAGACCATGCAGTCTGTCGTTTGTATACCAATCGGAGAAGATGCCGTGGTGTGTAGAATATAATGCGGCTTTAGCGCGCTCAGTCTCATTCAATGCATCCGACATCTGCTGTTTCACGTAAGTTCTGTCCTGCTGTCCCTTATAGGCCAGCATGAAATGATAGAGCGCATGACTCAGGTGGGCCATAAATGTTGCTGGAGCCTGCAGTGCATCGTTATAGAAGGGGCGCTGACTGGCTGGCACTCGGTTCTGCATCTTGTGACATCGCTCTGCCACTCGATCGAAGCGTTCCATTGTCAATGCCATGTTGCTGATGATGGTGTCCACCTGATTGGAGCCCTGAATGCGGAAAGAACGACCTTTCACGCTCTCAAAGCCAATATCCTTCAGCGGATTGTCGCTGTATGACCAAAAACTTCCCAATATCTGGTCCATAGTGCGGGCATAACGCATGTCTTGGAAATTGAACTGTCGGCTCTTCATCCCAGGGAATTCGGTGGGTTTGGGCTGCCAGTAGGCTTCGTAATAGTCTCGGAACAACTGAGCAATAGCCGAAGCATTCTTTTCTCCGAAGTACTGCGCACAATAAGACGTAAGCCACTTATCCGTATCGTACGAGTCATAGTCCCACATCATCTGAGCATTGGCCGACATTTCGGTAACAAACTCTCGCACATTCCCGGCATTGACCACCGAGAAAAGCAACGGACACTTGGAATTGACGTACCGGTAGTTGAACTCCATCTTCCATGGGCCTTCAGCCGGAGCCAGATGAGCTCCTGTTGAAGTGAACTGATAATTGAAATAGTAACCCAAATTGACACCAAGGCTGGAATCGAAGTTGACGACATCATCGTTGGGATAATGATCTCGTCTTGCAGCAACATAGGTCCATATCATATGCTTACCCTTTGGTGGTTTGATATATCCCTGAGCCAGAAGGTTAGACATCTCGTCATAGAACGTAGTACGAACGTATGGATCTTCCTCGCCAGTTATTTCTTTGATAAGGTCCACCTGTATCTGCATCATCTGAGAAATGACAGCACCGCGTTCTTCGTCGCTCTGTGGCGCATCGTCGAAAAAAGCCCAGAAAGGCTGGTCGCCTCGACCGCGGAAAGTCACCTGCCAAAGATTCTCGATACCCGACCTGTAGACGGTCTGGACATTGTAGGTCCAGAAAGAAATAAGGTCCAGAAGCTTGTGGATGCTGGGCTTCGGCGGTTCTTGATGACGTACCTCACGCCAGTATTCATCCCACTTTGCAAAAGAATTATTCAGTGCAACATGATGATGTGAAGTGAGGATTATACCCATGTCGCTCACCATCTGCGCTTCGTCCGACATCTTGTAATCGGGATAAGTGACAGTAGTTTCCAGTTCTACACAATTCAATTTCAGACGAAGCATAGCCTCCAACCACATCTCATTGTTCTCGGACGACTTTTTACGCCAAGGTGTGAACAGGTCAGTATCATTGGGGAACCAAGCTCGAAAACGAACCTGAGGAGAGGCTTGGTGGAATCGGATATCTGTAGTTAGCACCCCACGTTTTGAAAGTTGCCATTCGCAGAAATACCACAAAGGCGGAACACCCAGAACTTGTTCAGTAAAGGTATAAATGGCATAGATGGTGCCACGCATGTCATATCCGTGAATAACAATACGTCCTTTCTCTTCGTCCACATAAACTTCATGCTCTTCCTCACCCGAAAGAGGTTTGATTCCATCGGGAGTAGATACAGCATCATTAACGATGACAAGTTCTGTTGAAGTACGCGATATGGCTGACGAAGAATCTAATAACTGCGGTCGAACGCCCATTACTTTCTCAATATCCGTCTGCAATGAGCCAATTGCCCTCATGATGGGTTTGGAAGTGCCTGCTTCGTTGTGAATAACGATTCGATCTCGTTGCAGTTTAATGCTGCAATATCCAGGCAATGACATCAGCAAAGCCAAAATAAATAACAGTTTCCTCATCATACACAATTCTAATTTAATTCTACAGGTTGGGTTGGGCTGAGCCGAGCGGAGAAGAATCGGCTTCAACGGAGTCATTTCTCTATTTTTGATTGTTGTCCTATCACAATTTCACTGCCTTTCACGGGTATTCCATCCACGGCCAGCATTGCCATGCAAGGGCGTTCTGCGTCTGAGGGGGTAATGGTGATATCAAGCTTTTTCGTGCCACGGAATGTAACTCCCTTTTGAGAGAATCCAGATGTTCCGTTGAGAAGGAGCAAAGAAAGTGTGTGTTGACCTGCGGCTTCCACTCGAGCCGTATAACAGTTTCCTGAAAGTGGAATCAGACTAGCTTTTACCAAAGGGGCACTCTCTTTCGAACCGTCCTGAAAAGCGGTAACAGCTCCCATGAAACGGTTTACTGTGCCTATCCAGGTCTCCTTGGAGGTTGCATAGTTTGAACCATGCCAATAAGGAGCATCGTCGTGGAAGCTATCCATGCCGACAGGAAGTCCACCTACCATATCACGGGAACAATAGGCAAACTGGGTTGCAAAGTTATATCCGACTCCGTACATGAGACTTTGCCCAAATGGGTTGCGACCTAAGGTCCATTCCAATTGTTCTTGAGCAAGAGTCAGTCCCGCTGCATCATGTCGAAGTTGAGATGCCTCAGCTAAAGCCCATGTGGTGGAAAGGTGGCAACATGTTCCGCCGTGGAATAGGTCTCCACTCCAGACAGGGAAGATGCGCATGGCATAATTCTCGTTGAGTTGAGTACCAGCCAAATACTGTTCCATGTTGGAACGATCAGTGCGAGTATTGCGTCCTGTCGACATATCTGCCCGTCGATAGACAGCATTTGGCAAAAGGTCGAACGGAGCAGCTACACTGCTGCCTGGCTTAAGGAAGCAGTCGGCATAGAAAACCGCAGCGCTATACCATGCCAACCAGTCTTTGTCAGCTGGGCCAAAAATTTCGGCCAGAGTCCGCAGGGCAACCATGGGAGATTCATAGAAAGCGCCGTGGTTGTTCTGTACGATACGACTTCTGCGACTATCGGTGTAAAAATAGCCTGTTAAAGGGATACCATCGACATATGTCTGTTCTTGGCAACTCAAGAGCAACTGTCCAAAGCGATGTGCAGCGAGAGCATAGGACTCATCACCCGTCACTTGATATAGAATTGACGAACTGATGGCACCCCAAGAGGCTTCGTTGTCCGAAGCGTATTCCCATCCAGGTCGGTCTTCCCATGCCCACTGCCAATTTTCTTTTGCTGCATCTACGAATGACTGCCTTACGTTATCTGAAATCGAAGTGGCTTCACGGCTAGCGAGTGCAAGTACAGCAGAGCCGAGAAAATTCTCCCAAGTAACACGACTTGTACGAATAACAACGTCATCAATTGTCCCAGGCTGATTGTCAGACCAGATACGTTGTCGAGCCCAACTAACATGATGACCATCGGGGAAACGAGTCTTCATAATCCACTTCACGCCCCACAGGGCTTCATCCTCTACCCTACGAATATATTCTTGTTTAAGTCCGGCCTCACGTGCAGACTTGAGCTGTCGTAGCAGAGCATAAGCACCTAGCGCCGTACGGAAGTAACCTTGAGAAAGGTCTCCGGCATCATGCCAACCTCCGTTCATCTGGCGGCGGTCATCGTCCTTCATACCAAACCAATCTTGATGACAGACATCATGATATCCCGGCACAGCAAAACCACAACGCTGACAGAAGTAATAATTCAGTGCAGCAAAGGTTGGCAAAATCCAGACATCATCTCCTATACGAAAAGCCTCAGAACTTTGACCGCCGTAGTTAACGTGATAAATGCCAGGTCGTGTGAAAGAACTAAAGTCCAACAAGACAAAGTTGCCGCGGCTATTTTGTATCGATACAGGATGCCCAGCGAAGACTTCCTGTCCTTTCTCATCTGTTAGAGTAAACGATTCAAATCCGATCTTTGGTGTAGAAATGACACGCTTTGCATCGGCAGAACGATAACCAATGTGAGAGAAAGCAAAAGTTCCTGCATCGGGCTGCCATCCATCGTAATGGTCTGGCGATACCTGCTGGAGCTGAAGGCGGTCGAAATAAAATGTCACTTCATTGTCACCTCCAGGTTCATAGCCAACAAGAGTCTGGAAAATACGGAACTCACAAATACGAGAGCGGTCGAGGTAATCAAATTCCCAGACAACCTGCTGCCACTGCCCTTCGACAAGGTTCTGTACACAATGGTCATGACGTGGCTGTAAAGGGTATGAATAATCCGTTCCTTCATTCTCAATATATAGGAAGAAGTGGTGATTTTTGTTTCGCGAAGGTTTGATATAAACCCATACAGAAATGCGATTATAGGCGCTCCAATCTTGGGGCTTCTCAAAGCGAATTCCGAAACTGTTCTCACCTCCTTGTTCTCCTCCAAAAGAGCCCCATGCTGTACGATTGCCGACATCAGTGAGGTGAAGGCTATCACGCATCTGTGTGGTATAGCGCATGGAACGCTTTCCGTCAAACGCATGTTCACTACTAGTACGAATCTGCCCGATACCCTTACTGTACCAGACGTATCGTTCGCCTTCGAAGTCATCAATCAACAGAGAGTCCGATACAGGCTTGCGCAGCCATCGCACTGCTTGGGAATCTTCCATTCGAGGAGACAAAGGGAACGGTTTGTAATCTACAACCCGTTGTCCATACATAGTCGGAGACAGTAGTAAGCCCCAAACGAGAAGGACTCGTTTCAGCCAACATTCAGTCATTCCCTGTGGTGGATTAGCTGATTTTATACAAGCACAGTTATGCTCTCGTTGTTCCATCTATAACATAAGTATTAATTAATTACTTAACCTCAACCTTATCCAGTGTAATGGCTTTACTCTCTATATTCTGCAAAGGAGCACCCAGAATCTGGCGGCGCGTCAATTCGCTCACAGCAAGGCCGTTCACGTCATCTGCGACAACGGCAGGACGTTGGTCTGCATTTCGCATTATAGCTGTGAAACCTTCAACTTTTACATTGTCGGCATGACGGACGAAGAGTCCGCAGGCTGGGTTACGTCGGCCATACATACGATTCTCGGGATAACCCGTGAGCGATTCATTCAGACGTTCTGTCATTACTTGCTGTCCGCCCTGATGTTCAACGCGGATATTTCGTAACGTGACATCACTGATACGGCTACCCGGGATACCGGAAATCAAACAAGGTATATTGCCTTCGCAAACGGCGGTGACATCACTGATACTGATGTCTCGGATGATGCCCTTACCATCGCCATGGCGTTTGTTCAGACAAAGGAAGATGGGCGTAATGACTCCTTCCATGGTGATATTATTGATGCGAACATGTTCAACAAGTCCGCCATCGGCACTCTCAATGGCTATACCAGCAAGACCCGTGAGAACACCTTTTTGAAGGTCATCATAGTGTTCTTCCCAATGCCAGATGTTTGTCTCGGTTGTGCGTCGTATCACACAGTTCGAGATTGTTACATTGCGGAATCCAGCGTATGAAGACGTTCCAAACTTGATAGGATTGCAGTTCGAAGCGATAACACAATTCGTCACTGTGATGTTCTCAGGCATAAAATCGCGGCTGTCACTCTTCAAGCAGATGCCGTCGTCATCGGCTTCGATGATACAGTCTGAGATAACTACGTTGCGGGCGTCAACGTCAATTCCATCGTTATTGCCTTGAGCGAGTGAACGAAGATTTATAGCATGGATGCGGACACCGTCGCACTCCTGCAGACGGAAGGTCCAACTGCCAGCATTAAGCAGACTGAAATCGCTGAAACTGATATTGCGACAACGGAGGAAATTGAGACCATTGGGACGATTACCGTCATTCACCTTAAAGCCCTGTGAGAGGAATCCCTCGGTGTTTGACTGACCGTCGATGGTTCCTTGGCCACTGATGCCAGCATCCTCGATGTCCTCGGCGTAGATGAGTGCACGTTTCGGATAAATCTTCTGGTCACGGACTTGTGTGTCACCCAGAATGTATGCTCCGCGTTCCAGATGGAGTTCCACATGGCTGCGCAGGAAAAGCGTTCCTGTGAGATACTTGCCCGGAGCAAAGGTTACGACACCACCGCCCGTAGAGGCACACTCATCGATTGCCTTCTGCAACTGAACTGTACAAAGTGTTTTACCATCGGTCGCAGCACCGAATTTCGTAGCTGCTACATTAGCAGCCTCAAGACCAGTAACGCTCAAGAGGATTGCGCACAAACTCGTTGTAATTCTATTCTTCATGTTTTTGGGATATTAATTTGATTATTGTTCAACTTTCAAGAATGGAGGAATGAGAGGACTGACATCTTCAACATCGTCCAGCACAACAGGTTGGCGTCCATCGGGCTGTTCGCTTCGCACTGTTACGTTATCAAAGCGAAGTCCCTTCACATGTCGAGCCCACAAGCCATAGGAAGGTTGCACCTCGAGGTCGCGGATATTGAACTTTCCGACTCCGATTTCAGGGCAGACACGCTGGGAATCGATGGCCGGATGACCTCCCTTCACCGTAATGGAGACATCGGTCAGAGATACTCGTTCAATATAACCTGTCATCCGTCCGTCAGGCAGGGAAAAGTCCAACCCACCTTCCACCATGCCTGGCTCAGGTACCTTGAATCCTGCTATGATAGGAGTTGACTCAGCCTGTTTTCCGTTCCATGGTTCCCATCTTACTTTATTATTATAATAACTGCTTCCGGCATAAATCTCATCACAATCTACGTGGCGCAGGTCAATGTCGCGGACATGGCCAATAGGGATATTGCGGACCAACAGCTCGTTGCGGACTTTATCACCTGCGTTGAATCGGAATTGATAAGGTTTGGCTTCTGCTCCTAACACTCGACCGCGGTTGCTGATGCTGAGAAAGATGGGAGTGCGCGTTCGATGCATCTGAGAACGATGGTGCAGCGAACCGGTCTTTCCCGAATTGAGAAAAACGTGTTCCACCGTACCGCCATCGTTTGTACTGATGCTAAAGCCAGCCTTGTTGGTACCCAGCACCAAAATGTTGTCTACATATACCTCAGCGATGTCATCGGCCGTCTCAGAGCCAATCTGGAAGAGATTGCAATTGGTGTCTCCCACGATATTACGAACATAAGTGCCACGAGACTTACGGGTGAAACCAAGCGAACAGTCAGAACCAAGTTTAACTATATCGTCTCCGTTTGTACGGCTGTAAATGTTAATGACATGGACATCGTTACATTCCATGAAGTCAAAAATGTCACGCGCTCTGTTCAGACTTTCTCTGCCGCAATAAATGTCGTGGACCCGAATACCATCGGTACCGGTGGCAAGAATGACGAAATGCCCACCTTGGTCAATGTCGAGCATCTTGCGATTCTCAGAAACGGAGAGAGAACCATCAGACTGCAGATAAGCTGGTTCGTCAGCTTGGACATCGTACCACATATCGGTCAGACAGTCTTCTCCGCCCACCTCGATGTCACGACACAACTTGAATGTAAACATCTTGTCGGCTCTAAGTCCGCGAGGTTGCCCCATCACACCATTCCCTGTATCGATGACGTTATTCCCCGTGATGCGTCCCTGCCCGTATATTCTTATATCCTCTTGCCTTTCTGCGAAGAACATGCAGTTATGGAAAAAAGAATGCCCTACATCCTGCTTCGTCATATAGTTATCCAAGGTGTCGTAGGGTGTCTCATCCAGCGAACCGTTCCCTGCATTATGGCTAATGTCGGCGAACCAAGTCTCTTCCGGCTCGTCAAGTCCTGGTATGGCTTGCAATGTTGCCGAAGCACCGATGTGCAGCCATACATGACTTTGCAGATGAACTGTACGCAGGCAGAATGTACCGTCGGTGAAATCTATCTCGCCACCACCTTCGCGTCCCAACATCTGGATGGCTGCGTTCAGCGCATCCGTATCGTCGGTCGTTCCGTCACCCTTCAATCCTAATGAGCGAGCATCATGCCGTTTACGTTGTATAGAAGGCTTGACAGACCATACAGTTTCGGCCGTAAAGACCCGAGCCGTATCGTGCATTGTATAAGCATTTCCACGCACCTCTGGAGGCAGCACCGGTGTGCTCATTCTCCAGGTAGCCTGCACCTTCGGGCGACCTTTTGGCCTGACACCTTTCAGAACGATGCGGACATCGATTCCGTTGTCGGGGCGCAGGTCAACATCGCGAACCGTGATGGTAGCCGTACCGTCCTTGCCCGTTTTCAGTTCTGCCAGTCCGACACGCTTGCGAGTGTAGTTCGAACCATGCCTACCCATGTCCTGCTCCTTCAGATAATCCAGAGCGACTGCTCCGCGACCGATGATGTCTATCGTAGTGCGATTCTGGTCGTTAGAGGTCCATTTCTGAACAAAGCCTTTAGGTAATGTAATCTCAAGTTCATGGAGGATTCCACGCTGCGGCGCATGATAATCGATGACGACATCGGTCGAATCATGCTGACTGTAAACAGACATTACTGGCGAGACTGTCTCCACTGTCGATGTTTTCCGAGCCGAAGATTTCGGAGCTTTCCAAGTCACAGTCTGCTGCTCCCATGGAATATCCATCTTCAACATCTTTCCATGGCGGTCAAACTGCAACGGCTGAATGACCAGCATCGGAGTTCGACCCGAGCGCAACTGACCGTGGCAACTCATCCACAGACGGCCGTCGGGACCTGTGAAGACCGTATTGTGACCCAAGTCACGCCACTCGCCTTCCACAGCCTCCTTCCACTTTCCTCGGTCTTGCGAACCGAAAAGCGGATTATCGGGCGACTTCGTCCATTTGCCGTCCAGACTTGTAGCGGTAGCCAGACCAACCTCGTAGCCGCGCTGCCAACTCGAATAAGTCATGTAATATGTCGAGCCACGCTTGAAGATGGCAGGTCCCTCCACACCACACTCGTCCCAACCGATGCCGTGACGGTCGCCCGCCGTTCCACCGAAAATCTCATGAACATCAGAAAGTTCGAGTGTCTGCAGATTGATGCGTGCAAGCATCATCACATTGCCATCGGGATGCTCCTTCGACGGACCACACCAGGCAACATACACCTGTCCGTCCTCATCTTCATAGAGCGTTGCATCGTTGCCTGCGCCCACAGGTTTGTCGTCCGAGAGCACCGTGTAAGGTCCTTCCACATGGTCGCTCACAGCAATACCCCACGACTGTCGAACCTGAAAACCATTGCGTTCGTTGCGGCAGTTGAAAGTACAATAATAGCGACCACCGATGCAAGCAATCTCCGGAGCCCAGAAGCGGCTGGCATACCATTTACTCTCACCCGGGTTGCGCACGATGAGACCCACCTGTTGCCAGTGTACCAAGTCGTTCGAACGATACAGCCGCACCCCAGGGTTACCATAGCCGTCGCCCCAGTGCGGAGACGAAGTACCCGTCAGATACCAGCGGCCCTCAGCAGCAAAGACGAAGCAATCGCGCAGACCGCCCTCGTCTATGCCGTCCGAAATGGGATTGCTCCACACCAACGAATCCTTGCGGCTCGCCGAATGTCCGTCCAGACACAGCAGCAAGAGCAGACATATCAATTGGAGTATTTTACAGTTGAACTTCACAATTATATTTTGAGAATTGTATGAACAGATTTGAAAGACCTATTTCAGGAAGCGGTCGGCATATTCGATAAAGCGGTCCCAGTCATACTGCAGAATGGCATGACCACCCGTGCGGATGTGATAAGCAATGTAACCTTTGTCCATTGCTACGTCAACAGCCGGCTGCTTGTCACACCCGATGCCAGCCCTGCCATAGAGCGCATAAACCGGTTCGGCAGCCTTGCCAGCCAAGAACTCACCCAGCGGGTCGGCCCAGGCGTCATCCTGTCCCGTAGCCAGATAGACAGGTCGAGGCGCCATCAAGGCAATCACGGAGTGCTGGTCGAAAGGCAAGAATTCCTCGCGCATATTGAACTGCTGATTGTTGTCACACACCCAGTACGGGAAACTTCTGTTCATCGCCCACACGGTCTCACCGAATTTACGTCGCGAGAGAGCAGCACCACCGCAGCCACTGTTCACCGGGAAGGCCATGGCAAAACGCTCGTCCTGCACAGCAGTCCACAGCGCAGCCTTGCCCAGACGCGAGTGCCCCAGGATGGCCACCCTGTGCTCGTCGATCGCCGGGTCGGTTTGCAGATAGTCCAGCAGACGGCTCGCTTCCCAACCCCAGGCAGCCAGACAGCCCCACTCGTCGGGGCGGCGATACGTCTGACCCGGCTCATAATAAGCCGCAATCACACCCTCGGTGAAAGCATTCCGCCCGTCGGGGCAACCCTCGAAAGTGTTCAGCACAGCCACACCATAGCCGTTCTCCAGCAAACGCTGCGTGGGGAAACCGTGGTTCAGGCTCCATGCAAACATCATGAACATCGGCACCGGTCCCTGCGCATCGTTCGGCGTAATCACCTCGGCGTGCACCAGCGGTCCGCGCTCCCCCTTTTCTGTCAGGAAGACCGACACCATCTTGCGCGTATACTGCTTCTGCTTCTTGCCCGGCTGGAACTGATAGGCCGTGTTCACAGTATCCACACGGAAACCCAGCGGATGCTTCAGTTCGGGTATGAAACCATACATGTATGTCTGTACCGTGCGCAGCAGTTCCGGCCTTCTGTACTGCTCCCACTGTTCGCGGGTCGTCACACGCATACCGTTCTCACACAAAAGCGGGTCTGGCAGCGTGTAGGCAGGCACCTTATTCTCGTCAAAATTACGAGTCCACTCCAGTTTCATGTCCTGAGCCTCCACACACATCGGCAGTGAAAGCAGGGCTGCAAAAAGAATTCTTTTCATGTCCGAATAACATTTAAGTTTCTGGGGAGAAATCCGCATCAAGCGCAGAAAACTCCGTTGTTAGTTTAAGTTTTAACGAGCAAATTTACTAAGAAAAACAAACAAAACAACATCTCGATGCAATTTTTCTACATGAAAAATCGTATGCAATTCTGTCAGATGGGAGTTCACGACAGGTCATACCCTCGCGAAAAGGGCAAAAGCAGCACCATGAAACAAAAACGGAGTAACGAAAAACGCAGCGTGCTGCGACAGGCTGCGCAGCGTGCTGCGACAGGCTACGCAGCGTGCTGCGTCATTCGTTGCACCGCAGTGCGTCGGATTTATTCGACCTGCCTGCCGGCATAGTTGCGCAGTCCCTCGTCGAGGAAACGCAGATATGCGTCGATGTCTTCGTCGTAGGAATAGGGCTGTGCGAGGGGCTTGCCCTGATTGTCGATGAGCATGTAGAAAGGTTGTGCATTTGCACCGAACTTGGTGCGCTGCAGATGGCTCCATCGGTCGCCTACGGTGCGCAGGCGTGTCTGGGTGTCGTTCTCGTCCACAACGGTGGGCTGCGGCAGGGTGGTCTTGTCATCTACGTAGAGCGTGATGAGGACATATCGGTTGTTGAGCAGATTGGCCACGCGCGGGTCGGTCCACACGGCAGCTTCCATCTTGCGGCAGTTGACGCAGCCGTATCCTGTGAAATCGAGCATGACAGGAAGGCGGTGGCTGCGGGCGTAGGCCATGCCCTCGTCGTAGTCGTTGAAACGGGCGGTGACCTCGGTGGCGCCCAGCTTGAAGTCTTGTGTGTGGAGTGGCGGTGCAAAGGCGCTGACGGCCTTGCAGGGGGCTCCCCACAGCCCGGGCACCATGTAGAGAGCGAAGGCAAAGCTGAGGGTGGCAAGGAAGAAGCGGATGATGCCGGTGCGCGGCCGCTGGACGATATTTCCGGCTTCGTCATATTCGTCCTCGTCGTGCGGGAAACGGAGCCATCCTATGAGATAAGCACCGAGGAGGGCGAAGAGTACTATCCAGAGGGCGAGGAAGACTTCGCGGTCGAGCAGGTGCCATCCGTAGGCGAGGTCGGCCACGGAGAGGAACTTGAGGGCAAAGGCGAGTTCGATGAAACCGAGTGTCACCTTGATGCAGTTCATCCAGTTGCCGCTGCGTGGGGCGTTGCGAAGCCAGGACGGGAAAAGGGCAAAGAGGGTGAAGGGCAACGCAAGAGCGAGGGCGAAACCGAACATGCCTATGGTGGGGGCTATGAGATGGCCGGTGGTGCCGACTTCTACAAGCAGGAAGCCGATGATGGGGCCCGTGCAGGAGAAGCTGACGAGCGAGAGTGTGAAGGCCATGAGGAAGATGCTGAGCAGACCGCGTGTCGACTCGGACTTGCGGTCTACGGCATTGGTCCAACTGGAAGGCAGGGTGATGTCGAAACCTCCGAGGAAGCTGGCTCCGAAGAGGACGAGCATGAGGAAGAAGAGGAGGTTAAAGACGGCGTTGGTGCTGAGGGCATTCAAGGCGTTGGCTCCGAAGAGGAGTGTGACGAGGAGCCCGAGGGCGACGTAGATGACGATGATGCTGAGTCCATAGGTGATGGCGTCGCGAAGTCCGCGTCTGCGGTTGGAGGCTCGCTTGAGGAAGAAGCTGACGGTCATGGGAATGATGGGCCAGACGCAGGGTGTGAGGAGGGCGAGGAGGCCGCCGAGGAAGCCGAGCAGGAAGATGCGCCACAGGGAGACGTGGGCGGCGGTGGCAGCAGAGCCGAGGTCGCTAAGCTGGTCGGTGACGGGTTGCCACCATAGGTCGTGAAGTTCCTGGTCGGTGGGCGCAACGTCGGCAACGGTCGGCTCATCTTGGTCTAAGAGGGTGTCTTCCGGCTGTGGCTCTGCAGAGGGTGTTTCTGCTTTTTTGTCGGATGCCTCGGCCGGATTTGCCTGTGGACCTTGTCCTGTGAAATGGAACTCGACATCGGTGGGCGGCATGCAGTTCTGGTCGTTGCAAGCTCCGTAAGTGAGGTAGCCGCTGACTTCATAGGTTGGCGCGGTGAGTCGGAAGGTCTGTTCGAACTTGACTTTGTCTTCTATGTAGCTGACTTCCATTCCGAAGAGTTCATCCATGGCACGCTGTATTTTGCCCTGAACGGCGAGGGGACCTTGCGTTTTGGCGCCATCGGTCTGCTCCATGGTAAGCTGGGCCTTGGTGGGTCCGCCGTCGGCAATGTCGGTGCCATAGACGTGCCATCCGCGGTCGATGGTTCCTGTGAAGGTTATCTTGAGTTCGTCTTCCGATATTTTCTGCTGTTCCACGCTGAAACTTACGGGATTATGGAACTGAGCTCTGAGGGGGAGGAACAGAATTGTGAGTAGCGAAAACGTGAGTAAAAGTCGCTTGTTTTTATTCATAAGTGTCATTAGTGTCGTCGTTGTTTGCTTGTCTTGGTGTGCAAAATTACTAAAATTATTCATAATTCGTAATGTAGAATGCATAATTTATCCCGAATCGGGTTGAAGGGCTTGGGAAACGCACCACAGTGCAACGCTTGACGCACCACGCTGCGACAGCCTCCGCACCATGCTGCGACGCCCGTCGCACCACGGTGCGTTTTTTGCACTTGTTGGTCGTTCTCGGCTCTCGCTGCTCCTCCATTTCGAGAAAATCAAAAACAAGTTTGGCATTTTCCTCACATAATCGTATCTTTGTCGCGTAAAATATAAATAAGTAAGAAAGAAGCGATATGAAAAAGAGAATCTTGGCATGGGCGTTGTTGCTGATGGCACCATGGTGTGGGCACGCACTGGCCGACGATGAGGTGTGGTGCCTGTTGACGGACAATGGCAGCGCGGTGGCCATGAGTGACGTGAGATGTCTGGCTGCGGCCGACGATGACGTAACTTTCAGTGTTATCATGAAAGACGGGGGTACCTTGGAAGGAGTACGCAAAGTGACCTTCGGAAAGGGAGTGCCCACGGGTATCGACCGCGTGACGGCAAAGCCTATCAGCGTGAACAGCGAATTGAGTCTGGAAGGTGTTGCACCTACGACACCAGTGCGTCTGTACGGCGTGGACGGGAAACTGGTGCGACAGGGCACGGCGCAAGGAATACGCATTGCGGACTTACCTTCGGGCATCTATATCATTCAGGTTAAGGAAACGTCATTCAAAATCAGGAAGCCATGAAGAAGCTATTGATACTGCTATTGCCCCTCTGCGCATATATGCAGAGTCTGGCTCAAGGGACGACGCAGAGCAAGTTCGCGATATACTATCAAAACATGGTGGGCACCGACACGACCCATCTGGATTTCTCGAACATGAAGAATGCCGACGCCTGGGCTCCGGGCCACAACTATTACGCCCACAAAGACGTGAGCCAGGTGGAATATATCATCCGCTATGTTCCGTGCAAGGACTTCGGCTCGACAGAAGAGAACCTGCTGCTCACTCAGGGTGAGACGAAAGAGGTGGAACTCTATTTCACCCCACAGGAGGCTGTCAAGAAATATGTGGACCGCAGCATCCGCAGCACCAACAACCGCGTGGCTACGGCTGAACGCGTGGGCGGCAACCGACTCCGCATCACGGCTATGGGTGCGGGAACATGCAAGCTCATTGTCCATCACGAAGAAGCCGGCGACCGCGAGATTGAGGTGAGCGTCGAGGCCGATCCAGCATTTGTGAAAAGAACGGTAGACTCGCTGCTCAACCTGATGACGCAGGACGAGAAACTGAAGATGATTGGAGGAACTAACTGGTTCTATACCAACGCGGTGGACCGTCTGGACATACCTCAACTAAGGATGTGTGACGGACCGCAGGGCGTGGGCGGAGGTACCGGCCCATCGACAGCCTATCCCTCGGACATCGCCCTCGCTGCGACGTGGAATCGCAATCTGGCACACCGCTACGGCGTATCGCTGGCACGTGACTGCCGCGCACGAGGCATCAACATCATTCTGGGACCTGCAGTGAACATCTATCGTGCTCCACTCTGCGGCCGCAACTTCGAATACATGGGCGAAGACCCCTATCTGGCAGCTCAGACGAGTACACAATATATTCTGGGTGCGCAGAGCCAGGGCGTGTCGGCCACCATCAAGCATTTCATGGGAAACAACTCGGACTACGACCGCGACAATATCAGCAACGACATGGACGAGCGGACAATGCATGAGATTTACCTTCCGACATTCCGCGCCGCCGTTCAAGAGGCTCACACGGGAGCCATCATGAGCAGCTATAACCTGATAAATGGCGAATACACCACCCACAGCCATTATCTACTCACAGAAGTGCTTCGTGACAAATGGGGTTTCGAAGGTATCCTGATGTCTGACTGGGGCTCGACGCACGACGGACTTGCAGCCGCACAGGGCGGACTGGACCTCGAAATGGCAAGCGCCAGCAACATGTCGGCCCAGAACATGAAGAAATATCTCGAAGAAGGCAGCATCACACAGGAAACAATCGACACCAAGGTGCGACACATCCTGCACACACTGGTAAGGATGGGTTTCCTGACCGGGAAACAACAGGATACGACCATCGCGCTGGACGACCCAGCATCGGACAGCACAGCACTGGCTGTGGCTCGCGAATGTATGGTGCTTCTGAAGAACAAAGATAACATCCTTCCACTGGATACAAGCCGCTTCCGCCATATCGTGGTAACAGGTAAGGACGCCACAGGATATGTCCGCGGCGGAGGCAGCGGCGGTGTGAATCCCACCCATTACATAAGTCTGTTCGAAGGAATACAACGCATCGGAGAAGAAATGGGAGTCAACGTGGAATACCGCGATGCGCTGGACTTCCTGCCCGACATCATGTTCACATCAGAAGACCTGAGTCAGCGCGGATTCCAAGCAAGTTACTACAACAACACTGACTTGAGCGGTACGCCCGTTGCAACGAAGACTGAGAACAAGATAAACCACATTTGGAGCGGAATGACACCCGACGTGGACGGACTGAGCAGCGAGAACTACAGCGTGAGCTGGAAAGGCGTGATGTGCTCCCCCACTACCACCACCTATCAATTCACCTTGGGTGGCGATGATGGCTATCGATTGTTGATAGACGGGCAAGCTGTCATCGACCAATGGACACCGAGCGCTTATCACAGCAATACCATCACCCGAACACTCACCAGGAATAAAGTCTACACCATCGAGGTGCAATACTTTCAGAAAGGCGGAGATGCCATTGTCGACTTTACGTGGAAGAAAAACGGCGACACTAAAGACTATCTGGCAGAATACCTGAAACAGGCCGATTTGGTAGTAGCATGCTTTGGATTCAACTCTGTGAGCGAAGGCGAAGGACATGACCGTTCCTTCACGCTGGACACCGAAGACAAGAACATGATAGCCAGCATCCGCAAGACCAACACACCTGTCATCGGTTTCCTGAACAGCGGCGGCAGCATGGACATCGCATCGTGGGAAAGCATCGCAAGCGGACTCTTTTGGATAGGATATGCAGGTCAGCAGGCAGGAACAGCAGCCGGAGAGATACTCTTTGGACAAACAAATCCGTCGGGGCATCTGCCCGTCACCTTCGAACGTCGTTGGGAAGAGAATCCCGTCTACAACAGCTATCACGACCCAGACAAGGACAAACATGTCTATTACACCGAAGGCATCTTCGTGGGGTATCGAGGCTACGACCATCTGAAACGTGAAGTACAATATCCGTTCGGTTACGGACTTTCTTACACCACCTTCTCGTTGACAGACCTCAAGGTGGGTACAATGCAAGACGATGGTAGTGTCACTGTAACCTGCCGCATCACCAACACTGGAGAACGCAGCGGCTCACAAGTGATTCAAGTCTATGTTGGACGTCAGGGTGGAACCGTAGAACGCCCAATCCGCGAATTGAAGCAATACGAAAAGGTAAACCTGCAACCAGGAGAAAGCCGTCAGGTCACCATCACCCTACCACAGAGTGCTTTCACATACTACAGCATTGATGAACACGACTTTGTCTACGACCCGGGAGCGTACAACATCGAACTCGGTTTCTCGTCGCGCGACATCCAATGCACCCAATCCATAACCCTCAAATAATCATACAGACATGAAATATCAATTCTTGTGGGCACTGACCCTAATTGCAACGCTGCCCTTCGCCAGTCTGCATGCCCTGCAACAAGACGCACAAGGTGTCTATCAGATAGCAACGCCACAGGACTTGCTGGATTTCGCGACCATGGTAAACAATGGCAGCAACGATGCCAACGCTCGCTTGACTGCCAATCTTGATATGACAGGCATCGCATACATTCCCATCGGAAACACTTCGGCAACCCGATATCAAGGGACCTTCGACGGACAAGGTTACTACATTGACAACCTCGTCATCAACACTGGCATCGACAATGAAGGGCAAGGCATATTCGGCTACGTAGAGAACGCCACCATACAGAATCTCATCGCTGGACCAGGCAACAAAGTCTATGGCCGTGCCTTCGTCGGAGGCATTGTAGGCGACAAGGTCTCCAGCGGAACAGCCACACTGAGAGGTTGCGGACACGAAGGTTCCGTCATCTGCAGTGAGCAGAACGGAGCATCCATGGTGGGATGTGTTCACGCTGGTAACCTCATCATCGACCGTTGCTACAACACCGGACACGTCCAGGGTGGACGAGAATCTGCCATCTTCTGCGGATGGTTCAGCGGTTCCAGTTCGAGCATATCAAACTCCTACAACTCAGGCACACTCGACAAAGGCGTTGACGGCAACAACTACCTGTGGCGTTCGTCACCAGACGTCACCAACGTCTACGATATACAAGCCCGACAGAACACAATCCGATTCACACGCTCTGAACTGCAGAGCGGAGCGTTGGCATGGAAACTGAACGGGAACAGCCCCAATGGCATATACCGTCAGAACCTCGACGAAGAGCCTGACGATCATCCCACGACAAGCCAACAACACGCCATCGTCTATGCCTGCGGAACCCTCCAGTGCAACGGAACAGCTGTAGCGGGAACGACACTCACCTATGCCAATACACAGCAAGCCACCTACTTGCCCCATCACTTCAACGAAGGTTTATGCGATGTCTGTATGCTGGTCGACGAAGAATATCTCTACCCCGACCAGCAAGGCTATTACCAGATTTCGACGCCGTATGCCCTACGATGGTTCGCAGAATACATGGCTGCCGACCCCAGCCGGGCATCGCTCTGTGCACGTCTCACAGCCGACATCAACATGTCGAAGATATCATTCTCCGGCCTCGGCAGCGCCGCCGCACCATATAAAGGAGAATTCGACGGCGGAGGTCACACCATCACCAACCTCACCATAAAACGCACAGGTCAGAACAATGTAGGCTTCGTCAACGTGGCCTATCCCGATGCATGGATACACGACTTCACCCTCGGCAGCGGCTGCAGCATCGCCGGATATCGTTACGTAGGAGGATTCGTCGGAAAAGTTGACGGACAGAACGGCGATGAGATACATCTCGAACGCCTCGGCTTCGAAGGAACCATCAATGTCAACGACAACGGAGGAGCCATCATCGGCTGCGTACCCAACAACAACATTCGAGCCTACCTCAAGTCATGCTATTCCACAGGCACCATCACAGGCTCGTCAGACAACGGAGCAATCTCCGGATGGTCGTCCTACGCAAGGCTTACCAACTGCTACGTACGGGTGAGAGGTCAGGGATTCCAGACCGATGCCGACATCGTGCGCGGTTTCACACCCATCTTCCGCAACTGCTACTCATACAATGCCAAGCAGAAAGGCGAAGGTCTCAGCACCTTCACCCTCACCGACATGCAGAACGGAGCATTGCTCGAGAAACTCGCCGATCCAGCCTACAGTCAGTCCGAAGTCGATGCAAATCCCAAACTCCGAAGCACTCGATAAGTCATGAAACAATGGCGTATACTCTTCGTCTGCCACGGCAATATATGTCGCAGCCCGATGGCCGAGTTCGTGATGAAGCAGCTGGTTCACGAAGCAGGTCTGGAGAAGCATTTCCACATCGAATCGGCTGCCACCTCCACCGAAGAAATCGGCAACGAAGTCTATCCTCCGGCACGACGCAAGTTGGCCGAGCACGGAATCTCATGCAAGGGAAAGACCGCCCGACAGATGAGAGAAACTGACTATGCGAGGTTCGACCTGCTTATCGGCATGGACCGATGGAACCTGCGCAACATGCAGATTATCTGCGGAGACGACCCAGAGGGTAAGATACACCTGCTGATGGAATACACAGGCCATCCGCGCGAAGTAGCCGACCCATGGTACACCGGAAACTTCGAACAGACATGGGAAGATGTGCTCGAAGGATGCCAGGCGATCCTGAGCAACCTCCGTTCAGCAAACCAAACTGAGAACAATTAAGAACTAAGAAATATGAAAATCGGAGACCGACTGCCCGAAGTACTCGGGTATGACGAGAAGGGACAGGAAATCCGCCTCTCGCAATTTGCAGGCAAAAAGTTCATACTCTATGCCTACCCTAAGGACAACACCAGCGGTTGCACGGCCGAGGCATGCTCGCTGAAAGAGCACTATGCGCAACTTCAGGAGGAGGGTTACGCCGTGATAGGTGTCAGCAAAGACAGCGTAGCCAGCCACCAGCGCTTCATCGAGAAGTATGAGTTGCCGTTCCCCCTGGTGGCAGACACCGACACCACGCTGCTGCAGACGCTCGGAGCATGGGGCGAGAAAAACATGTACGGAAAGAAAGTGCTGGGCACACTGCGCACCACCATACTCGCCAACGAGGATGGAATCGTGGAGAAAATTTTTGCGCCCAAAGACATCAAGACTAAGATTCACGCCGAGCAACTGCTGGCATATATCGACGAGAACAAATAGCGAATCGGCCTTTTCCTGCTACATCAGCTGCAGTATCGCCTCTATTTTCTGATCCATCGGCAGTGTGCCGTCAATCCAGTGTATGGCGATGCCGCGCCGTTCCATGCCCCTGAACCACGTCATCTGGCGCTTTGCAAACTGATGGATGGCTATCTCGAGTTGCCGCACCATCTCGTCGTACGTGAGCTGACCCGTGCAGTATAGCGTCAGATACTTATACTCGAGACCATAATATATAAGGTTCGCGGGCGAGACCGTTTCCAGCAGTCGGCGCACCTCGCCCACCATATCTTCTTCCTCAAGACGTCGGTGGAGGCGTTCCGTTATCCGTGTCCGACGCAAATCGCGGTCGATATTCACGCCCACGGTGAGGCTCTCCACGCACGGGAAGTCACGTTCCTCCACGTGATGCTGTCTGTAGTATTCTTGTATCTCGATGGCACGTATGGCCCGCTTGGTCGTGTCCACATCGGTGGTGTTGTGGAGGGTCTTGTATCCGCTCAGAATTTCCGTGAGTTCGGAGAGGGAGCGGTCGGCGAGCGATGCCCTGAGGCTGGGATTCTCGGGCACGGCCACCATCTTGTATCCTTTCAAGACCGATTCGATGTATAGCCCAGTACCGCCGCAGAGGATGGGCTGCGCGCCTCGGCTGACAATGTCGCGGTAGGCGTTCCATAAGGCCTGCTGATACTGAAAAAGATTCCACTGCTCCCCTGCTTCGGCTACGTCTATCAGATGATAAGGAATGCGATGCCCGTCCACGATGTAGTCCGCCAGGTCTTTGCCGGTGCCGACGTCCATGCCCCGATAGAGTTGTCGGCTGTCTGCGCTGATGATTTCGGCATTCCCCAGCCGAGCCGCCAAATGTGCAGCCAAGGTGGTCTTGCCCGAGGCAGTCGGGCCGAGCAGGGTTATGAGTCTACTGTTTAGCATTTATTCTCAATCGTTTAAGCGATGGTGTGCGATGTCAGCACGGAAATGTTAAAAACGCACCACGGTGCGACGCCTGTCGCAGCACGTTGCATTGGCCTTCGCACCACGGTGCGTCAACCGTAATTCCGTGGTGTGTTTTCATGCACTGAGTGACACCCACGTCCTTGACTTCAACATCCGAGCGTAAAATTACAAAAAAAGAGGATGCCCCGCAAGGAAGCATCCCCTTTTTCTTTTATTCGTCGTTTCTTCAATACCCACTAATGTGGGCTGAAGCGGCAAAGCCGGGCGAAATCTCGATTAGAGCTCAGCGAAGTACTTGATGGTGCGAACCATCTGGCTGGTGTAGCTGTTCTCGTTGTCGTACCAGCTTACAACCTGTACCTGATAGGTGTCGTCGTCAATCTTGCTAACCATGGTCTGAGTAGCGTCGAAGAGCGAACCGAACTTCATGCCGATGATGTCGCTGCTTACGATCTGATCCTCAGTGTAACCGTAGCTCTCGGTCTGAGCGGCCTTCATGGCTGCATTGATACCCTCAACAGTTACGTCCTTGCCCTTCACAACGGCTACCAGGATGGTGGTGGAACCTGTGGGGGTGGGAACACGCTGAGCGCTACCAATCAGCTTGCCGTTCAGTTCGGGAATTACCAGACCAATAGCCTTGGCAGCACCCGTAGAGTTGGGAACGATGTTGCAAGCACCTGCACGGCTGCGGCGCAGGTCACCCTTGCGCTGAGGACCGTCGAGAATCATCTGGTCGCCAGTGTAAGCGTGGATGGTGGACATGATACCACTCTGGATGGGAGCATATGCGTTGAGGGCAGCTGCCATGGGAGCCAGACAGTTGGTGGTGCAGGATGCAGCGGAGATAACGGTGTCGTCCTTCGTCAGAGTCTTGTGGTTCACGTTGTAAACGATGGTGGGCAGGTCGTTGCCGGCAGGGGCAGAGATAACCACCTTCTTGGCACCAGCCTGAATGTGAGCGGAAGCCTTAGCCTTGGAGGTATAGAAACCTGTGCACTCGAGTACAACATCTACACCCAGTTCGCCCCAGGGCAGTTCAGCTGCGTTGGGCTTTGCATAGATGGTGATTTCCTTACCGTCAACGATGATGCTACCGGGGGTAACGACAGTCTTGCCGTCCTCAGCGAGCACGGAGTCCTTATAGTCCACAGTGTGCTTGCCCTCGCCAAACTTACCGGCGAAGCCACCCTGTGCTGTGTCATACTTCAGGAGGTGAGCAAGCATCTTGGGGCTTGTCAGGTCGTTGATTGCTACTACTTCATAACCCTCGGCCTCGAACATCTGACGGAAAGCGAGGCGACCGATACGGCCGAAACCGTTGATACCAACTTTTGTTGCCATTCTTTTTTTGAATTAAAGGTTAAAAATAATGTTATTCTAAGTCGTTTCTATCCACAATTACAATAGTGAGCACTCTTGCATGCAACCATAATCAGTGCAAAAAACACGGTGATGATAACATAAATCGCTCTTTTCACTTCTTTTTTTCCTTAAATCGTGTGCAAAATTACAAAATTCTTTTTATATTCGCAGTCGAAAACCTTATTAAATTTCAAATGTTATGGCAAAAAGTAGCTTTATTCAAGATTTCAAGGCCTTCGCTCTGAAGGGTAATGTGGTTGACATGGCTGTCGGCGTTATCATTGGCGGCGCATTCGGTAAAATCGTCACGAGCATCGTGAGCAACGTAATCATGCCTCCCATCGGTCTGCTGGTAGGTGGAGCTGACTTCACCAACATGAAGTGGGTGATGAAAGAGGCTGTGATGAACGGTGAGGAAGTGGTGAAAGAGGCCGTCACGCTGAACTACGGTCAGTTTATCCAGGACGTGGTTGACTTCCTGATTATCGCACTGTGCATCTTCTTTGTTATAAAAGGTATCACAGCGCTCACCAAGAAGAAAGAGGAAGCTCCTGCCGAGCCTGCTCCCGAACCCGAACCATCGGCCGAGGAGAAGCTGCTCACTGAGATTCGTGACCTGCTGAAAGAGAAGTAAACAATATGTGGCCGGCGTATGGTCACTCTGATTATTCACCTTAAAAACAATTAGCTTATGAAAAAGTATTTTGCAGAATTGGTTGGTACGATGGTACTGACTCTGCTGGGCTGCGGAACTGCCGTGAGCCTGAATTGCGGTTCTGACACTGCATCGGTTGTCGGCACAGCCATTGCATTCGGTCTGGCAGTTGTGGCCATGGCCTACACCATTGGCGGCATCAGCGGTTGCCACATCAACCCCGCCATCACACTGGGCGTATTTGCAAGCGGTCGCTTGAGTTGCAAGGATACCATCTGGTACATAGTTGCACAGGTTATCGGTGCCATCATCGGCGCAGCTATTCTGGCAGGCATCGTTGCCACCAGCCCCGGTCTGGCAGGAGGAACCACTACGGGTGCCAACGCTTGTGCTGCAGGCCAGATGAACGGTCTGATTGTTGAGATTGTACTCACCACCATCTTCGTTCTGGTTGTGCTGGGCGCAACATCGAAGACAAACGGCGCAACGAACAACTTTGCTGGTCTTGCCATCGGTCTGAGCCTTATTCTCATCCACTTGGTAGGCATTCACTACACAGGCACTTCTGTAAACCCTGCACGCTCCATCGGTCCCGCCATCTTTGAAGGTGGTCAGGCAGGAAAAGACCTGTGGGTATTCATCGTAGGCCCATTTGTGGGTGGTCTGCTTGCCGCTGGTATCTGGGCTCTGATAAGCGGCGAGTGCTGCAAAAAATGCGAAAGCGAAAAATAACGGTAAATAAGAAAATCCAGTCAGGGGCTGCACAAGCATAAAGGTGCAGCCCCACTTTATTCTCTTTTAGTTTAAGGTCTAAAGATTCCGCAGAGACAGGATGAATTGGTGTTGAACCACACAAACAACTATTCTTAAGGCAAGAAGATTGTCATACATTGATTGAGACGATGAAACATTTTTCACCTCGGCCGTCTGATTCGATCCGTTCTTGCCGAGTCAGCAACGCATGACGACCAACATCATAGAAAACAGGATATAACAAACATATAAACTCAAAAACTCAAGAAAAAGAAAATGGGTGGTTTTTTTGGATTAGTCTCGCAGCACGAATGTGCCACAGACCTCTTTTACGGAACAGACTATCAGTCGCACCTCGGCACACGTCGGGGCGGTATGGCAACCTACAGCGCCGAGCACGGCTTCAAGCGTAGCATCCACAACCTAGAGAACACCTACTTCAGGACACGCTTCGAGCCCGAACTTGACAGTTTTGTAGGAAAGGCAGGCATCGGCGTAATCAGTGATACTGATGCGCAACCGATGCTCATGAACAGCCACCTCGGGCGCTTTGCTCTGGTCACTGTGGCCAAGATAAACAACCTCGAGGAACTTGCCCAGCAACTGCTTAGTCAGAACATGCACCTCTCCGAATTCAGCAGCGGACGCATCAACCCCACCGAACTCGTTGCGTTGCTCATCATCAAGGGCAAGGATTTCGTCGACGGTATAGAGAACGTCTACCGTTCCATCAAGGGCAGCTGTTCCATGCTGCTGCTCACCGAGGATGGCATCATCGCCGCGCGCGATTCCTGGGGCCGAACGCCCATCGTTGTGGGTCGCAGAAACGATGCTATCGCCCTCACAAGCGAATCGTCGGCATTTCCCAACCTTGGTTTCGAGACTACACAATATATAGGTCCGGGCGAGATACTCCGCATCAAGGCCGACAGCGTAGAACAGCTGCGCCGCCCCAACCGTGGAATGCAGATTTGTTCCTTCCTGTGGGTCTACTACGGTTTCCCCACCAGCTGCTACGAAGGTCGCAACACCGAATACGTCCGTAACGAATGTGGCCGTGTGATGGGACGCGAAGATACCACCCCTGTCGACTGTGCCTGTGGTATTCCTGACAGCGGCATCGGTATGGCTGTCGGATATGCCGAGGGACACCACTGCCCCTACCAGCGTGGGCTCAGCAAATACACTCCCACCTGGCCACGCTCCTTCATGCCCAGCAACCAGCAAATGCGTAACCTCGTGGCCAAGATGAAGCTCATCCCCAACCGCGAGATTCTGGCCGGCAAGCGAATGCTCTTCTGCGACGACAGCATCGTACGAGGTACCCAGCTGCGCGACAACGCCCGTGCTCTCTTTGAACTCGGTGCCAAGGAAGTTCACATGCGCATCGGATGTCCGCCACTCATCTACAGCTGCCAGTTCGTCAACTACAGCGCCAGCAAGAGCGATCTCGAGCTCATCACACGACGCATAATTCAGGATTTCGAAGGAGACGCCAACACCAACCTTGCGGCATACGCCACCACCGGCTCGCCCGAGTATCAGCGCATGGTCGACGAGATTGCCCGTCAACTGCAACTCACCTCGCTCAAGTTCTCGAAACTCGAGACCCTCGTAGCAGCCATCGGCCTCCCCAAGGAGCAGATATGCACGCACTGCTTCGACGGCAGCTCGTTCCACACACTCACCGAAGAAAACCAACCGCAGTAAACAATGAAACACCATCTCTGCGCCGCACTGCTACTGGCGGCTACGCTAACGTCCTGCCACACGGGCAAGGAGGCTGCACTCAACGACCTGCGCGGACTGACGACAGAAATCGAGCAGAACGCAACCGAATACGACTTCAACGAGTGGATGAAAGTTCAGAAGAAATTCGAGAAGATTGACAAGCGTATTCAGAAATACAACTACACCACCGAAGAAGCGCACGAGATAGGTGAGCTGAAAGGGAAAAGCCTGGGCTATATGGCCAAAGGCGTACTGAGCAAGGCCGGCAACAAGGTAATTGATGCAGCCAACCAGATTCAGGGTGTGATTGACGGTCTGCAGAAAGTGCTCGTACCCTGAGAGCGTGGTGCGTGCGAAAACGCAACACGTTGCGACGGGCGTCGCACCACGGTGCGACAGGCTACGCAGCACGGTGCGACATGCGTCGCACTGCACTACATTATAAATATAATAGAAAAGGCGGGAAAGGCTCATCTGAGCTTCTCCCGCCTTTTTAGTATTCATGCCTTCGCGTCAGACGCGATTCAGTTCCTGACCGTGGAGGAATGCTTCGACATTCCTGATGGCCGTCTCCTGCAGTCGCTCGCGAGCCTGCCGCGTTGCCCATGCAATATGGGGCGTGATGAAACAGTTGCGGGCTGAGATGAGGGGCGACCCTTGACGCGGCGGTTCCTGAGTGAGCACGTCGAGCGCTGCGGCATATAGACGTCCGTCGTTGAGCGCCTCGGCCAGTGCTGCATCGTCTACAAGCGGACCGCGACCGGTGTTTATCAATATGGCAGTGGGCTTCATCCATGCGAGCGTCTCTCGGCATATCAAATGATGCGTCTCGGGGGTGAGCGGACAATGAAGGCTGAGCACATCGGCCTGACGGAAGAGTTCCTCGAGCGTCTGGGCCTTACGAATGCCGAGCACCTCGAGCTGGTTTTCCGACTTGCTGCTCCACGCCATCACATCCATTCCCATGGCCTGTCCGATGCGTGCCACGGCCTGCCCGATGTTTCCGAGACCGACAATGCAGAGGCGCAGACCTGCCAGTTCGAGGAGCGGCGAATCCCAGAAACAGAAATCGGGGGCCGACTGCCAACGACCGTCGCGTACGGCCTGGGCATGTTCGGCCACATGATGGGTGATATGGAGAAGGTGCGCAAAGACCATCTGCGCCACTGACGAAGTGCTGTAGGCCGGGATATTGGTTACCACAATTCCGCGGCGGTGGGCTTCGTCTATATCGACCACATTGTATCCGGTGGCCAGCACACCGATGTATCGCAGAGCGGGCAACTGCTGCATGACCTCTCGCGAGATGACCACCTTGTTCGTCATTACCATCTCGGCACCCTGGGCACGCGGAACAACATCCTCGGGCGAAGTGCGGTCGTATATGACAGTCTCAACGAGACGACCGTCAGCATCGTGCAGTTGCATGAGAGGATCGGAAGGTATGTCGCCGGGATTGGCTGCAAATCCGTCGAGTATGACAAGTTTCATGTTCGGGAGTTTTTGAGTTATAATTATCTTCCATGCAAAATTATAAAAAATTGTGCAGAGGAGACGCCGGACACGCGGAATTTTGTAAATTTGCATGAGCAAATAACGGCTGAAAAGATGGCAGACCAGACAAAATCCGTAAAGCCAGAGGAATCGTTGGTGAGATTCGTGGAACAGGAAATCATTCCGCGCTATGACGACTTCGATCTCGCACACAATCGCAACCATGTCGCACAAGTGATAGCAAGTTCGCTGGAACTGACTCGCCAGACGGGTGTCGACGCGAACATGGCCTATGCTGTGGCAGCCTATCACGACCTGGGTCTGGAGGGACCACGGGAGACGCACCATCTGCTGAGTGGCGAGATTCTTTCTGGCGACCGTCGGCTGCTGCGATGGTTCAACGAAGACGAAATCGAGACGATGCGACAGGCTGTGGAAGACCATCGTGCCTCGGCCAGCTACCCACCACGCAGCATCTACGGACGCATCGTTGCCGAAGCCGACCGCGACGTGGAGCCTGAACATATCTGCCGACGCACCGTGCAGTTCGGCATGAAACACTATCCCGAACTCGACCGCACAGGTCACTGGGAGCGTTTCCGACTTCATCTGATTGAGAAATACGGGCCGCAGGGCTATCTGAAACTGCTCTTCGACCCCTCGCCAAACACCGAGCGACTCGAGCAACTTCGTCATCTGATTGCCGACGAGGAGAGGCTTCGTCACGTTTTCGACCGCATCTTCGACGAGGAAAGAACACAATAATTTCACCCTCAGACATTAGGCCGAGAGCAATCCTTCAACACTCAGACTTCTGTCGTTTTTCAACATTCATACGGATAGAGCTGAATATTTCAGCCCTATAAATTTGCATATTACAGCAAGATCTACTAATTTTGCAGACATTAAGAGTGCTTGGTAACCTCTTTTCAAAAAAACAAGAATAAATGATACAGCGCAAAAATGTGAGTGTATCCTTCATGATTATGGGGATACTTTTGACGACTTGCTTAATTGCAAGTAACCTTTTGGAAACAAAAATTCTGCAGTTTGGCCGTTTCACCATGACGGCGGGTGTGTTGTGTTTTCCTATCTCGTATATTCTTAACGACTGCATATGCGAGGTGTGGGGCTACCGAAAGACACGTCTCATCATCTGGACGGCCTTTCTGATGAACTTCATCGTAGTCACACTTGGTCAACTGGCAGTGATGCTGCCTGCCGCCGACTACTGGAAAGAAAGCGAACCACACTTCAACTTCGTGTTCGGACTTGCACCGCGCATTGCCGTCGCATCGTTTCTGGCCTTCTTGACAGGCAGTTTCGTCAACGCCTATGTGATGAGCCGTATGAAAGTGAGACAGCAGGGTCGAAATTTCTCGCTGCGCGCCATCGCATCCACACTTTGGGGCGAGGGAGCCGACAGTCTCATCTTCTTCCCGATAGCATTCTACGGACTCATACCCATCCCCGACCTCCTGAAGCTCATGGCGTTGCAGGTGTGCACAAAGACGGCCTACGAAGTTGTGATGCTGCCCGTGACCATTCGCGTGGTACGATTCGTGAAAAAAATCGAGGGCACCGACGTTTATGATACCGACCTATCATACAATCCACTGAAAATACAGGAACTATGAAACCGACAACGGGAAGCCGTGCGTTGGTGGTCTTCTCGGGCGGACAGGACAGCACAACCTGTCTCTACTGGGCTCGAGAGCGTTTTGAGCACGTAGAGGCCCTGAGTTTTATCTACGGACAACGCCACAAGAACGAGGTGGAGGTGGCTCGCGAACTGGCTCGCGAAGCAGGTGTGGAATGGCACTGCATGGAACTTCCCTTCATCCCCTCGCTCAGTCAGGGATGTAGCCTCACAGACCCGTCGATGAGCATCGAAGCGGAGAAAGACCCCGAAGCGGAATGCCCCACCACCTTTGTTCCCGGTCGCAACCTCTTTTTCCTGAGCATTGCTGCTGTCTATGCCAGCCAGCGCGGAATCTACGACCTGGTGACCGGCGTGGGACAGACCGATTTCAGCGGCTATCCCGACTGTCGCGACGCCTTCGTCAAGAGTCTCAACGTGACACTCAATCTTGCCCTCAGCGAACAATTCCGCATCCACACGCCGCTCATGTGGCTTGATAAAGCGCAGACATGGGCGCTGGCCGAACAACTCGGCGTATATAATATAATAAGGTATAAGACGCTCACCTGCTACAACGGCATCGTTGGCGACGGATGTGGCCACTGCCCCGCCTGCCAGCTGCGCCGACGCGGCCTTGAACAATTTCTGAAGAGAGATTTTGAATGAAGCAACACTCAAACCATTTCGTTTTTTGAACTTTAACCCATGAATTCAAGAAAAGAAGAAGGACTGCATGCCCTGGGCACAAAGACCGAATACAAACAGACATATGCTCCCGAGGTGCTCGAAGCCTTCGAGAACAAACATCCCGAAAACGACTACTGGGTGCGATTCAACTGCCCCGAGTTCACCAGCCTCTGCCCCATCACGGGACAGCCCGACTTTGCAGAGATTCGCATCAACTACCTGCCCGACCAGCGCATGGTGGAGAGCAAGAGTCTGAAACTGTACCTGTTCTCGTTCCGCAACCACGGCGAGTTTCACGAAGACTGCGTGAACCGTATCATGAAGGACCTCATCCAGCTGCTCGACCCGAAATACATCGAGGTTACGGGATTTTTCGTACCCCGAGGCGGCATCAGCATCTACCCCTATGCCAACTACGGACGACCCGGAACACGCTATGCCGAGATGGCAGAATACCGCCTGCTGCATCACGATATGTAGCAAATCCCGGAGGGAAAGATTGCTTACATTTATCTCTGCGTAATTCGATTCCGAACAAAATTCAGGCCGTCGGAACATGTTTCGTAGGCCAACGCACCACGCTGCGACACCCGTCGCACCGTGGTGCGTTTCTTTTTGATGCTTGTTTCCGAAGCTATTTCATGGGAACAAAGTTGAAAACGCAAAATTTGCGAGTATTGAGAATCAAGAGGTTGTGATTCCGACATTTTCAGATGCACACAACGTCGCAGCGAAGGACACTCATTCTCACTGCATCTCACAGCAGTTTTTGAGGCCCCTCGCAACGTGCAGAAGATGAGAATCTTCCGATTTACGGACAAACAGAAGGAATTTACTCTAATTCGAGATTCAGATTGCTGGCCAACGTGCGGAGTGACGCATTACGCGCGAACATCTTTTTAAGACGCTCGGGCTTGCTGGCAAGGACCTCCACTTGCTGCGCTTCAGCCACGGAAACATCGATGTGCAAATCATCGTTCTGCAAACGGCTGCTCAGGAAACGCTCTATGCGCGGCATGAGTTGTTTCAGATTTTCAGCCACATGGTGGTTGGAGACGGTGAGGCTGAGCGAACTGTTTCCGGTGACGACGGGTTTCATGTCTTTCATGCGCAGCGAGAGCGCCTTGTGCTCTTGCGGCATCTGGTTGATGAGCGCAAACCATGCAGCATAGACCGCATCGTCGGAGAGCGGTGTGACCATGTGTTGGGCTGCCGTCTGGGCTGACTGCATCGGAGCGGCATCGGCCGTTTGCTCGGGCTTGCGGCGCGTAGAGAAATTCTTGAGCACCATCTTTGGGATGGCAGGCTCAGAGGTCTGGCGCAGACGTTCTATGGGCGACGAAGCGTTCTCGGCCGGCTGCACGGGAACGGCAACAGGCTGAACAGGTGTCGGAGCAGGATTTACTTGCTTCTCGGTGACCGGCTCGGCCTTACGTTTGGCGGCCAGCTGGTCGAATTTGGGTTTCAAAATCTTCGCAGGGCGAAGCCCCGCACCGGGCGAATCATCGTCGGAAAGCTGTGTCGTCTGAATAAGGCAAATCTCCAATTGGAGACGCTTGTTGCGGCTGGTGCGATAGTTCTGGTCGCAGTCGTTGCACAGCTTAATAGCGCGATAGAGAAAACGCGGTTTGCATCGCATGGCCTGCTCATGATATCGCGAGCGCATCTGTTCGCTGGTCTCGAGCAGAGGCAGCGTCTGTTCGTCGCGACTGACGAGCAAGTCGCGCAAATGGCTGGCAAGTCCGGACATAAAGTTGCCACCGTCGAATCCCTTCGACAATATCTCGTTGAGTAATAGTAAGCATGGTTCAACCTCCCCTTTCAGGAAATGATCTACAAGGCGGAAGTAATACTCGGCATTCAGTTCGTTCAGATTCTGGCAGACGAGCTGATAAGTGAGGTTGCCACCGGTGAAGCTTACCATCTGGTCGAAGATGGAGAGCGCGTCGCGCATTCCGCCATCGGCCTTACGGGCTATCAGGTTGAGTGCATCGGGTTCGGCAGTATATCCCTCCTTTTGAGCCACACGCTGGAGGTGCGATACGATGTCCTGAATGGTAATGCGCTGGAAGTCGTACACCTGGCAACGGCTCAGGATGGTGGGCAGAATTTTATGTTTCTCGGTGGTCGCGAGAATGAAAATGACATTCGATGGCGGCTCCTCGAGGGTCTTCAAAAAAGCGTTGAAGGCCGCACTGGAAAGCATGTGCACCTCGTCGATGATGAAGACTTTGTAACGACCTATCTGTGGTGGAATCTGCACCTGCTTTATCAGTTCGCGGATGTCCTCGACCGAATTGTTGCTGGCGGCATCGAGTTCGTGGATGCTCATCGAGCGTTGTTCGTCGAACGAGCGGCAGCTCTCACATTCGCCACATGCCTCGCCGTCGGCCGTAGGCGTCAGACAGTTGATGGTCTTAGCAAAAATGCGGGCGCAAGTGGTTTTACCAACGCCACGCGGACCACAGAAAAGGTAGGCGTGGGCAAGCTTGCCCGTAGCGATGGCGTTGCGAAGTGTGGTGGTAAGTGCACGCTGACCAACCACCGAATCAAAGGTCAGTGGACGGTATTTTCGTGCCGATACGATATATTCTTCCATTATACTTGGGATTCTTTCGGCAAAATTAAGAAAAAAAACTGAGTATTCTTGTGGCAGGATGCCCCTTTTTTCGTACTTTTGCAAAAACAATTCTTTCTGAGACCAAATGAGCAAGATAGATTACGTATGGTCATGGATGGGGCGCGCCAAATATTGGATTGTGGGCGCCATCATAGTGCTTATCGTGGGATTTGCCGACGACAACAGCTTTTGGAACCGTCACAAACGGAAGGTGGTGCTGCGCGAACTGAACAGCGAGATAGCAAACTGCAAGGAGCAATATAACAACGACGATAAACGCCTCCGCGAAATGGAGAGCGACCCGATGGCTGTGGAGCGGCTGGCACGAGAGAAATACCTGATGCATAGAGAAAACGAAGATATCTTCGTAGTGCTCGATGAAGAGCGTCCGGAGGCACCTGCAGACACCACCACAGCAATAACCACAGAGCCATGAGAGAACTTTCAACCTGGGAGAACCTGATATTCCGTCTGGGCGCCATACTGATGCTGACTGGACTTGTGGTGAGAATGTTCGACACCCGACTGGCGCTCTACGTTTTCGGATTGGGTACAATGTTCTTCTGCCTGATGCGACTGCGGGCTCAATATGAAGGTAACAACTTTACAATCCGCCGTTTGCGTCGCCAGCAAATAATGGCAAGTCTCTTCTTCATCCTCACACTCGTAGGTCTCAGCATGCAGGAATTCAACTACGGTCCGTTCCGCCGCAACGAATGGATGGTAGCGCTCGCCATCGGCTGCGTACTCGAGTTTTACACCGCTTGGCGCATTCCCTCAGAGTTAGAAAAGTTAAACAACTCTTAATAAAATTAAAATTTCTTCATCATTCGGCACAAATGACGTATCTTTGTTTGCTTGAATTGAAGAAAAGAGAATGAAACGAATCTGTCTGACTTTCGCGTTGCCAGCATTGCTGGCCATGGTATCGTGCTCCACGCAATATGTGGTGAACGGCACATCCACCGTGGAAAGTCTCGAAGGACAGACGCTCTATCTGAAAGTTTACCAGAACGATGAGATGCAGACCATCGACTCGTCAAGCGTCGTACACGGCAAGTTCCGCTTCGGAGGCATCTTCGATTCCACAATGATGGCCAACGTCTTTCTGGGCGATGCCAGCGTGATGCCAATAGTCATCGAGCAAGGGCAGGTGAGCATGAAAATCGACGAGACAACACAGAGCGCCACCGGAACTCCACTCAACGACAGCCTGACGAACTTCATCCGACGCAAGACACAACTCGATGCCCAACTGGCAGAACTTCCCCAGAAAGAAGCACAAATGATTATGGCAGGCATGGACATCGACGAAATAAACGAGCTACTGAATGAAGAAGCCGACGGACTGGCCGAGCAGAACGACCGACTCGTGACAAGATTCATCCTGACGAACTCAAACAATGTGCTCGGTCCAGGCATCTTCATGATACTTACCAGCAATTTCCGATTCCCCGTACTCAATCCGCTGATAGAGGAAATAACCACCCACGCCTCGCCCTACTTCATGAACCATCCCTACGTGAAGGAATATCTGAAAGCAGCAGAGGCTAACATGGAAAAGATCCGAGAGCAACAGCTCAAGGGCGACTGACAAAGCATCACACCACTACAATGAAATACCTCTATCGCACCTATCAACTGCTGGTGGCCGCTCCCATACTGTTAGTCGCGACAGCCCTCACCGCCATCGTCACCACCATAGGCTGCACACTCGGCAGCGCGCACTTCTGGGGCTACTATCCCCCTATGATATGGAGTCGCCTCATGTGCTGGGTGATGCTCATTCCAGTGAAAGTCGAAGGCCGCGAACATCTTGACCCAAACACCTCCTACGTCTTTGTTGCCAACCACCAAGGTCCTTACGACATCTTTCTTGTTTACGGCTTCCTCGGGCGAAATTTCAAGTGGATGATGAAGAAATCTCTCTTCCGCATACCCCTTGTCGGACGAGCATGTCGAAGCGCAGGACACATCAGCGTTGACAAGAGCGGGCCGAAAGGCATTCAACACACCTACGAACAGGGTGAGCAAGTCCTGCGTGACGGGACCAGCCTCGTCGTATTTCCCGAAGGCTCCCGCACCTTTACCGGACATATGGGTCTATTCCGTCGAGGCGCTTTCCAACTGGCTGACGAATTGCAACTCACCGTCGTACCCATTACCATCAACGGCTCGTTCGACATTCTCAGCCGCCAGCAAGGCATTTCCTTCCTCACCTGGCAACCACTGCGAATGACCATCCACACCCCTATTCCACCTTATGGAAAAGGGCCCGAGAACGTCCGTCAGACAATGCAGCAGAGCTACGAAACAATCATGAGTGCCCTGCCCCCCAAATACCAAGGCTACACAGAGAACCCCGACCAATGATGCAGACCCTCTCATACCGCATTCGGCAGACTGCACCCTACATCAACTGGAGTTACTTCTTTCATGCCTGGAGCCTCCCCACCCACCTCGCTTCCGTCGCACATATCCACGATTGCATCCCCTGCCGTCAGCGATGGCTTGCCAGCTTTTCCGATGATGAGAAAGCCCGAGCCACAGAAGCCTGCCGACTTTACGAAGATGCTCTCAGCCTGCTACGTCAATGGGACGAAGCGAACCTGCAGACATACTTCCGCGTCTCGCTGCAAGAAGCCATGAGCGACGGCGACGACATCCTGCTGCCCGAAGTAAACCTACGCCTGCCACTCTTGCGACAGCAGCACACGCGCCCCGACGAGCCATGCCTTTCTCTGGCCGACTTCGTGCCACCCGTATCGCAAGGCAAATCCGGTAGAATCGGCATCTTCTGCTCCACCGTCGATGCTAAGATGGAAGCGTGGGACACGAACGACGACTATCGCAGAATGCTCGCCCAGACCCTTGCCGACCGGCTCGCCGAAGCCACCGCCGAGAAAGGACACGAAGAAGTGCGCCGAACCATCTGGGGATTTGCGCCCGACGAGCACCTCACACCGCAGGAACTCTTCCAAGAGAAATACCAAGGCCTGCGCCCGGCCGTGGGCTATCCATCCCTGCCCGACCAAAGCATTAACTTTCTCATCGACAGCATCCTCCGTTTCCAGGAACTCGGAATCACCCTCACCAGCCACGGAGCCATGCGCCCCCACGCTACCACCAGCGGACTCATCATCTCGCACCCTGCAGCCCGACACTTCGCCATAGGACCCATCACTACCCAGCAACTCAACGACTATGCCCGGCGACGCGGTGTTGAACCCAGTTGGCTCGAGCCCTTTCTCGCCAACAATCTCCGGCAGAACTATTAAGAGGAACAACCAAAAACGATTTGGGAACGAATGAAAACGCAGCGTGGTGCGACAGCCGTCGCACCACGCTGCGTTGCTTGTTTCACCACGGTGCGTTTCGTTGAAAAGCACAGTGTGTTTTCGAACCACCTTTTATAATATCATGATCTGCGCTGGCGTACGGCTTCGTAAAGCAGGATGGCTGTGGAGACGGAGACGTTGAGGGAGTCGAGCTGTCCGAGCATGGGAATGCGTATGTGGGCATCGGCTGCCTGACGCCACTGGTCGGTGAGTCCCGTCGCCTCGGTACCCATGACGAGCGCCGTCGGGCGACGCATGTCGGTGTCGTAATAGAGGGCAGAGTCCTGCAGCTGGGCTGTGAGAATCTGAATGGAATTCTGCTTGAGGAAACGAATGCATTGTTCCGAGGTGCAGGCGAGACAAGGTACGGTGAAAAGGGCGCCGAGCGAGCTGCGTATGAGATTGGGATTGTAAAGGTCGGTGGGCGTATCGCAGAGAATTACGGCATGAACTCCGGCGGCATCGGCACTACGCAGTACGGCGCCGATGTTGCCCGGTTTCTCCACTCCTTCGAGGACAACGAGCAGCGGGTCGGCAGGCAGAACAAGTTCGTCGAGCGATATGTTGCGCGCCACGACCTCGGCAAGAACGCCTTCGGTGGAACCACGATAGGCTATCTTTTCATAGACGGTCTCGGAAACAGCAAGGCTTCGCTGTGGGTTCTGCTCGATGAATCGGGCCACGGTCGGAGGAAGATTGGATGCAAGACGTGGCAAGAAGTAGATTGTCTCGACGGTGTACCCGGCTTCGATGCAATGCATGAGTTCGCGTGCTCCCTCGACGACAAAGAGTCCTTCTGCACGTCGTTCGGACGATTTCTGCTGAAGTTGCATCAGTCTTTTGATGCGAGGGTTCTGTGGGCTTGTTATTATGGGCTCGTTCATGCCGCTGAGGTTTGATTACTGTTACAAAATTACAGAGAAAACGTCGAATCTCAAAGTGATTGTACGAAAAACGTGTCTCAGCGCTTGCCGGTCCGCTGCGATTTCGCTATCTTTGTCCATAATTATTATACATTCTTAATCTATGAAAGACCTGAAGAAGACGACAGAAAGCGAGGGTCGACTGATGTCGATTGACGCACTGAGAGGTTTCGACATGTTGTTTATTATGGGCGGCGCGGGCCTGCTGGCAGCATTAGCGCAATGGATGCCTTGTGGGTTTACGGAATCGCTGGCCAGACAGATGGATCATGTGGAGTGGCATGGACTTGCTCATCACGATACCATCTTTCCTCTTTTCCTTTTCATTGCAGGCATCTCGTTCCCGTTTTCACTTTCGAAACAGAGGGCGATGGGGCGCAGCGAGGGTGCGATTCACTGGAAGGTAGTGCGCCGCGGATTGACATTGGTGCTGCTGGGAATGATTTACAACGGACTGCTGGACCTGGACTTCAGCAATTTTCGATATGCCAGTGTGCTGGGTCGCATCGGTTTGGCATGGATGTTCGGGGCGCTCATCTATATGCACACAGGCTGGAAGTCGCGTTGCTGGATAACCGCAGCGTTGCTGGTGAGCTATTGGCTGCTGGCTGGTTTCATACCTGCACCAGATGCCGAAGGGGCTGACATCTTCTCGGCGCGTGGCTCGATTGTAGGTTATGTCGACCGCATACTCTTGCCTGGACGGATATATTATGGCGACATCGACCCGGAAGGCATTTTAGGAACCATACCTGCCATCGGAACGGCACTGCTGGGTATGTTTGCCGGAGAATGGGTGAAGAGCGACCGCGAGGGGCTGACACCCGGAAAGAAATCGTTGGGACTGCTGATGGCTGGCGTGGCCTTGCTGGTGATAGGGCTGGCATGGAGCACCGTCTTCCCCATCAATAAGAAAATGTGGACCAGTTCGTTTGTGATGGTGGTGGGTGCTTATTCGACGCTGATGTTTGCGCTTTTCTATTACCTCATCGACGTGAAACGGTGGCGCCGTTGGACACTTTTCTTCACTGTCATCGGCATGAATTCCATAACAATCTATCTGGGGCAGCGATTCATCAACTTCTCATACACCTCGAAAGGCATCTTCGGTGGTTTGATTGGGCTGATGCCCGAAGCATCGCGATACTTCTTTTCACAGGCTGCATACATCACCGTATGCTGGCTTTTCCTCTATTTTCTGTATCGCAAGAAAGTGTTCCTAAAAGTCTGAAGGATCGAATTTTTCAATAGTTTATAACAGTTATTCTTCAACACCCACAAGCGTGGGTGTTGAAGAATTATAAATCAGTATTCTACCACGCCGGGGAGTTCCTTGGCTTGGTCAATCATCTTCTGCACCTCGCCCACTGAGGGAACACGGTTTGTGAGATTCTTGGCCTCGTTCACTTCCACGAGCTTCTTCTGCAGGTTCTCAGCCACGCGATGCTTGAGTTCCTTTACGGTGTCCACGCCAGAAGCCTCCAGCAGTTCGGCAAACTGAGGGCCTATACCCTGAATGCGATAGAGGTCGACATGGTTTGTCCACGTCAGAATCAACTTGGGACTGATGCCCGTTTCCTCGGCCAGTGCCTTGCGGCCAGCGGGTTTTGCACACTTCTCCAGCAGGTCGTCTGTCATCTTGATACCGGCTGCGATGAGTTTTTCGGCATAGACTTCGCCTACACCCTGAATGTCAATAATCTTGTAATTTGCCATTTCGTCAGTTTGATTTAAGGATTAAACAGAATTTGGTTTTTATGATGCAAATATATGTTTTATTTTCCTAATGATGAAATCTTTTTCGCCCGAAATTTGTAATTTTGCCGAAAACTTCCAAATCTGATGCAAACAGAAGTCCAGAATTTCATTGTGCGACCTGCCTGCGAGGCTGATATTCCCACCATGTTACAGCTAGCCGACGAGGGGCGGCAGACGATGCGTGCCAACGGCAACATGCGCCAGTGGAGCCCGAGTTATCCGAACACCGAGGTCTTCCGCCGAGACATCGAGCGGCAGGGCAGTTTTCTCGTCATCGAGCCCCAGACGCAGCGCGCCGTGGCCACCTTCGCATTCCTGGCCTCGCCCGAGCCCACCTACGCCGTCATCGAAGGCGGAGCGTGGATTGACGACACACTCCCCTACTATGTCATCCACCGCATAGCCGCCAAACACGGCAGCAAAGGCATCTTCGACACCATCATGAACTTTGCCCTGGAACGATGCACAAACCTGCGCATGGACACACACCGAGACAACCTCATCATGCGTCACTTGCTCGAGAAGTACAATTTCAGCTATTGTGGCATCATCCACGTGGCAAACGGCGACGAACGGTTGGCATACCAACTCCTGACCGGAGAGGCCAATACAGGCAAATAATCTTTACACCTCTTTCATTTCTTTTCGAAAGAAAGAGAGAAAATGTCGTTTTCGGCGTGATGCGAAAGATGACGCACTGTGTTGCGACAACCATCGCACCACGGTGCGTTTTTCCGAAAAGCGCATTCCGACAGGAAAACATTGGCACAATCAATCGGCGAGTGAAAAATCGAAATACTGAGAATCAAGCGCTTAAATTTCCAACTTTTTCAGTTCATCACCTCAACGCAGCGGAGGGCATCCATTCTCACACAATCTCATGCCGTTTCTCGCCACCCCTCAGAAAGACCAGCGCGATAAAATCTTCCGATTTCAGGACATCCACATTACCCCACCACGCAGAAAGATAAATCCTGTGTCAGAGAAAATCATGGCAGGGTTTGATTTTCTGCATCTAAAATCGTAACTTTGTGGTGCAAAAACGAAAAAACAATCCAAAACTATATGAAAAAAAATCATATCGGATGGGGTCTCGCACTGCTGACAGTGCTGGCCACGTCATGTGACAAAAAAGAGGTGAAGAAGTCCGGCGACGCAGCCATCTACAAAACGATGAACGTGACGACCACCGACTATACGCTTCAGAAAGAACTGACAGCCACGATGACGGGGCGACAGATTGTGGAAATAAGGCCCCAGGTTTCGGGCCGCATCACCAAGATTTGCATCCGCGAGGGTGAGCAGGTGAAACGCGGACAGACCCTCTTCGTCATAGATCAGGTGCCCTTCGAAATGGCACTGAGGGTGGCATCGGCCAAGGTGAAGACAGCGGAAGCACAGTTGCAGACCGCCCGGCTGAACATGGAAAGCCAGCAGTCGCTGAAGGACGACGATATCGTCTCGGACTTCACCGTGCAGACCACGCGCAACAAACTGGGTGAAGCCGAAGCAGCGCTGGCCGAGGCAAAGGCTGCGGAAGCCAACGCACGCTGGCAACTCTCGTACACCGAGGTGAAGAGTCCCGTCAGCGGCTCCGCTTCGATGATACCCTACCACGTGGGGGCGCTGGTCAGCAGCAACATCAGCGAGCCCCTCGTGACGGTGGCCGACGACAGCCAGATGTATGTCTATTTCTCCATCACCGAGAACCAAAGCATCGACCTGATTGAGGAGTACGGCTCGCTCGACGAGTACATTCGACAGGCGCCGCCCGTGCAACTGCGGCTGGGCAACGGCAATCTCTACGACACGCCGGGACGCATAGACGCCGTGAGCGGCACCGTTGACGCAGCCACAGGCGCCGTGAACATACGCGCCGTGTTTGACAATCCGCGACACCTGCTCCACAACGGCGGCAGCGCCCGCGTGGTGATGTCGACTTCGCTGAAAGACTGCATCGTGATACCGCAAGATGCCACCACTCAGCTGCAGAACAGATACTTCGTCTACAAGGTGGTGGACGGACGCACAAAGGCCGCACCCGTGGAGGTCTTTCCTTCGAACAACGGACAAGAATACGTCATCGAGAGCGGACTGGAACCGGGCGATGTGATAATTGCCGAAGGAGCAGGCCTCATGCGCGAGGGCATAGAGGTAGGCACAGAAAAATAACTAAGGAAGCCACAACATGCAAGTCAGAACCTTCATAGACCGCCCCATCCTGGCCGGCGTAATCTCCGTACTCATCGTATTGCTGGGCCTCATCGGCCTCTCACGCCTTCCACTCGAGCAGTTTCCCGAAATAGCACCACCGACAGTGCGCGTAAGTGCATCGTACACGGGTGCCAATGCCGAGACGGTGCAGAAAAGTGTCATCGTACCGCTCGAAGAAGCCATCAACGGCGTGGAAGGAATGATGTACATCTCGTCGAGCGCTTCCAATACCGGCAACGCCAACGTCTCAGTCTTCTTCCGCCAAGGCACCAACGCCGACATGGCCATGGTGAACGTGCAGAACCGCGTAGCCACCGTGCAGGGACGACTGCCGAGCGACGTGGTGAAAGGCGGACTCACCGTGCGCAAACGACAGACGAGCAACATCAAACAGCTGACGCTCTACAGCGAGGACGACATGTTCGACCGCAACTTCCTGGCCAACTACACCAAAATCAACATCGAACCACGCCTGTCACGTATCATGGGAGTGGGCGAAGTGAACGTGATGGGAGCCGACTACTCGATGCGCATCTGGCTCGACCCATCGAAGATGGCGCGCTATGGTGTGGTGCCTTCCGATATCACAAAAGTGCTCGACGAGCAGAACGTCGAAGCTGCCACTGGCACACTCGGAGCCGAATCGCAGAATACCTTTCAATACGTACTGAAATATCGCGGCAGATATGAGGAAGAAAGCGACTACGAGGAAATGGTCATCAAGTCGCTTCCCAACGGCGAGGTGCTGCGCGTGAAGGACGTGGCAACCGTAGAACTTGGCGCGCAAAACTACAACATCATTGGTGAGACCAACGGACATCCGGGCATCAACATCATGATAAACCAGACGCCCGGCTCGAACGCAAACGAAATTATCACCGAAGTGGACAAGGAGGTGGAAGAGATACGCAAATCGCTGCCCCCCGGCGTTGTAATAGAAGACCTTGAGAGCAAGAAAGACTTCTTGGACGCCTCCATTGCCAGTGTGCTGGAAACGCTTTTCGAAGCACTTCTGCTCGTGGTGTTGGTGGTCTATCTCTTCTTGCAGAACCTGCGTTCCACATTCATCCCCACAGTGGCCATCGTAGTGTCGCTCATCGGCACATTCGCCTTCCTTTATTTGATTGGGTTCAGTCTCAACATGCTGACACTCTTTGCCTTAGTTCTCGTCATCGGCACTGTGGTTGATGATGCCATCGTTGTGGTGGAAGCCGTACAGGCGAAGTTCGATGCAGGTTATCGCTCGGCCTACGACGCCACCGTCGATGCCATGCATGGCATTACGGCTGCACTGTTCACCACCTCGCTCGTCTTCATGGCTGTGTTCATTCCTGTGTGTTTCTTGGGTGGTGTAACAGGAACATTCTACACACAGTTTGGACTTACGATGGCCATCGCAGTAGCCATATCGTGCCTCAACGCCCTCACACTGAGTCCGGCTCTGTGTGCACTCATCATGCAGCCACATGCCGAGGACACAAGCAAACTGAGCTTCTCTTCGCGTTTCCACATGGCTTTCGATGCTGCATTTGCACGCATGGTCCGCAAATACAAGCGCGGAGTTACGAGTCTCTTCCATCATCGTTGGCTCACAGCAATGAGCGTTGTCGTGGCCGTCGTGGGACTGATATGGTTGATGAGAACGACAAAGACCGGCTTAGTACCTAACGAGGATATGGGAACGGTGTTCGTCAACGTGCAGGCATCGCCTGGCAGTAGCATGCAACAGACCTACGGCATTCTGAAGGAAGTGGAACGACGCATACAAGACATACCACAATTGCGCGTCTATTCAGTGGTTGCAGGTAGCAGTATCGGTTTTGACCAATCGTCGTCGAACGGCAACATCACTATCAAGTTGAAGAAATGGAGTGAACGCAAAGGAAAAGGCGACGATGTGCAGAGTGTGATGGAAGAAATCTATCGCAGAACCGCAGACATCACAAATGCAAAAATTCAGGTGAACACGCAAGCCATGCTTCCCGGCTTTGGACGCACAAACGGATTCGAGCTGTACATCCAGGACAAGAAAGGCGGCGACATGGAACAACTGCAGCATTTCACGCAGGAGATGATTGACGAGATGAACCGTCAGCCTGAGATATCACGTGCCTACACCAACTTCAGCATGCGCTATCCGCAATACAGAATAGAGGTGGATGCAGCACGATGCAAGCGCAGCGGTGTTTCGCCAGGTGATGTGCTGAGCACACTTTCGGGATACATCGGTGGTACGTATGCCTCAAACTTCAACCGCTTCACGAAACTCTACCGTGTGATGGTGCAGGCATCGCCAGAATACAGACTCGACACAGAATCGCTCGACAACATATATGTCAAGACGTCGACGGGCGAGATGGCGCCTGTGGGACAGTTCGTAAAGCTTACGTCAATCTATGGCTCAGAGACATTGTCGCGTTTCAACCTCTTCCCATCCATCTCGGTGAGCGGAACGGCAGCCGAGGGTTACAGCAACGGACAGGCTATCGAAGCCATACGACGTTCGGCTGAGAATGTTCTGCCTGAAGGTTATGGATATGAATTCGGAGGTATGACACGCGAGGAGGCAGGTGCGACCAACACAACCACCATCGTATTTATCATCTGTATTGTCTTCATCTACCTCATCCTGTGCGCGCTCTACGAGAGTCTTTTCATCCCGATGGCCGTCATCATGGGCGTGCCGTTCGGTTTGGCTGGCTCGTTTATCTTCGCACGAATGTGGGGATTGGAGAACAACATCTACATGCAGACCGGTCTGATCATGCTTATCGGTCTGCTGGCCAAGACGGCCATTCTGCTTACGGAGTACGCCTCGGAGCGTCGACGCCAAGGCATGTCCATCGTGATGGCAGCCATGAGTGCAGCCGGTGTACGTCTGCGTCCCATCCTGATGACATCTATGACGATGATACTCGGTCTGCTGCCACTGGCGCTGGCAAACGGCGTAGGAGCAAACGGCAACCGTTCGCTGGGCGTGGGAACTATCGGCGGAATGTTTGTCGGCACCATTGCCCTACTGCTGGTTGTACCGGTGCTCTTCGTTGTTTTCCAATACGTCGAGGAGCGTGTTTTCGGCAGAGGGCGCAAGCACTGATGTGCGCTGAAGTCTGAAACTTAAAGTGGCTCGTAAACGCCGAACTCGGCGATGGCGGGCGCACCTTGGCTACGTGTGATGGTGATGCGGACAAAGTCGGCCACCACGGGGTCGAAGCGATGTATTTTCACGCGGTTGCGTGTAGGAGCAGCTCCGTCGAAAAGCGTCTGCCATTCGCCGTTGGCCGTTCTGTACTGCAGTCGATATTCGCGGATGACACCACCCTCCGGTTCGGTGAGCACAATCATGTCGATGGCGCGATTGTAGCCCAGCTCCACTTCCCAGAAGGGTTCTTTCACCCGCGGGAACGAGCGCCAGCAGGTGTAGTAGTTGTCATCGTTGGCATAGTCCATGATGGAGGTGTCGTCGCTCCACGACGATTCCGAGGGGCGGTTCTTGGCGATGTTCTTCTGCGTGATGGTGGGTTCGCATTCGGGTATGGGCACCGAGGGGGTTTTCTTCCAGAGTTTTCCTATGCGTTTCAGTTCGGCTACGGCGTTGTCGTCGATGAGCCCGTCGCGGTTGGGCGCTGCGTTCAGGACGAAACAGCAGTAGGCATTGTTATAGGGAATGAGCACGTTGTTCACAAATTCCTCGCCGTCGCGCACGGGTTCGTTGGGCATGCCCTCCTTCCAGAACCAGGTACGTTGCATGGGCAGACAGGCCATAGCCGGCAGGCGGTTCGTCTCGGTGGATATCATCTGGCCGGCGCCCTGCTCGTAGAATTTTATGTCGCTGTAGAAGAGTGCTTCGGCAGGATATTTGTGCGAGTTCATGTCGATGACAAGACAGTTGGGCTGCAGTCGCTTGATGAGCTTGTAGATTTCGGGAAACGAGACATCGTCGTACGAAATACGGCCCCAGGGAGCCTCCCACCCGTCGAACATCATCACCGTCACTTCGCCGTACTGGGTCAGCAGTTCGGTTATCTGCTGTTTCGTCATCTCCACCAGCTCGGGCGTAATTTTGTGCGGGCGCAGGCGATGGTGGGTGTCGAGGATGGAGAAATGGAACATCACTTTCATGCCCTGCTTGCGGAAGGCGTCGCAATACTCGCGCACCACGTCGCGCCCGAGCCGCGAGTTCATCACATTATAGTCGGTGGTCTTCGTGTCCCACATGCAGAGGCCATTGTGGTGTTTCACCGAGAGACATCCGAACGACATGTTGGCAGACTTGGCTGCGCGAGCCCACTGGTTGCAGTCGAACTTCGGCGCATCGATAATCTCGGGCCCCTGCTCGGGGTCAGACCAGTCGGCCTCGGAATAGGTGGGGATGGCATAGTGGTTGAACATGCCGAACTTCAGGTCCTCGAATTCCTGCTGCAGTTGGTGGAGCGACTTGGGCTGGGCGCATAGGGTGCCACAGGCGCAGAGGCCGAGCACGAGGGCGTAAATCTTGGATTTCTTCATAGTACGATTCTTCTTATACCTTTATTATATAGGCTTGGTTCGACGAAAACAGGTTAAAATGACATGAGTCGAATATCGGTTTCGCGGCAAACAGCGTATGCCGTTTCCTGCACACGTGCAGAAGCGTGGTTAGTTCGGTTCGGGAGACAAAGTTACGTATTAGGCGCCAAACGGCAAAACACGGGCGGCCTATTTCTCGCAAAAAAGAGAGAATTTGGAGATTTCATGGCTATTTTCGGGCCTCACGGACGGCGTGCCCGAAAGGCGGATGCCATAAGCGTTTCTGAAAGGCTGGGCTGTTGCGCTCAAAAACGCACCACGGTGCGCAGGCCGTCGCAACGTGCTGCGCAGGGCGTCGCACCACGGTGCGACAAGCCACGCACTGCAGTGCATCGGAAAAATCAATTTAACTCGCACGAAAATGCTATGCAAAATTGCACAAAGGCATACCGAGTGTGCAATAATAGACGCTTTTTTAGCCATTTGTTTGGATATGTGGCAGAATTGTCTTTACTTTGCACTCCGAAAAACGAAAAATGAGAATTATACTATAATATTAACTTAACGAAAATCATTATGTCTGAAATTGAAGCTAAAGTAAAAGAGATTATCGTAGAGAAGTTGGGCGTTGACGAGGCAGACGTAACCCCCGAAGCAAGTTTCACCAACGATCTGGGTGCAGACTCTCTGGATACGGTAGAACTGATTATGGAGTTCGAAAAGGCTTTCGAAATCACCATTCCCGACGACAAGGCAGAGAAGATTGCCACCGTTGCCGACGCTATCGCATTTATTGAGGAAAACAAGTAAGAGCGCGAACAAACCGATGCCGGAGCAAGCGAAAAGCCTCCGGCAACCGGTTGTCGTAAGAAAAAGATAATGGAACTGAAAAGAGTTGTAGTGACAGGGTTGGGAGCCATCACCCCGCTGGGCAATTCGGTCGGGGAAACCTGGCAGAACCTGCTCACCGGCGTAAGTGGCGCCGGACCTATCACGCATTTCGATGCCACAAACTTCAAGACACAGTTTGCCTGTGAAGTGAAGAACTTCAACGCAGCCGACTATATCGACCGCAAAGAGGCCCGCAAGATGGACCTCTATGCCCAGTATGCCATGGCCGCCGCAACGCAAGCCGTGGACGACAGCGGTCTCGACCTCGACACAGAAGACAAGAACCGCGTGGGCGTGGTCTTCGGCGTAGGCATCGGCGGCATGCACACCTTCGAGGAAGAAGTGATGAACTGGAGCAAGACGGGCGACACACTCGGTCCCAAGTTCAGCCCCTTCTTCGTACCGAAGATGATAGCCGACATTTGCGCCGGTCACATCAGCATCAAGTATGGCTTCCACGGCCCTAACTACATCACGTCGAGCGCATGCGCCAGCAGCAGCAATGCACTGGCCGACGCCTTCAACCTGATACGTCTGGGCAAGGCCAACGTAATCGTGAGCGGCGGCGCAGAAGCAGCCATCTTCCCCTCGGGAGTTGGTGGTTTCAACGCCATGCACGCACTGAGCACACGCAACGACGAGCCCGAGAAAGCCAGCCGACCCTTCAGCGCAAGCCGCGACGGCTTCGTCATGAGCGAGGGAGCAGTGAGCCTCATCCTCGAAGAATATGAACATGCCAAGGCACGCGGCGCTAAGATATACGCTGAAATGGCCGGAGCAGGCATGAGCGCCGACGCACACCACATCACAGCATCGCACCCCGAAGGACTCGGAGCCAAGCTCGTGATGCAGAACGCACTCGAAGACGCAGGCATGAAACCCGAGGAAATCGACTACATCAACGTACATGGCACATCAACACCCGTTGGAGACATCTCCGAGGTGAAAGCCATCGTAGACGTATTCGGTGACCACGCCTACAAGCTGAATATCAGCAGCACAAAGTCGATGACAGGTCACATGCTGGGCGCAGCCGGAGCCGTAGAAGCCATGGTGAGCGTACTCGCAGTGCAGAACGATGTCGTGCCTCCCACCATCAACCACGAGGAGGACGACAAGGATCCGGAAATCGACTACAGCCTGAACTTCACCTTCGGGCAGCCACAGAAGCGCACCGTGAATGCCGCACTGAGCAATACGTTCGGATTCGGCGGACACAATGCATGCGTGATCTTCAAGAAGTACGCTGGATAATCCACTCCCGTGCTTAGAAACAACCTTATAGATGCGATAAGGCTCCCTTTCCGCAAGGACAAGGCGCTTTATCGCTCTTTTTATTCCATCATGGGCTTCTATCCCCACGACATCCGCCCCTATCGTGTGGCACTGCTCCACCGCTCCGTGTCAGCAAAAGATGCCGGAGGGAAGCCCCTGAACAACGAACGGCTGGAATTCCTGGGCGACGCCATTCTGGGCGCAACGGTAGGAGACGTGGTGTTCCACCACTTCGAGCAAGACCAGGAGGGATTCCTCACCAACGCACGCAGCAAAATCGTGCAGCGCGAGACACTGGGACGAATCGCCGAACAACTGGGACTGAACAGACTCATACACTCGAACTCGCAAGGCAACGGACACAACAGCTACATGGCCGGCAATGCACTCGAGGCTCTCGTAGGAGCCATCTACCTGGACCGCGGTTATGACTACTGCATGCGATTCCTCGAAAGACGCATACTGGGCGAACTTATCAACATCGACAAGATAGCCCACAAGGAAATGAACTTCAAGAGCCGAATGCTCGAATTCTGCCAGAAACACCACCTGAAACTCGAGTTCCAGCTCATCGACGAACAACGCGACAAGAAAGGCGCACCCTACTTCCGCTCGAAAGTCATCGTGGAAGGCATCGACCTGGGACAGGGAAAGGGATACTCGAAGAAAGAAAGCCACCAACAGGCCAGCAAGAACGCACTCAATAACCTGAGAAACAACCGAAGACTGTACAACAGTTTCGTACAGAAAGATAAAGGAAAGAAAGCAAATGAGTCTGACAAGCATCATACGCCCACTTCTGAAACATAGGGAGCACGAACTGGAGCAATATGCCGACAAGGCACAGGAACTTCAGGAAAAAGTGCTGCACCGACTGATACACAAAGCCTCCAACACCGAATGGGGACGCATATACAAATTCAGCAAAATCAAGGACTACAGCCAGTTTGCCATGCAGGCTCCGCTGACGAGCTACGAAGAGCTGAAAGGATATATAGACCGTATGAGGCAAGGCGAACGCGACGTGTTGTGGCCAGGCAGAGTGAAGTGGTATGCCAAATCGAGCGGAACGACCAACGACAAAAGCAAATTCATCCCAGTGAGCCACGACGGCCTACACGACACACACTATGCTGGCGGCATGGACTCTGTGGTATGGTATCTGCGTAACAATCCCGAAAGTCGCATCTTCGACGGAAAAGCACTCATTCTGGGTGGTAGCCATGCACCAAACTACAACCAGCCGCACAGTCTGGTGGGCGACCTCAGCGCCATACTCATTGAGAACATTCCTACGCTGATAAACATGGTGCGTGTGCCCAAGAAGGAAACCGCACTGCTTTCCGATTTTGAGATAAAACGCGACCGCATTGCCCGTGAAGCCATGAACAAGGACGTCACGAACATAAGCGGTGTGCCCTCGTGGATGCTCTCCGTACTGAACCGCGTACTGGAACTCACTGGAGCAGAACGTATCGATGAAGTGTGGCCGAACCTGGAAATCTTCTTCCATGGCGGCGTAGCCTTCGGTCCCTATCGTGAACAATATCAAAACCTCATACAAAGTCCGAAGATGCACTACCTAGAGAGCTACAATGCCTCGGAAGGATTCTTCGGTGTGCAGGACGATCCGTCAGACCCATCAATGAGTTTAATGGTGGACTACGGCGTCTTCTACGAATTTATCCCGATGGAAGAATTCGGTTCGGAACGTCCCACCGTTCTGCCCCTTTGGGAGATACAAACAGGTCAGAACTATGCCATGGTCATCTCCACGAGCAGCGGACTTTGGCGCTACGTCATAGGCGACACTGTGCGTTTCACCAGCCGCAACCCATACAAATTCGTCATCACAGGCCGCACGAAATTCTTCATCAACGCATTTGGAGAAGAACTCATCGTGGACAATGCCGAGAAAGGACTGGCCGAAGCATGCCGACAGACCGGTGCACAAGTGCTGGAATACACGGCGGCACCCGTTTTCATGGACAGTAAAGGCAAGTGCCGACACCAGTGGCTCGTGGAATTCAACGTGATGCCACGCGATCTGGAGGCTTTTGCAAACATTCTCGATCTAAGCCTACAACAAATAAATTCCGACTACGAAGCCAAACGCTACAAGGACATCACCTTGCAACCACTGGAAATCATCGTGGCTCGTCCTGGTGTCTTCCATGACTGGATGCGCGACCGTGGCAAGTTGGGAGGTCAGCACAAGGTGCCTCGACTGAGCAATTCACGCGAATACATCGAGCAGATTCTTGCCCTAAATCATTAGAATGAAGAAGATACATCTGATATATTATCTTGTGCTCGTGCTGTTCATCGCTGCATGCGCCAGCATCGGCAACCCAGACGGAGGCATCTACGACGAAGTGCCGCCGCGTGTGGTGTCGAGTTCGCCCAAGAACGGCTCCACGATGGGGACGAGCAAGAAAATCAGTATCCTCTTTGACGAATACATCAAACTGCAGAACGCCAACGAGAAGGTCATCATCTCGCCACCACAGATAGAGAGTGCCAACGTGCGGGCCGATGGTAAGCGCGTCAAGATAACACTCTACGACTCACTTCAGGCCAACACCACCTACACCATCGACTTCAGCGATGCCATTCAAGACAACAACGAAGGCAACCCGATGGGACAATTTACCTACTCGTTCAGCACTGGCGAGAGTATCGACACAATGGAAGTCGCAGGCTCGGTGCTCAATGCAGAGAATCTGGAACCTATAAAGAGCATCTTGGTAGGCCTCTACCCTGCCGACTCCACCTTCAGCGACACACTTTTCACGACCCGGCCATTCACTCGCATCTCGCGGACAAATGGCTCGGGTCGTTTCTGTATCAAGGGTGTCAAGCCCGGACGTTATCGTGTGTTTGCCCTAAACGACGGCGACGGTGACTTCGTCTTCAGCCAGAAAAGCGAGATAATCGCTTTCGACACGATGGTTGTGGAAACTTCATGCAAGCCCGATGTCCGCATGGACACCATCTGGCGCGACTCTACCCACTACGATTCCATCCGCGTAGTGCCATACACCCACTTCCTGCCCGACGACGTGGTACTTTTGGCTTTTCAGGAGAAACTCACCGACCAACACCTGCTGAAGACAGAACGGACTGAGCCCGACTTCTTCCGTCTCTACTTTACCGCGCCGTCCGACACGCTGCCGACCATCGTGGGACTGAATTTCGACGAGAAGTGTCTGGTGGCAGAACCGACGTTGCTCAACGACACCATCACCTATTGGGTCACAGACACCACCTTCACTCATCAGCAGGACACACTCACGTTTGCCCTCACATACCTCGAGACTGACACGCTGGGGCAGCTGATGCCAATGACCGACACGCTCAGTCTGGTGTCCAAGACTCCTTACGAGAAAATACGCAAGGAAAGACAGAAACAGATTGACGATTGGCAGAAAGAACGGGAGAAACGACTGAAAAGAAGCAAGACACCTCTGCCGGATGAGGTCAACCCCTACATACAGAGTTTCATGAATATCACCGTGAAACCAACGAGCAACATAGACCCGAACCAAAACGTGCGGTTCACGTCGAAGGAACCATTCCTCAACGTTGACACCACGCGCATCCACTTCTATATCAAACAAGACTCCGACTGGGTGCATGCTCCCTTCCTTTTCCTGCCCGACGACAACTGTCGTTCCTACACGCTCTACGCCGAGTGGGAGCCGGCGAACGAATATCGTTTCGAGGCCGACAGCGCCGCGTTCACCAATGTCTTCAACATGGTCAACAAGCCCATAAAGAACAACTTCAAGGTGCGAAGCCTCGATGAATATGGATCCATCTTCGTACATGTCCTGATGCCCGACACCAACGTGGTGATACAGTTGATGAACCGTGCAGACAACCCCATAGCCGAGCAGCGCGCCGATGCCAAAGGAAGGGCCGACTTCTACTATCTGCGACCGGGCGACTACTATCTGCGATGCTTCGTCGACCGCAACGGGAACGGGGTTTGGGATACCGGGAACTACGCTGAGGGCTTGCAGGCCGAGGAAGTCTTCTACTTCCCGCGCAGCCTGTCGCTGAAGGCAAAATGGGACATCGAACAAGAGTGGAATGTTAGGGGAATTCTGCGCAACAAGCAGAAACCGGCGGAGATAACGAAGCAGAAACCGGACAAGGAAAAGACTATCAAATCGCGCAACAAGGAACGCGAGGAAGAGAAACGGAGGGGCAGAAATACCACTTCGAGGGGCAATCAAACGAACACCTTTTCCAGAGGTTTCTAAAACTTAAGCATAAACTTTAACTCGCGAATATAAAGTCATGCAAATCAGGAAAATGTTTTTTGTCGCAGCACTCATGTTCTGCGTCAAGTCCAGTGCTCAGTGCACTGCCGAAAATACGGCATTCGAGGCTGGAGAGATTCTCGACTACGAGCTCTATTTCAACTGGAAATTCGTGTGGATGAAGGCAGGAAAAGCCCGTCTTTCGACCACTGCCGCCAAGTGGGAGGGACGCGATGTCTATGACAGCCGACTCGTGACGAGCACCAGCGGAAAAGTGGACAAACATTTCGTCATGCGCGACACCCTCCAAGGCATCATCACCAAAGACCTGGTGCCACTCTACTACAAGAAAGCGGCCAACGAAGGAGGCAAATACTACGTGGACCAGGTATGGTACACCTACGAGAACGGACAGACCAACATGCGCCAAGAGTATCTGAACCGCCGCGGAGAAAAGAGCTCCACCACAAACAGCAGCATCGACTGTGTCTACGACATGCTCACCATGATGCTCCGCGCACGCTCTTTCGACGCCGATGATTTCAAAGTCGGAAAGAAAATGATTTACCCCTTGGCCGACGGCCGAAAAGTGGAGAACATCACGCTGAGGTATCGCGGCAAGAAAGATTTCAAGATGCGGGGCGAAGGGACCACCTATCGCTGTCTCATCTTCTCGCTCGTGGAATATGAATCAAAGAAGGAGAAGGAAATCATCACATTCTACATCACCGACGACGAAAACCACATGCCCGTGCGGCTCGACCTGTTCCTGAAGTTCGGCACAGCCAAGGCCTATCTGAGCAAGGCTGTGGGCTTACGTAACGAGTGCACGTCGATTGTCAAATGAGCAATCCGTTGCCATGAACGAAGCCGAGGGTAAGTTACTAACGAGAGCCGAGCTGCAACTGATGCTCCACCTGTGGAGCTTGCCTGGTGCCAGCGGCTTTGTGAACGATGTGCGCGCCTGCTATGAGGAACCGCGCCCGGCCTACACCACCGTGGCAACCTTCATGAAGATACTTTCGAAAAAGGGATTTCTGCGCGGCGTGAAGACCGGAAACGTCATTTACTATACCGCACGCGTCGCACGCCAACAGTATCTGCGCGAGACGTTCGACCGAATATGCAACGAATTCTTCGAAGGCAATGCCGAGATGATGCGCCGATATGTGGAAGGCGAGTTCCAAGAAAACACGAAGTAGGCATATCGAACCAATTCTGTAAACTTTATGTCACAAATTGCGCGGTGCAGCAAAATTGAAGTGCACCGAAAAAGGGGCGAAAAAGCCCCTTTTTTGATGCTTTTCGGTCAGTTTGGGGGAACGAGACAGATGCAACCATCTGAAAATCAAGCCTCGCATTTTTTGCGTTCGTCCGCAGTCCACAAAGTTCTGAGCGACGCATTCTGCATTGGGCAAAAACGCAACGTGGTGCGAAGGCCGTCGCAACGTGGTGTGACAATCGGAAGAACGCTTCGGAAAGCCCGTTTTTCAGTTCGAAACGAATTTTCGTAAAACTACGTGTAAAGATTCCTTCCTCACTCAGAACATTCTCACAACTTTTCTCCGAAAGACAGGCGGCTGGTACTGGATTCCCTGACAAGCAATATAACATATACAGGACAAATTTAACATAAATTTTCTCCAATTGACAACTCGGCATCGCAAATGAGCGGCAGAGCGTAAAAAAAGGGCTCGGCAAGGTCGAAAAAAGTGAAAGAAGGAGCTTGAAAAGTCAAAAGAAAATAGTAATTTTGCATCGTTTTCAGAGAAACAGACATATATAGTAAGGTAGTACATTAACCCCAATAAATAATTTTATCAATATGGCAAAGTTAGATTTAACTAAGTATGGCATCACCGGTTCGACCGTGATAGCCCACAATCCGTCGTATGAGTATCTCTTCGAGGAGGAGACCAAGGCCGGACTGACAGGTTTCGACAAGGGACAGAACACCGAGCTGAACGCAGTAAACGTGATGACCGGCATCTATACCGGCCGTTCGCCCAAGGATAAGTACATCGTAAAGGATGCACAGAGCCAGGACAAGGTATGGTGGACCACCGACGAATACAAGAACGACAACCACCCCATGAGCGAAGACGTATGGGCAAAGGTAAAGGACATCGCCATCAAGGAACTCTCTGGCAAGAACCTCTACGTTGTTGACGCATTCTGCGGTGCCAACGAGGCTACCCGTCTGGCCGTTCGCTTCATCGTGGAAGTGGCATGGCAGGCTCACTTCGTGAAGAACATGTTCATCCAGCCCACAGCTGAAGAACTGGAGAACTTCGAGCCCAACTTCGTTATCTATAACGCTTCGAAGGCAAAGGTTGAGAACTACAAGGAACTGGGTCTGAACTCAGAGACTTGCGTAGCCTTCAACACCACCAGCCGCGAGCAGGTGATCATCAACACATGGTACGGCGGCGAGATGAAGAAGGGTATGTTCTCGATGCAGAACTACTATCTGCCTCTGCAAGGCATCGCTTCGATGCACTGCTCCGCAAACACCGACATGGAAGGCAAGAACACCGCCATCTTCTTCGGTCTGAGCGGAACCGGCAAGACCACCCTCTCCACCGACCCGAAGCGTCTGCTCATCGGTGACGACGAGCACGGATGGGACGACGAAGGCGTATTCAACCTCGAAGGCGGCTGCTATGCCAAGGTCATCAACCTGGACAAGGAGAGCGAGCCCGACATCTACAACGCCATCCGTCGCGATGCACTGCTCGAGAACGTGACCGTCGATGCAGAAGGCAAGATTGACTTCGCCGACAAGAGCGTGACCGAGAACACCCGCGTAAGCTACCCCATCAACCACATCGAGAAGATTGCACAGAAGGTGAACGGCAAGAGCTCCGGTCCCGACGCTGAGAACGTAATCTTCCTCTCCGCCGACGCATTCGGTGTGCTGCCTCCCGTCAGCATCCTGACTCCCGAGCAGACGAAGTACTACTTCCTCTCTGGCTTCACAGCCAAGCTGGCAGGTACAGAGCGCGGCATCACAGAGCCCACTCCCACATTCTCGGCTTGCTTCGGCCAGGCATTCCTCGAACTGCACCCCACAAAGTATGCTGAGGAACTGGTGAAGAAGATGGAGAAGAGCGGTGCCAAGGCTTATCTGGTGAACACCGGTTGGAACGGCACAGGCAAGCGTATCTCCATCAAGGATACCCGTGGCATCATCGACGCCATCCTGGGCGGCGCCATCCTGAAGGCTCCCACAAAGAAGATTCCTTACTTCGACCTCGAGGTTCCCACTCAGCTGGACGGCGTAGCATGGGGCATTCTCGATCCTCGCGACACCTATCAGGACCGCAATCAGTGGGAAGAGAAGGCTAAGGATTTGGCCGCACGCTTCATCAAGAACTTCAAGAAGTACGAAGGCAACGAGGCTGGCAAGGCTCTGGTTGCTGCAGGCCCGAAGCTGTAAGCAAGTAATTACACATGCATATAGAAAGAGTCAGGTTCCGCATGGAGCCTGACTCTTTTTGTTTCAACACAAATCGACCTATTGAGGTCGGACGAAAAACGCAACGTGGTGCGACGGCTGTCGAACCACGTTGCGATGCCCGTCGCACCACAGTGCGTCATGAAACGAAGCACGGTGCATTTTTGGTCGCACCAATTCGGACAAGTGTAAACGAGCTAAATTTCCGAATCGCGATGCTTACGTTTACGCGTATAAATTTTCTGAGATTTGTGTACTCGATTGCGTGCATGAAAACCAGGGCCGAGCAATTCCTGCTCGGCCTCTCGGTTACCTCGTCTGTTGGCGCGGATATATTCGTCCAGCGTCAGTTGCGGTTTTCTGCGCTTGTGCTTCATCAGAACTCGGCGTTCTTCGGCGTGCGCGGGAAGGGGATGACGTCGCGGATGTTCTGCATGCCCGTCACGAAGAGAATAAGACGCTCGAAGCCCAATCCGAAACCTGCATGCGGACAGCTGCCGTAGCGGCGCGTATCGAGATACCACCATAGGTGCGTCATATCCATCTTGCGGCGTTCAATCTCGCCCATCAGTTTGTCGTAGCTTTCCTCACGCACACTGCCACCGATAATCTCGCCAATTGACGGGAAGAGCACGTCGGTACCCTGCATGGTGGGACCCGGAGCAATCGCTCCCTTGTAGCCTACGCTGCCGCCATCGGCAGTTTCGGGGTTCTGCTTCATGTAGAACGACTTGAAGGAACGTGGGTAGTCGGTCATGATGACAGGCTTGCGGAAGTGCTCTTCGACAAGGTAACGCTCGTGCTCGCTTGCCAAGTCGTCGCCCCACTCGCAAGGGAATTCGAACTTGCGGCCGTTCTGTTTGGCTTCCTGCAGAATGCGGATACCCTCGGTGTATGGCAGACGGACGAACTCCTCCTTCAAGACACTCTCGAGACGCTCTATCAGGCCCTTGTCGACCATCTTGTTCAGGAATTCCAGGTCATCGCGGCAGTTGTCGAGCGCCCAGCGGACACAATACTTGATGAAGTCCTCCTCGAGGTCCATCAACTCATCCTGGTCCATAAATGCAATCTCAGGCTCTATCATCCAGAACTCGGCCAGATGACGCGGCGTGTTGCTGTTCTCGGCACGGAAAGTGGGACCGAATGTGTAAATGGCTCCAAGAGCGGTCGCACCGAGCTCACCCTCAAGCTGACCCGAGACGGTAAGCGATGTCTGCTCGCCGAAAAAGTCGTCGTCGTAGATAATCTTGCCCTGTTCGTCCTTCTTCAGATCGTAGAGATTCTTGGTGGTCACCTGGAACATATTTCCGGCTCCCTCGCAATCGCTGGCCGTGATAAGCGGCGTATGGAAATAGAAGTAGCCATGCTCGTGGAAGTATGTGTGGATGGCGATTGCCATGTTATGGCGTATGCGCAGGACGGCACCAAAAGTGTTTGTACGCGGACGCAGATGAGCCACCGTACGCAGGAACTCCCACGACGCGCCCTTCTTCTGGAGGGGATAGGTGTTGTCGCAGTCGCCCAGGACAATTATTTCGGATGCCTGCACTTCCGATGCCTGTCCGGCTGCCGGACTCTCCACGAGTTTACCCACCACACTAAGGCAGGCTCCGGTGGTGACACGCTTCAGAGTTTCCTCTTCGAAATTCGCATCGTCACCAACAATCTGTATGTTCTTGATGGTCGAACCGTCGTTGAGGGCAATGAAGAAGATGCCCTTGCTGCCGCGCTTGCTGCGCACCCAGCCTTTCACGTTAATGTCAGCTCCGTATTGCGTGCTTTTCAGCGCGTCGATGATTTTTGTTCGTTTCATTCTTCTTATTAACTTTATTCAAATGCCCCCATCTGCAACATGCTCACCTCACGTTCGGTGAGGAAACGCCAGTCACCGCGGCGCACATTCTTTTTCGTAAGTCCGGCAAAGTACACTCTATCCAGTTTTACGACACGATAGCCCAAATGCTCGAAGATGCGACGTACGATGCGGTTGCGTCCGGAGTGAATCTCGATACCTACCTGTCTGCGGTCCGTTGGACTTGCATAATCGATGGCATCGGCATGTATCTCGCCATCGTCCAGCATAATACCTTCGGAAATCCGGCGGATATCTTCGGGCGTTACAACCTTGTCGCAGTGTACGTGATAGATCTTCTTCTTCTTATACTGCGGGTGAGTCAGCTTGCTGGCCAGTTCGCCATCGTTTGTGAGCAGCAGTACGCCTGTGGTGTTGCGGTCGAGTCGTCCCACTGGATAGATGCGTTCGCGGCAGGCATCCTTCACGATTTCCATTACGGTCTTGCGGTTCTTGGGATCATCGCTGGTCGTCACACAATCTTTGGGTTTGTTCAGCAGTACATAGACTTTCTTCTCCATGCTGACTGCCTGGTCGTGGAACATCACACTGTCTGAGCGCAGCACCTTGGTTCCCAGTTCGGTGACAACCTGTCCGTTCACGCTTACAACGCCTGCCTGTATGAAGGTATCAGCTTCGCGACGGCTACAAACACCTGCGTTGGCCAGGAAACGATTCAGTCGGATAGGAGCATTCGGATCGTAGTTTCTCTCCTTATACTCTATCTGCTTCTTCATGTTATACTTGGCATTCGGATTGTAGTTACCCGTTTTCGGACGACGATTGCCAAAAGCTTTCTTCTGGCCATTTCCGCCCTGAGAGGACTGATAGGCACCTTCACGAGTGCTGTGCGGACGTGGTTGGAAACCACCTTCGCGACGCGGCTGATAGCCACCCTCCTGATTATAATTACTGCGAGGCTTAAAACCTTCCGCGCGGTTGCTGTGCTGACGTGGTTGAGAGGCACCTTCGCGGCGGGGCTGAGGACCTCCTTCGCGATGTGGCTGATAGTTTCCGTCGCGGCGTACGAAACGGCCTTCGCTTTGCGAATAGCCACCTTCGCGAACAGCTACCGGACGTGCTGAACGCACGGGGCGGCTTGTTCCATCGGTTGTACCGGATGTTGCCGAACGATTGATACGGGGACGCAACGGACGTCCAGAACGGCTGAAGCCGCCCGTACGATTGTTGCCATTCTGCTGAGGACGATAACCATCCCGGTCATTACCCTCTTTACTGTTTGAGAATTTCTCTTTCCAGCTTTCGTCTTCGTAACTCATAATTGTAAGAATTTGACGAGTTAATAAACTTTTGTTGAATTAAATACCTATGTACGTATGAGGAGTGATAGCACGCAGTTCATCCTTCACGGACTCGCTTACGTTCAGCTCCTCGATAAACGTGCTGATTGTTTCCTGATTGATAGCCTGACCAGTGCGTGTGAGTGCCTTCAGTGCTTCGTAGGGATGTGGATAGCCTTCACGGCGCAGGATGGTCTGTATTGCTTCGGCAACGACAGCCCAGCATCCGTCCAGGTCGCGGTTGATGGCTGCCTCGTTGAGCAAGAGTTTGCGCAGGCCCTTCAGTGTGCTTTGGATACTGATGACCATGTGACCCAAGGGAACACCCACGTTGCGCAGCACGGTGCTGTCGGTGAGGTCGCGTTGCAGACGACTTACGGGCAGTTTCTGCGACAGGTGGCTCAGGATGGCGTTGGCCATGCCGAGGTTGCCTTCGGAGTTCTCGAAATCGATAGGATTCACCTTGTGAGGCATGGCGCTGCTGCCCACTTCGCCGGCTTTTATTTTCTGACGGAAGTACTCCATCGAAACATACTGCCAGAAGTCGCGGTCGAGGTCTATCAGTATGGTGTTGATACGTCGCATGGCATCGAAGATGGCGGCCAGCGAGTCGTAGTTGCTGATCTGTGTGGTGTATTCCTCGCGCTCCAGTCCCAGACGTTCCGAAACGAAACGATTTCCGAAAGCACGCCAGTCATATTCGGGATAGGCCACGTGATGGGCATTGTAGTTACCTGTAGCACCGCCGAACTTGGCTGTCACGGGGCAGGCTTTCAGCACATCGAGCTGCCTCTTCAACCTGTATGCGAATACGCGCACTTCCTTGCCCAGACGTGTCGGGCTGGCGGGCTGTCCGTGGGTCTTGGCCAGCATAGGCACGTTTTCCCACGCCGTGGCATACTCCTCCAACTGAGCGATGAGCTCGTCGGCCAGCGGATAGTAGACATGTTCGAGCGCCTCGCGAATGCTCAGGGGCACGCTGGTATTGTTGATATCCTGCGAAGTCAGGCCGAAGTGGATAAATTCCTTGTAAGGCTCCAGACCGCCGATGGCGTCGAACTGTTCCTTCAGGAAATACTCCACAGCCTTCACGTCGTGGTTCGTCACCTGCTCTATGTCCTTCACGCGTTGTGCGTCGGTCTCGGAGAAATTTTCATATATGGAACGCAGGCGTGCGAAATGCTCGCGTGGGAAACCAGCCAACTGCGGCAGCGGAAGCTCGCAGAGAGCTATAAAATACTCAACTTCCACCCTCACGCGGTAGCGTATGAGAGCGAATTCCGAAAAATAGCCTGCCAGCGGCTCGGCTTTACTGCGATACCGCCCATCAACGGGTGATATGGCTGTCAATACATCAAGTTGCATATCCGAAAACAAATACGTTTTACTTTCGAGTGCAAAGTTACGACTTTTCTGCGGAATTTACGCTATCGGCAGGCAAAAAAAACGCACCATGGTGCGATGGCTGTCGCAGCGTGGTTCGACAGGCGTCGCAACGTGGTGCGTCGGGCGTCGCAGCGTGGTGCTACATTTCACTTCGACTGCGTGGCAGCCGTCTCCTCGCGCGACTGGGATGCCCACACGATGCCGCGTTTCATGATTTCCATCGCCTCGGGCACATCAAAGTCGGCGGCGTCGTGACACAGCGAGGAATAGAAGATGCGCCCACGACCGTACATCTTCTTCCACACCACCGGCATCACCACGCCAGCAGTCCAGGGGGCTTCGGGGTGTCCCTTGAAGGTGGTCGTGGCCAGGACCTTCACACCCGGGTCGACATGCATATAATACTGTTCCGAGTTCATTTTGAACCGTTTGAGTCCCTTCGTCACAGGGTCTTTCTGGTCCTTGATGTCCACCTCGTAGTCTATACGGCCTCCCGGATGAGCCACCCATTGGCCGCCCACCATAAACTGATATTCGGTGTTGTTGCGGAACGAATCTCCCAGTCCACCATGCCAACCTGCCAGTCCCATACCGTTGCGCACGGCCTCGGTGAGACCCGCCTCCTGTTCGCCTGTGAGACTCCCCATGGTCCAGGTCTGAATGACCAGGTCCACGCGCCCCATCAGCTCCTTGTCCTCATAGACCTGCAGATTGTCGCGTGTGATGACGACCGCTCCCTGGCTCTCCAGCCACGGTTTCAGCACTTCCATGCACTCACGAGGCTGATGACCTTCCCATCCGCCATAGACGAAAAGTATGGTCTTGTCCTGCAGGAGCCTCTCCTGAGCCGTGGCCGTACAGGAGCTCAACATGACAGCCACGACGGCCAGCATCGAGATGAACAGTTTCTTCATGATATTATATGCTATTTTGTTATGTAACGAGTTCAAACTCAAGACTATTTTGCGGTGGGAAACTTACCCTTGAACTTGGCTCCGTGGAAGGCTTTCACCAGCGTCTGCGCCACGTCGGGTTCGTTGAAGCATGGCACGCTGCGAGCCGCTCTGCCGTCCGAAAGTCCGCGCCAATAGAACGTGGGCATGTTGCGACGTTTGCATGCCTCAACGAAATAGGCGGCATACTGCAGGAGGATGTCACGCCGATTGCGATAGTCACTGCCGCTGTCCACGTTGCTGGTGCCCCACTCCCCTATCACTACGGGAAATCCGCGGTCCACGAAGTTTGTCTGCAACGCCTCCAGCATATCGTTGGCCTCGGCCCGGGCACGTTCGAATCCGCGTTCAATGTTGATGTAGGTGTGCACCTGTATGAGCAGATGATCGCGCTCGCCACGCGGTATCTCCATTCGAGTGAGAGGCTCTTTCAGATGGGGGTTCCACGAGCCGCTTCCGCTGCAGCCTCCATAGGTATTCACAATAATGTTGCGCGTTGCATTCTTTCCACCCGAACGTCGCACTACGTCAACGAAGCTCTGCGCATATCCGTTGATGGCGCGATAGGCCGAGGCTGCCACGGCTGCGTCATAGCGTTCGGGCGCGTTGTACGAGGCAAAACACCACGAGCGGTGTCTGTCGAGCATCTCGTTATAGCTCTCGAAAAGCAGTTTCTGACCATAGTCACGGAACTCGTCGGCTATCTGTTCCCAGAGGTGTTCGTATCGGGCGCGGCAGGCGTTGAGGCTGTCTTCGTCGGCGATGAGCCAAGCCGAGCGCGCAGCACCTGTGTCGTGGTGAACATTCACGATGCAATAGAGACCGGCATCGAGGACATAGTCCACCACCTGGTGTACGCGCCGCATCCAGGCCTCGTCCACACGCCCGTCGCCGTCCATGTGGTTGTACCACGTCACGGGCACACGCACGGCACCGAAGCCGGCCTTCTTCATCATCACCATCAGTTCGGGAGTCGCATAGGCCTGTCCCCAGCAAGTCTCCGACGAGAGGTCCTGACGGCGCCCGTTGTTGGCATCGAGCGTGTTACCCAGGTTCCAACCCAGTCCCATGTGGCGTGCGGCCTCAGTAGCCGTCTCGAATTTGGCAGCATGCACTGCGGCTGCCGATGCGATGCAAAGCATCCAGACGAAAATGCGTTTCATGATGTTAGTCTTTTGTTCTCATGCAAAGGTAGTGGAAAACATTCACATATACAACTTTATGAAGAAATTTATGACAAAGCAGGAGTAACAGCGAGAGAGGTTAAAAAACGCACCGTGGTGCGACGGGCATCGCAACGTGCTGCGACAGGCTACGCAACGTGCTGCGACAAGGTGAAAAGCACGGTGCGTTTTCCGACACTCCCGAAACCTCCGTCCGACTCACGGACAGCCAAATCGGGAAAAACAGGGCGAAGACTCGCGAAACAGACCTATATATAAAGGTATATAAGGCGAGGGTGAATTGAACATGCTCGGAATAAGAGAGAAAAACTGACGTATCTTTTCTGATTTTAAACATTTATTTATAAATTTGCTACATGAAACGTATTTTCTCATTCTTTGTGGCAGCCGTGCTGTGTGTCGGCTGTCTGGTGGCGCAACAGCGCGAACGTTCGCTGCTGTCGGAAACGACGGCGCGCAGTTTTATCGACCGTTTTCCCGACCCCGACGTCATCCGCTGGGGCAGCGATCGGAACCACTTCACCTGGCAGTCGGGCTACGTCCTGTTTGCCATGGAGCGGATGTGGCGCCTCACCAACGACTCGCGCTATCTGAACTACGTGCGCCGCTTCGTGGACCAGAATGTGGGTGCCGACGGCTCTGTGCCTAACTTCAATCCCGGCGCGCTGGACAACTTCCTGCCGGGATATGCCTGCCTGCTCATGTACGAACTGACGGGCGAGCAACGCTATGCACGTGCAGCCGAGACCATACGCCACGGATTCGACGACTATCCGCGAACGGCTGAAGGCATGTTTACACACAACCGCGGAACAGCGCAGGTGTGGGTGGACGGCGTATTCATGGGCCAAATGTTTCTGGCACGCTACGCAAAGACGATGCGCCATCCCGAGGATTTCGACGAAGTGGCGCGACAGATTCGTGGCATCTTCCGCCTGTGCAGCACCGACGACGGACTGCTCTATCACGGATGGTCGCCCAAGGGACGCGCACCGTGGGCACGCGACGCAGACAGTTACTCCACCGACGTGTGGAGCGAGGGCCTGGGTTGGGTGGCTGTGCTGATGGCCGACGTGTTTGACTATCTGCCTGCCAATCACGAATCGCGCGCAGAACTCGAACGTCTCACCACCCGTCTGTGCGAAGGACTCGCAAAACATCAGGATAAAAACACGGGACTGTGGTGCCAGGTGGTGCAACGTGAAAACGACGAAGGCAACTGGAACGAGACATCGGGCAGCGGCATGTTCACCTATCTGCTGCAACGCAGCGTCGACCGCGGTTTCGTCCCGGCCGAGAAATACATGCCCATCATCAGAAAAGCCTACGAAGGACTGCGCACAAAAGCCATACGCAATGCCGACGGAAACATAAACCTGACCGACTGCTCGAGCATCGGCATACAGAACGACTACCGTGCCTACATCACACAAACACGCGAAATCAGCACATTCGCCGCTCTCGCATCGTTCATGCTGGGCACTGGCATCGTGGAACACCACATACTGCACCAGTTGCAAACGCCCTTCTACGTAACCGACTATACGCAGGGTCGCGTGATGCGATTCGAGAACGGACTTGCGACATGGCAGCATGAGGCACCACTGAGCAACGACCTGTGGCAACTGCCTTCGGGAAATCTGCTCTTCACCACAGGCCAGGGAGTGCTGGAACTGGACGGAAAGGGGAACAAAGTGTTTGAGTATAAGACGAAAGCACACGTGTTTGCTTGCCAGCGACTGGCCAACGGAAACACATTCGTGGGCGAATGCGAGACGGGAAGACTCTTGGAAATCAGCCCGAAAGGACGCATCGTTCACCAGACATGCATCCTGCCAAAAGGCACGCGCAACGCCGACATGGCCTTCATGCGCAACGCCCGCAGACTGGAAGACGGGCACTACCTGGTGGCACACTATGGTCCCGAACGCGTGACGGAATATGACCATAACGGCCGCGTGGTTTGGGACGTGGCAGTTCCCGGTCGCCCGCACTCGGTGATTCGAATGCCAAACGGCAACACACTGGTGGCGGTGGCCGACGGCGACAACAATCCGCGCATTTTGGAATTCAGCCCTACAAAGGAAATCGTGTGGCAGTTGACAAACGATGACCTTGCCGGACGTCCGCTACGCTTCCTTTCGGGTATGCAGTACATCGAAGGACGAGGGTTGTTCCTCACCAACTGGCAGGGCCATCTGTCTCGCGTGGAGCAACCTCACATGCTCTGGGTTACACGCGAAAAGAAGATACGTGCCGTCCTACCACCGATGGCAGGTCTGCGAACATGCTCAAGCGTGTTCATTCCGCAAGAGAAAGGCTCCGAACAGCACTAACAAAAAAGCCACGGCATTAAGGACCGTGGCTTTTATCATTTACTCTTGTATCTCTTCTTAATTCTTTGAAGCAAACCGACGTGCCTGCTCCTCGATGAGAGCCTGGTCTTCGAAATAGTTTATCTTCATCGCACGGCGCACTTCATCCATAGTCTCTGCAGCCGCAGCACGTGCAACCTCGCAACCCTTACGCAGAATCTCATATACGGCAGGGATGTCACGCTCGTACATGGCACGACGCTGACGTATGGGCTCGAGCGTTTCCTGCAGAATGGCAGTAAGCAATTTCTTGCACTTCACGTCGCCCAAGCCACCACGCGTGTAATGGTCCTTCATTTCCTGCAGTGACTGATAGTCGGGCAGAAGACGTGCCACCTGCTCGTCGGTAGCAAAAGCGTCGAGATAGGTGAATACTGTGTTGCCTTCGAGATGACCGGGGTCTGACACCTGCAGATGCGTGGGGTCGGTATACATTGTCTTCACCTTCTTGGCAACTTCATCGGCCGTGTCACTCAGGTAGATGCAGTTTCCGAGGCTCTTGCTCATCTTAGCCTTGCCATCTGTTCCAGGCAGACGCAGACAGGCTGCATTCTCCGGAAGAAGTATTTCGGGCTCTACAAGCGTATCGCCATAGATGAAGTTGAAACGGCGGACAATCTCACGACACTGCTCAAGCATGGGCTCCTGGTCCTCGCCCACCGGCACGGTAGTAGCCTTGAACGCCGTAATGTCGGCCGCCTGCGAGATGGGATAGGTGAAGAAGCCCACAGGCGTGCCACCCGAGAAATTACGCATCTGAAGTTCTGTCTTGACCGTTGGGTTACGCTGCAAACGGCTCACCGAAACAAGGTCCATATAATAGAACGAAAGTTCACAAAGCTCGGGTATCTGACTCTGAATGAAGAGTGTACTCTTGGACGGATCAAGTCCCACAGAGAGATAGTCGAGCGCCACTTCAATAACATTCTGGCGCACTTTCTCTGGGTTTTCGATGTTGTCGGTGAGTGCCTGAGCATCGGCCTCGAAGATGAATATCTTGTCATAGAGACCCGAGTTTTGCAACTCGACACGACGACGCAATGACCCCACATAATGTCCGATATGAAGACGACCCGTGGGGCGGTCGCCTGTCAGAATGATTTTCTCTTTGGTTTCCATTTCTATGATTGCTTTTTACTAATTTCAAAATCAAAACATACGGTCGATGTCTTGCTGGGAAAGTATCGTCAGAATGGTCTTTCCTGTTGGTGTCAGTCGTGGATTCGAAGTCTGGAAGAGATCGCCCAACAAAGAATCCATCTCCTGAGAAGTGAGTGCCTGCCCCACCACTATGGCCGCGCTGCGAGCCAATGCCAATGCAAGACGATGCTGTATGCCACCCATCGTTGAACGACCAGAACGCTCTTCGCGCGCCTCTCCAACCAACTGCGTGAGCAACGTGGCTGCATCTGCATCGCCAATGCCACTGGGTACACCCTGTATGGAATAGCTGCCGCCACCAAGCGACGTGAGGTCGAATCCCAAAGACGAAAGGGTGTCCATCACTTCATCAAGCACAACGGCATCGGAAGGAGCCAGTTGAACCATCTCTGGGAAAAGCAGTCCCTGCGTTGATGCAGTGCGTGTCTCCATCTGGCTTAAATAACGCTCGTATAGAATGCGAACATGAGCACGATGCTGCTCAACCATCATCAGTCCCGAACTGACAGCGGTCAGAATATACTGTCCTGCGAACTGAAAATGCTCTGCACTGCGTTCGACCAATTCGTCATCACCGAAAAGTGTGGGGTCAGAAGGTGTGTCCGTAGCAGGCTCGACCTCCGTAGGAATTGACTTCGAAAGCCCATCGTAGAGCTGTGTCCAATCGGTAGAGGCACGACGTGGAGATTCCTTACGGAAAGGATTATAGTCGGGATTATACTGCACCTGAGGAGCATGAACAGGCTGAGTGGGATGCTGTTCGAAAGTAGGGATGTCTGGACGGCCTTCAACATCGAAATCAATTGTGGGCACAGAATTGAAACGTCCCAATGCCTCGCGGACAGCCGCTACAAGAATCTGCCAAATTGCAGACTCGTTCTCGAACTTGATTTCCGTCTTTGTCGGGTGAATATTCACATCGATGTTCGAAGGATCTACGTCGAAATATATGAAATAAGGCACCTGCTCGCCCTCGGGTATGAGGTGAGCAAATGCCTCCATGACAGCCTTATGAAAATAGGGATGGCGCATGTAACGCCCGTTGACAAAGAAATACTGATGAGCCCCCTTCTTACGCGAGGCCTCTGGTTTTCCCACAAAACCACTGATGCGTACAAGTGTCGTATCCACATCAAGCGACAGCAATTGCTCGTTGAGCTTCTTTCCGAAAATGGCAACAATGCGCTGCTGAAGACTGGTGGAAGGCAATTTGACAAGGAGCGAGCCATTGTGAGAAAGAGAGAATGCTATGGAAGGATTGACCAAGGCGATACGCTCAAAGTCCTGCGTGATGTTGCTCAGTTCTGTCTGATTCGATTTCAAGAACTTGCGTCGCGCCGGAACATTGAAAAACAGATTCCGCACCTCGATATTGGCTCCAACGGAACATTGACATGCTTCCTGGCTAATGACACGAGAGCCTTCGATGAGTAAATCGGTACCTAAATCGTGGTCTGCAGTACGGGTCTTAAGTTCAACTTGAGACACAGCTGCAATCGACGGCAATGCCTCACCACGAAAACCCATCGTATGGAGAGCAAAAAGGTCCTCAGCCTTACGGATTTTTGATGTCGCATGCCGCTCGAAAGCCAATCGAGCATCTGTTTCGCTCATACCTTTCCCATCGTCAATCACCTGAATGGAAGTGCGTCCAGCATCAGTGACAAGCACATCGATAGTGGTTGCACCGGCATCCACAGCATTCTCCATCAGTTCTTTGATGACAGATGCAGGGCGTTGCACAACTTCACCAGCAGCTATCTGGTTGGCAACGGAATCGGGTAAGAGTTGAATAATGTCCATCGGTCTATCTTATTCCAGATATCAGAAGACGCAGAATCACAATCAGACCAAAGATAAGAACTACATAGAAAGGCCATCCGAGACGATGACTGCGTTCCTTGTAATGTTCAGCACGCGGTGTGTACTTGATAAACGTACCCTTCAGATGCTCGGGATCGAACTTCTGTTCTTCCTCGGGCAGCTCACCATTTTCACGCTTCACTTCGTTCACCAGACGCTGCAAACGTTCTTTGTTTTCGTCTGTATAAATACTCACACGGCGGAACTTGCGTGGCTCTCGACTATTGAACATGCTCATTGTCTTCCTCCTTTATTGATGTCTTTTTACGTTTCACATCACTCAGTTTCTGTGTCGGCGCTTGCCGCTGAACACTCTCTTTCAGTTCTGTTCCAGCATTCTTGGGACGCCATTCGAAGATATCATCCTTGTGCTGCGGACGAATGTAATCAAACCATGCAAAGTTCTCTAAATACAGCACACTCGGAGGCACAAGCGGCACCGGATACATGGTACCCTGAGCAGCGGGCATCCAGATTCGGTCCACCTTACGATCCTTCAGATTCAGATGAAGAAGAGTCGTCTCGATGTGGTTCATACCAATCATAAGAGAATCATCGTCAAACGGGTAATAGTTTACATAAACATTCCCGACAGATGTCGTCTTATACACTTCACCGTTGCGGAAGTACGAGTGCATCTCCTTTCCTGAAACTTGATTGTAATGAACAGAATCGAGCCGTTCGACCGAGAGTGCCTGACGCAAAACCTGAACGGAATCAATTGTGCTGTCATTAAAGAACGCCTTGATTTCTTCACCCAACAACTGCTGTCCCTCCTGCCATAAAATGGGGTCGCGATACATTGTCATACATGAATCGAGCGTTGAGTAAACCAACGAATCGCATACTCCTTGAACATCCTGACGGAAAGCGCGGACATGGAAATATGCATGAAGTACGCGATACATGCTGTCCGTTTCTATGTTATAGGTGAAAAGCTTGAATGTATCTGCATGGGCATAAAGTGTGTCGGGCTGAGAATAATCTACCAGACGAGCACTGTCGTATGCTTCAGCATATCCGATAGCATTATCATAGTAACCATAATTTCCCGTAAACATGTTCTTGTTTACAGCATCTGTGTAGATGGCATCTCCGAAAGCCTTTCCCACTTTCTCGTCGGCAAGCCAAACCAAGCTGTCACCAACCAAACGCTTTCCGTTCTCCGTAAGAATACTTCGATTGAGAAGATAAGCGACCTTTTCGTTTGTATGATAATATCCCAATTCGGAGTATACATGACTCTCACCATGTTCGATGTTTGAGGGTCCTACGATGTGAGCAATGGCTGTGCCTGTATTGTAATGAAGCGTATCAGAGAGCAATGTCGTCTTAGGTTCAGCTGGAGGGGCAGGATTCACAAGTTTCACGTTGTAGTTGAAGATTGCTTCGCGTGTCGAAGGACTGTATTCCCCCCAGTCACTCGTCAGTTCGTTGTCCTGATCAACAAGTCGACCTCCTTCGAAAAAATAACCGAGATCGTAAAGGCGGTCGTAGTCGAGGCTATCTGTATACAACGTGCTTTCACGATGTTTCAACACAACGTTATGACGCACACGAGCCAGTTGTTCATAACCGTTATAGAAGAGCACATCGCCCGTCAGCGAGAGCGTGTCTCCCTGGCGCATCTTCACATTGCCATAAGCATCAAAGGAATTGGATGACTCATAGAAGAGCGCACTGTCACAATACATCAGCACATCTCCATGGCGAAAAGCTACATTGCCTACAAGGAATTGCGCCAGAGCATTCACACGGTCGTTAAAGTACAATTTATCAGCATGGAGCAGTACGACCTTGTCTTCCTCTGGTGGAGAGGAAGGGGTCGGCTGCGGCCTCACTGCCATGGAGATGCAGACACCGAGCAGAGATAATATGCATGCTATGACAAATTTGCGGCGCATCACTTAATCCAGCCTGGATACTGAAATTCGCAATCAGACCAGTCTTCATTGATTCTTACATACGTACTTTTCTGTTTCTCCTTTATCCAGTTCAACAGAACCTCCTGCTTCTTTTCCTTTTCGACCACATCTTTCAGCACCTGAAAGTCCTCCGAGATGTTTGCACGATGCGACTTTATGCGACTTTTCAGTTTTGCGATGGCACATACAGTGACACCTTTCGAGTTAATCATCTTGAAAGGTTTCGATATTTCACCGGTCTCCAAGCCATCAACGACTCGAGCCAGTTCTGACGAATAGGCCGAGAGTTCAGCCATTTCAAAACGGGTGGTACGATCGTTGTTTTCTTTTCTATTGGTGATGATTCCGTGGTTGTTACGCGAATCCTTATCTTCGGAAACATACAAGACAGCCTGCTCAAACGTAACCTTTTCGCGTCGGATGTCCTCAGCTATAGAGTCAAGTCGCACCAAGGCCGAGTCGATATCTTCGTCGGCAACCTGCGGACGTTTCAGTATATGGCGACACATAATCTTGTCGCCACGTTTGTCAATGAGCTGAATGATGTGATAGCCGAACTCCGACTGAACAATCTTGCTCACCTTGTTAGGTTCTGTCAGCGAGAATGCCACGCTTGCGAAAGCTGGGTCAAGTTCTCCTTTACCCATGTAGGGGAGGTCGCCGCCCTGACGTGCACTTACCGGATCTTCGGAATACATTCTTGCCAAGGTCGAAAATGATGTCGTACCGCTGTTCACACGTTCGGTGTAGTCGCGCAACTCGGCCTTCAAACGGTCTATCTCTTCCTGCGGAATGCGAGGCTGAATGGTCAGCAACTGCACCTCCACCTGCGTGGGAATCAGCGGAAGACTGTCTTCAGACATACCCTTGAAGTAACGTCTTACCTCGGCAGGAGTCACCTTTACATCCTCAGTCAGATTGTCGCGCACCTTTTCCACCATCATTTCGGTCTTGTACTGGTCAAAGAGCGTTTCGCGAATCATCGACAGCGACATACGGTTATATTCCTCCAGTTTTTCTTTCGAACCAGCACGCAGAATCTGCTCGTTTATCAGCTGTTCGACATACGAACTCACCTCATTGTCCGGCACGTCAACACTGTCGATGAGTGCCTGGTGCATAAAGAGTTTCTGTATGGCAATCTGTTCGGGGATGACGCAATACGGATTGCCGTTGATGCTGCTGCCGAATTCCATACGCCGACGCTCAACATCCGAACGCAGGATAGCTTCGTCACCCACGACCCACACTACTTCGTCAATCACGTTGCTCTGAGCAAACGAACTCAAGGCAACTACCGAGAAGAGCAGGGGCGTAATAAAACTTCTTATACTCAACATTGTATGTTAATGGTTGTTTACGGTTTTCAATGCATCTTCGTATATCTCCACCTCGTAACGGCTGCGCAGTTTCTGCACAAACGCATCTTCCTGTTCGTGCTGATAGTCGCTTACCACCTGGTTGCTCACGTCGGTCCATTCTGCCGGTCCCTTCTTCAGCACTTTGCCAAGGACTGCTGCATAGGGATAGTCTGGCATCGGTGTCAGCTTCGCGCCCTTTGTCTTCAGCGCCAGCACATCGACGTTCGGGTTATCGCCCTGCTTGAACATACGGCGCTCCATGCGCACCATCACGCTGTCCTTGTTGAACTTCTCACGTACGATGTTCGTCCAGTCTTTCTCGTCGGCCTTCTTCAACGCTTTCTTGACAGCTTTTACGTCAGATGCGTTCTTACAATAGTAAATCATGCCACGGAAGTGAGGCTCCTTCCAAGCATAGTTTTTCTTGTTTTTCTTGAAGTAGCGGACAAGGTTCGTGGTGTCTTTCAAAGCCGGTTCCCACACCTGTCGGTTGCATTCCTCGTAGAGCAGAAGCCCGTCGTGATATTCTTTAACCAGATATTTCAGTTCGGTATCCTCGGCACACAGACGCTCAGTCTCTTCGTCCAGAATCTGTTCCACGCTCTTCTGCGCACCCGAATGACGCGACAGCGAGTCGAGCACCTGGGCTGCCAGACGTTCAGGCATACCCTGATTTTCCAAGTAGCGTTCAATCTGAGGTTTCAGTTCATCATAACTTTCCAATGGCTTACGTCCCAAGAGCTTGACGATATGATATCCCACGGTAGAGAGGAACGGCTGCGATGTCTGTCCGACCTGAAGCGAATAGGCTACATCCTCAAATTCCTTGAGCGTCTGATTGGGACCAATCCAGGGCAACTGTCCTCCGCGCACTGCCGTCTGTACATCCTCCGAATGTTTGCGTGCAAGTTCGGCGAAGTCGGCTCCGCCCTGCAAAGCGGTATATATAGAGTCGATGCGTTGTTTGAGCGTGGCTTGAACGTCGGCGGTGGCAGTCTGCGGAACGCGCACGAAGATATGCGCCGGCTGCACCAGATCGTGTCCTTGGAGGCTTGCCACAAGACGGTCGTAGTATGCGCGGCACTCGTTCTCCATCACGCTGTGCGGAACCAACATCGGACGTATCTGCTGGTCGCGATATGTGCGAAACTCCTGCTGAAAACTGCTCAGCGTATCGAGTTTGTCATCGAGCGCAGCCTCCACCTTCAACTTGTAGTTCACAAAGAGGTCGGCATAATCGCGCACGCTCTTCTTGTCCACAAGGCCGTCGGTATTATTTTTGTTGAAATTGTATTCGAATTCGCTTCTGGGCACCGGCTTCCCATTCACTTTCATTACCACGGGGTCGTCCGCCTGTGCCATACACAAGAGGCTCATCGAAAGAGAGGTCACAAAAACTGCTATCCTTTTCATTTTACACTATTATTTCCAATTACGTATAAATCGGGTACAAAGGTACGATTAAGTGAGGAGAAAAACAAAACTTGTTTTGATTTTCTCGAATGAAAGTACTTTCGGCGCAGACAGAGGTACGAATAATCGAGGAGAAAAACAAAACTTGTTTTGATTTTCTCGAATGAAAGTACTTTCGGCACAGCCAGAGGTACAAATAAGCAAGGGAAAAGCAAAATGTATTTTGCCTTTTCCGAGCGAGAACTATGTCTGTTGATAAAAAACGCAGCGTACTGCGACAGTCAACGCAACGCGGTGCGAAGGGCAACGCACCACGCTGCATAAGTCGTTGCAACGTGGTGCGTTTCTCGGCATCTCGTTCCCAGACAGTTACATTTCGGGGAACGAAAGCAGTCTGCTATACCTCTTTTATATAATTATGAGGCTTGGAGATAATGCTAGGGAATCACTGGGGACGGCTGTAGTTGGGAGCCTCGCTGGTAATGGTCACGTCATGTGGATGGCTCTCCTGGACACCCGCATTGGTGATGCGCACAAACTTGGCATTATGCAGTTCCTCGATTGAGCCTGCACCGCAGTATCCCATGCCACTGCGCAGTCCGCCAGCCAGCTGGTAGAGGACCTCCTGCACTGTTCCCTTGTATGGCACTCGCGCTGCGATACCCTCGGGCACCAGTTTCTTCACGTCTTTCACACCAGCCTGGAAATATCGGTCCTTGCTGCCGCACTCCATAGCCTCGAGCGAGCCCATGCCGCGATAGCTCTTGAACTTACGTCCGTTGTAGATGATCGTATCGCCGGGGCTCTCCTCTGTACCAGCCACCAACGAGCCAATCATCACGCTATAACCTCCGGCAGCGAGGGCCTTCACCACGTCGCCGCTGTAGCGCAGGCCACCGTCGGCAATCAGGGGTACTCCAGTGCCCTTGAGGGCGCAGGCCACGTCGTAAACGGCACTCAGCTGAGGCACGCCGACACCGGCCACCACACGTGTGGTGCAGATGCTGCCCGGACCGATTCCGACCTTCACGCCATCGGCTCCGGCATCGACCAACATGCGGGCGGCATCACCGGTGGCAACATTTCCGACCACGATATCCACCTGGGGGAAATGTTTCTTGGCCTCCTTCAATTTCTCAATGACATACTTGCTATGGCCATGAGCTGTGTCGATGACGATGGCATCTACGTCGGCTGCCACCAGTGCAGCCATACGGTCCATGGTATCCGCGGTAACGCCAACGCCAGCTGCCACACGCAGACGACCCTTTGCGTCCTTGCATGCCATTGGTTTGTCCTTGGCTTTCGTGATATCCTTGTACGTGATGAGGCCGATGAGTTTGCCCTGAGCATCAACAACCGGCAGTTTCTCGATTTTATTCTCCTGCAGAATCTGGGCTGCTGCTGCAAGGTCGGTCTGAACATGCGTTGTTACGAGGTTCTCACTTGTCATCACTTCGTCAACGGGGCGTTCAACGTTGCGTTCGAAACGCAGGTCGCGGTTCGTGACAATACCCACCAGACGGCCTTCGTCGTCCACCACGGGAATACCACCGATGTGATATTCGTGCATGAGGGCGAGTGCATCTGAAACGGTGCTGCCACGCTTTATGGTTACGGGGTCGTAAATCATTCCGTTCTCGGCCCTCTTCACGATGGCCACCTGACGTGCCTGCTCCTCGATGCTCATGTTCTTGTGTATAACACCGATACCTCCTTCGCGTGCAATGGCAATGGCCATCGTCGATTCGGTGACAGTGTCCATCGCAGCCGAGACAAAGGGAATTTTCAGCTCGATGTTGCGCGAGAACTTGGTGGTGAGCTCGACGGTGCGCGGGAGAACTTCGGAATAGGCGGGTACCAAAAGGACGTCATCGTAGGTGAGACCGTCCATCACAATTTTGTCTGCAATAAATGATGCCATAATGGGTAGATTGTATTTATTGCCTGCAAATTTACATATTTTTTGCGATATAGAGGCTTTTTCAACTCATTATTTTTATCAATTCGCCATCTCTGAGAGGAACTTGATGCGCACCAGACGTATGTCCTGCTCGCTGTATTCGTCGCCCAATTCATCCATGGCTTCATCGAGGCTATCGGTCTCAGAATCATCGCGGAAATAGTCGTAGATATCCTGCATGTAATCCTCGTCCATGCGCTCGTTGATGTAGTAATCGATATTGAGTTTGGTGCCACTGTAAACGATGGCTTCGATATCGTCCAGCAGTTCATCGAGGTCTACGCCCTTTGCCTTGGCTATGTCGTCAAGCGAGATGCGGCGGTCGATGCTCTGTATGAGCCCTATCTTAAGCTTCATTTCGTCCTTAGCCACCGTGCGCACTCTCAGGTCTTCGAAGCGTTCGATCTCGTTTTCTTCGCAATATTTGGCTATCAGTTCACAGAACTCTTTGCCATATCTCTTGGCCTTGCCCTGCCCTACTCCGCCGATGTTCTGCAGTTCTTCGATGGTGATGGGATAGGTGGTGGCCATGTCTTCGAGGGCTGGGTCTTGGAAGATGACGTAGGGCGGCACTTCGAGTTTGTTGGCGATGCTGCGACGCAAGTCCTTAAGCATGGAGAGCAATGTCTCGTCGAGCACCGATGTTCCACCGCCGGAAGGTTCTACGTAATCGTCAAATTCGTTATCCTCGGTTATCAGGAACGATACGGGCGATTGCATGAAACGCCTACCTTCCTTCGTCACTTTCAGCAGACCATAGTTCTCAACCTCTTTCTCAATATAGCCGGATATCATAGCCTGGCGCAGAAGTGCATTCCAGAACGAAGCCTCGTGTTCGTCGCCGCAACCGTAACTTTCCAGTTCTTCGTGATGCTGACGGTGCACTTCGTCGGTCTCGCGCCCCATGAGTACGTCGATGACGTGGTCTACCTTGAAGTTTTCTTTTATCTCGATTATCACACGCAGCGCAAGCAGAAGTTCCACGGAAGCCTCGATGCGATGTTTCGGATGCAGGCAGTTGTCACAGTTCTCGCAGTTGTCTGACTGATATTCTTCACCGAAATAATGCAGGAGGAACTTGCGGCGACATACGGAACTCTCTGCGTATGCGGCTGTTTCCTGAAGCAACTGGCGACCGATGGATTTCTCTGCATCGGGCTTTCCTTCCATGAACTTCTCGAGTTTCTGAATGTCGTTAGGCGAATAGAATGTCAGGCAGATGCCCTCTCCACCGTCGCGTCCTGCACGTCCGGTCTCCTGATAATATCCTTCGAGACTCTTGGGTATGTCGTAATGGATGACGAAGCGCACGTCGGGTTTGTCGATTCCCATGCCGAAAGCGATGGTGGCCACGATAACGTCTATGCGCTCCATGATGAAGTCGTCCTGCGTCTGGCTGCGCGTTGCAGAGTCCATGCCGGCATGGTATGCACGTGCATTGATTTCGTTGGCGCGCAGTATCTCAGCCAGTTCTTCCACCTTTTTGCGACTCAGACAATAGATGATGCCGCTTTTGCCTGGACGTTGCTTTATGAAACGTATGATGTCCTTGTCCACCTCTTTTGTCTTGGGACGAATCTCATAATAGAGGTTGGGACGGTTGAACGAGCTCTTGAACTCGGTGGCATCAAGCATTTCGAGGTTCTTTTTGATGTCGATGCGAACCTTGTCGGTGGCTGTAGCCGTAAGGGCGATGATGGGAGCCACACCGATTTTCTCCACAATGGGACGTATGCGGCGATATTCGGGACGGAAGTCGTGGCCCCATTCCGAGATGCAGTGCGCCTCGTCCACAGCATAGAACGATATCTTCACCGTGTTCAGAAATTCCACGTTCTCGGCCTTCGTGAGCGATTCGGGAGCCACATAAAGCAGTTTTGTCTTGCCCGACTGAATGTCGCGCTTCACACGGTCTATCTGAGCTCGAGTGAGCGACGAGTTGATGAAATGTGCCAAACCATCCACTTCGCTCACCAGACGTATGGCATCCACCTGATTCTTCATCAAGGCAATGAGCGGCGAAATGACGATGGCAGTGCCATCCATCAGAAGCGCAGGGAGCTGATAACAGAGCGACTTGCCGCCACCAGTGGGCATCAGCACAAAGGTGTCGTGCCCCGCAAGCAGATTGCGGATGATTGCTTCCTGGTCACCTTTGAAGGTACTAAACCCAAAGTAGCGCTTCAGTTCTTCTGTCAGATTGTAATGCTGCATTTTTCGTGATATAGCGCAAGGCACTCGACAAAATTAAAAATAATTTCTGGCTTTTCAAAATATTTTCTCATGTTTTTTTGCCTTAGCACGAAAAAAGAGAGGCAAGCCGTCCGATGGCATGCCTCTCTCGTATCGATTATCGAATCAGTTGTTCTTTATCTGCCGTCAACTCAGATGCTGATATTTCTCCACCTGCTGACGGGCATATTCTGGCGTAATCTCCAGTATCTTCTCTCCGCTTGAGGGTGCCTCGTACTGAGCGTCGGTCATGATGGCCTCCATGATGCTGCGCAGTCCGCGCGCACCGAGTTTGAATTCGACGGCCTTGTCCACGATGTAGTCGAGTGTCTCGGGGGCGAATGTCAAGTCGATGCCGTCCATGCGGAACAGCTTCACCTGCTGTTTCACGAGCGAGTTCTTGGGCTCGGTGAGGATGCGTTTCAGAGCCTCGCGGTCGAGTGGGTCGAGGTAGGTCAGCACTGGCAGACGTCCGATGATTTCTGGTATGAGGCCAAACGACTTCAGGTCTTGTGGCTGCACATACTTCATCAGGTTTTTGGCATCGATGCTTCGCGTATGCTGCACGCTGTCATATCCGATGGTATGCGTGTTCAATCGCTGCGCAATTTTGCGTTCGATGCCGTCGAAGGCACCGCCGCAGATGAATAGGATATTGCGCGTGTCCACATGGATGTAGTCCTGGTCGGGATGCTTGCGTCCTCCCTTGGGCGGCACGTTGACAATGTCTCCCTCGAGCAGTTTCAGCAGTCCCTGCTGCACGCCTTCGCCACTCACGTCGCGTGTGATGCTGGGATTGTCGGCCTTGCGAGCAATTTTGTCTATTTCGTCAATGAAGACGATGCCGCGCTGTGCTGCCTCCACGTCATAATCGGCCACCTGCAGCAGTCGGCTCAGTATGCTTTCCACGTCTTCGCCCACATAGCCTGCTTCGGTGAAGACGGTGGCATCGACGATGGTGAAGGGTACCTTCAGCAGACGGGCGATGGTGCGTGCCAGCAGGGTCTTGCCCGTACCGGTAGAGCCAACCATGATGATGTTGCTCTTTTCGATTTCGACGCCGTCTTTATCGTCGTCCTGCTCTAGTCGCTTGTAGTGGTTGTAAACCGACACGGAGAGGTAGCGCTTGGCCTGGTCCTGACCAATGACATACTGGTCCAGGTATTCCTTTATCTCGCGAGGCTTGGGAAGTTCCTCGAGGTTGAGTTTCTGTTGCTTGGTGCGTTTGAGCACGTTGTGTTCCAGCAGTTCGTAGGCCTGTTCCACACAATCGCTGCAGACACATCCCTCCAAGCCCGTCAGCAGGAAGGGCACCTCGCGCTCGCTTCTCCCGCAGAGCACACAATGTTTCTGTCGTTCTCTAGGCATCTCTCTTGGCTTTTCGACTGCAAAGGTACGAATAAGCGAGCGAAAAGCAAAATTTATTTTAGCATTTCAGAGCGAGAGGACTTTCGACCGAAAGGTCAGAGGTACGAATAAGCGAGCGAAAAGCAAAATTTATTGGAGGTTTTCCGAAGCGAAGAGGCAGCACGAGGGCCAATCGAACACCAACGGAAGAGTAAGAAGGCAGGCACTAAACAGGCCGATTGATACAAAGCTCTTTTCCTTACATTTATTTGAAATGGTTTCTTCGGGAAAAGCAAAAACCGATCTCGGAGCACGCTATGCATCGTGACGCACCACGCTGCGAAGGCCGTCGCACCACGGTGCGTTTTTCTGCGATGCACGTTCTTGCAGGAATTCCTCGAAGAAGATAATTATTTCGCAGAAAATCGCAGTATTGAGAATCAAGCGGTTGCAATGGCGACGTATTCCGTTGGACACGCCTTCGGACCGAGGCTCACCGATTCTCACAATTACACACAGCGTTTTTCCGCACCCCTTGCATCGGGGCACAGACAGATATATTCCGATAAGTTTACATTAGAAAGATCTGCGCGCAATCACCATCCGGTCTGATTCCATCCGGCAGCCTTGTACCACTGCGTCTGATGGAGTGCCTCGTTCCATCCATCCGAATCATCTGAAGGATTGGGAACGAACATCGAGACAGCCCCACAATGTTCCACATCGCGCACGTAGGGCGAGCGGCACTTGTTGGCAATCCAGCTGGATGTAGGCAGACTCAACGGCACGGCATCGTCGAAGGCTTTCCGCCACACATCGTATTCGTCGGGAGCGAGCAGGCTATACATGGTGTTGCTCATGTCCCAGCAATAGGTGTATCTGGAATAGTCGTCACAGTACCACTGAAAACCGCTCGTGGAGACTTCTGCACGGTCGGCAAAGAGCGCAGGGATATAACGCGCCGTAACACTGGCGAGCGCATCGAGATGGTCGCTCCGTATGGCCGAAAGAAGCACGCCGGCCCCCCACATGGAATTGGGATAATAGTCATAATAGGCCTGTGCAATCCCCTCCGCATCGCCCGAGCAAAGAGCCGGCATCAGCATGTCATACGGCGCGCCATAGCCCGGGGTCTCGGCCGGCGAACCCACCATCCAGTCGGTCACATTGCGCAACTCGTAGGCTGTCTCCACCGACTGCATGAAACATGCGTCGAAGAAGATATAGTCGGTATGGGGCAGCTGTTCGAGCACCCATCGCAGGGCCGTGATGTTGGTCTCGTAGCCCAGGTCGTTGCGCTCGTTACGACCGTTGTCTATGCCAATCGTACGCCTTTTCTGCGGAATCCATCCACTGCCATGCGACCAGAAGACGAGCCCATAGTGACTGGCTGGGAAGGCATCGACAATGCGACGCAGGTTCTGGAGCATGACCACAGAGTCGGTGCTGATGTGGTCTTCGCGAAACGTGTACCACTCCTTGAGGGATTTCTGCGCGTTACCACCATTCGTGAGATGATAGATGAGGGGCAGGCCGGTGTCGGTCTGGCTACGCATAGCCTTATCCAGATAGATGATAAAATTGACGCTGTCGGGAACCAGGTTGGATGCTTTCACCATCTCGTTTATGTCGGACTGAGCAAAATTGCTCAACGAATTTTCGGCCATCATGTAGACAATGACGGTGCGAGCCTTCACCCGCGGAGTCGGCTCGTCGTGGTCATGATGACATGCCGAAAGAAAAAGCGGCATGACAACCACATATATTATAATGTATAGAAACACACGTTTCATGGCGCAAAGTTACAACTTTTCGGTGACAGGAGCACGCTAAAGCATTCATTATTTTGGCGCAAGCAGACGCAAAGTACAATAAAACGACGTTTCCGTGCGTTTATTAAGAAGAAATGCAGTGGATTAACAGAATGCGGCAGGTGAAAATCCTGCTGGTGGTGTCGGCCGTGCTGCTGAGCGTGGCATCGCTGGTTGTGTCGAATTTTCTGGTGCGCGACCTCAAGAAGGAAGAACAGCGCAAGATGGAAATTTGGGCACAGGCGCTGCGTTCGCTGAACAATGCCGACGAAAACACCGACCTCTCGCTGGTGCTCGAGGTGCTGAACAGCAACAACACCATCCCCGTAGTGGTGCTGGACAGCGACGGCGAAGTGCGCGACTGCCGCAACATCGTGCCCCACGGAGCAACGAAACCCGACTCGCTGCGCATCCTGCGCCGACGGGTGTCGGCCATGGTAGGGAACAACCGCGAGATACGCATCAACCTCTCCGAAACAGACTACATGGAGATATGTTACGCTGACAGCCTCCTGCTGCGCCGCCTCGCCTGGTGGCCCTACGTACAGCTGGGCGTCGTGCTCATCTTCGTTGTGGTAGCCATCTTCGCCCTGCTCTCGAGCAAGAAAGCCGAGCAGAACAAGGTGTGGGTGGGACTGAGTAAGGAAACGGCTCACCAGCTGGGCACGCCCATCAGCAGTCTGATGGCATGGCAAGAGGTGCTGCGCGAGACTTACCCCGACGACACGCTCCTGCCCGAAATGGGAAAAGACGTGCAACGACTGCAACGCATCGCCGAGCGTTTCAGCAAGATAGGTTCGCAACCCGAGACAAAGCCAGAGAACCTAAACGAAGTGGTGGAACAGGTGGTGGAATACATCAACCGCCGCACCAGCAACCGCGTAGAGATGCAGTGCATCATGCCACAACAGCCACTCATAGCACAGGTGTGTGCTCCCCTCTTCGAATGGGTGATTGAGAATCTCTGCAAGAATGCCATCGACGCCATGAACGGCCAGGGACGCATCACAATACAGGCCACCGAGGAAACCAACGACTTCGTGATAGAAGTGTCCGACACTGGAAAAGGTATCCCCAAGAACAACTTCCGCACCGTTTTCCTGCCTGGCTTCACGACGAAGGCTCGCGGATGGGGACTGGGACTCTCGTTGGCTAAGCGTATCATCGAAGAATACCACAACGGACACATTTTCGTGAAAAATTCCGAATTAGGCAAGGGAACAACCTTCAGAATTGAGCTCAGAAAATACCAAAACTGAATTTTTCTGCCACTTTTGTATCGTTCCTATTTCTTTTTTTTGTAATTTTGCAGCCCGATGGGAACACTTGACAGCTATAAAGTCGCTCTGCGAGACATGACACCCGATACTGTGTCGTATCAATGGCATGTTGACGACGATTTCTTCTCCGCTGTTGAGGGGCCAGAGATACAGCAAGGGGCTGTTGATGTAGCACTACGGGTGAAACGCACATCAGGAGCCTACGAACTGGAATTCAGCTTTGAGGGCGTGGTCAGCGTACCATGCGACCGCTGTCTGGAATCGATGGACCAACCCATAGCAGCTCAGCGCACGCTCCGCGTACGCCTCGGCAGCAAATTCGAGGACGACGGTGATATGATTACCGTACCTGAAGAGGACGGAACATTCAACGTCGCATGGAACCTCTACGAGTTGATAGCGCTTGAGATTCCCCTGCGACACGTTCATCCCGAAAATGAATGCAGCGCCATACTCCCAAACAACGGGGAGAACGACGACACGCAGCCACAAGGCGAAACGACAGACCCGCGATGGGACGCACTGAAGAAATTAGTAAATAACAAATAAACGTAAGAAACAATGGCACATCCTAAAAGAAGACAGTCCAAGACACGTACACTGAAAAGAAGAACCCACGACAAAGCCAAGGCTCCCGCACTGGCAGTATGTCCCAACTGTGGAGAGTTCCACATCTACCACACCGTATGTCCCTCATGCGGCTATTACCGAGGAAAGCTTGCCATCCCGCAGGAAGCTTAGAATCAACGTATTATAAAACGTAGCCGCAAGAGGTCATCCGACCTTCTGCGGCTTTGTGTTTAATAGATAAGATGGAAAAGATTAATGCCGTAATCACCGGCGTTGGTGGCTATGTGCCCGACTATATCCTGGACAACGAGGAGATGTCGCACATTGTGGACACCAGCGACGAATGGATTATGGAACGAATCGGCGTGAAGACACGCCACATCCTGAAACCCGAACAAGGTTCCGGCACGTCGTACCTGATGACTCGTGCCGTGAGCCAGTTGCTCGAGAAAACACAGGTCACGCCTGAATCCGTTGAGGTCGTCATCTGTGCAACCACAACACCAGACTATCATTTTCCTTCCACAGCATCGCTCGTCATCGGCAAACTCGGTTTGACAAAGGCTTTCGGTTTCGACATGGAAGCAGCCTGCGCCGGATTCCTCTTTGCCATGGAAACAGGAGCCAACATGCTGCGTTCGGGACAATACAAACGCATCATTGTGTGCGGAGGAGATCATATGTCGAGCATGACCAACTATCAAGACCGTAACACCTGCCCCATCTTCGGTGACGGAGCTGCCTGTGTAATGATGGAAGCTACGACCGAAGAGGTGGGACTGATGGACTCTTATCTGCGTGTAGATGGAGAAGGTTATGAGAATCTGCACATGGCGGCAGGAGGCTCAGCCAAGATGCCATCTCATGAAACCGTAGATGCCCGTGAGCACTACGTTTATCAGGAAGGTCGCACCGTTTTCAAACACGCTGTCACAAAGATGGCTGATGCCGTCGAGACTATTCTCAAACGGAATCAACTGACGGGCGAAGAAATCGACTGGCTGATACCTCATCAAGCCAATGTACGCATCGAGAACGCCGTTGCACGCAGACTGAACATCGAGGAAAAGAACATCATGATTAACGTGGACCACATGGCCAACACTTCAGGAGGCACACTGCCCCTATGCCTGTGGGAATACGAGCCCCAACTGAAGAAAGGCGACAAACTGGTGTTCACAGCCTTCGGTGCAGGATTCTCGTGGGGAGCCAATTACATGATATGGGGCTACGACGGCGAAAAAGAAGCAGCCAAGAGCCCGGCTCAGTTCTACAAGGAAGGAACCATGACGCGTCAGGAATGGTACGACCTTCGCAAACAACATAAAGACTGACAGCAAATGGCACACAAGGCAGGCTTTGTAAACATCGTGGGAAATCCCAACGTCGGAAAGTCCACCCTGATGAACCTCCTTGTGGGAGAACGTATCTCGATTGCCACCTTCAAGGCTCAGACCACACGACATCGCATCATGGGCATATTGAATACGCCCGAAATGCAAATATGTTTCAGTGACACACCAGGTGTACTGAAACCAAACTACAAGCTGCAAGAGCAAATGTTGCACTTCAGCGAAAGTGCACTGCAAGACGCCGATGTGCTGCTTTACGTGACCGACATGGTGGAGAAGGCCGACAAAAACACTGACTTTCTGCAAAAGGTGCAGAAGATGAAAGTGCCAGTGCTTGTACTGATAAACAAAATCGACCTAAGCAACCAACAGGCTCTCACACAGAAGGTAGAAGAATGGCATGCCGTACTGCCGCAAGCCGAGATAATCCCTATCAGCGCACTACATCAATTCAATGTCGATGTCGTGCTGCGGCGCATCGAGGCACTGCTTCCCGAGAGTCCCGCCTATTTCGAGAAAGACCAGTGGACTGACAAACCTGCACGCTTCTTCGTAACGGAAATCATTCGCGAGAAGATACTTCTCTATTACGACAAGGAAATACCGTACAGCGTAGAAGTTGCTGTAGAGCAATTCAAGGAGACAGAGAAACTGATCCGCATAAACGCAGTCATCTATGTGGAGCGTGACAGCCAGAAAGGAATCATCATCGGGCATCAGGGTGTGGCACTGAAGAAAGTAAGTACCGAAGCACGCAAGAGTCTCGAGAAATTCTTCGGCAAGTCCATCTATCTGCAGACCTACGTAAAGGTCGACAAAGACTGGCGCAGCAGCGAGGCTGCAATGAAAAACTACGGATACGACTTAGATTGAACATGTCAAACATCGTTGCCATCGTGGGGCGCCCCAATGTGGGCAAATCCACCCTCTTCAACCGCCTTACGCAAACTCGCCACGCCATCGTCAGCGAGGAGGCCGGAACCACACGCGACCGTCAATACGGTAAATGCGAATGGACCGGACAGGAATTCTCCGTCATCGACACCGGAGGATGGGTTGTTAATTCCGATGATATCTTCGAAGAGGAGATACGCAAGCAGGTGGCACTTGCCACCGAAGAAGCAGACGTCATACTCTTTCTTGTTGATGTGCAGACAGGCATCACCGACCTCGACGAGCAGGTGGCAGCCATACTGCGACGTGGAAAGAAGCCTGTGATACTGGTTGCCAACAAGGCCGACAACAACCAAGACATTTACCAAGCGGCTGAGTTTTACAGCCTCGGACTTGACGAGCCCTACTGCATTTCGGCTGCGACGGGAAGTGGCACAGGCGATTTATTGGACCTTATCCTCAGCAAATTCAAGAAAGAAACAACCGAAGACGAAACAGAACCAGACATTCCACGCATCGCCGTTGTAGGTCGACCGAATGCCGGCAAGAGTAGTCTCGTGAACGCATTCATCGGCGAGGAAAGACACATCGTCACTGAAATTGCAGGTACGACACGCGACAGCATCTACACACGATACGACAAATTCGGTTTCGACTTCTATCTGGTTGACACGGCTGGCATCCGCCGCAAGAGCAAAGTTTCCGAGGACCTCGAGTTCTACAGCGTCATGCGTTCCATACGCAGTATCGAGAACAGCGACGTGTGCATACTGATGATTGATGCCACACGAGGTATCGAAGGTCAGGACCTGAACATCTTCCAACTCATACAACGCAACCAGAAAAGTATCGTCGTAGTGGTCAACAAATGGGATCTCGTGCCCGACAAGGATACAAAGGTGATGAAAACCATGGAGGAAGCCATTCGCAACCGCATGGCACCATTCACCGATTTCCCCATCATCTTCGCCTCTGCACTCACCAAGCAACGCATCTTCAAAGTCCTCGAGACTGCAAAAGCCACCTACGAGAACCGTCGCAGACGTGTATCGACAGCCAAGCTCAACGAAGAAATGCTGCCCCTCATCGAAACCTTCCCTCCCCCATCCATGAAGGGTAAGTATATCAAGATAAAATACTGTATGCAGATTCCCGACGTGCGAGTACCCAGTTTCGTCTTCTACGCCAATCTGCCTCAGTACGTAAAAGAGCCATATCGACGTTTCCTCGAGAACAAGATACGCGAACGATGGAACTTCAGCGGCTGCCCCATCAACATCTTTGTACGTCAAAAATGATGGAGTTGTGAGCGCAAAGTGAAACTGATTTCGACTCGACAGAGATAATAAAGACAAATGAAAAAATTCCTTCTTCCCCTCAGCATAGCCATCGTTTGCACGCTTGCCGCCTGTCGTCATCGCGGCGACACGCTCTCTCATGCCAGTGCCCGCAAGGCAGCCGAACGCTACATGAAGATGCTCATCGACGGCCGATACGAAGATTACATCAGCGGAATGGTGGATGGTGACAGCCTGCCTGCCGACATGCGCAGCCAGATGGTCGACCTCTTGGCGCAGTTCTGCCAGGGGCAGTCGCTCAACAAATCCATGCTCGCAGTCTCAGCCACGGCCGATTCCATCCAGGACTCCACGGCCTACGTCTATCTTGACGTCACTTACGGCGACAGCACCACCGAGCAAGTGGGGATGCAGCTCGTCTATATCGGCGAGCGATGGTTCATGCAATAAGCTTCGACGCACCACGGTGCGACGGGCTGCGCACCACAGTGCGTTGCCTTTCGCACCGTGGTGCGTTTTTTGTAATACCATGATGCTGTCTTTCAGGGAGACTATAAGAGTCCGATAAGTTCAGGTATTTGCTTCCTTCATTTTCTTGGCCAGATCGCTTGCGAAGATGAAGGAATTGAGTTTTTCATTTGTGCTTGTCATTATTTCTTCCTTGTGCCCTTGCCACTCCTTGCGACCGTCGCAGATGAAGATGATGTTCTCGCCGATTCCCATCACCGAATTCATGTCGTGTGTGTTGATGATGGTGGTCATGTGATACTCCTGCGTGATGTCGTGGATGAGTTCGTCGATGACGAGGCTGGTCTTCGGGTCGAGTCCGCTGTTGGGCTCGTCGCAGAAGAGATATTTCGGGTTGAGGGCGATGGCGCGTGCTATGGCCACACGCTTCTGCATACCGCCACTCAGTTCACCCGGGAACTTCGCCTCGGCACCCTTCAGGTTTACACGTTCCAGGCAGAACTTGGCTCGGCTCACGCGCTCGGCCTGATTCTTGTCGGAAAACATGTCGAGCGGGAACATCACGTTCTCGAGCACCGACATGGAGTCGAAGAGTGCAGCGCTCTGGAATATCATGCCCATCTCGCGCCGAATCATCACACGCTCACGTTTCGACATGCGTACGAAGTCGCGCCCATCGTAGAGAATCTCGCCACGTTCGGGCTCGAGCAGTCCTACGATGTTCTTTATGAGCACAGTTTTTCCGCTTCCGCTCTGTCCGATAATCAGATTAGTGATGCCCTCGCGAAAGACGGCGTTGATGTCGCTCAGCACGTAGCGGTCGTCGAACGATTTGTATAGATGCTTGATTTCTATCATGAGAGGAGCGATGTGAGGAAGATGTCGGCAAAGAGTATGAGCAAGCTGCTGCTCACCACGGCATTGGTGCTGGCCTTGCCTACGTCGAACGAACCGCCCTGTACCGTATAACCGTAAAACGAGCTTACGCTGGCGATGATGAAGGCAAAGAAGAGGCTCTTGATGATGGACATCCACACGTACCACTGGTTGAAGTCGTGCAGGAGGCCCACCGTGAGGTCGTCCACCGTGATGACACCCATGAGCGCCGTCGCATAGGCACCGATGAATCCGGCTGCGATGCTGAAGACCACCAGGAACGGAATCATCGTAACCATGCCGGCTATCTTTGGCAGGATGAGGAACGAAGCCGAGTTTACACCCATAGTCTCCAGAGCATCTATCTGCTGCGTCACCCGCATGGTGCCTATCTCCGAGGCGATGTTACTGCCCACCTTGCCCGAGAGTATCAGACACATGATGCTGCTGGAGAATTCGAGCAACATGATTTCGCGCGTGGTATATCCGGTGGTGAAGTTGGGCATCCACGGGCTCTGGATGTTCAGTTTTATCTGAATGCAGATGACGGCACCTATGAAAAAAGATATCAGAAGGACGATGATAATGGAATCTACGCCCAGCTGCTCCATTTCTTTCAAGTATTGTTTCATGAACATACGCCAGCGCTCGGGCATCGAGAATGTCTTGCCCATCAGCTGCAGATAGCGTCCAAAAGTTTCCAGTCCGTGTATGAGAAACATTGTCCAAGTGCCTTAACAGTTTACAAAATTACATAAAATCGGCTAAAAAACGCCACCGACGGCCATAGTTTTTGCCTTTTTTCGTACTTTTGCATCAAAATTGGAACTATGGAGGACAAACAAAGCACAATAGCGAACGAACAGCACGAACTGCGCAGCGAGGGTCTGGTGAAAATTTACGGCAAGCGAACCGTGGTCGACCATGTGTCGTTTAACGTACATCAGGGCGAAATTGTAGGTCTGCTCGGCCCCAACGGAGCTGGCAAGACCACCTCGTTCTACATGACCACCGGGCTCGTGATTCCGAACGAGGGACATATCTACCTCGACGGAGAGGAGGTCACCAAACTGCCCGTCTATCAGCGTGCACGCCGCGGCATCGGTTATCTGGCGCAGGAAGCCAGCGTGTTCCGCAAGATGAGCGTGGAGGACAACATCGCTTCGGTGCTCGAAATGAGGCCGAAACCCGACTATTTCGACGGGACGATTACCGAATATCGTCGATGGAAACTGGAGTCGCTCATCAGCGAGTTCCGCCTCCAGAAGGTGCGCAAAAACCTGGGAAGTCAGCTCTCGGGCGGCGAGCGCAGACGCACCGAGATTGCACGCTGTCTGGCCATCGAGCCCAAATTCATCATGCTCGACGAGCCCTTCGCCGGTGTCGACCCCATCGCCGTGGAGGACATCCAATATATCGTGTGGAAACTGAAGCAGCGACAGATTGGAGTGCTGATAACCGACCACAACGTGGAGGAAACGCTCTGTATCACAGACCGTGCCTACCTGCTCTTCGAAGGACGTATCCTCTTCGAGGGAACCCCGCAGGAACTGTCCACAAACCCCGTAGTGCTCGAGAAATATCTGACCACGAGTTTCAAGCTGAGGGTGAAGGATTTCCAGCAGATGGACGAGGAACGCACGGCGCAGGAGGAACAGGCAACAACCGAATAGGTCTGCGAGAACGAGTCCACAGAATACAGTTAAATAATCCTTACATTTACCACTGCGTATTTCGTCGCAATTTCGAAAAACGAGTGTTTCAGCCTGATTCGACAAACGACGCACCACGCTGCGCAGGCTGTCGCAACACGGTGCGACATCGTTCAAATCGCGATTACGGGCAAAAAAGTCGAGAAAAGCAGAGGAAACGCAGAAAAACGGAATACTGAAAATCAAGCGATTAGATTTTCAGAGATTCCAATCTCACACGGCGATGCAACGAACGGCATCGATTCTCATCGCCTCTCATATCAGTTTTCGAAGACCCTCGGGAACGGTCACAAACAAGAATCTTCCGATTTCCGTACAGATAAAGTCTTCGCAGAACATCGTTCACACTCCTCTACCCCACTCAGGCTGAAACCGAGAAAATTGCACTTTTTGAGCACCTTACGAATAAAAGTAGCAGAATAATTTTGCGCTTCGGCCACAATTTTGTAATTTTGCGCCGCCGTTACGAGTTAGCGGCATGTTTCAAACCTATAATAAAAGTTTAATTAAATTATGGCAACAAAAATTAGATTGCAGCGTCACGGACGTAAAGGCTACGCCTTCTACAGCATCGTAATCGCTGATGTAAGAGCTCCACGAGATGGTAAGTTTACAGAAAAGATTGGAACGTACAACCCGAACACCAATCCTGCAACTGTAGATTTGAAATTCGACCGCGCCCTTTACTGGGTTGAGGTAGGTGCACAGCCCACCGACACGGTTCGCAACATTCTGTCGCGCGAAGGCGTGTACATGATGAAACATCTGCGCGGTGGTGTGAAGAAAGGTGCATTCGACGAAGCAACAGCCGAAGCAAAGTTCGCAGCCTGGAAAGCTGACAAGCAGAAAGGCCTGTTAACACTCGAGGCTAAAATTGCGGCTGAGAAGAAAGCTGCTCAAGCAGCCAAACTGACAGCCGAGAAGAAAGCTAACGAAGAACTCGCCAAGAAGGTGGCCGAGAAGAAAGCAGCGCTGAGAGCTGCCGAAGCCGAAGCAGCAGCCGAGGCAGTGGCAGAGACCGCTGAGGGTGAACAAACAGAAACTCCCGCAGAGGCCTAAATCTATCAAACAAACCATTATTTCAATTAGACTTTTTCCAAACAAACAGCAAAACGAAGGGCGTTGCCGTGAGGCAGCGCCCTTCAACTTTATATAGGGATAATGGAAGTCGTCACTTTGTCGGCATTCTCAGCTCGCGCCGCCGCTGCATGGCCTCCAGATAGTAATAGTCGGCATAGTTGAGCGGAACATCCACCTCGCTGTCCGCAGGATGATGCCCCACACTGTGAAGCAACAGGAAACCGTGGTGTGATCCCGGCTCGGCACGATAATGCTCGAAAAGCGAAGTCGTCACCTTATCGGCATACTGCAGATAACGACGGGCATCGTCGGGCGAGACATAAAGGCTCAACTCGTAGAGCGCCGAGGCACAAAGGGTTGCGGCTGATACATCGCGATGCGTAGAGGCATCGTACGAAGGTAGTTTCATGTCCCAATACGGAATGCCGTCAGCAGGAAGATGCGGCAACGAAAGCCAGAAGTCGGCGATGTGACGCGCCTGTTCGAGGAAACGCTTGTCATGCGTAAACCGATAGACCATCGTGAAGCCATAGAGATGCCTGACCGCGGCTCCAGAACGAATCGTCGGAATTGCCCTGCGCCGTGTTTCGTGCTCTCACCTGCCCTGTCTCAGGGTCGTAATCAATGACATGAAACGACGAATAATCGCTGCGGAAATGATTGCGCATCGTGGTTTCGGCATGCTTCACGGCAATATTCCAGTAGGTGGAATCGCCCGTCAGTTGTGTGACACGGAACAGCATCTCCAGGTTCATCATGTTGTCGATGATTACGGGGAAGCGCCAAACCTGCTGATTATGGTCCCACGAACGGATACAACCTACGGTGGGATTGAAACGCGAAATCAGGCTCTGGGCGCTCTGCAACAATACGTCTCGATAAGATTGCTCATGCGTTATCTCGTAAGCCTTGCCGAAACTGTTGTTCATCATGAATCCCAAATCGTGCGTTCCACGGTTCGTCTTGGCATCCTCTATGAGCCACGTCTGGCTCACGGCCTCTTGTCGCCATCGTTCGTCGCCCGTATGCTGGTACATCATCCACAGCGTGCCGGGGAAGAAACCTGAGCACCAATCGTCGGGAGTCACCAATACGAGACGTCCTTCGGCATTAACCGTACGTGGCACCACCCGATGGGCTGCACGGTTGTCACGCTCACGGCGAGCCTGACCAGCATCCTTCACAAGCACTTCCAACTGTCGGGCAGCCTCGGCATAGGCACGGTCGGGAATGGATTTATCATTCGCTGTGGGTTGCGCACCGAGCATCATTGCAAGGCAGGCCAAAAGAGAAAACATAAGCATTCGTAGCATAATGAGCAGGTATTTTCAGTTTATTTAACGACAAAGTTACCACTTTTTTATTCGGCAAAGGGAATCATACCCGTTTTTTTCGTAATTTTGTAGTCAGAATGAATCGACATTTAACATTATTTGGAAAGATGAGAAAGATATTTCTACTATGCACGCTGTTTACATGCCTGCAAGCGTTCTCGCAAATCAATTATAAGATTTCTGTTGAAGGCCTCAATTCCGGCAGCGAATATTATCTCATTGATGCTATTAAGAACAGGCCTATCAAGACGATAAAGGCCGATGAACAAGGACATGCCACGTTCGAAGGTCAGAGTGCAGAGCCAATCGTGGGAGCTATAGGCATTGAGCGTTCTCGTTTTGCCGAAACAGGGTTCTTCCTGATTGACGGTGAAAAGCTCGATCTGACATGGGAGAACGGCCTTTGCCGCGTCAAGGATGGTTCCGATGCCAACCAGCAAATCTTTCTGATCAGACGCGTCCTGAGTGACCAGAAAGATACAGAAGCAAAATATGTGGAGGAGTATAACAGACTGAGAATAAAGTATAACGGTTCCGTACCCGACAGCGTGACGCAAGACTTCATGTCGCGCTACGAACAAGTCGTAAACAAGCGGCGTGAGATACTCCAGGCTGCACTCCAGGCAAACCAATCAAACGTCCTGCCCACCTATCTTATCCGACGTTACGTCCGCGACTTCGACACAAGTTTCCTGCGCAACTACGTGAAGAACTATTCCCAAAAGGACAGCGAGAGCATGAAACCCGTTCTGACCATGTTGGAGGCCGAATCACGCAAGGAAGTGGGAGCACAGGTGACCGACCTCGTCATGAAAGACCTCAAGGGCAAGGAAGTACATCTCACCGACTGGGTGGGCAAGGGAAAATACGTGCTTGTCGATTTCTGGGCTTCGTGGTGCGGTCCCTGCCGACAGGAAATGTCAAACGTGAAGGCTGCTTATGAGAAATACCACGAAAAGGGATTCGAAATCGTAGGCATTTCGTTCGACAACAGCCAGAGCGCATGGGAGAAAGGTGTTGCCGACTTGGGCATCACATGGCCACAGATGAGCGACCTGAAAGGATGGCAGTGCGCAGCGAGCGATGTCTACTACATAAAAGCCATTCCTGCCACCATACTCTTCGACCCCGAAGGCCGCGTCGTGGCCACCAACCTGCGAGCCGAAGCCCTTTCGGAGAAACTGGCCGAACTGCTCAAATAAAACGACAATTATAACAAACTGTAAACAATGAAGATAGAAATTTCTGACAGCATCAGTTACATCGGGGTCGACGACCTCGACATCGACCTTTTCGAGGGTCAATATGTGGTTCCCGAGGGAATGAGCTACAACAGCTACCTAATCCGCGACGAGAAAATCGCCATCATGGACACCGTCGACCGGCGCAAAGCCGAGGAATGGCACCGCCGCCTCATCGAGACCCTCGACGGTCGTCAGCCCGACTATCTGGTAGTCCACCACATGGAACCCGACCACGCATCGCTCGTTGCACAGGTTGCCGACGAGTTCCCATCGCTCCAGATTGTGCTCAGTGCACAGGCTGCGAAGATGCTCCCCCAGTTCTTCGAAGAGACTGTATTCGAGGCTCGTACACTCATAGTGAAGGAGGGCGACACACTCTCGTTGGGCAAGCACACACTCCACTTCATCGCAGCGCCGATGGTGCATTGGCCCGAAGTGTTGATGTCTTACGAAGAGAGCGAGAAAGTGCTTTTTGCGGCCGACGGATTCGGCAAGTTCGGCGCACTGGCCAACGAGACGGACGACTGGGCCTGCGAGGCGCGCCGCTACTATTTCAACATCTGCGGAAAATACGGTGTCCAGGTGCAGAACGTGCTGAAAAAAGCCGCAACACTCGACATACGAACCATCTGTCCGCTCCACGGCCCCGTGCTCAGCGGCGACCTCACACCCTATCTGTCACTCTACAACACCTGGAGCCTCTACGAGCCCGAGAGCGACGGCATCCTCGTTGCCTATGCCAGCATCCACGGCGGTACGGCCGAAGTTGCAGAGAAGTTGGCCGAGCTGCTGCGCGAAAAGGGAGCCAAGAAAGTGGTAGTGAGCGACTTGGCGCGCGACGACATGGCTGAGGTCATCGAAGATGCCTTCCGATATCCGCGCATGGTGGTCTGTGCCAGCAGCTACGACGGAGGCGTATTCCCACCGATGCACGATTTCCTTTTTCACCTGCAGATAAAGAACTACCAGAAGCGCCGCGTCGCCATCGTCGAGAACGGCAGCTGGGCACCCTCAGCCGGACGAGTGATGCACCAGATGCTCGAGGAGATGAAGCAGATAGACATCGTCAGCCCCACAGTCACCATCCGTAGCCGCATGAAAAAGGCCGACCTGCCTGCACTCAGCCAGCTGGCCGACGAAATACTGAAATAAGGCGCAGGGCAAAAACACCGACAGCCCATACGTTTTACAGCACAACAGGACCGCGCAGAGCAATTCTCCGGTCCTTTTTTTGTGCACTTCTTCGAAGGAAAAGAAAAGCACCACGTTTTTCAGGCTGACGCACCACGGTGCGACGGCTGTCGCAGCACGTTCTTCAACACCCACTAACGTGGGCAGAAGCGGCAAAGCCGAGCGGCGTCAACATCATTATAAATAAACGCGTGCGCGAAGAACAATTTTTTCGTCCTCGAAAGACGAGAATCTCGGCGAAAATGCGTAAATTTGCGTTCGACAAAACCAATGTTTAACCCTAAAAACAAAACCAAAAACCATGATTAGACTGAACTGCTTTGTAGAGACAAAAGACGGAATGTACAACAAGGCGCTGGAAGCCGCAGTAGCACTCGTAGCAAAATCGCAGAAACACGCAGGCTGCATAGCCTACGACGCATTCGAGAGCGCCACACGCAGCAATGTGTTCACCATCATCGAGACATGGGCCGACCAAGCCGCACTCGATGCACACAGCGCAACACCCGAGTTTGCCGAGTATGTAGGCATCATGCAAGAATGCGGAACGCTCAGCGTAGAACAGTTTGAAAAATAGACATGAACCCCAATCGGTCATTAGGCCGACAAAGGTGCCTTTCCTCTTGTAGGAAAAGTCTTTTTATGCCATAATAACAACTCTTGTGGCATCTTGCCGCTGAAAACTTCTCACCGTGGCCTGCCACGCCTTCGAAGTTTTCAACGACAATCTGCTCTCAACATTTGTCACTCTGACATAAATCCTAACGATCGATTCGGGTTTGAACCCGATTCGAGCTTTGCTTGAATCGGGCATTTAACAGATTCGGTAAAAAAAAGTCGCATTCTGCTTGGGGATAACAAAAAAAATAGTACATTTGTAACGCGGAAAACCAATTAACCCGTAAAACTTTCAACAAGATGACTAAACAAAAGAAATTCATCCTTCAAGAGAGCGAGATTCCAACACAGTGGTACAACATCCTGGCCGACCTGCCCAACAAGCCCCTGCCACCACTCCATCCCGGCACAAAAGAGCCCATCGGATGGGAAGCACTCGCACAAATCTTCCCCACCGAATGCGCCAAGCAAGAGCTCAACACCACCGACCAGTGGATAGATATCCCCGAGGAAGTGCTCGACAAATACAAGTTCTATCGCTCCACACCTCTGGTGCGCGCCTACGAACTCGAGAAAGCCATCGACACCCCGGCACACATCTATTTCAAGAACGAATCCACCAACCCGCTGGGCTCACATAAAATCAACTCAGCCCTGGCACAGTGCTACTACTGCAAGCAAGAGGGAACCACCAACGTGACCACCGAAACCGGAGCCGGACAATGGGGAGCCGCCCTCGCCTACGCTGCCAAGACCTTCGGACTCGAAGCAGCCGTATATCAGGTGAAGATATCCATGCAGCAGAAGCCCTATCGCTCCAGCATCATGCGCACATTCGGCGCAGCAGTCACCGGTTCGCCCTCCATGTCAACACGCGCCGGAAAAGACCTTCTGACCATCGACCCCACCCACTCGGGCTCACTGGGCACCGCCATCTCCGAGGCACTTGAACTCGCCTCCACCACCCCCCACTGCAAATACGTGCTCGGCTCCGTGCTCAACCACGTAAGCCTGCATCAGACCATCATCGGACTCGAAGCAGAAAAGCAGATGGCACAGGCCGGCGAATACCCCGACACAGTCATCGCATGTTTCGGCGGCGGCTCCAACTTCGGCGGAATAGCTTTCCCCTTCCTGCGCCACCGCATCCTCGACGGCCGTAACACCGAGTTCATTGCAGCCGAACCCGAAAGCTGTCCCAAACTGACACGCGGCAAGTTCCAGTACGACTTCGGCGACGAGGCAGGTTACACTCCCCTGCTGCCCATGTTCACACTCGGTCATCAGTTCAAACCTGCCAACATCCACGCCGGCGGACTTCGCTACCACGGCGCAGGCATGATCGTGAGCCAGCTGCTCAAAGACGGGCTCATGCGCGGAGTCGACATACCGCAGATTGAGACCTTCCAGGCCGGAATGCTCTTCGCACAGACCGAAGGCATCATCCCTGCCCCCGAAAGCTGCCACGCCATCGCTGCAACCATACGCGAAGCCAAGAAGTGCAAGGAAGAAGGACGCGGAAAGGTGATACTGTTCAACCTCTCGGGACACGGACTCATCGACATGAGCGCCTACGACCAGTTCATCAACGGCGACCTCCAGAACTACAGCATCTCAGACCAGGAAATCACCGACAACGTGAACCAGCTCGAGCAGATAATCTGACACAACCGTAAACCTCTATATGAAGCAAAGGGAGACAGCCACGTGGTTGCCTCCCTTTGTCGTATACGGGCATACAGTCAAGCATAAGAAGAATCGTCCGAAAACGTAGCGTGCTGCGACGGGCAACGCACCGTGCTGCGACAGCCTTCGCACTGTGGTGCGTCAAGCGTAATTCCGTGGTGCTCGTGAAAACGGCCGACGGGCGGGTACTTCAACACCCACCGACATGGGCAGGAGCGGCAAGGCCGAGCGGCTTCGCAGTGGGGCTGCGCTCAGCTTATCTGCGCCACTTGTTGCAGGAGCTGGAGCGCCTGACGGACGGAGGTGACTTGTTCTACGAGCATGCTGCGGTGTCCGTTACGTTCCTCGAGTCTGCAACGGTGGGCATTGGTGGTTGCAAAGGCGATGAGCTGGTCGAAGGCGTGGCTCTGATAGAAGGGGTTCTGGGGGTCTGTGACAAAGATGAGCCGCATGCGCCCAGACTTGAGCTGGAGGCGTTCTGTTCCGAAGTTGCGTCCTAAGCGCCGCAGGGTGGGTACGCCTGTGAGTTCGAGGGTCTCGGGCGGCAGTGGTCCGAAGCGGTCTTGGAGCCGACGGATGAATCGTTCGAGCTGGTCGTCGGTGTCGAGTCCGTCGAGTTCGCGATAGAGGAGCATGCGTTCGCTGTCGGTGGGTACATAGGTGGCGGGCAGGGAGAGGTGAAGGTCGGTCTCGACGATGCAATCAGGGACGAAGGTGGTGTCGGCGGCCGGGGTCTCGGGAAAGAGGTCGGTGAACTCAGTGGTGCGCAATTCGGTGACTGCCTCGTCGAGTATCTTCTTGTATGTCTCGTAGCCGAGGTCGGCAATGAATCCGCTCTGTTCGGCTCCGAGGAGGTTACCTGCTCCGCGAATGTCGAGGTCTTGCATGGCGATGTGTATTCCGCTGCCGAGGTCGGAATAGTTCTCGATGGCCTGCAGTCGTCGGCGCGCATCGGAGGGCAGCATGCTGAGGGGCGGGGCGAGGAGGTAGCAGAAGGCTTTGCGATGGGAACGGCCTACGCGTCCGCGCATCTGGTGGAGGTCGGAGAGTCCGAACTGATGGGCGTCGCTGACGAGGATGGTGTTGGCGTTGGGTATGTCGAGCCCGTTCTCGATGATGCTGGTGGAAAGGAGGACGTCGGTGTCGTGATGGGCGAAGCCGAGCATGATTTCCTCGAGCGTCTCGGGGTTCATCTGCCCGTGGCCGACGGCAACGCGGGCCTGCGGAACGTGTTTGCGGATGAGCTGTTCGAGGTCGGCGAGCTGGCTGATGCGCGGTGCGACGAAGAAGACTTGCCCGTCGCGGCTGAGTTCGTAGCTGATGGCTTGTGCTATGAGCTGGGCGCTGGGCTGGCAGAGGGTGGTCTGAATGGGTCTGCGGTTGGGGGGCGGTGTCTGTATGATGCTGAGATCGCGTGCTCCCATGAGGCTGAACTGGAGGGTGCGCGGTATGGGGGTTGCGGTGAGTGTGAGTGTGTCGATGTTTGTGCGCAGTTGGCGAAGCTTTTCCTTGGTGGCGACTCCGAACTTCTGCTCTTCGTCGATGATGAGGAGTCCGAGGTCATGGAAGCGGACGCTCTTGCCGATGAGTTTGTGTGTGCCGATGACGATGTTGACGGTGCCGTCCTGCAGTTCTTTCAATACTTCGCGTGTCTCAGCCGGGGTTCGGGCTCTGCTGAGGTATTCGATGCGTACGGGAAATCCGCGGAGGCGTTGTGTGAAGGTGCGGTAGTGCTGATAGGCGAGGACGGTGGTGGGCACGAGGAGTGCGACTTGTTTGTCGTCGGCACAAGCTTTGAAGGCTGCGCGGATGGCTATCTCTGTCTTGCCGAATCCGACGTCGCCGCATATAAGCCTGTCCATGGGTCGCGGCCGTTCCATGTCGGCCTTGACGTCGGCGGTGGCTTTCATCTGGTCGGGGGTGTCTTCGTAGGCGAAACTGGCTTCGAGTTCCTGTTGCATGAAGCTGTCGCGACTGAAGGCAAAGCCTCGCTCGCTGGCTCGCTGGCTGTAGAGTCGTATGAGGTCGCGGGCGATGTCTTTTATCTTGGTCTTTGTGCGTTCCTTGAGCCGCTCCCAGGCACCGCTGCCGAGAGAGTTGATGCGTGGCGGCACTCCTTCGCGTCCTTTGTATTTGGAGACTTTGTGGAGGGCGTGGATGGGGACGAAGACGGTGTCGTTGTTCTTGTATATTATCTTGATGACTTCCTGTGTCCTGTCACCGACGGGGATGGTGACGAGCCCTGCAAACTGTCCTACGCCGTGGTCGATGTGTACGACGTAGTCTCCGAACTCGAACTGCTGGAGTTCCTTCAGTGTGAGGGAAACCTTGGCGGAACGGATTCGCTCGCTTCGCAGGTTGTATTTGTGGAAGCGGTCGAATATCTGATGGTCGGTGTAGAGGGTTACTTTGAGGTCATCGTCGGAGAAGCCGGCATGGAGGGTGCGGTTGACGGGGGTGAATGGGAGGTCTGCGCCTCTGTCTCCGAAGATGCTGTCGAGACGCTCGGCCTGCTTGGGATTGTCGGAGAGGAGATAGAGTTTGTGACCGCTGCTGCGCGCCTCGGAGAATCGGGCGATGACCATGTCGAAGTTTTTGTGAAAGAGGGGTTGCTCGTGGGTGCGGAAGAGAACATCGGCTTGGTCTTCGCTTCCCGGCATGAAGTGTATCCGACGGAAGGTCCGCAACTGGCGACGGAAGGTTTCGCCATCGGTAAACGGCAGGGGGCTGTCGCTAATGGAAGTGGCATAACGAGTGACTTCGTCGCAGAGGAATGTGGGGTTCTGCAGTATCAGGAGTGTTTCTGCGGGCAGGAAGTCGAGCAGGGTTTGTGCCTGCGCTGTCTCGGGTGAGAGCTGGGGCAGGATGATGGCCTGTGACTTGTGTTCGCGGCTGAGCTGGGTCTCGACGTCGAAGGTGCGGATGTTCTCGAGCTGGTCGCCAAAGAAATCGAGACGATAGGGCCATTCGGAGGCAAAAGAGAAGACATCCATGATGCCGCCTCGAAGTGCGACTTCGCCTGGCTCGTAAACATAATCGACCTGCCGGAAGCCAAGGTCCATGAGACGCTCGAGGATGTCCATCGGGTCGATGTGCTGGTTGGGGGAAAGGGTGATGGTTCGTTCGTCGAGGTGCTGCCGAGTAGTAACCATTTCAGCCATGGCGAAAGGATGTGTGACGACGATGGGCGATGTGGTGCTCTGGGCTATCATCGTTATCGAATCGGCTCGCAACATCTGGTTTGCCGCATCGGTCTGCGAGGTGTTCTCGCTGTGCTTGAAACTGCTGGGCAGGAAGTGTACGTCGTCGTCGCCTAAGAGTTGTGTGAGGTCGTGGTAGAAGTATCCGGCTTCGTCGGCATCGTTCAAAACGATTAGCGTAGGGCGAGGGGTGTCCTGACGGAACGACTGGCGAAGTGCAGCGAAGGCAAGGGCGGGTGCACTGCCGTGGAGTCCTCCCACTTTGATTTCCTTTGGGTCTGAGTGTGAGAGCAGCTGTGTCAATCGCACGACTGCAGGATGGTGACAGAATAGTTTCAGTATGTCTTCAATTGGCATGAGAATTCCTTGGAAGAGCGCATCAGAACGGCAAGCCCACCGCAAAATGAAGACTGAAGTCGCGATTCATATTCGGATAGGCAATGGGATAATGGTGACGATGGTCGGTGTATGCTGGATGAATAGCCTTCATACCGCCGTCGAGACGCAAGATGAAATAATCGAAATTGAGGCGCAGACCGAGCCCGTAGGCAACGGCTATCTGCTTGTAGAAGGAATCGAAACGGAACTGTCCGCCCGGTTGTTCCTCGTATTTGCGAAGTGTCCAGATGTTGCCAGCATCGATGAAGAATGCTCCATGAAGTTTCCAAACGAGATGGGTTCGATACTCCAGATTGGCGTCGAGTTTCATGTCGCCCGTCTGGTTGATGAAATCAATGCGGCCGTCGCTTCCCATAAAGGAACCCGGTCCCAGTTGGCGCACGCTCCAACCTCGGACACTGTTAGCACCTCCGCTGAAGTATCGCTTTTCGTAGGGCAAGATGCGACCGTTTCCGTAGGGATAGGCTATGCCGAGGGCAAAGTGAAGGGCGAGCGAGTTACGGGGATCGAAACGGAAACTCTTGGAATAGTCGAAGTCAAACTTGGCATACTGCGCATAGGCAATATTGATAAATGTGTATTGGCCTTGGCTGTTCTGGTTGGTATTGAAAATCTCGGAGAGACCGTAGAGGAAGTTTCCAGCCGTCTCCACACTGGCACGCAAAGTGTAGGCATTCGTTCCGTAACCAGCCGAGGCGGTATTAAGCGGCTGAGAACTGTAAACGAAGTTGTAGCCCCATTTCATGATAAGGAGGTCTTCGTAGATATATCGCAGGATGGCATTCCTGCTGGTGGGATTGTCCAGATAGAGTTGACGGAAAGTGGAACTGATCCACGGCATGGAGACGTAATCGATGTCGAGCAGGTCTATGCGATGTTGGCGACGTCGCGAAGGAATGCCCCATCGGTAGCGCCAGGCGGCAGTCAGCACTCGACGATGGAACTCTGGTCGGTCCTGCAGTTCAAACATAAGTCCGACCTCGCTCGTGGCCCTCGCAGCATGCCGCACTCGTTCGGAGAGGAACGGGAAAAGGAAGTCGGGGAAGACGAGGTCGGCCTGTGCACCGTATTCGATGTAGTCCTGGTCGATATATCCGCTCAAACCTTTGATGGCTTCAAAAGCTCCTCGCAACTTGATGGTGAAGAGTTCGGAACCTCGGAAGATGTTGCGGTTCTGATAGGAAACGGACAGCGCTGCACCAAAGTCTCCGGCCGAGTTGGTACCCTGCGGCTCTATGTTGAAGGTATTGCGTTTGCTGGGGAACAGTGTTATCTGTGGGTTCAGCAGCGTCGAGTCGTTGGGGTCTTCGTTGAGACGTATGTTCACATTCTGAACGGCACCCAGTCGCATCAAGCCGGCATAGGTATCCTGCACGTCGGATTCGCGATAGAGCTGTCCGGGGGTGAACTCCGATGCTCGCTTCACCACACGGGAACGGACAAACGGACGGGCATCGTCGCCCTCGTAGTGATACTCAGTCTCCCCTATCCTGTATTGCTGATGGGCGCTGGGCTGCGTCTGAATGGCAGTCTTGAACGGCAAGACTTGCATCAACAAGTCCACCCGATGCCCACCGATTGTGGTGTCTGCCCTGAAGTGGATGAAGTCTTTGTGAAAACGATAATACCCTCGGTTGAGCAGGAAATTATTCAGGCTGCTGCGTTCGGCATCCAAACGGTTCAGGTCGAAATCCATCCCCGAATAGAGAGACGTTTGGAACGATGGTTCCTCTTTCATCACCGAGTCCACACCCTCGTCCTGCACCTCGGTCTGTACGAGACGCACCTTGTATCGGTCACGCGAATGAATCTGATAGAGCAACCCCACCTTGCGCCCGTGCCGACGTTCGAGCAACTCGACGTTTGCATCCAGATATCCCAAGTTCTGCACGGCCGATTCTATGTTTCGCTGCGTCTTCAGCGCCAAGCTCTCGTCGTATATGGCAGGCGGTTCCCCCAGTCGGCGCACAAAACGGTTGATACGCTTTGTGCTGTCACTTCCCGACAGACAATAAATGCCCAGAGGCACCTTGAAGAGCGAGAACCACTTGCTGTTCGGATGCTGACGTATATAACCATCGAGCGGAACAGAACGGAGTGCGGCCGAATCGGCATGAATAGAGACTTTGTCGAGAAGATAGGCATCGTCGGGCAAAAAGCGGTTTACGCTGCAAGCCGCAAGCATAGAGACGACGAGCAGTGTCACAAATAACGGTGTAATATTCCGACAAAAGGATTTCACACTACAAAGGTATATCTTTTTCGCCGAATTTCATTAACTTTGCAGAAAAAAGGACGATATGATTAGCAAGGCAAGACTGAAACTCATACATTCGCTCGAGATGCGCAAATACCGACAGGAGCATGGACTCTTTGTTGCTGAAGGCCCCAAACTGGTGGGCGAACTCATGGCAAAGTCTTCGCCCGTCTATGTGGCGGCACTGCCGGAGTGGCTCGAGACGAACGGCGCAAGTCTCCCCACCACGACCGATTGCGACACGCTGACGCCCGACGAACTGCGACGTGCCAGCCTCATGCAGTCGCCACAGATGGTAGTGGCGCTCTTCAAGATGGATAATCCGCAGTGGGACGACAACTTTGCCCGTCAGAATCTCTGCATCGCATTGGACGGAGTGCAAGACCCGGGCAATATGGGAACCATCTGTCGACTGGCCGATTGGTTTGGCATCGAGCATATCGTCTGTTCACGTTCGTGTGCCGACATCTACAACCCCAAAGCAGTGCAGGCCACCATGGGGGCATTGGCACGTGTCAATGTCCATTACACACCTCTGCCACAGATTCTTCGCAGGGCCGAGGTGCCTGTTTACGGAACATTTCTCGACGGAGAAGACATATACAACCAGACGTTGCAACAACATGGATTTATCGTGATGGGTAACGAAGGAAAAGGCATCTCACCCGAGGTGGAAGAGACTGTCACGGCACGTCTCTACATTCCCAACTATCCCCGGGGAAGGGTTACCACGGAGAGTCTAAACGTGGCGATTGCTACGAGTATCGTCTGTGCCGAGTTTCGCAGAAGAGGCCAATAGCAGGAGGAACGTCAGCAGTCCGTTGAACATCAGCATTTCGTATCCGAAACGGTAGCCCCACTGATGCCGCGCCACAGAGTCCAGCGTCAGGCACACAAGGGGCGCTGCCACACATACCACCGGCACCCACTGCTGGCGGGGCATGCGTCGTGTCAGGAGCCCAAAGGAGAAAAGACCCAGTAAGGGACCGTAAGTATAGCTGCAAACCACATAGACTGCATCGATGACGCTCGAACTGCCGACGGCTTTCACCAGCAGGATGAAGACGAAGAAGCACACCGCAATGCAGGGATGTACGATGCGGCGCAGTCGTTCGTCGTCGGGACGGCGTGCAAGGTCCACACAGAAGCATGTGGTCAGGCTGGTAAGGGCCGAATCGGCACTGCTGAACGCGGCTGCGACAATGCCGACAATGAAAAGCACACTGGCTGCACTGCCCAGCATGCCTCCCGAACAGAGACTGGGCAGAAGCTCGTCACCTGCGGCTGGGACTGCTATCCTCTGCTGTGCACAAAAGAGATGCAGCAGCACACCGAGACTGAGAAACAGCAGATTGACGGGCAGATAGAACAGACCGTTGACAGTCATGTTCAGCTGGCTCTGACGCAGGGTGCGGCACGTGAGGTTCTTTTGCATCATGTCTTGGTCGAGCCCCGTCATCACAATGACTATGAAGATGCCACTCAGAAACTGTTTCCAGAAATACTGACGGCTCGAGACATCGTCGAAGACAAAGATGCGGCTCATGCTACTTTCGGCTACGGCCGAGATGGCCGAGTGCAGGTTTAGTTCCATCTGGCCACACACTTGCCGAATGATAAGCACCAGCGCAACGAGCAGGACCATCGTCTGCAGGCAGTCACTCCAGACGATGGTTTTGATTCCCGAATTTCGAGTATACAACCAGATGAGTATCAGAACGGTGAACGTCGTCAGCGAGAAACTGATTCCATAGCTGTCAAGTACGAATCGCTGCAATATCATGCACACCAGATAGAGGCGGATGCTGGCACCGATGAGCTTGCTCAGGAAGAAGAATGAGGCTCCGGTGCGACGTGACAGCAGTCCGAAGCGACGGTCCAGATAGGTGTAGATGCTCGTCAGGTTCAGCCGATAATAGACGGGCAGCAGGACGAAGGCCACGGTAGCATAGCCGAGGACAAATCCCATACACGTCTGCAGATAGGTCATCTGCACATTGCCCACCATGCCCGGCACGCTGACAAACGTCACGCCGCTGATGCTGGCTCCAATCATGCCGAACGAGACAGCCCACCACGGCGAACGGCGGTTGCCGCGGAAAAAGGCATCATTGTCGCTGCAGCGGCTGGTGAAGCGCGAAAGCAACAGCAGCAGGGCAAAATACCCTGCTGCCACACATATCAAGAGACTCTCAGTCGGCATCCTCTATGGGGAAACCTTCCTCGTCTTCCGCCTTCACAGCAGCCTCCTCCGAATAGTTGCTGAAGAAGCTCTCCTCGTCGTTCTCGTCCTCGTCGTTCTCGTCGTCCACGTCGTCGGGCAGATCCACTGCGTCCTCGTCCGAAAGACCGTCTCCGTCGCTTTCCATCTTGTAGAAAGGCGATTCGAAGCGCAGCTTCTCCACGGGATCCTTCTTCTTCGCAAATATGGCTTCCACCCACATACCCTTCTGTATCTCAAGCACTTCATAGCCCTGCTCAACCTTCTTCTCGAGCGTACCGCCGGGGGCATGTATGCGGCTTGCAGGCAGTTGCGTAGTGCTGATGTCGAATCCGCTCTCAATGATATCCCTTATCTGGAGTGAGATGGAGTTCCAACCGCCACCGAAGTTGCGGTCGATGAGTTCCAGAAGCGTGGCGGCCGTGATATGGCGCACATTCTCGTAACTCAGGTCGGTGATGCGGCAGATGTTCTTTCGGCGTATGGCCACCGTACCGCGCTCGGCGTGGTTGTGGCTGAAGTGAGCCCACGAGCTGTTCTCATAGCGAGCTTTCTCGCGCTTGTCGCTCTCGTCATAGTGAACAACCTCGAATGCCAGGCGTATGGTGTTCAGCAGTTTCTCCTCGCTCTGTGTGAAATCGCCTTCCTTCTTCTCAGCCTCCCACAGTTCAGCAATCTCAAACTCGTTCAGCGACCACACATTGTTCGAATTAAGGTCGAGAATCGACTCCACCTGGAACGAACTTCTCCGCTCTTCTCTCTTGTTTTCCGTGTCCATAGTTAATAGTTTTCTATATCGCCGGCAAAGATATAAAAAAGAATGATACGGAAAAGTTAATTTTTATTAAACCCGAATCGGACGTTAGGATTTATGGAAGAATGGCAAATGTTGCGAGCAGGTTGTCGTTGAAAGCTTCGATGGCGTGGCAGACCACGGTGAGAAGATGTCAGCGGCAAGATGCCACAAGAGTTGTCGTCATGCCATAAAAAGACTTTTCACACAAGAGGAAAAGCACTTTTGTCGACCTAACGTCCGATTTGGTTTTTTTCCGAATCGGACGTCAGGATTTATGGAAGAATGGCAAATGTTGCGAGCAGGTTGCTGATAGCGTCTTCAACAGCGTAGTGCAGTTCGACGCATGTCGCAGCATGTTGCGACAGCCTGCGCACCACGCTGCGACGCCCGTCGCACCGCGGTGCGTTTTTTGTAGGGGCGTGGGTTTTGTCATTCAGAGCGTAGCGCGCTCGGCTCTGCCGCTTCTGCCCGACAAAGTCGGATGTTGAAGAAGAATCTCTAAGAGCCCCCCATAGGAAAAGGGCCATTTATCAAAAAAATCCTCCATATCCTTGCCTAATAGAGCAATACTTCGTATTTTTGCACGAAAGAAAAAACAATCCTAAAACAAGCAATTATGAGAAGAACGTCATTAAAAAAGATTCTTGCAGCACTCATCCTGCTGCTCTCACCCCTCACCATGCTGGCACAGAAGGAGACTTATGCCGCACTCTCCGACGGCGGAAAGACCCTCACCTTCTATTACGACACGCAGCGCATCTCGCGCGGCACGACGTACGACTTGAATAGCGGTTTGAACAATCCCGGTTGGTATACATACGATAACTATGAGACTGTAACCAAGGTTGTCTTCGATTCCTCGTTCAAGGATGCCAGCCCCACTTCAACCTATCGCTGGTTCTATGGAATGGCCGATCTCACCTCAATTACAGGTATGAAGGAGTATCTCAACACAAGCGAGGTGAAGACCATGAGGAGTATGTTCTATAACTGCTCCAAGCTGACGAGCCTCGACGTGAGCGGCTTCAATACCGAGAATGTGACGAACATGAGTTGGATGTTCTACAGCTGCTCCAGCCTGACAAGCCTCGACGTGAGCGGCTTCAATACCGAGAATGTGACGAACATGGATCGGATGTTCTACACCTGCTCCAGCCTGACGAGCCTCGACTTGAACGGCTTCAATACCGCCAAGGTGGAGAACATGTACAGCATGTTCGGTTACTGCTCCAGCCTGACGAGCCTCGATGTGAGCGGTTTCAATACGGGGAAGGTGACGGACATGAATTATATGTTCCGTAACTGCTCCAGCCTGACAACCATTATATGCAACAACGACTGGAACAGGTCGTCGCTTACCTCGACCAACATGTTCTCTGGTTGCACAAAACTGAAGGGCGGCAACGGCACGACGTATGATGCCGACAACACCAATGGCACCTATGCTCACCCCGACGCAGCAGGCAACCCGGGCTACTTCACGAAGTTAGTGCTGGGCGACGCGAACGGCGACGGCAAGGTAACCATCACCGACGCAGTGGCAGTGGTGAACTACATCCTTGGTTCTACGCAGGGCGTGTTCATCAAACGTGCCGCTAATGTTGACGAAAATGATGATATCAGCATCACCGATGCCGTGGGCATCGTGAACATCATTCTCAACGCAAGTCCCGCCGATGTGAAAGAACGGCGAGTGAGGGAGAAAGTAAGCTTGGATAAGGACCCTGATTAAACGCACCGCAGTGCGTTGCTTGACGCACTGTGCTTCGACAGCCTGCGCACCGTGCTGCGACAAGCGTCGCAACACGGTGCGTTTATATCCGTTCCCTCGACGCACAAAAAAAACAGCGTGCTTTCTCCCGCGGGAGAAGGCACGCTGCAATGCGTTTCGTGAGAAGAGGTGATGGTTTACTTCAGAGAAACCTTGATGGTCTTCTCAACTTCTGTAATCACGAGTTTGTCTTCGCGAAGAAGCCAACCGAGTGCCAGATAGAGATCTTTCTCGGTCTTCAGCTTTGCAGCCTTCTTCAGATCCTTCACTTCGAGTTCGCCGTTCTGAGAAAGTGCCTCCCAAACATCGCCGGCGAAAGTTCCAACTTTTGCGTTCATAATCTTTTAAATTTTTAATGAATAACAAAACACATCTAAAACCAGTGCAAATGTACGCCGACATTCTGGTTTGAGCAAAAAATATGGGAGGAAAACATGTTTTTAAGCATTTTTAGGAGATTTTTATTGACATAAATCATTTTTATACGGTGAGAAAATTGTAATTTCGCGTCCGAGATGAAAGAAATGCCCCTTATATGAAGCACCTGAGAAAAGCCATTCTGATGGGTCTGACAGGTCTGATGCTGTCGGGCTGTCACCGCACGAGCCAGATGGAGCAGATTGCGCTCGAGGCGCGCTCGTTCACCGAAAAGCAATGTCCTTTCATGGTGGACGAATGTACGCGCATAGACAGCACCACGTTCGACGCTTCGACGCTGTGCTACTACTATAACTACACGGTATGCGGAGTTATCGACAACGACTCGATATATACGCCCGAAGCGCGCAACCGCTTCCGCGAGCAGACGCTCGAGGAGATTCGCTCGAGCATCCAGCTGAAAGAATACAAAGAAGCCGGACTCACGCTGGTTCAGAGATATTACAGCGAAAAGTCCGGCCACCTTATTGCCGAATTCCGATATACGAAAGAGGACTACAAATGACCGCAGTCTATGGCTGACGCTCCAGTTGTTCGAGCGCCAGAGAGAGCTGGTCGGGACACGATGTGGGTTTCTTTCCGCAACGCAAGCCACGGAAACGCTCTATAATGTCGGCAGGTTTCATGCCCACCACCAGTCGGCTGAGTCCGAGCGAATAGCCGGGACAGCCTCCTTCGATGTGACAGCGCGAGATGCGACCCTCGTCGTCGAGTGCCAGTTCGATGGTCTTGCTGCACGTTCCGCTCGTGGTGTAGAGAATCTCTTTTGCCATATTCTCGGGGATGTTACGCAGTGTCTGCCCTACTCTTCCTCGGGCTTCATGTTGGTATAGACGGTCTGCACGTCGTCAAACTCTTCCATACGTTCCACCATCTTGTTGATGGTCTCGCGCTGTTCGGGCGTGACGTCCTTCAGGTCGTTGGGGATGTAGGTGAACTCGCCGCCCACGTCTTCGTAGCCCTGTTCCTCCAGATATTTCTGAATAGCACTGTAGCTGGTGGGCTCGCCGTAGATGGTGATGGTGCCTTCTTCCTCGTCCTCGTCGAATTCGTCTTCCACTCCCAGGTCAATGACATCGAGGATGAACTCGTCGAGGTCCATGTCCGGTTTCTTCTTGAAGGTGAACACGCACTTGTGGTCGAAGAGGAATGCCAGCGAACCCATAGTGCCCATGTTGCCGCTGAACTTGTTGAAGACGCTGCGCACATCAGCGACGGTGCGCGTGGGGTTGTCGGTCAGTGTGTCAACGAAGATGGCAATTCCGTGAGGGCCATAACCTTCGTAAGTCATCGTCTTGTAGTCGCTCTGGTCCTTGCCCATAGCGTTCTTGATGGCACGCTCGATGTTGTCCTTCGGCATGTTCTCGCGTTTGCACACGGCAATCACGGAGCGCAGCGCAGGATTGTTCTCGGGTTCGGGACCGCCAGCCTTGACGGCAATGGCAATCTGCTTGCCCAGACGGGTGAACGTCTTGGCCATGTGGCCCCATCTCTTCAGCTTCGTAGCTTTTCGGTACTCAAATGCTCTTCCCATAATTGTATTCTGTTATTTCTGATTTATCTTAGTTCGGCGTTCAGCTGTTGCTTCAGGTTCTGAATCAATTTCTGCATGATTGCATCAATCTGCTTGTCGTTCAGCGTCTTCTCGTTGTCTTGCAAGATGAAGTTCACTGCGTATGACTTCTTACCTGCAGGCAGGTTCTTGCCCTCATATACATCGAACAGGGTGACGGCCTTCAGCAGCTTCTTCTCGGTCTGATAGGCTATCTTCTCAATCTGTGCGAACTCCACCGACTGGTCGATGAGCAATGCCAGGTCGCGGCTCACTGCCGGGAATCGGCTTATCTCGCGGTAGCTGACCTTTGCATTGCGTATTGCCTTCATCAGCTGATTCCAGTTGATATCGGCAAAATATACCGGTGCATCGATGTCGAATTGCTTGAGCAGCATGGGACTCACGGTGCCCATCTCGACGAGTGTCTTGCCACTGCGGAGTGTCACGGAGAGGCTCTTGCCGAAGATGTCTGACGAGGTGCCGTCGGCGAAGACCAGATTTCCAAAAGGTACGCCGGTGCGGGAAAGGATGTTCACGACATTGGCCTTGAGCTCGGCAAACGTTGTTTCCTCATCGGGATGTGCCCAGCTGCCGCTCACACGCTTGCCGGTGAGCCACAGTCCGAGGTGGAAATCCTCGCTGTATGCATCGAGCACGTGCTTGATGACCTCGGGGTCGCGGCTGCTGCTCACGCCCGGGATGATGTCGGGACACTTGCGTGAGGCGTCGAAACGATAGCAGTTGCCGAACTCGAAGAAGCGCAGGTCGGCATTGCGATAGCTTATGTTGCGGGCGATGCTTTCCAATCCGCCGAAGAGCAGTGTCTGGCGCAGCGCGTTCAGGTCCTGACTGAGCGGATTGAGCAACTTCACAAGACGCTCTGCAGGATAGGTCTCGAGACCGTCGTAGTATGCACCACGCTGCAGGCTGTTGTTCAGTATCTCGCGGAATCCGACGCCCACCAACTGCTCGCCCACCAGGTTCTGCAGCTTGTGGCTCTTGTCTGGTACGCCCTTCACAGAGAGGCTGCTCCGGAGTGTCGAAGGTATCTCGACATTGTTGTATCCGTAGATGCGCAGGATATCTTCCACGACGTCGCAGGGGCGCTGCACGTCAACGCGGTATGCCGGCACCGTGAGCTGCAGGCCTTCTGCCGTTTCGCTGTCGATGCGTATTTCGAGGCTCGTCAGGATGCTCTTGATTGTGCCCTGGGGGATGTGTTTGCCTATGAGGGCATCTACATAGTCATAGCGCAGGTCGATGTGGAATTCCTTTGTCACACCGGGACCTTCGTCCACGATATTCATGCTCACTTTGGCACCGGCCAGGTCGCGTGCCATGATGGCAGCCTGCTTCAGGGCATACAGCTGTCCGTCGGGATCGATGCCGCGTTCGAAGCGGAAACTGGCGTCGGTGCTGAGGCCGTGACGGCGCGAGCTCTTGCGAATCCACGTGGGGTTGAAGTAGGCACTTTCCAGCAGCACGTCCTTCGTCGTCTCGTAGGTTCCGCTGCCTTTTCCGCCGAAGACGCCGGCGATGCACATCGGCTCCTGGGCATTGCAGATGGCCAGGTCGCGGTCCGAAAGCTTGTGCTCCACCCCATCGAGTGTGACGAACGGTGTGCCCTCGGGCATGGTCTTCACCACCACCTTGCGGCCGGTAATCATGTCGGCATCGAAGCAGTGGAGGGGCTGGCCATAGGCCATCATAATATAGTTGGTGATGTCCACGATATTGTTGATGGGGCGCAGACCTACCATGTGGAGGCGTTCTTGGAGCCACGCGGGGCTCTCCTTCACCTGACAACCGGTGAGCGAGACGGCACAGTAGCGCGGACATGCCTCGGTGTTTTCGATGGTCACATCGATGGGCAGTGCGTTGTCGTCTATGCTGAAATCGTCGCACGAGGGGCGATGGAGACTCGTCTCGTAGCCGTTCTGGATGAGCCAGGCATAGAGGTCGCGGGCCACGCCATAATGACTGCAAGCGTCGGCGCGGTTGGGTGTGATGTCCACCTCAATGACGAAGTCGCTCTCCAGATGGTAATACTCGGCTGCAGGCGTACCCACGGCCACGTCGTCGGGCAGCACGATGATGCCGCTGTGGTCTGTGCCGACGCCTATCTCGTCTTCGGCGCAAATCATGCCGCAGCTCTCCACGCCGCGCAGTTTGCTCCGCTTGATGACAAATTCCTTGTCGCCGTCGTAGAGTTTCGTACCCACAACAGCCACAACCACTTTCTGTCCGGCTGCCACATTGGGCGCACCGCAGACAATCTGCAGCGGGGCCTCCTGACCTACGTTTACCGTGCAGACATGCAGGTGGTCGCTGTCGGGATGAGCCTCACACGTCAGCACCTGGCCTATCCACAGACCAGCCAGACCGCCCTTGACGGCCTGCACTTCCTCAACACTGTCCACCTCGAGGCCCGCACTGGTCAGCGCGTCTGCCACCTCGTGGGCCGAGAGCGTGGTATCGACATAGTCGCGCAACCATTTATAGGATATTTTCATACGTCCTTATACCTTATTAATATTATACTGCGTCAAATTTCGTGCAAAGGTACAAATAAGCGCGCAGAAAGCCAAATTTATTTGATGTTAAAAACGCACCGTGGTGCGAAGGGCATCGCAGCGTGGTGCGACGGCCGTCGCAACGTGGTGCGTCGGGCGGAAAAACGTGGTGCGTTTTTCAGAATGGCGTAGGACCGGGTTCCGGTGCAGGGCCTAAGGGGTCCGAAACGGGAAGCTGGGCTGCCAGCTGCTCGGTTTGCTGACGTTCCTCGTCGGTCATCGGAGGCGACGAGAATTGCCCTCCATTGTCGCTTACCAGGCTCTCGCCGGGGAGGGGCACACGATTATCGGCATCGAGGAAACGGGCAAAGCGCGACTTGAAGCGCAGCCTGATGTCGCCCACCTGGCCGTTACGGTGCTTGGCTACGATGAACTCGGCCAAACCTGTGAGGTCGTTACCATGGTCGTCTTTCTTGAAGCCATAATATTCGGGACGGTGAATGAAGCATACGATGTCGGCATCCTGCTCGATAGAACCCGACTCACGCAGGTCGCTCAGCACGGGACGTTTTCCTTCGAGACCTTCGCGGCCTTCCACGCCACGGTTCAGCTGGCTGAGGGCTATCACGGGTATGTTGAGTTCCTTGGCAAGCGCCTTGAGCGAACGGCTGATGGCGGCCACCTCTTCCTGACGGCTGTTCACGTTCATTCCGCTGGCGGTCATCAGCTGCAGATAGTCTATCATGATGCAGCGCACGCCCTGCTCACGCACCATGCGACGGGCCTTCGTACGCAGTTCAAAGACAGAGAGTTGCTGTGTGTCATCGACATAGATGGGAGCATCCTCGAGCAGACGGAGACGTGAGTCGAGCTGGGTCCACTCGTAGGGTGCAAGCTGGCCGCTGCGCAGTTTCTCGCCCTCGATTTCGCACACGTTGACAATGAGACGCTGCACCAGCTGCTGGTTCGACATTTCGAGGCTGAACAGGGCAACCGGAAGTTTGCGGTCGACTGCCATGTTGCGCACCATAGATATGACGAATGCGGTCTTTCCCATGGCGGGGCGCGCGGCAATGATGATGAGGTCGCTGTTCTGCCATCCGTTGGTCATCTTGTCCAGTTTTTCGAAGCCCGAAGGCAGTCCGCTCATGCCACCCTCCATAGATGCAGCCTTGCGGAGCGACTCGTAAACCTCGGCAATGATGGGGTTGATTTGCGTATATGCCTTTTGCAGGTTGTTCTGCGAGAGCGAGAAGAGACGACCCTCAACCTCCTGCATGAGGTCGGCCACGTCTATCGTCGTGTCGAAAGCCTGCGTCTGGATGAAACTGCTCAGCGTGATGAGCTGACGCGCCAGGAACTTCTGCGCAATCACCTTGGCGTGATACTCGAGGTGTGCACTGCCCGAAATCTGCGAGTTTATCTGCATCACGTAGGTGGCGCCGCCGGCTTCTTCGAGCGTTCCAAGCGACTCCAGACGGTCGATGACCGTCATGATATCGACAGGTTTCTGGTCGAGGTTGAGCGACTGAACAGCCTGGAATATGAGTTGGTTGCGATGATCGTAGAAGGTTTCGGGACGCAGCAGGTCGCTCACCTGCGAAAAGGCATCCTGGTCCACCATGAGTGCGCCGAGGACCGCAGTTTCCATCTCGAGATTCTGTGGCTGCTTGTGCCCGTAGCTGTCAACGCTGGGCACTTCAATCACCTTCGTGCGCGACGTCGAGCGCCGCTTGCTTGTCGGTTCTGACATTTGAGGTTATCTGTTCTTAGAAATGTGTAACAATCTGGTTCATCACTGCATCGTGCTCCTCGTGCGGCACGCTCGCAAAGAGTTGGAACGGGAAGCAAACGCCGACACGCCACGCCCGCAACTGCGGCAGGAGACGGTCGTAATAGCCGCGCCCACGCCCCAGACGGTGCCCGTCTCCATCGAACGCCATGCCGGGAACTATCGCAAGATCTATATCGTCGAGGCAAGTGTAGGCCGCTCCCGTAGGCTCCGAGATGCCGAAAGAACCGCGCTGCAGCGTTCCGTCGTAGCTGACGAGCACCAAGTCATCGCCCTCGACACGCGGCAGCAGAAGGTGTTTCTGCTCCTGCAAGCCTCTGCTCAACAACGGTCGGACGTCCACCTCGTCGGACAAAGGATGGTAGAGCAGGACGACCTGAGCATCTCGCCACCGGTCGGAGGCAAGTATGCTGTCGCAGATGGCATCGGAGAGTGTCTGTCGCTCCTCGGCCGTCGTCTGCGACTTCATCAGTCTGACGTGCTGCCGCAACTCTTCCTTCGTCATCAGAATAAGTTTAACTTGTTCTTACGAGCCTCGTCGAGCGAGCGCAATTCCGAGGACGTCTGATGTTGACTTCGCAGTTCCTCCTGCCGTTGTCTCACTTCGCGAATGGCATCTTCGCCTTCCTGCGGGCTCAGCAGACGCGTGGCAAGTGGGGCATTGAGACTGGCATCGCGCACCCAGACGACAGGTCCGTTGTAGACAGGTGCAATGCGCAACGCCGTGTGGAGCTCGCTGGTGGTGGCACCGCCAATCATTACGGGCACATGTATATCGGCCTCGCGCAGCATCTTCACCACACGCACCATCTCTTCGAGACTCGGCGTGATGAGCCCGCTTAAACCGATGACATCGGGATGCAGTTCTTTTGCCTTGGCCACAATCACCTCAGCTGGAACCATCACACCGAGGTCGTGTATCTGGAATCCGTTGCATGCCATCACCATGCCAACGATGTTCTTTCCAATGTCGTGCACGTCACCTTTTACCGTGGCCAACAGTACGCGGCCAGTTGCAGCATGTGCCTCGGACGAAACGTCTGAGTTCGATTGCTGGATGTGCGGTGCAAGTATCTCAACCGCTTTCTTCATCGTCCGCGCAGTCTTCACTACCTGGGGCAGGAACATCTTGCCTTCACCGAAAAGTTTTCCGACGCGGCGCATGGCTTCCATCAGTGGACCTTCGATGATGTCGACGGGTTTTCCGTACGTCTCAAGCGCCTCGTTCAGGTCGGCCTCCAATGTTTCTGAGCCGCCGCGAAGCACTGCGTTCATCAATCTATCCTCAACCGACATTACTTCGTGCGTTTCCTGCACGGTGTCGTTTTCTGCACTCTTGGACTGCTGAGCCGTTTCCTCAGCCAACGCAATCAAGGCCTCGGTGGAAGCTGGCGAAGGTCGAAGAATGGCGTTTTCAATAACACGAAGCTGTGCTGCAGGTATGTCGGAGTAAGTTACGTTGGACGAAGGATTTACGATTGCCATATCGAGGCCGACGCGACGTGCATGATAGAGGAAAACTGCGTGCATTGCCTGACGCAGGAAATCGTTGCCACGGAAGGCGAAACTGAGGTTGCTCACGCCGCCACTGATGTGTGCTGCGGGCAGGTGAGTGCGAATCCACTCGGTGGCACGTATGAAGTCAAGTGCATAACCGTCGTGTTCGGGAATACCCGTGGCTATGGCAAGCACGTTGGGGTCAAAGATGATATCTTCGGGAGGGAAGCCAACTTCGTCCACCAGAAGACGATAGGCACGCTCGCATATCTCGATGCGACGTTCGTAGGTGTCGGCCTGACCTTTCTCGTCAAAAGCCATCACCACGACAGCGGCACCCAGTTTCCGTACGCTTCGTGCCCGTTCAAGAAAGATTTCTGTACCCTCTTTCAGACTGATGCTGTTCACGATACACTTGCCCTGAACGCACTTCAGTCCGGCTTCCACCACCGGCCACTGACTGCTGTCTATCATCATCGGGACACGACAGATGTCGGGTTCACTGCCCACAAGATTCAGGAATGTGCGCATCTCGGCGGCCGCATCAAGCAGACCGTCGTCCATGTTAATATCGAGTACGAGCGCACCGTCTTCAACCTGTCGGCGGGCTATCTGCAGCGCTTCTTCATAGTTGCCTTCCTTTATCAGACGCAGAAATTTGCGTGAGCCGGCCACGTTGCAGCGTTCACCCACATTGATGAATCCCACTTCGGGCGTCAGTCGGAGAGGTTCGAGCCCCGAGAGAGAAAGGATGGGGGATGCAGAATTCTGTGCCGGGATATGCTTTTCGGCAGCGCGTACAAGCGGCAACATGGCGTGTATATGCTCTGGCGTAGTGCCGCAGCAACCGCCCAAGATATTCACGAGACGCTCTTCCACAAAGGGTTTCACGGCCGACGCCATCATCTGCGGTGTCTGATCGTAGGCACCGAACTCATTAGGCAGTCCGGCGTTGGGGTGAGCCGTAACGTAGCATGGGGCTATTTCGGAGAGTGCGCGCAGGCATGGCAACATCTCGGCGGCTCCGAACGAACAGTTCAGACCGATGCTGAAGGGATGTGCATGACGCACACTTTCCACGAATGCCTCGAGTGTCTGGCCGCACAGCATACGTCCGAAACGGTCGTTCACCGTGACGCTCAACATGAGCGGAACTTCGATACCCGTCTGCTCAACGACATTACGGAAGGCCCAAATAGCGGCTTTGACGTTGAGTGTGTCAAAGATAGTCTCGAGCAGGATGGCCTCCACACCGGCGCGAAGCAGCACTTCCATCTGTTCCTCATAGGCCGCAGCCATCTCGTCGAAGGTGATGGCACGATACGAGGGGTTGTTCACGTCGGGACTCATGGAGCACGTCTTGTTGGTGGGTCCGACGGTTGCGATGACAAAGCGCGGCCATTCAGGCGTGGAGGCTTCGTCGGCTGCCTGACGTGCCAGGCGCACAGCCGCAGCGTTCATTTGTGCTATCAGGTGGCAGCAGTCGTAGTCGGACTGCGAGACGCGCTGACTGTTGAAGGTATTGCAGGTGATGATGTCGGCACCGGCTGCGAGATAGCGTCGATGTATGTCGAGTATCACGTCGGGACGTGTGAGCGAGAGCACGTCGTTGTTGCCTTTCATCAACACGCCGTCGGGCAGCGAGAGATTGCCGCGGAAGTCCTCCTCGGTCAGTCCGTAGCTCTGAATCATCGTGCCCATAGCCCCGTCGAGCAGCAGCACGCGCTCCCCCACTGCCTCTTGCAGTGTTATCTTTTTTGTCTCGCCCATTGTCGGTTTTTCAGTATGCTTTCTTGAACTGTCGGTCAATCTCGCGTCGGTCGTCCTTGGCCTTCAGTGTCTGCCGCTTGTCATATTCTTTTTTTCCGCGTACGATGTAGATATCGAGTTTTGCCAGTCCGTTTTCGTCGATGAAGAGCAGTGTGGGCACAACGCTGAAGCCTGGGTTCTTCACAGTCTGCTCGATGCGTCGTATCTCCTTGCGGTTGAGCAGCAGCTTGCGTTCGCGCCGTTCTATGTGGTTGTTGTAACTGCCTTGCTCGTAATGAGCCACGTACATATTTTTTACCCACACTTCGCGGTTCTGGACGATGCAGTACGTGTCCACCAGGCTGGCCTTTCCGGCGCGGATGCTCTTTATCTCGGTACCTGTGAGCACGATGCCTGCAGTGAATTTGTCAAAGAGCAGGAAGTCGAATTCGGCTCGCTTGTTCTTTATGCAGACGCCCCTTTTCTGAGGCACGGGCACTGTTTTTCTGGCCATCAGTCGTCCTCCTTCTGTATGTGTGCAAAGTTCTCCAGGTGGTCGTCGATGTAGTGTGCCACCAGTTCTGTCACTTCCTCCTCCATCACGACGAAGGCGTCGTCCAGGTCATCGAACTCGGGATATTGCTCGTAGAGCGCCATGAAGTCATCGTCGCTGCAGTCGCGCGTCAGCTGCCTTTCGTATTTCTCGAACAGTTTACGTCCTTTGTATATCAGATTGCGCAGGTCGTGTGCGCCCCACAGGTTCATGGCCTTGGCAAAGGGATTCAGGAAGATGAAGGGGCCGTAGCCGTTGTGTATGAGCTGGATGAAGCCGCCGTCCATCACCTCGGTGCGCAGTATGACGTAGGCCAAGAGTGTTATCTGGTCGGCCGACAGCTGCTGCATGGTGCGTTCCGTGAGCTCGCCGCCGATGGCATCCATGATGCGATCGTGGAAGAGCATCACGAACTCGTCCATCCCCTTGCCGGCCGCAAGACGCACGTCGTTTTCCTTTATCGATATTTCCATCCGACAGTTCTGTTTAGGTGCTGCAAAAATACGAAGAAATGTGTAGATAAACAAAACTTGGTTTGGTTTTCTCGAACGAACAGAATAATAACCTGCGCGAAGGGGGAGCATCAGAAACACGGAAGCGACAATATATAAAAGGTTTTGCGCGCATACACGCGAGGATTTGGGGAATATATGTTTACACTTTTCTGAGCCGGATTTTGCGCAGGACAGATTTCGAAGCGTTTCAGCGCGTTGCGTGGAACAACGCACCGTGGTGCGACGGCCTGCACAACGTGGTGCGTTTTCGGCAAAAGCATGTTTCGTCGAGAATTTTCGGAGAGAAATCCATTCGTCGCGAAAAATTCGACTATTGATAATCAAGCGGTTGGCCTCACAGCGAATTTCATCGCTCATGTCGTCGCAGCGAAGGACATCCATTCTCATCGCCTTTCACACTCCGTTTCGGCACCTTGTTGCGGAGCAAGAACTGGCGAATCTTCCTTTTTCATGACACAAAGCACTTCTCAACCATCAGCATATATATGAATCCCACACAAAATTACTCATTTTTGAAAAAAATGTGCAATTTTCATCGTAAAACGCTTGTGTATGTCAAAGTTTCGACGTAAATTTGCACAAAAATTAAAAAAATGTGCAAATGAATACCACGAAAGTAACCTCCTACAACCAAATGATTGCCGACAGCATCAAGGCCTACTGGAATCTCGACGCACTCTCGGATTACGGCGTAATGACGCTGCAATACAAAGACGTAGCGCGAATCATCGAGAAGATGCATATTCTCTTTGAGCACAGTGGGATTGTGCCCGGCGACAAGATAGCCATCTGCGGCAAGAACCAGTGTCGGTGGGGTGCAGCCTTCCTGAGCATCATCACCTATGGCGCCGTGGCTGTGCCCATCCTTCATGAGTTCCATCCCGAGCAGATTCACGACATCGTGAACCACAGCGACGCCCGCCTGTTCTTCGTGGGCGAAAATGTATGGAAGAAGCTCAATGCCGATGCCATGCCGGCACTCGAGGGCGTTATTTCGCTCACCGACCACCATCTGGAGATGAGCCGCAACGAGCGTCTGACCTTCGCCCGCGAGAATCTGAACCGTCTCTTCGGCGAGAAATACCCGCTCAACTTCCGCCCCGAACACGTCAACTACTATCAAGACAAGCCCGAGGAACTGGCCCTCATAAACTACACCAGCGGCACCACCAGCAACAGCAAGGGTGTGATGATACCCTACCGTGCCATGTGGTCGAACGCCGAATTTGCCAAGCAAGTGATGGGCGAACACCTGCCCCCCGGTGCAAACGTACTCTCCATGCTGCCCATGGCCCACATGTACGGCATGGCATACGAATTCTGCTTCGAATTCCTGAGCGGCGTCCACGTGCACTTCCTCACCAAGATAGCGTCGCCCACGGTGCTCATCAAGGCACTGGCCGAGGTGAAACCCGTCCTCATCGTGGTCGTACCACTCATCATCGAGAAGATAGTGCGCAAGTCGGTACTCCCCAAGATTCAGGACCCCAAGATACGCATGATGATGCGCCTGCCCGTGGTGGGACAACGCATCAAACAGAAGATATGCGACGCGCTCACCAATGCCATGGGCGGCAACTTCTACGAAATAATCGTCGGCGGAGCAGGCATCAACCAGGAGGTGGAGAACTTGCTGCACGAGATAGGATTCCGCTACACCGTGGGTTACGGCACCACCGAGTGCGCTCCCATCATCTGCTACGATGACTGGAAGGATGTCAAGATTGGCAGCTGCGGCAAGTGTGTCGTCAACATGGAACTGAAAATCGACAGCCCCGACCCACAGAACGTGCCTGGAGAGATACTGACACGCGGACTGAACGTGATGCTGGGATACTACAAGAACCCGCAGACCACCGAGCAGACGCTGCTGGAGGGCGGATGGTATCGCACGGGCGACCTGGGTGTCATCGACTCCGACGGCAATGTCTTCATCAAAGGACGTTGCAAGAACATGCTCCTCGGCGCCAACGGACAGAACATCTATCCCGAGGAAATCGAGGACAAGCTGAACGGCATGGCACTCGTGAGCGAGTGTGTGGTGATTCAACATAACGAGAAACTCTACGGACTCGTGTACCCCGACCCCGAGCAGGTGCGACAGCTGCGGCTGCAGCCCGACGACGTGGCTGCCATCATGGAGCAGAACCGCAAAGACCTCAACCCCAACCTGCCCAACTACGCACAGCTGGCAGGCATAAAAATCATGGAAGAGGAATTCGAGAAGACACCCAAGAAGAGCATCAAACGATATCTCTACGTAAACACGCCCATGTGACGGAAAGGATTGGAAAAAAGAAAGGGAACTCACAACGAGTTCCCTTTTTTTGTCTGAGCCTCTTGTCGGATTCGAACCAACGACACCCCGAGATTACAAATCACGTGCTCTGGCCAACTGAGCTAAAGAGGCGGGTGGGAAAGCTTACTGCATCGCGCCGCTACAACCGACTACCCTTGCTGCGATCAAGCCCTGGGGGATTCGCCAGGAGCATGCCGTACAGGACTTTCCCATTTGCGGCTGCAAAGGTACAAAGAAAATTCAGAATAGGAAAGCAAAAGAGCAAAAATTCGTTCAGAATGCAAAATTGTGAAAAACGCAACGTGGTGCGACGGGCAACGCAGCGTGGTGCGACAGCCTGCGCAACGTGGTGCGACACGGCGAAAAGCATGGTGCGTTTTTCAACCCTTCAAGAGCAGCGGAGAAAAAACATGGGTGCAGGCGTCGCATAATTCGTGAGATTTGCGTAATTTTGCATTAGAAAATATCGAACCAACCTATTTAAGAACAACTATGACTTATTTACAAGCAGAGACTATTGAAGCCGGAAAAGAAGTATTGGAGGCAGTGGGAAACGGCCAGTTGAGCCACCTGCTGCAGCAACTCACTGACATGGGCGTGCAGGCCGGGAAGAGCATCCTGGTGGCACTGCTGATATTCGTGGTGGGACGTTTCTTCGTCAAGCTCATCAACAAGATTGTGGCGCAGATGATGGAGCGCAGGAAGGTGGACCCCACGATAGCCTCCTTCACGAAGAGTTTTGTGAACGTACTGCTCATGGTGCTGCTCATCATCACGGTAGTGAGTGCGCTGGGTGTGAATACCACTTCGTTTGCCGCACTGCTCGCCTCGGCCGGCGTGGCTGTTGGCATGGCCTTGAGCGGCAATCTGCAAAATCTGGCCGGTGGCATCCTGTTGCTCCTCTTCAAACCCTATCGCGTGGGTGACTATATTTCGGCCCAAGGCGTAGAAGGTGTCGTGAAGGCTATTCAGATTTTCCACACCATACTTACCACGCTCGACAACAAGGAGATATACGTGCCCAACGGCGCGCTGAGCAGTGGTACGGTAGTGAACTTCAGCCGCAACGAACGGCGGCGTGTCGACCAGGTGGTGACGGTGGAATATGGCACCGATGTGGAGAAGGTGCGCAAGGCCGTGCTGGACATCGCAAACGCTGACCCACGCATTCTGAAAGACCCTGTACCCTTTGTGGAACTGGGTTCACTCTCGGAAAGCAGCATCGATTTCACCGTACGTCTGTGGGTGAAGAGCAGCGACTACTGGGGTGTATACTTCGACATGAACCGCCGTGTGTACGAGGAATTCAACCGCCGCGGCATCGGCTTCCCCTTCCCGCAGATACAGGTGCACCAGAGCTGAGGCTTTCTCGAATTCACGGTTCACAATCTGGATTCGCGATAGAACTCGAGAATCTTGCGACGGAACATATAGGTATAGCGTGCCTGCACGTCGGTGGCTTCGGCCTTCTGCAGGTTCGTTCTGGCTTCCTGATATTCGGTGGCCGTGGCTTTCCCGTTCTCGTATTTGCGCTGCATCAACTCGAAGGCGGCCTGAGAGGCTACGAGCGCCACTTCGCTGCTTGAACACTGACGCTGCGCTGCCAACGCATTGTAGTAGGCCTGCTGAATATCCTTGTAGAGCGACTTACGTGTTTCCTCGAGCTGTATCTCCTGCGAATGAGCCTTCAGTCGTGCCGCGCGGACGTTGTTGCGCGTGGAGAGACGGTTGAAAATGGGTACGGATAGCGAAAGACCTACGTATTGGTTGAAGTTGTCCTTCAGCTGTCGACTGAAGGTGGGCGTGGAATAACCAGACGTCTTGTAGTAGCTGGAACCCAGTCCGCCACTGAAATAGAGCGATGGGAAATAGCCGCTCTGCGCCACACGCACGCTACGCTCGGCACTTTTCAAACGGAACTCTTCGGCCAGAATCTGCGGTTTCTGCCCGAGCGCCTCACTATAGACTGCGTCGGGCGAAGGCAGCACATCGGAAGCGACATCGGTCTTGGCTGGTTGCACTACGTCGAAATCGTCGGGCGAAGGCAGTTCGAGCAGCTGACTCAACGAGAGAAGTGCCAGCTGATAGGTATTGCGCTGTTGTGTGAGTGACAGTTCGTCCTGAGCCTGGGCAGAGCGCGCCTGTGCGACGTCTGCCTCGGATGCCTTCTGGTTCTCGTAGAGCACACGCAGACGATTGGCCTGCATCGTACTTAGTTCCAACTGACGTTCGGCCACAGCGACGAGGTCTTTCTGATAGATGGCTTCGAGATAGGCCGACATGACGTTGAGCGTGACATCTTCGCGTGCTTTCTCGCAATCCTGCAGCGCAGCCTGAAGGTCAAGACGACGCACATGTATCTCGTTCGAAATCTGCCCTCCCGTATAGATAGGCACAGAGGTGGAAAGGCTGAAGTTTGTGCTTTGTGTATTGCGGTTGGCATAGGTATTGTCCGACGTCAAGGCACGTCCGAAGCTGAAACTCTCCCCTGCCGAGCCCGAAAGGTTGGGCAGTCGGCTGTTTTGTGTGGTGGAGAGAGCAATCTCCTGTTGAAGGATATTGTCTTGCCGCAGACGGATGCTGAGATTGTTGTCGATGGCATGGCGTATGCACTGTTCGAGTGTCCATGCCTGCTGTGCTGTGGCCGCGGTGACCATAATCAAAGACAGCGAAAGTAGTATAAATCGATATTGTTTCATGTCAGTCTATTTTAAGGATGCCGCGCACCTTCTGCCCTACTTCGAGACCTTTCTTTATTTCAATCAGCATGCCATCGCTAAGCCCAGTCTCCACGGGGATGCGGCGGAAGGCCTGCTTGGGGAGAGAGTCGGTGAGCAGATAGACATAGGTGCTGTCGCCCCGAAACTCGAGTGCCGACTCGGGAACGGCAATGGCTTTCGTAGCTCGCTGAAGCACAATCTCGGCATTGGCTCCATATCCTGAGCGCAACGTCTGTCCTTCGGGAACTACAATGGCCGCCTTCAGTTCAAACTGGTTTGCACCATTTGTCTCCAAGCCCTTAGGCGAGATGTACTCGAGTGATGCATCCAGACGAAGGTCTTGCAGAGCACCCACAGTGATTACCACCGGCATACCCTCCACTATACGCCCCACCTCGGTTTCATCGATATTGCCACGGAAGATGAGGTTCGACATGTCGGCCACCGTGGCTATGGTCGTACCGTCGTTGAACGAATTGGAGAGTATGACCGAATTACCCACCTTGACAGGCACATCGAGAATAAGTCCGTCGATGGTAGAGCGAATGAGTGTGGTGCTCATCTGTGCATTTGACAGCGAGACACCTTCGCGCTGAATGTTGAGTGCGTCTTTCGAGGCCGAGAGCTCAGCCTGAGCCTGACGCAGCGACACCTCGGACTTCTCATACTCCTCGGCACTCACCACCTGTTGATCGTAGAGATTCTTCATGCGGTCATAATCAGTCTGAGCCTGCGAGAGGGTAATCTCGGCCAGACGTACACGATTCTCGGCGCTGCTCAGACTGCCCATGTCGGGAATCACCTTCACACGAGCTATCACTTCATCCTTCTTGACCGTCTGTCCGGCTTCCTTGTATATTTCGGAAACGATGCCTGAGATCTGTGGTTTGATGTTCACCTCGTCGCGTGGTTCAATCTTTCCTGTGACGATAGTCTTTTTCTCCAGATCAGTCAGACTGGCAGTGTGAATCTCATAAACATTCTCCTTCGGTTTGGACTTCTGATAGAGGAAAATAAAAGTACCTAAAAAGACGCTCACTATGAGTATGACACACGCCCACTTGAATACGACCTTTGTCATTGCTTATTGTTTTTTATGAATATATGAATTATGAATTGTTATCACTCCTCGCGCATTGCATCCACTGGTTTAATCTGCATGGCTCGGATGGCAGGAGCCAGACCTGCAATCACTCCCAACAGCGCCAGCAGAGAGGCTGAACCTACAGCCAGGTAGAACGAAATCTGAAACGTCACACTGGGATTGTCAGCCTGTAGCCACATCTCCATAGCTTGCAGGATGAGCACCGCCAACGTGATGCCACTCATGCCGGCCAAGAGTGTCAGGACGATGCTCTCGGACATAATCATACCCAGAATGTCACGTGGTGTGGCACCGATGGCACGCCGGATGCCAATCTCTGTCGTACGCTCCTTCACAGCCACAATCATGATGTTGCTCACCCCAATGGCTCCGGCTAAGAGCGTACCCAGTCCTATCATCCACACCAGAATGCTCACGCCATGAAACAGACTGTCCACCATGCCGAAAATAGCTTCGGTATTCAGTTTCAGCACTGCCTGCGTATCATCGGGATGAATCATGTGTTCGCGCTTCAGTAACACTTCTGCACGCTTCTGTATGTCGGACATCTTAAAGCCCTCTTTAGCCGTCATGCACATAATGTCTACATTCTCACCCTTATTATACATCTGCTGCATCGTGCCATAAGGCAGATGAACGGTGGTCTGCGCGTTACCACCTATCGATATGCCCTGCGGTCCTTTGCCACTAACACCCACAATGCGATAGAAGACTCCGTCGACCTGAATGAAACGTCCGCACGGACTTTCGTCTTTAGCAAGACGGGGAAAGAGTTCTTCGACGACGCGCGTACCTACAACACATACTTTTCTGCGCTGCAAGTCATCCACATCGTTCAAGGGACGACCGTGAATGATCTTGGGATTGTCAATGAGCGACATCTCGCTTTTCTCACCCGTGAGAGATACCGAAAGGCTGCGGTTGTCGGCAGAAGCGGTATTGTTTCCCCAGTTCTCAAGCATCGGAGTCACAATATCCAACTCGGGGATGGCATTCTTCAGACGGGTGACATCTTGCAGGTTCATGTGCCACTCCCGGTCACGTCTGAAGCCGCGATAAGGTTTACTCGTACGCTCAGAAATGAGAAAGCCCGAGTTGGAAGCAAAACCGGCAAGGTTGTTACCGAGCATCGACTGCAGTCCCTTGCCACCTCCCATCAGTAGAATGAGCATGAAAATGCCCCAGAAGATGCCGAACGCGGTAAGGAACGTCCGTGTGCGGTTCTTGTTGAGAGAGTCGTAGATTTCCTCCCATTGGTCGATATCAAACAGCTTCATCCACGTAGAGCATCTATAGGTTTCACTTTCACAGCCCGTCGCGCAGGGAAGAAGCCTGCCAGCGCACCGGCCACAATTATAATAAAGGTTGCAGTCACGCACACAGAGAGATCCACTGTGGGGTCGATGAAGTACTGTGTCTTGAAGATGCCGATGTCCATCGTCTGATTACCGACACTCGAATCCATGTACTCACAGAAGAAGATGCCGAGCAGCATACCGATATATCCGAAGAATGCAGTGATGAGCACGCTCTCCAACATGACCATGCGAATGATGCCCCAAGGACGGGCACCGATGGCACGGCGGATACCAAACTCACGTGTCCGTTCCTTTACTGAGATGAGCATGATGTTGCTCACCCCAACAATGCCACTGATAAGCGTAAGCAGGCCAAGAATCCAGAAAGCAGTGTGGAGCGTGTTGGAGACCATATTCAGTTCGGCACTGTCCTCGGCTTGGTTCCAAATCTGCAGGGCTCGCCTGTCGTCGGGCGCAAAGGAATGAATGTGGCTGCTCGCACGACGGTAATCGTCAATGAATGAATCTATTTCCGTCTTGTCGGTAAATGGACGGACGTTCATCAGAACCTCGTCCAGGAAAGCACCTTTGTTGTAGACGGCAGCAATGGTCGTGAATGGAATGTACATTTCGCTTTCCATTGACATCTCGTTCACCTTGTAGATGCCCACGACACGATAATTGATGCCATCCATGCAAAGGTAATTTCCCAGCCCACGGGTCTCGTCCTGAAAGAGGTCGGTCGCGGCACGGGTACTGATGACAGCCACCTTGCGACGTTCGAGGAGGTCTATTTCGTTGATGAAACGTCCAGCCATGACCTGCACTGCCTGCGATTGAGCAAATTCGGGATAGACACCCTTCAACTCGGTGGAGCCCAGGTATTCCTTGCCATAATTCACCGATGTAGCCCATGTCGAAACAGACGGCATCGCATCTGTGACTTTATCAGAGAAGGATGTTCGGGACATATCGACGTCTCGCTGGTCGAGACGGATTCTACGACCTTCCTTGATTCCTTCGTAGGGTATCGAAGTCCAACCGCCAAAGACTCGTACGGCATCGAAGGCGAATTGTCCCATGTTGTACTCAAATGTATGTATGATGCCATTGCCGGCTCCCTGCAATACGATGATGAGAAACAAGCCGCTCGCCACGGCAAAGCCTGTGGCAACAGTACGCATCTTGTTGCGCATGACGGCGCCGTATATTTCTTGTAGGGTGTCCAGCATCTTGTCTTACTTCATTATGGTGTTCACGCCGAAAGGGTTTTCTTCGGGATGCAGGTTCTCCTCGATGCATTCTATGAGGCCGTCCTTGATGTGCACAATCTTCTCTGCCTGATAGGCCACGCCGCTCTCGTGGGTTACCACCACGATGGTCATGCCTTGGCGGTGCAGGTCCTTGAGTATTTCCATTACTTCCAACGAGGTATGGCTGTCCAGTGCACCTGTCGGTTCATCGGCAAGGATGATTTGAGGCTGGGTGATGAGTGCACGTGCTATGGCAACACGTTGTTTCTGTCCGCCAGAGAGTTCGTTTGGATAGTGATGCGCCCAGTCTTTCAGCCCCAGACGGTCGAGGTATTCCAGTGCGAGTGCATTTCTTTTGCGTCGGCCTACGCCCTGATAGAAGAGCGGCAGGGCAACGTTCTCCACTGCATTCTTGAACGGGATGAGGTTGAACGACTGGAAGATGAAGCCAATCATGCGGTTGCGGTAGTCGGCTGCACGCGTCTCACTGAGGTTGCGGATGAGTGTGCCAGCCAGACGATATTCGCCCTCGTCATAGTTGTCCAGTATGCCCAGGATGTTGAGCAAGGTGCTCTTTCCCGAACCCGAAGCACCCATGATGGCCACGAACTCGCCCTTCTGTATATCCAGATCGATGCCCTTCAACACATGGAGGGGCGAGCCGTTGTCGTAGGTCTTGTGTATGTTCTTCAGATGAATCATCAACAGCCTTTATCAGTTTTCTATTTCCAGCTCGGAGGTGTCCATAATGCTACTCTTGGAGCTGCTGTCCACCAGCTTATAGCAACTGCCACGCAAGGTGATGTTGCCTATTCCTGTGTTGAAAGTGCGCAGGTATTCGCAGTTGACATCGAGGTCCATGCTTCCTGTGCCTTCGGTTTTCAACCGAAGGTCAACGCAATCAATGGAGCCCTCAACGGAACCGGTGCCTTTTATGTCGATTCCGCTATTACCCTTGCTCACAATCTTATCGATCTCGGCATTGGCAATACCAGAGAGGCTCAGGTCAAAGCTCCCGCACGTTATCTCGTCGGCTTCGAATTTGCCTACACCCGATATGTAGACATTCATCGGTGCTTCTTGCACGATATTGCCTTCTACCTCAAAATCGACAATACCTTCGAGCATTACTTCCTCGAGCGAAGGCCCGCTCACGGAGATTGTCATGCGCGGCGTATTGCTGTTGTAGTTGCCACGGTCGTCCGTCAGACGTACTATCAGTTCGCCGTTTTCCACCATCACCTCGTATTTGTCTATCATCTTTTCGTTTCCGGTGAGTTTCAGGCTCGAGAGTGAGTCTTGTTTAAAGATGATTTTGTTGGCACCTGCGGTGGCAAGACTTGTCAGTGTTGATACTTCCACGTCGCGGGTTACGACGGGGCCCAACTTTTCCGAGTCGGTGTAATCGAATCCATCCAGCGAAGCGATGGCTTTATTTGAAACCACATCAAGTCCTTTCTTCACCACATCCTGACAGGATGTCATTGCTGCAAAAAAGGCAAGACACAGAGTGAGACGCATGATGCCCGACACGGCTGCGCGAATATCTGAATTATTTTTCATTGTGAATTACGAATTATGAGTTGTGAATTATGAATTGATGATTGTTTCGGCACGCTGGCTCACTTCCTGAATCGTGATGCCCAGCGACTGCATGGTCTGCAACATCTCTGGCAGACTGTGCTGGAAGAAGTCCTGACGGCGCACCTCACGGATGTGCTCAGCTGCTCCTTCGCTCACAAAATAGCCTATGCCTCGTCGGTTGAAGATGATGTCGTTACGGGTGAGCCAATCGTAGGAGCGCACCAGCGTATTGACGTTCACCTCCACCTGAACGGCATACTCGCGCACGCTGGGCAGTCGTTCGCCCTCGGGATAGCGGCCCTCGAGTATCTCATCGCAAATGCGTTCGGCTATCTGTATGTAGATGGGGTTTTGTTCCTTGAAAGTCATAGTATTTTCAGTTTAGAAGTTAGGGATTGCGCCGTGTGGTTATCTGAGCGCGGCAGTAGAGGCGGTATGTCAGCCACCAGACGAAGATGAAGATGGCCGTTTGAATGGTGAGCATCAGGATTATGATGCCGGTGGAATGAACGCTCCAGTTTTCCAGCATCTGGTTGAAATCTTGTTTGTCAACTGAACTGGCAATGAATGAGATAATAAAGCCCATGACAATCATGCTGCCGAGCCAGATTATCAACAGGTAGAGCATTGTGTAGGCGATGCTGTAACGATAGCGCCAGGCACTGCCCAAGGCAAAGAAAGAGTAGCCGGTGAGTGCAGTAATAATCACGCAGATGAATAAACCTGGTGAATCCCAAAACTCTATCAATTCGCCATAGCTCTTCAGCATTTCCACTGTATAGGATTGGAAACTGGTTTGATGCAGGATTGCCCAGCCGAGCAGGACGTGTAGCAAGTCGGACAACAAGAAGCTGCACAGGAAAAGCAGCAGTCCGCCTCCGACGACAAGGCACAAGTGCCACAGGAAGCGCTCCAGATTGGTGGCCGGGAGGGTAAGCTCGTTGATGCGGCCCTGACGCGTCACCAGATTGTGGAACATATATGCCATGAGAACACTCTGTATCAAAGGTATCAAGAATCGGGTAAAGGCGACGAGCGACTCAACGTCGTCAACTGTATTCGCTGTAATATAGGCATCGCGCATGCCACTTCCCGCAATAATAATCCACAATTGGTAGATGTACTTCATCATCATGGGTGCCAAGATGATGGATACAATCTCAATCGACATACGGGTGTAGAAAGTACGGTTGATGGTGAGATCCCATCGTGCCACGTTACGGAAACGTTGGAAATTAAATGTGTTCATATTACGAATTGTGAATTAAGAATTCTGAATTGATAATTCGGTAGTCTTGATAAAGAGTTCTTCCAGGTTGATGGGTTCATCGCCCTCCACCAGCGGTTCATTCAGCAGCACGCGGTTGCGGTCGATGATGGTCACGTGGTCCAGCAGATGCTCCACATCGTGCACCTGATGAGTGCTGATGAGGATGGTCTTGTCCTCCGTCATCCCGTGCAGCAATACACGGCGGAACTGGCTCTTCGAGAGGATGTCGAGGCCGTTGGTGGGCTCGTCCATGAAGAGGTAGCGGGTGTTGGAGGCCAGCGCGATGCAGATGTAAACCTTCTTCTTCTGACCCATACTGAGGGCACCCAGATGTATCTCGGGACTCATGTCGAAGCCCTCCATGCAGCGCTGGAGCAACTCCTCGCTGAAACGGGGATAGAAAGGCTTGATGACACGGATGTACTCACGCAGCGTGACGCGCGGCATGTCGTACACCTCGGGCACAAGGAAAATCTCACTCATCAGTTCGGGCTTGCGCTCTATGGGCATATACCCGTCAATGACAATCTGGCCTGACTGGGGACGCAGCAAGCCGGTCATCAGATAGAGCAACGTACTCTTGCCGGTGCCGTTCTTCCCGAGCAGGCCATAGACACCACCCTCTTTCAGTTCGAAGGTGAAATCGGATAAGACATTCTGCCATTTCCGATATCCAAATGTAACATTCTGTAGACTTATCATAGTGTAATAGTATATTAGTACACTGCAAAAGTAGTACGTTGTTACATTCCCTGCAAGAAAATAGGCAAAAAACTACCGGAATTTAACACTTATTAAGACTTTCAACCCATTACGAGGCTCGAAAACATCAAAATGACCTTCGGGAGGGCAGAAAAACGTACCACGGTCTTACGCATGTCGCACCACGTTGCGAAGGCTGTCGCACCACAGTCCTACGCCCATCGCAGCACGGTCCTCAAAAACCACTAACATGGAAGAAGCGGCAAAGCCGAGCTGCGTTGTCAAACATCAAAGCAGACGACACAAAAAAGCCCCACCCTGCAGAATGGCAGCAAGGTGGGACATCGAGAGAAAAGAGTATAAAATAGAAACTGAAAAATAATATAAGGTTCGCGCGTGTATCAGATGGCGTCAAAAGCCTGGCTGAGGTCGTCGATGATGTCGTCGATATGCTCTACACCGATGGACAGACGCACCGTGGTGGGCGTGATGTGCTGCTCGGCCAGTTCCTGGGGCGACATCTGGGAGTGAGTGGTAGTGTAGGGATGGATGACGAGCGACTTCACGTCGGCCACGTTGGCCAGCAGTGAGAAAATCTTCAGTGCATCTATGAACTTCCATGCGTCCTCCTGTGTGCCCTTGATTTCGAACGTGAAGATGCTGCCGGCGCCCTGTGGGAAATACTTGGTGTAGAGCGCGTGGTCGGGATGAGTGGGCAGCGAGGGATGGTTCACGTGGGCCACCTTCGGATGGTTCTTCAGGAAATCAACCACCTTGAGGGCATTCTCCACGTGACGCTCTATGCGCAACGGCAGACTTTCCACGCCCTGCAGCAGAATCCATGCGTTGAAGGGGCTGATGGTAGCACCGGTGTCGCGCAGAATGACGGCACGGATACGCGTTACGAAGGCGGCAGCACCTGCCACGTCGGCAAAGACGGCTCCGTGATACGAGGGGTCGGGCTTGCCCAGTGTGGGGAACTTGTCGGCATTGGCCTTGAAGTCGAAGCGACCGGCATCTACGATTACGCCACCCAGTGTGGTTCCGTGGCCACCGATGAACTTAGTAGCCGAGTGCACCACAATGTCGGCTCCGTGCTCGATGGGACGGATGAGAAGAGGTGCAAACGTGTTGTCCACAATGAAGAGGATGTTGTGACGATGAGCCACTTCGGCGATGGCATCCAGATTGGTGACGTCGGAGTTGGGATTACCGAAGGTCTCGGCATAAATCACCTTCGTATTGGGACGGATGGCAGCTTCGAGAGCATTCAGGTCGTTCACTTTCAGGATGGTGTATGAAACGCCCTGTGTGGAAAGCGTATGAGTTATGAGGTTGAAACTGCCTCCGTAGAGGTTGTCGGCGGCAATCACGTGGTCGCCGTTCTGCAAAACATTCTGCAGAGCGTAAGTGACAGCTGCAGCACCGCTGGCTACTGCCAGACCTGCAACACCGCCCTCAAGAGCAGCAATACGGTCTTCGAGCACACCCTGGGTGCTGTTGGTCAGACGACCATAGATGTTACCCGGGTCACGCAGGCCGAAACGGTCGGCAGCATGCTGCGAATTGTGAAATACATAGGAAGTGGTCTGATAGATGGGCACTGCGCGCGAATCCGTAACGGGATCGGCCTGTTCCTGACCAACATGAAGTGCTAATGTCTCTAAGCGAAGTTTCTTTTCAGTACTCATACCTTTTATTATTTTAAGAGTTAAACATTATTTTTCGTATCGTTCGCACTGCAAAGGTACGGCGATTTAGCAGCATCGTCCAAACATTTCGAGAATCTTAGAAAATAAATCTCGAAATAAAAAGTAAAATAGTGATAAAGTTCTACCACACAAGCTTCCAGAGCTACCTCTGCGGTAATTTTATTCTTTCCTGTAAATGTGGAAGCCGATGGCAGCCATCAAAATGCTCATCAGAGGGCTGAGATAACAGAAAATGCAGTAAGGTGCATAGAGAAAAGTGGAGACACCGAGCACGCGGCTCTGCGTCATGCCACACGTATTCCACGGAATAAGCACGCTGGTGACGGTGGCGCTGTCCTCCACGGTGCGGCTTTCGAGGCGCGACTCATAACCGCCCTCCTGATACATTTTCTGGAACATGTGGCTGGAAAGAATGATGCTCAGGAACTGGTCGGCGCAGGTGATGTTGAGGAAAATACCCGTGAAGGCAGTGGAAGCGACCAGCGAGACGGTGCCGCGCACCAGACGTTGCATGTGATAGACAATGGTTTCAATCATGCCCGTAGCCGTCATGGCAGCGCCGAAGATGGTAGCACAGATAATCAGCCAAATGGTGTCCATCATGCCAGCCATGCCGCTGGTGGAGACCAAATCGTCCAGGACATCGGAACCCGTATGCAGATTCGTACTACCGTAAATGGCAATCAACACGGCGCGGAAACGACGTTCGACAAGCGAGGCATCGTCGGCAATCTGGTCCAACAGATGGCCTTGTGCAATGAGCATTGCCGCACAACCCATCAGAACTGAGAAGAAAAGCACTGCCACGGATGGCATCCGGCGCATTATCATCGCAAGCGTCAACAACGGAACGATGAAGAACCAAGGCGAGATGCAGAAGGTCGATGAGAGTGCGTGCTGCACTTCGAGCACCTGCGACATGTCGGCCTCGTCCATGCCAAAGCCTTTGAAAGTGAAGATAAGCAGCGTGATGGTAAACGTGGGTACTGTGGTAAACATCATGTAGCGGATGTGAGTGAAGAGCGGTGTACCCACGACACTGCTGGCCAACACTGTAGTATCGCTGAGCGGCGAGACTTTATCTCCGAAATAGGCACCGCTGATAATGGCACCTGCCGTCCACCCGACATGCAGTCCCAATGCAGTGCCGATGCCCATCAGCACAACACCGATGGTGGCAATGGTGGTCCATGACGAGCCCGTCATAACACTGACGATGGCACAGATGACACACGAAGTGACAAGGAACCATTTCGGACTGACCAGCTCCATACCATAATATATAAAGGTAGGGACGATGCCGCCCACCATCCACGAACCCGCCAGTCCGCCGATGAGCAACAGGATGAGCAGGGCAACGGAGACGTCCCCTACCCTGCTGCGCACCACTTGTTCGAAATCCGCCCAACTGAGTTTGCAGCAGGCCAGGCCGAGCATGAGGCAGACGGCGGTTGCCGACAAGAGTGAGATCTGACTGGCGCCCGAGAGCGTCTCGTCACCGAAGACACCCACCACACAAGCAATGAGTGCCACCAGAAATACCAGTGGCACACATGCTATCCATAGTGAGGGACGTTTCATCGGTAAGGATGTATCAGGCCGTCATGGCCTTCAGCTTCTTCAGAAGAGCAAACATCACGATGGCACTGATGAGGCATAGCGCAATCAAGATGCCCCAGTTATACATCAGGGGGATGCGGTCCCAAAGCATCGAGGGAATAGAGCTCAGATAGTTGCCGATAGCTGTCGAGACAAACCAACCGCCCATCATCAGACCCTTATACTTAGGAGGTGCCACCTTCGAGACGAACGAAATGCCCATCGGTGAGAGCAGCAACTCGGCAAGCGTCAGCGTGAAATAGGTCGAGATGAGCCATCCCGGCGAGAGGATGCTCTGCGTACTGTCACCCAGGTCCATCGGCGAAATCAAGTTCGACGACGCCATCGTGATGACACCGAAGCCCAGCGCAGCCACAAACATACCCCATGCAATGCGCGCCGGTGCACTTACCTCCTTACCCTTGTTAGCCAGAGCACCGAAGAACGCCATGCTGAAAGGCGTGAGAGCTACGACGAAGAAAGGATTGAACTGCTGGAAGTCTGAAGGCTGAGCCATCGTCGGGTTTGCCATGCCGAGGTAGAGCGCAATGGCACCGCACCAGAGCAGAAGCGTGGCGAGTCCGCAATAGATGCGCGTCTTGTGCTTTTTCGACTGGAATGTGCCGAAGCCCGTATAGACAGACGCAGCGATGAGCGCCAGGCTGAAGATGTTGAAGCCGATGCGCATCGGGCCGCTTACCGTCAGGTTCGTGTACTTCTTGGCGAAGAATGTCAGCGCCGAGCCGTTCTGGTGGAAAGCCATCCAGAAGAAGATGACCACGGCAAAGACGAGCAGCAGGGCAACGATGCGGTCGCGCGTCTGCTTGGGAGTCAGTTCCTGCACATTCGTTTCGGCAACCTTGGCCTGACGCGCCGTCATGTCAGCATGACGGAACCAGTTGCGGCAAGCAAAATAGATGATGGCCGAAATGATGAGCGAAACGCAGGCCACGCCGAAGCACAAGCCGTATGCGCCATAGAGTGCCTCCAGATATTGCGGGTCTTGGTTAGCAGCATCATACACGAAACCGTAGTTCGAGAGATACTGGTTGGTAATCCATTTTGCCATCGAGGGGGCAAACATGGCACCGATGTTAATGGCCATATAGAAAAGGCTGAAAGCCGAATCGCGCCGCGACGAATACTTCGGGTCGTCATAAAGATTGCCCACCAGTACCTGCAGGTTGCCCTTGAAGAGGCCCGTACCGAGCGACACACAGGCCAGACCGGCAAACATCGACAGCTTGCCAACCATATCGGGAGCCGTGGGAATTGCCAGGCCCAAATAGCCCAGGAACATCGTAGCCATGCCAATCTTCACACAGCGGCCATAGCCAATCTTGTCGGCCAGCATACCGCCAAAGAGCGGAGCAAAATAAACCACTGCAAGGAAGATGGCATAGACCTGACCAGCCTGCGCCTCGGTCCATCCGAACTTTGCCTGCATGAAAAGCGTAAAGATGGCCAACATTGTGTAGTAGCCAAAGCGTTCGCCAGTGTTGGCAAGAGAGAGGGCATATAGCCCTTTAGGTTGTCCTTCGAACATAGATTTTTTAGTTTAAGATTACAAATTGTCACGCAAAAATACGAAAAAACGATAGCAGGACAAAGAAAATTGCATCTTTTTTAACCCGATTATAACACGGCTAGCAGAACGAGGCTGGCAAGGGGATGCAGACGAGCACAACCGATTACGACGGAGTGAGCCACCCCGCTCCCCCGACGTACCAAGGAAGAGGATTTCTCACACCACCACGCTGCGACGCTTGACGCACCACGCTGCGACAGCCTGCGCACCACGGTGCGACGGGCGTCGGACCACGGTGCTTATTCCACAGGCAACGTAAAGAGGAATTGCAGACCGCCACCGTTAGCCTGACGCGCCTCGATGGTTCCGCCATGCAACTGTATGGTGTTCTTCACGATGGCGAGGCCCAGACCGGTACCTCCCATCTGTCGGCTCCGTCCCTTGTCCACGCGGTAGAAGCGCTCGAAAAGCCGCCCGAGGTGTTCGGGTGCCACTCCGACACCGTTGTCGCGGAAGGTGATGTGCCAGTGGCGCCCCTTTCGGCGTGCCGACACGGTGACCTGCGTCCCTGCCCCTGCATAATTGATGGCGTTGTCGAAGAGATTGCGCAGCGCACTGTATAGCAGTTCTTCGTTGCCGACGGTCATCATTCGTGGCGGCAGTTGCAGGGATACGTTCATCTGCCGCTGCGCAAGTTGGTGCTGCACCTCTCGGGCTGTCTCGTCTATGACCTGCGTCAGGTCGACGGGCTTTTTCTCGATGATGTCCGGTGCATAGTCTATGCGGTTGAGGGTGGAGAGGTCTTGCAGCAGCGAGGCGAGCCGACGGGCCTGCTGGTGGCTGCGGTTGAGGAAGTCACGCTGCATCTGGGGCGACATCTGCGGATTGTCGAGCATGGTCTCGGTGAAGCCTAGGATGCCTGCCACGGGGGTCTTCAGTTCGTGAGCTATGTTCTGAGTGAGCTGGCGCCGCATCTCGTTCTCGCGCTGTGCCTGTTCGCGGTCGATGCGTCGGTCCATGCGGTGGGCATAGCGGTGCAGGAGAAAGGCGAGCAGGAGCATGACGAGGAGCGAGAAGCCCAGCAGGTGCCAGTCGGTCTGGGAGGTGAGGGGCTGGATGACGTGGCGGTCATAATCCTCGAAGATGATAAAAATCGTGGCATAGACGAGGAAGATGGCCATGACGCTGAGAAACATTTTGTTTCCTTCGGAGAGTCTTTTCATGGTCGAAACATGTATCCGTAGCCTTGGCGCGAGATGAGATGTGCGCCCAAGGGTCCTAACTTCTTGCGCAGACGGGTGATGTTGACGTCAACGGTGCGCTCGCTGACGACGACGTCGGGGGGCCACACCTGACGGAGCAGCTGCTGACGGGTGAAGACTTGCCCCGAACGGACGAGAAGGAAGTGAAGCAGTTCGAACTCGGTACGGGTAAGCGCGAGGTCGGCACCGTCGGCCGAGGCTGTCTTGTCTGCGAGGTTGATGGCGAGCGTGCCGTAGCGAACGACGGATGGCGATGCGGGCAGGCTACCTTTCGTGCGGCTGAGGACGGCTTTTACGCGGGCGACGACTTCGCGAACGGAAAAGGGTTTGGCGATGTAGTCATCGGCTCCGATGTGGAATCCGCGCAGGGTGTCTTGCTCGCCGTCGCGCGCTGTGAGGAAGATGATGGGCACCGTAATGCCTTGGCTGCGGAGGTGTTCTGCCAGTCGGAAACCTGACATGCCGGGCATCATGACATCGAGGAGGAGCAAGTCGAACTGCTGCGGAGACTGCTGCAGGGCGCTCTCGGCGCTGTGTGCCACCGACGTGGAGAAGCCGCTCGCTTCGAGATTGAAGCGGAGAATGTCGCAGATGTCCGGCTCGTCGTCTATGATGAGTATGTTTGTCACGGAGTCTCAGAGGAAGTTAGAATGGCTGACGAAGGCTTATCTGAACCTTGCTTCGACCACGTTGACGAGATAGTCTCCGATGCGTTCGCACTCGTTTACGAAGTCCACGTAGAGGGTGCCCAGCGCGTAGTCGTAGAGACGTTCGTTCACGTCTTCCATGTTCTGTTTCTTTGCGCGGTCGCGCTTTGCATTGAGCAGGTTCTCCAGCTGCATGATCTGCGAGATGGTCTGGTCGTTGATGTTTCTGTCGAGCACCTCCTGTGTTCTCAGCAGCATCTGCGATACGGCATCGGTCACTTCGGCCAGCGTCTGCTGCTGGGTGTCGTTGAAGTTCGATTCGGTGTCAAAGTAGCGCGTCATGATGCGGCATAGCTTGTAGCAACTGTCGCCAACGCTTTCCAGTTCGCCGACCTGACGCAGCATGCATCTCAGTTTCATCTTCGACTCGTCGCTCAGGTGTTCGGCTCCTGTTTCGTCCAGGAACTGGGCAATTTCGGTCTCCATGTTGTCGGCAATGTTCTCATATTTCTCGAGGCGCTCCTTCAACTTTTCGCGTTCTTTCTCGTCCTCGCTCTTCAGCAGTTCGACGTCCATGCCGAACATTCGGGTCATGCGAGTTCCGAAGAGTGCCACCTCTTGCTGGGCCTGCATGAGAGCAATTTCGGGCGTGGAAATCAGACCGCGCTGTATGTATTTCAGGCCCTGCGGCTCGGAAGTCTCAGTCTTCGGTTCGCGAATCACCCATCCGCAGAGGGCTGCTATCTGAGGCACGAACCAAATGAGGACACAAGTATTGATGAGGTTGAACGAGGTGTGGAAGGCGGCAAGCACAAAACTGAGACGCTCGGGTGTCTCGGCAGCCTCGGCTGCAGTGATGCCGAGAAAATGGCATAAGGTATCGACAAAAGGATAGAAGACGCAGAGCATCCATGCCACGCCGAAAGTGTTGAAGAAAAGATGAGCAAGCGCAGCACGACGGGCCTGCACATTGCTGGAGAGCGCTGCCAGGTTGGCCGTGAGTGTGGTGCCGATGTTTTCGCCGAGGACGAGCGCAATACCCTGATAGATAGGCAATACACCGCTGGTACAGAGAACCATCGTCAGGGCCATGAGGGCTGCCGAAGACTGCACCATGCACGTCAGCACCGTACCTATGAGCAGGAATATGAAAAGTGTGGAATAGCTTCCCGAATCGAACGAAGCAAAGAAGCGCACCACCGACTCGTTGTTAGCCAAGTCCATCTCGCGCCCCGAGGCCGACAGTGTCCCCAGCGCAAAGAAGATGAAGGCGGCACCGAAGAGCAGGCCTGCCACGTTCTCCTTGCGACGCGAATACAAGAAATAGATGGCGAGTACGAAGACGGGCCACACGAAATCGGTCATGCTGAACGAGAAGCCTGCCGACATAATCCAGGCCGTGAGTGTAGTACCGATGTTCGCTCCCATGATTACCGAGATGGCCTGACAGAGGGTCAGCAGACCGGCATTTACAAACGACACTGTCATAACCGTCGTGGCTGCACTCGACTGCACAGCCACCGTCACCACCATTCCCGTCAGCACACCTGTCAACCTGTGGGCCGTCATGGCACCCAGAACGTGGCGCAAGTGCGAGCCCGTCATCTTCTGCAACGAGTCGCTCATCGTCTTCATTCCGTATATCAGCAGTGCCAGCGACCCTAACAACTTGAACAGGGGCATAAGATAATCAGCCATCGTATTTTAGCGTTTTATGTTTTTATTACTGTGCAAAGATACGTTTTTTCCGTGAAGTCCACAAAGGACAGGCATTACAAAATGGTTACAAAAAACAGAATGATTACTCTGACGTAAATCCCAATGCCCGAATAGGGTTAAAAAACGCACCACGCTGCGACGGACGTCGCAACGTGGTGCGATGGCTTGCGCAGCGTGGTGCGACAGGCTACACACTGCGGTGCGTTCAGCGCATGCACTGATAGCGGAACTCACCGGGCGAGACACCCATGTGTGCCTTGAAGTATTTTCCGAAGAAACTTTGATTGGGGAAATGCAGCTCGAGGGATATCTGCTGAATGCTCATGGCGGTATTCAGTAGCAGGTTCTTGGCCTCGGCAATCACTAGTCCCGATATCCACTGGGTGGCGGTGGAACCTGTCTGCAGAGCCACCAGCGAGCCCAGATATTTGGGCGTGATGTTGAGCATGCGGGCGTAGGCTGCCACCTTGCGCTCCGTACGGAAATTCTGACGGACAAGCTCGATGAAACGATTGGCATAGACCTGCGTGTGAGAGAACGGGACCGACTGGACGGGTTGTACTTCGAGGCCGCGCGAGAGAAGCGAAATGACTTCGTAGGAGAACGACATGACGTAGGAGCGCACGAGGTCGTGGTAGTAGAGCTGGCGCCTGTCACCGGAGATGGCCGTAGCCAAGAAGCGAAGCAGGGATTTCAAGCGATCGCATTCCGCGGGCGTGAGCTGGATATGGCTAAGCTTCTGGAGCGCCTCGTAGTGAGGCAGCAACTTCTGGATATTGACACTGAGCGACTGGAAGAAACTCTCGTCGCCCATGAGCACCGAAAGCGACGATGTCTGGCCGCTCTCCACCCGCAGGACCGAACCGGGTTTGCACAGGAAGAGCGTGCCCGAGGTGATGTGACAATGCTGAAGGTCGCACTCTATGACACAATCGCCATCGAGACAAAGAGCAAATAAAAATATGTTCACGCGCGTGGGATTCGACAGATTGAGCGGCGTGGAGGCCACACCCAGACGTGCGTTGTCAGGAATCACAATACAACTGTTATCGTAGACGTAGCTCACAGGCGGCTGGATCAGGTTGTCGCGCAATTCCATGAGATTGGAAAAATCGAGATGATTGATGTCAGTCTTACGTTCTTTCATTGGCAGAAAAATTTATTTCTACGCGAATTTAGCAAAATCAGACTAACAGAACAAACATTTTGGCAAAAAAATGAACAAACAGAACAAATTAAGAGAGAAATCAAACATGCACGGCACGAGAATTTCAACGAATTATATGGAAAAAGAGTCGATGAACCTCCTCATAATGTTCATAAAACTGAAGATTCGACACCAATTGTGGTGCTCAAGATGTGCTGAAAGCAGCAGGAATCGTCCATTTTGTAAGACAAACGGAAGATTGACCTGTTCGACCAACACCGAGGGGTCTCGGAAACGGACGTGATGAACGATGAGAATGCATGACCTTGGCTGCGACGAAGTGAAGTCTTGGAAAGAGCGCAGAATTAACTGTCTGATTCTCAATCTATCTATTTTTCATAAAAAGTTCTTCTCGGCCATGATTTAGGCGAAGGAACGCGCATCTGAGAAAAACGCACCGTTGTGCGATGGCCGTCGCAACGTGGTGCGTCGGAATGCGAAACACAGTGGGAAGTCCATTCTTGTCTTCAGAGGAAGGAAACGCACCAGAAAAATGTAAAATAAAATGTCGCAAGAAGCAGGCTACATAGCGAGGGCGTTCGGCTGAGAAAAGCGGAAGAAATCTTGTTTTTCTGTGCATTAAATCGTAACTTTGCAATACATTAGAAACGAATGGACGAATGACCGTATATCCTAACTGCAAAATAAATCTGGGGCTCAACATAGTGGGCGTGCGCCCCGACGGCTATCACGACATCGAAACGGTGTTCTACCCCGTTCCGCTGTGCGACCGTCTGACGGTGGAACCTGCTGCAGGCGAGACGGATACACTGGTGGCCGAGGGCATTCCCGTGGCCGGCAACATGGCAGAGAATCTGGTGGTGCGCGTAATCGGCATGCTGCGGCGCGACGGTTTCGCCATCCCCCCACTGGACATCACGCTCGAGAAAAACATCCCGTCGGGAGCCGGACTGGGCGGTGGCAGCGGCGATGCAGCGGCCATGATGCGGCTGGTCAACGAGATGTTCCAACTGGGGATGGAGAAGGACGAAATGAGACAGCGAATTGCCGAGTTGGGGGCCGACTGCCCGTTTTTCGTGGAGAACCGGCCCATGTTTGCTCAGGGCATCGGCGACCGCATAGAGCCTGCCGAAATATCGCTCTCGGGATGGTTCCTCACACTGATTAAGCCCGATATCTTCGTCTCCACGAAAGAAGCTTATGCATCGGTTCAGATAAAGAAGCCTAACAAGTCTATAAAACAGATTATTAAGAGCTCCGTAGAGACGTGGAAAGGTGTGCTCTGCAACGACTTCGAAGAGCCCGTCTTCGCACGACATTCGGCCATCGGTCGAATCAAAGAAACCCTCTACGCAAAGGGAGCCATATATGCCTCGATGAGCGGCAGCGGCAGTTGTGTCTATGCCCTCTCGCGCACACCTATTATATTAGAAGGAGCCTTTGGCGGTTGCTTCCGTTACCAGTGTGTGCTCTGAGGGAAATTCCCCCGTAGGTTTAGGGAAAATCCGTTTCGCAGGTGGGCAAGAGGGCGTACCTTTGCATCAGAAACATTAAAAAACCTACGGCTATGAAACGTACAATAATCACACTGGCAATGGCCGCCATAGCATGGACAGGCCTGAACGCAATGAGTTACGAACGCGCTCGTGAGGAGGCTATCTACCTGACCGACAAGATGGCTTATGAGCTGAATCTGAACGACCAGCAGTATAACGACGCGTATGAAATCAATCTGGACTATCTGATGAGTCTGGAAACGGAGCGCGACCTCTACGGTTCGTATCTGGAATATCGTCTGACAGACTTCCGCCACATACTGTTCGACTGGCAGTACGATATGCTTCTTGCTGCCGACTACTTTGTTCGTCCGGTCATCTGGCGGACTGGCGGATGGTACTTCCCCATCTATACGCACTATCGTCGCGGCCTCTTCTATTTCGACTGGCCCGGTGTCTACTGGAGCTATCGTGGCGGCCACGGACATCTGCACTTCAGCAGCGGATACTACGTTTCACGTCGTCCCGTATGGAGTGGCGGAATGAGAGGTATGGGTGCGGACCGCCGCGGATGGAACGCCCCCGCTCCGCGCAACGGACGTGGCAGCATGAACCGGCCGGGTGAGGTGAGACGTCAGTCCCCGATGAACGGCAGACCGCAGACACGTGGCAGCATCTCCGGCTCGCGCGGCAGTGTAGTCCCCAATCAAAGAGGTGGCAACACACCCATGCAGCGCGGCAATGTTTCTCCCGAATCGAGAGGCAGCAACACGCCCATGCAGCGTGGCAACGTAGCTCCCGAATCGAGAAGCGGCAACACGCCCATGCAGCGTGGCAACGTAGCTCCCGAATCGAGAAATCGCAACACACCCATGCAGCGTGGCAACGTAGCTCCCGAGACGAGAAGCAACAACGCCCCCAGCTCGCGCAGCAATATCTTCAGTGGCAGCAGCACTCGCTCCACCGTGAGCAGCCCACGCAGCACCAGTCCCTCGCGCAGTACCAGTCCAAGCATGAGTGCTCCTTCGCGCAGCACCAGTAGCCCCACACGCAGCAGCAGCCCCAGCATGAGCGCACCCTCACGCAGCGGTGGCATGAGCGGCGGACGTAGCGGAGGCGCTCCCTCGGGCGGTGGCTCAAGAGGCGGACGCGGCGGTCGCTGATCAGTTGCGCGGACGCAACTTACGCAATAAGTTCTTGTTGATTGACGAAATACGATGCTGGCTTTCCTTGAAGTCGTTCTTCAGGAAAGTCAGTTCGTCGTTCATATCGGCATAAAGGTCACTGAAAATACGCAGCAGCGGCGTGACATAAGGCTGCTCACGGTCGTTGATGACCATGCGGATATCGCGCGGCACAATGCGCACCTCGATATCGGTCCCCTCCTCCTTCGGATCGCCATCGAAATGAATGACACCTGGCTCCGAGCGGTGAATCTTCAGTCGCGAACATTGGAAAGTCTTTATGCGACTGTTCTGTTCGATGGTTTTGTTGAAGAGCTGGATGGCAATCTGCGGTGCCTCGAGCACATTGAAAGGCTCCATGATGGTTACATCCATCAGCCCGTCGCTCATGCTGGCCTTGGGTGCGATATAGACATTGTTGCCGTACTGGCTGGCGTTGGCACAAGCGATGAGAAATGCCTTGTAGCGCTGCGTCTCGCCCTCAATTTCTATCTCGTATGTATCAGGATTATATTTCAGTCCTTCGCGCAAAGTATTCTCAATATAGGATGCAAAGCCACGCTTTCCGCTTTGCGCAAATTTGCTGCTGACAAAAGCATCGAACCCCATACCGCAAGTGCAGAAGAAAGGGGTGTCGTTGATACATCCGTAGTCGAGGGCCTCGATGTGGCAATTGGCCAACACACGGAGAGCACCACGCGGACTCATGGGAATGGAGAGATGACGGGCCAACCCGTTGCCACTGCCACAGGGAATGATTCCGAGTGCCGTGGAACTGTGAACCAGACTCTTAGCCACTTCGTTGACGGTACCGTCGCCACCTACAGCCACGCAGACATCGACACCTTCTTCCACAGCCCGATGAACGTATTCTGCAGCATGTCCCTTGTGCTCAGTATACATCGTAACATATTCAAAACGAGCCTCATCCATATATCGAGGGATGAGTTGGACTATTTCCTGCTTGTCCTTCGTGCCGGAAATGGGGTTAATGATGAACCAAATCTTCTTACGTTTCTCCATTGCGGTGGCAAAGTTAATATTTTTGGCCTGAAAAATCGAACTTTTGGATAGTGAAAGATACAAAATCGTAATATTTTTTATGTATCGTTCATGCTATTTAAGATAATTTCGCTACCTTTGCACCGTCTTAACAAGAAAAGAAGGATTTATACCTTTCAAATTTTTATGAACATTTTAGAAGAAAGATGTGCTAAATATACACTCCCTCAGGAATTCATGGAACAGGGTATTTATCCCTATTTCAGGCAAATCGAAGGGAAACAAGGCACTGAAGTACAGATGGAAGGCAAGCGCGTCCTGATGTTCGGTTCGAATGCTTACACAGGACTGACGGGCGATCAACGCGTTATTGATGCCGGCGTAGCAGCCATGCAGAAATATGGCAGCGGATGTGCCGGAAGCCGTTTCCTGAACGGTACACTCGACATTCATGTAAAGCTGGAGAAAGAACTGGCCGCCTTTGTTGGCAAGGACGATGCACTGTGCTTTGCCACCGGATTCACCGTAAACAGTGGTGTCATCAGCCAGTTGGTTGATCGCAACGACTACGTAATATGTGACGACCGCGACCATGCCAGCATTGTGGACGGACGTCGACTGAGTTTTGCCACACAACTGAAATACAAGCACAATGACATGGAAGACCTCGAGAAGCAACTCCAGAAATGTGAGGCTGACCGAGTGAAACTCATTGTGGTGGATGGCGTATTCAGCATGGAAGGTGACCTCTGCAAGCTACCTGAAATCATTGAACTGAAGAAGAAATACAATGCAACTGTCATGGTGGACGAAGCACACGGACTGGGTGTCTTTGGCCGTCAGGGACGCGGTGTCTGCGACCATTTCGGTCTGTCAGACGATGTCGACCTCATCATGGGAACCTTCTCGAAGAGCCTGGCTTCCATCGGTGGTTTCATTGCCGCAAACAAGAGTATCATCAATTGGCTGCGCCACACAGTGCGGACCTACATCTTCAGTGCCTCGAGTACACCTGCAGCAACGGCAAGCGCACTCGAAGCCCTGCACATTATTCAGAACGAGCCCGAGCGTCTGGCCGCACTATGGGACGTTACGAACTATGCATTGAACCGTTTCCGCGAGGAAGGTTTCGAGATTGGCGATACTGAAAGTCCCATCATTCCGCTCTATGTCCGCGACACCGAGAAGACGTTCAAAGCAGTTGCCTTTGCATTCCGCGAGGGAGTATTCATCAATCCGGTGATTCCGCCAGCCTGTGCTCCGCAGGACACTCTGGTGCGATTCGCTCTCATGGCCAGCCACACACACGCCCAGGTGGACGAAGCTGTGGTCAAGCTGAAGAAAGTCTTCCAAGAATTGGAAATCCTGAAATAAAGTTGAGATAAGAAGAAGCCCCCGTCCGTCAATGGTCGGGGGCTTTTTTGTTTCTATACGTCAGCCAGTGTGACGATTGTCTTTATTCCCTTAATCTTCTGTCCCTGCACACGTCGCAGGACGTCTTTCACTGCGCAGCGATCTACGGCTGCAAAGGCCCAGTTGGGAAGGACATCGATGCGTCCCATCTGTTCTCGTTCGAGGCCGCCCACTTTCGAGAGGAATCCCACGATGTCCACTTTGTTGATTTTGTCGCGTTTGCCTTTTCCGATGTAGAGTGTCACCCATCGCGGTTTGGCCGGAGCAGGCAGTCGCTGCGGCAGGCGGAAAGTCTCGACGGGCTCTGTGATGAAGTCCGGCAAATGCTCCTCTGGGCCAAGCAAGATGTATGCTCGTCCCTGGGCATCCCATCGTGCGGTGCGACCGTTGCGGTGAACGAAAGCCTCTTCGCCGAGGGGCAGATGATAGTGGATGATGTGCTGTATGCCCGAGATGTCGAGGCCACGCGAAGCCAGGTCGGTGCTCACCATCACGTTGGCCGAGCCGTTGCTGAAGCGGAAGAGCGCCCTCTCGCGGTCGCGCTGTTCCATGCCGCCGTGGAAGGTGTCGCAAGCCACGCCGCTGCGCCGCAGATAATCGCCCACGCGCTCCACACTCTCGCGGTAGTTCACAAAGACGAGACTGGTTTCATCGCCCAGCGCACAGAGCAGTTGCAGGAGTGTCTCAAGCTTGTCTTTCCGGGGCGAATGTATCTGAAAGAGCTGCACACGCTCGGAGTTTTCTTCCGAGGTGTCGAGATAGTTCAGTTTTCGAAACGAACTGCCCACGAACGAGGGTATCTGCGGACTGTCGGTGGCCGAGAGGAGCAGGCGTCGCTCGACATTTGGCAGGAGTTTCAGGATGTCGTGCATCTGTTGCTGGAAACCGAGTTCGAGACACTTGTCGAATTCGTCGATGACGAGCATTTTCACCGTAGAGGCAGAAAAATTTTCCTTCGTCAGATGGTCCAGGATACGCCCCGGTGTGCCCACGATGAGGTGTGGCCGCTGTGCCTTCATCAGACGGTGTTCGTCCATCGCCGGACGTCCGCCGTAGCATGCGAGCGAGCGCAGTTCGGACGAGAGCAGGCGTGCCACGCCGTCGGTCTGCTGCGCCAGTTCGCGCGAGGGAACGAGCACTAGGGCCTCCACACTTTCCGTTTCGGCATCCATTCGGTTCAGCAGTGGCAGCAGATAGGCCAGCGTCTTGCCCGTGCCGGTGGGGCTGAGCAATACGAGACTGCGCTCGCGCGGATAGGTGGCGAGCATTTCCTGCTGCATCGGGTTCAGATGGACTATGTCCAGACGGTGAAGGCTGTAATTCATTCTCTCGCGATGGTCTTTCATGCAAAATACGTTAAAATTTCGCATTTTTCCAAGGATTCGTTCCCCTAATCGTCGGCAAATAGCTACTTTTGCGTATAATTTCAACTCCGCGAAACCACAATGAGACGTCTCCTCACCTTATTATATATTATGATGTCTGCGCTCTCGCTTCCGGCGCAGCGTGTGCAGATTATGATGGCCGGCAACCGTGCTTCCATGGCTCCGCAGCAGACCCAGACCGAGGTGAAGCCCGGATGGCGTATTGTGGATATCCAGCTGAAAAGCCACACCACGCGCTATCTCTTCGGCCGACATGCAAGCCAGTTGACCGACGGCGAAAGACCCACCTTTGTCATCAGTCCCTCGGAGAAGGAGACACTGGTGGACTACGCACTCATCCGTCTCGTGGAGAAGAAGACCTACCGGAAGCTGTCGGCTCCGCTCCTGCGCGACAACGCATATACGCGCTTCGAGCCTGCAGCCTTCGAAATTCGCCCCGACGGAGACGACTCTTTCGTATGCACACCGCGTCAACCGCTGGTGCGGGGCGAATACATCCTGGTGAACCTGGCACAGGAGCCGCAGGGCGAGCTGGGCGATTATTCCGTCTATCCCTTTCGGGTGGAATAACGTAACATCTGAGATATGTTAAAAACGCACCGTGGTGCGCAGGCTGTCGCAACGTGGTGCTCGCAGCGTGGTGCGTCGGTCCGAAAAACACAGTGCGTCATCGTGCATCGCCACTACCCTATTCCACCGGACGGGACAGAATGTCAAAACTCGCTCCACCACTGCAATTTGTAAACCTATGACTTGGTTATTTCGCAGAAAAGCGATAACTTTGCACAGACATTAGTTTTTGTTTACAAATTTAGAATGAAGTCGTACCAAATTGACCCAAACGGATATTACGGAGAGTTCGGAGGAGCATATATCCCCGAAATCCTCTACAAGACGGTGGAGGACTTGAAAGCGCAATATCTGGAAATCATCGAGAGCAAGGATTTTCTGACTGAATACTATCAGCTGCTGCGCGACTATGTCGGTCGCCCGAGCCCACTCTATCTGGCCCGTCGCATGAGCGAACGCTATGGTTGCCGCCTCTATCTGAAACGCGAGGACCTGAACCATACCGGCGCGCACAAGATAAACAACGCCATCGGACAGGTGCTGCTGGCACGGCGGATGGGCAAGAAGCGCATCATAGCCGAGACTGGAGCAGGTCAGCACGGCGTGGCTACAGCCACCGTCTGCGCACTGATGAACCTGCCCTGCCGCGTATACATGGGAGCGCTCGACGTGCAACGTCAGCATGTGAACGTGGAACGCATGAAGATGCTCGGCGCCGAAGTATTTCCGGTTGAGAGCGGAAACAAAACGCTGAAGGACGCCACCAACGAGGCCATACGCGACTGGTGCTGTCACCCGGCCGACACGTTCTACGTCATCGGCAGCACCGTGGGACCTCACCCCTACCCCGACATGGTTGCACGCCTGCAGAGCGTGATAAGTCACGAAATCAAGGTGCAGCTGCAGGAGAAGGAAGGCCGTGACTGGCCCGACTACCTGATGGCGTGCGTGGGCGGTGGAAGCAATGCTGCTGGAACCATCTTCGACTACATCGACGACGAACGCGTGAAAATCGTCCTCGGCGAAGCAGGCGGAATGGGAGTGGACACGGCTCAGACGGCCGCCAGCCTGAACATAGGCACGGTGGGCATCCTGCACGGCTCGCGCATCAAGGTGATGCAGACCGACGACGGACAGATTGTAGAGCCCTACAGCATCAGCGCCGGACTCGACTATCCCGGCACCGGACCCATGCACTGCAACCTCTTCGAGACGGGACGCGCCAAAGTGCTGCCCGTGAACGACGACGAAGCACTGAAGGCCGCCTTCGAACTGACACGCCTCGAAGGCATCATCCCCGCCCTCGAAAGCAGCCACGCACTGGCACTGCTGCCCAAGATGCAGTTCAAGAGCGACGACGTGGTGGTGCTCACCGTCAGCGGACGCGGCGACAAAGATCTGGACACCTACCTTAAATCGGTGGCCCGCTGAAGATAACCATTCATCACACAAAGAAATAATCAACCAAGCATGTACAGATACACAGCCAAGTCGAAACACATCCTGGGCGACCTCTGCACACCGGTGAGCGTCTACCTGAAAGTGCGCGACGCCTATCCCCAGAGCGCACTCATGGAGAGTTCGGACTATCACGGAGGCGAGAACGCAAAATCGTTCATCGCACTGCATCCCATAGCCAGTGTGAGCATAGAACATGGCAACGGGGTACTCACGTTTCCCGACGGAGTGAAACGCACACGGCCCATCACCGACGAATACAACACCGCCAGCCTGATAAACGAATTCATCGACGAATTCAACATCGAAGGCCCCGATGCCCACTACTGCGGACTCTATGGCTACACATCGTTCAACGCCGTACGCTATTTCGAGCACATCGACGTGAAAGACGAGACACAGGACGAGAACGATGCACCCGACCTGCTATACATTCTCTACAAAGACGTCATCGTCTTCGACCACTTCCGCAACGAACTCACCCTCATAGAAATGCTCTCGGACGGCGAGGAAGACGACCTGGACCAACTGGAACGCGACATTAACAGCCGCGCCTACCAGACGTTCGGATTCCACCCCGTGGGGAAATACAGAAGCACACTGACCGACGACGAACACCGCCAGAACATTCGGCGCGGAATAGCCCACTGCCTGCGCGGCGACGTGTTCCAGATTGTACTCTCAAGACGCTTCGTGCAGCAATACGAAGGTGACGACTTCAAACTCTACCGCGCCCTGCGCAGCATCAACCCGAGCCCCTACCTCTTCTACTTCGACATGGGCGGCTTCCGCATCTTCGGTTCATCGCCCGAGACCCACTGCCGTATCGACGGACAACGCGCCTACATCGACCCCATCGCAGGCACAACCAAACGCACGGGCGACGCTGAACAGGACCGACGCAACGCCGAGTTCCTGCGCCACGACCCTAAAGAAAATGCCGAACATGTGATGCTCGTGGACCTGGCACGCAACGACCTCAGCCGCAACTGCCACGACGTGAAGGTGGATTTCTACAAAGACATGCAGTTCTACAGCCACGTGATACACCTGGTTTCACGTGTCAGCGGCATCATGAATGACGGCGCCGACCCCATTCAGACATTCGTAGACACCTTCCCGGCAGGCACACTGAGCGGTGCCCCGAAGGTACGCGCCATGCAACTCATATCGGAATACGAACCGCACTGCCGCGGCGCCTATGCCGGCTGCATCGGTTTCATCGGAATGAACAAGAGCCTGAACCAAGCCATCACCATACGCACCTTCGTGAGCCGCAACAACGAACTGTGGTTCCAGGCTGGCGGTGGTATCGTAGCCAAAAGCAACGTGGAAATGGAACTGCAAGAGGTGAACAACAAACTGGGTGCACTGCGGCGCGCCATCGAAATTGCTGAAACATTATGAACATCGCCATCATCGACAACTACGATTCATTCACCTACAACCTGAGCCACCTCGTGAAAGAACTTGGTGCACAGGTGACGGTATATCGTAACGACCGCTTCGAGATGTCACAACTCGAGGCCTTCGACAAGATAATCCTTTCGCCCGGGCCAGGCATTCCCAGCGAGGCCGGACTGCTGCTACAGGTAATCGAGACCTACGCCGGACGGAAGCCCATCCTCGGCGTCTGTCTGGGACATCAGGCAATAGGGCAAGTGTTCGGTGGCAAGCTCACTAACCTCAGCGACGTATATCACGGAGTGGACACGCCATGTCACATCACGAAGAAAGACTATATCTTCGATAACCTGCCCGACGAAATCCGCGTGGGACGATACCATTCGTGGGTGGTTGACAAGGAAGAACTTCCTAACTGTCTGGAGGTGACTGGCGAGAGCGACGAAGGATACATCATGTCGCTGCGCCACAAGAATTTCGACATACGAGGCATTCAATATCACCCTGAAAGCATTCTCACGCCTGAGGGCAAAACAATCATACGTAACTGGTTAGAACATGAAGAACTACCTGCTTAAACTCATCGAAGGAGAGACATTGACGCGTGAAGATACGCATGAGATTATGCTTCGCATCACGCAAGAGGCATACAACGAAAGCCAGATTGCAGCACTGCTGATGGGCATCCAGACACGCGGCGCAACCGTGGACGAGATTCTGGGTTTCCGCGACGGACTGCTTGAGACTGGCAAGCACATCAGCATCGACGAAGACACGCTGGACATCGTAGGAACCGGCGGCGACAAGAAGAACACCTTCAACATCAGCACCTGCGCCGCTTTTGTACTGGCAGGAGCCGGATTCAAGGTGACGAAGCACGGCAACGGAGGTTCGAGCAGTGTAAGCGGGGCCAGCAACGTATTGGCAGGCCACGGAGTGAAATTCACCGACGATCCCGACATCCTGCGCCGCTCGCTCGACGAGGCTGGCATCTGCTATTTCCATGCGCCCCTCTTTGCCTATGGCATGAAGTTCGTAGGCCCCACCCGCCGCGCACTTGGCGTCCCAACGGTGTTCAACCTGCTGGGCCCGCTCGTCAATCCCTGCCAACCGAAGTATTCGCTCCACGGAACAGCCAACCAGATGCAACTGCGCCTCTACACCAACATACACCAGAAGATTGGCGACCGTTTCGGTGTTATCACATCGTATGACGGCTATGACGAGATATCGCTCACGAGCGGATTCAAGATGACCTGCAACAATTTCGAGAACGTATTCTCGCCGCTCGACCTCGGCCTCTCATACATACAACCGCAAGATATCTATGGCGGCGAGACACCCGAAGAGGCCATGTGCATCTTTGACAACGTCCTGCAAGGAACGGCCAGCGAAGCACAAAAGAATGTCGTATTGGCAAACGCAGCCTGTGCAATTAGCGTCGTGAAGCCAAACTATCGCATCAGTGAAACGGTGGAGTTTGCACGCGAGAGTCTCGAAAGCGGTCGGGCATTGAAAGCCTTCCAGAAATTTGTCGAGATCAATTCTTGAACGAAATGAAAGACATCCTGGAAGATATTATCGCATGGAAACGCCGTGAAGTGGAGGAACTGAAATATCAGCTCCCGCCACGCGAGCTCCATGCCATAGTGGAACGAGCAATGGATACTCCACAGCCCATTCGCAGCATGAAGGGAGCTTTGGCACAATCGGCCACTGGCATTATTGCTGAATTCAAACGTAAAAGCCCGTCGAAAGGATGGATTAAGGAAGACGGAAAAGCCGAGATTATTCCTGCCAGCTATGCGCAAAACGGCGCTGCAGCACTCAGCATTCTCACCGACGAACATTTCTTCGGTGGCGCACTCAGTTTCATCCAAAAAGCACGTCCCGAAGTTACTATTCCTATCCTGCGCAAGGATTTCATCATCGACGAATACCAACTTTTCGAGGCACGCCGTGCACAGGCTGATGCAGTGTTGCTCATTGCAGCTGCACTCCCCATAGCTCAATGCCGTACGCTCCTGCAGACTGCCCACGAACTCCAGCTCGAGGTTCTGCTCGAAATTCATCAGGAAGACGAACTCGACTATGCTGCGCTTGAACCCGACATGCTCGGTGTGAACAATCGCCACCTCGGGTCGTTCCACACCGATGTGCAGACATCGTTCCAGTTGGCATCAAAACTACCGCACGAGATGCTCCTCGTCAGTGAAAGCGGCATCAGCAACCCCGAAACAATACGACTTCTACGCCGCGCTGGTTATCGGGGTTTCCTGATGGGTGAGCACTTTATGAGAGCAGCCAATCCAGGTGCAGCATTGCGTGAATTCGTCCTTGAGATATAGCAAAGTAAACAGTTCATATATAAAAGGATATGAATTCGGGGATGATCGTAAAAGTTTGCGGAATGCGCCAACCACAGAACATCAAGGCTGTGGAGGAAACTGGCCCAGACTGGATGGGATTCATCTGCTGGGAAGGCTCAAAACGCAATGTCGCAACTACCCCATCCTATCTGCCTATACGTTGCCATCGCGTGGGGGTCTTCGTCAATCCATCAATTGATTTTATCATACAGAGAGCTTCCGAACTTAGGCTCAACTATATTCAGCTGCACGGCAACGAGACGCCAAATTTCTGCATTCAGGTTCACCAAGCCACCTCTCTCCCAATCATAAAAGCGATATCGATTAACACGGAGTTTGACATTGCGCAATCTATGCCATATTGCGACACTGAGGAAATCGAATATCTGCTTTTCGACACCAAATGCACGTCGGTGGGCGGTTCGGGCGAGCAGTTCGATTGGGACGTGCTGCAAGCCTACGACAGACAAAAGCCTTTTCTGCTTTCCGGCGGAATAGGTCCCGATGATGCGAAACGAGTAAAAGAATTCAATCACCCACGTTGCATCGGCATCGACATCAATTCGCGTTTTGAGACGGCTCCCGCGATGAAAGATGTCGAAGCCATTCAACAATTCATACACGAAATACGTAATCCATGAACAGAATCAACCAACTTTTTCTGGAGCGACACTCCAATCTGCTCTCCCTCTATTTCTGCGCAGGTCATCCCACAGTGGAAAGTGTCGTACCCATCATCAAGTCAATCCAGAACCACGGCATAGATTTCATTGAGGTGGGCATCCCCTTCAGCGACCCCATGGCAGACGGTCCCGTCATTCAAGACGCCGCCACAAAGGCATTGCGCAATGGCATGACGCTCAACAAGCTTTTCAGTCAGCTTGACGGCATTCGCAACGAGGGAGTCACCCTTCCGCTCATACTGATGGGATACATGAATCCCATCTATAAGTTCGGTTACGATGCATTTTTCAGTCGCTGCACCGAGGTGGGCGTGGACGGCGTCATCATTCCCGACCTCCCGTTCCGTGACTACATGGATGAGGTGAAGCCCATTGCCGACCACTACGACGTCCGCGTCATCATGCTCATCACACCTGAGACCAGCGATGAGCGCATCCGTTTCATCGACGAACATACCGACGGCTTCATTTATATGGTGTCGAGTGCGGCCATCACAGGAGCACAAAAGGAGTTCAACGAAGCCAAACAGGCATACTTCAACAAGGTGAACAACATGGGCTTGCAGCATCCTCGCATGATTGGTTTCGGCATCAGCAACAAGCAGACACTGCAGTCGGCACAGGCCAATGCGGCAGGTGCAATCATTGGTAGCAAGTTCGTGCAACTGCTTGATGAGCAGGGAAATCCTGACCAGGCCCTCGATTCCCTTATGGACGCGCTGTCTCACTGATTCCACAAGGATTCACAGAAAGCATGTGGTTGCCGAAAAAACCAACCATGTCGGCAGAATGATGTTGACTGGTAAGAGGAATATGACTATGCCTGAGCAGCCGTAGCCTTCATAACTACCTTTATCTTCACGATACGACGCTCGTCGAGTTCCATCACCTCGAAGGTGCAACCACGATAGACCATCTTCTCATGCAGTTCGGGGAAATCGCCCTTGATTTCGAGTAGCAGTCCGGCCAGCGTGTCGGCCTCGCCCTGCACAGGTTCAAAGTAATCGTCGTCTATCTTCATCAGACGCGTGAAATCGGTGAGCAACGTCTTGGCTTCAAAGACAAACGTGTTCTGATTCAGCCGCGTGTACGAGTGTTCGTCATCATCATACTCGTCCTTTATCTCACCCACAATCTCCTCAATAATATCCTCCATGGTCACGATGCCGCTGGTGCCGCCAAACTCGTCGACGACGATGGCGATATGCACTTTGTCACGCTGGAAATCGCGCAGCAGATCGTCAATCATTTTGGTCTCAGGAACGAAATATGGGGGACGTATCAGGCTCTGCCAACGGAAGTTAGCAGGTTTTGTCAGATGCGGCAGCAGGTCTTTGATGTAAAGCACACCCTTGATGTTATCCTGTGAGCCCTGATATACGGGAATGCGGCTATAATTGTTCTCTACGATACATTTCAGCACCTCGGGATAAGGCGTCTTGATGTCGAGGTCGACAATGTCCATGCGGCTTGTCATCACCTCGCGCGCCATCTCTCCGCCGAAGCGGATGATACCCTGCAACATGCTGCTTTCCTGAGCGATATCTTTCTGGTCAGTCAGTTCCATGGCCTTCTCCAGGTCGTCCACCGTCAGGCTTTCCTGCTCGCTGTGAACGAACCGTTCCGTTACCACCTTGCTGCGTATCAGAAACCAACTCAGCGGTGCGCAGATACGCTCCAAAACCGTGAGCGCAGGGGCGGCGAAACGGCAGAAACCGAGCGAACGCTGCGACCCATAAATTTTGGGGACCACTTCGCCGAAAAGCAGCAGCAGAAAGGTCAGCACCACCGTCATGCACAGGAATTCCACCCAGACAGCCATGCCGAAATCCACCGTCTGCAGCGTGAAATAGTTCAGCAAAACGATAATGGCGATGTTCACCAAGTTGTTGCAAATCAATATGGTGGCCAGCAGACGCTCACTGTCATCGCGCAGCGCCAGAATCTTGCTGTCCACACTGCGACGGCTCTCCTCCAACAGACTCAGGTCGGATGGGGTCAGACTGAAAAACGCAATCTCGCTGCCCGAGACAAAGGCCGAGCAAAACAGCAACACAACGGCCAGCGACAACGCCAACCACGCGCCTATCGTCGGCGTATGCAGCACGATGCCCGAGAGTAAACTAATCATCGATTCCAATAATCTTATACGAATTTCGGGTTAATTCTCAACGTGTTACGGACGCTCGCCCGTGGGCTGCTGCGCCGATGACTCGCCCTTCGGAGTGAGCATCTCCATGGCATCGGCCCAGATTTCGGTCACATATCGTTTCACGCCGTTGCGGTCGTCATAGCTGCGCGTGTGTATCTTACCCTCGATGTAGAGTTTGTCACCCTTGCGCACATACTTCTCCACCGTCTCGGCCAACTGGCGCCATAGCACCACGTTGTGCCACTCCGTGCGGTCGGGAATCTCGGTGCCATTCTGCAGACGATAGCCCCGCTCGGTGGTTGCCAGACGCACACTTGCCACGCAGACACCGGCATCAACGTAGCGAATCTCGGGGTCGACACCCACGTTTCCTATCAGCATCGCTTTATTCATATCCTTCTCCTTTCTATTTATTTTTGTTTCGTCCCTGCAAAGTTACGAATTTCCTCTCCCATATACAAACTTTTTTACGTGCGAAGTTTCTGAAGAGGTTATCACGAAATCGAGTTAAAAGCTACGAAAAACGCACCGTGGTGCGACAGGCGTAGGACCACGGTGCGACAGCCTTCGCACCACGTTGCGTTGCACGTCGCAGCGTGGTGCGTCGGATTAGGCATGCAGAAAGGCATTTCGAAGCTCTTTCATAGTTGAAATTACGAACAGCTGTTTCACTCCGAAAAATATTTACTCTGCCGAAAGCGAATACGGCAACTCACGCTGCTGACTGTTGCGATTGGGCTTCGTCGCCATTTCGAACTCAAGCAGTCCGCCCGCCGTCAGTTCGCTGTGGGTGAGGTAACGGCGCGTGAGTGTCTTGCCATTCAGTTTCACGTTCTTCACATATCGCTTCGTGTCGCTCACTCCATTGGCACGGATTTCAAGCACACGACCGTTGTCGAACGTCACCTTGCAGTGTGGGACATAGGGGGCGCCAATCACGTATTGGTCAGTGCCGGGACACACAGGATAGAAACCCATTGCCGAGAAAATATACCATGCCGACATCTGTCCGCAGTCGTCATTTCCGTGCAGACCGTCCATATCGTTCACATACATGCGATTCATGATTTCGCGCAACCAATACTGCGATTTCCATAGCTGCGACGTCCATGCGTAGAGATACGGCACATGGTGGCTCGGCTCGTTTCCATGTACATATCCGCCCATCAGACACTCCTCCTCGATGTCCTCGTTGTCCTCGTAATATTTTTTGTCGAGTGGCACGGCGAATAGGCTGTCCAGACGACGCACGAAGATTTTCTCACCACCGAAACATGCTATCATACCCTGCACATCGTGGGGCACGTGGAACGAGTAGTTGGCCGAGTTTCCCTCGATGAAACCCTCGCCGTAAGTCTGCAGGGGCGAGAAGTCTTTCTTCCACGTTCCGTTCTTATATTTCGGACAAGCAAGGCCGAGCGCAGGATTGAAGACGTTTCGGTAATTGAGCGCACGTTGACGGTAACGCGCTGCCATCTCGGCATTGCCGGCTTTGAGCGCCGTATAATAGATGGTCCAGTCGTCGAAAGCATACTCGAGCGTGTTGCTGGCACTCGTTCCGCAACGGTCGTAGGGCACATAGCCCATCTCGATGTAGTCATTCATTCCCTCAACCCATGGCGACGTGGCGGTGGCATCCATCGCTGACAAAATGCGTTGCGATCGGGGCAGACCAGCCTTCGTAGCTGCATCAGCAAGCACCGGGACAGCGTGGTAGCCGCTCATGCACCACCCCTCGTTGGCCATCAGGAACCACATGGGCAGCAAGCCGAGCGGGCTCTGCTCCTGAATGGCAACCATGCTCTCTGCCATATCGCGTCCCTGTTTGGGTTTCAATAAGTTGAGCAACGGATGCTCGGCACGATAGGTGTCCCATAGCGAGAAGACGGTGTAGTTGGTGAAGCCGTCAGCGCGATGAATCTCCATGTCGTTTCCGCGATACTGCCCATCGACATCCATATATACCGAGGGGTTTATCATCGTGTGGTAGAGGGATGTGTAGAAGAGTACCTTCTGGTCACGCGTTCCCTCGATGTCTATCATCTCCAGTTCATGTTCCCACGCCTCGGCCGTCTGCCTGCGCACCTCGTCGAACGAACGTCCTGCAGCCTCGGCTTCGAGATTCGCAATCGCACCACTCATGCTCACACCCGACAGTGCGACACGCAACGTAAGGCGGCGGTCTGTGAGCGGCATCTGGAAATATGCAACCATCTCACGTCCAGCCATATCGGGGAAGTTGTGGTGGATGTCGTTCTTACGCCAGAATCCACTGTACTTCATGCGCTGGCGGTCGGAATAACCATATCGGGCGATGGGCGCCGAAAGCGAAATGGCAAAATAGGTGTAGTTCTGGCGCGCCCAGCCGTTGGTGATGCGATACCCCGTAAGTAACGTGTCGTTGACTACGCGCAGATAGGTCCAGACTGTCTTCCCCTCGTAATTGTATATGCCATGTCCGAGGTCGAGGACAAACTGACCTTCGTTCGACGGAAAGGTGTACTGATGCACACCTACCCGCTGAGTTGCAGTCAGTTGCGCCTTAATTCCGTAGTCCTTCAACTCAACCTCGTAATAGCCGGGCGAACAATGTTCGCTCTCATGCGAGTAACGCGAACGGTAACCTGTCTCGGGATGGTCTGCCGTACCGGGGTTGGTGCGTATCGGTCCCGTGATGGGCATGATGAGCACATCGCCCAGATCCGAATGACCCGTGCCGCTCAGGTGTGTGTGGCTGAAGCCCACAATCGTCGGGTCGTGATACTGATACCCAGCGCAATAGGCATAGACATCGGGCTGGTAGCGGCCATCAACATTCTGCGGAATAGTGTCGGTATCGGGGCTCAGCTGAACGATTCCAAACGGGGCACAGGCACCCGGAAACGTGTGGCCCATGCCGTTGGTGCCGATAATCGGGTTCACATAATCCGACTTTCTCTCCTGCGCACCGGCCAGCAAAGCCGTGGCAGAAAGCATTGCAAAAACTATTAGTCTGTGCATAAATATAAGATTCATAGATGATTAAAGCCAGACTGACAGGGCATAAGACTCCGTCAATCTGGCTTTACATGTTGATTCTTTAGAGATGTCTCTTCCGAAAGAAATCGACTTACTTCTTGCTGGCAGCAACAGCCTCCATGAATTCCTTGCAAGGCTTGAAGTAAGGAATATCATGAGCCTCGATAACCATCGTAGTGTTCTTCGAGATGTTGCGAGCCGTCTTCTGTGCACGGTGCTTCAGCGTCCATGTACCCCAGCCACGCAGATAAACATTCTCCTTCTCGATGAGAGACTCCATGATAGTGTCAATCGTACCCTCGATAGTAGCCAAAACTGTGGGCTGATCAATGCCTGTCTTTTTGGCGACAGCGCGAACCAATTCAATCTTTGTCATATCGTTTTTGTATAGTTTAATTATTATCTTCTCGAAAAGTCATACAAAATTACATAAAGTTTTCAATATCAACGAATATTTGCCCATGAAATTTCAGAAAATTTTAGTTCGAGGCACACTTTTACACGAATCGGTCAATATGAATTATCTGTAAGTATTCGGTAAACTACAGGTAGTAGTACCTACATACTGCAACAGCAGCTACAATCCCATTCGATTATAGCTGCTGTTGTTGTAATAGCTGTT
>CAJOLZ010000001.1 GCA_905235575.1 uncultured Bacteroidaceae bacterium | reverse complement strand
ACCGTCGAACATGTTGGACATGTCTGTGACTTTCATGGTGTTCATGTACTCCAGATGGTTGATGGTGGTGAGTTTGTCCAAGTCGCGGAAGAAGAGACCTGTCCTTTCCAGACCCTGGTAATCAGCAAACGAGGGGTCGAAGTCGACAATGTGGATATCCGATCTGTCTGACCATTCAGGGTCATCCCCGTGCTCCAAGGGAATGACATTAAATATCGTGCCAGAGCGCGTGTCACGCTGCGTGTCGTAGTAGAAGGTGAGCGTCGTCCCGTTGAGTGCGGCATAAGCTTTTCCCGTGAAGTAGCCCGGGTTATCAGTCTCGTCGGGGTGGGCATAGGCGGCATCTCCGTGCGAAATATCAAACGCTGTGCCATTGCCACCCTTCAGACTTGAGCAACCAGAGAACATGTCGGTTGATGTAAGTCCCGTCTTGTTCCAGTTCTTGTCGCAATAGATGGTTGTCAGAGAGGAGCAGCGCAAGAACATGGCTTCCATGTTCGTCACATTGTCGGTATTGAAGCCGCTCACGTCGAGACTCTCCAGTTTGGAGCAATCACGGAACATCTGACGCATGGTCGTCACATTCTCAGTGTTGAAGCCGCTCACGTCGAGGCTTGTCAGGCTGGAGCAGCTGGAGAACATCCAATTCATGTTCGTCACATTGTCGGTATTGAAGCCGCTCACGTCGAGGCTCGTCAACTTGGAGCAACCAGAGAACATATCACTCATGTTCGCCACATCGCTTGTATTGAGATACTCCTTCATACCTGTAATTGAGGTGAGATTAATCATATAATAGAACCAGAAATAGGTTGAAGTGGGGCGTGCGTTCTTGAACGAGGCAGCGAAGACAACCTTGGTTACATTCCTATATTTGCTGTCTGAATACCAGCCGGGGCTGTTCGTACCGCTATTCAAGTCGTACTTCGTGCCAGAGCGCGAGTTGCGCTGCGTGTCGAAATAGAAGGTGAGGGTCGTGTTACTCTCCGTGTACACTGCATAGGCCTCCTGTGCCAGCATGGTGAGGGGTGATAGCAGCAGGATGAGTGCTGCTAAAAGTTTCTTTAATGGAATACTTTTCATAATCGCTTGTGTTATTTTTTTTTATACTACCGTGCAAAAATACAAAAGGTTGTTATATTAGGCAAGGATTTTGGTGATTTTTTTTGAAGAATGATAAAAGGGGAAAAAACGCACTGCGGTGCGACGGGCGTCGCACCACGCTGCGACAGCCTACGCACCACAGTGCGTCATTCGTCGCAGCACGCTATGTTTTTTGGAGCATTTTTCTGTTCAAACAGGGCTTTCCTCGGAAAAGCGCAAATAAATTTGTTTTTTCATTCGGCATGCACTACCTTTGCACATAAATTACGAGACACGATGAACGACAACAATATATATAATGTAGAGGAGCACGAACGCGTCTTTGCGCTGTGGCCGCAGTTGGCGGAAACGGCTGCCGGTGTGCTGAAGGACTCGGACGAGGTCCGCGTGCGCCACTACATGGAGGTCGCAGCCGAGAGCGGTAAGCTCGGGCACGATGCTTTCGGGCTGAATCCGCTCCTGAACGACATGGAGACGGCGCTGCTGGTGGCGCAGGAAATCGGGCTCACACGCGGGGCCTTGCTGGGTGTGCTGCTCAACTCGGTGGCTGCAGTGGGTGTCATTACGCCCGAGCAGGCCAGAGCGGATTTCGGCGATGAAGTGAGCAAGATTCTGCACGGTCTGGGACGTATCCGCGAACTGTATGCCAAGAGCGCTGCGGTGGACAGCGAGAACTTCCGCTCGCTGCTGGTGACGTTTGCCGAGGACTTGCGCGTGATACTCATCATGATAGCCAACCGCGTCTGTCTCATGCGCAAGATTCGCGACACCGAGAATGTGGAGGAGCAGCGCCGCGTCTCGATGGAGGCTGCCTATCTCTATGCGCCCCTGGCACACAAGCTGGGACTCTATAAACTGAAGAGCGAGCTGGAGGACCTCAGCCTGAAATACCTGGAGCATGATGCCTATTACCACATCAAGGAGAAACTGAACGAGACCAAGCGCAGCCGCGATGCCTACGTGGCACGCTTCATTGCGCCCATCGAGAGGAGAAGCTGACCGCCGCCGGGCTGAAGTTCCACATGAAAGGTCGCACGAAGAGCATCCACTCCATCTGGCAGAAGATGAAGAAACAGCAGGTGGGCGTGGAGGGCGTCTTTGACCTCTTTGCCATACGCATCATTCTGCAGAGCGAACCCGAGAAGGAGAAGATGGAGTGCTGGCAGGTGTTCAGCATCATCACCGACATGTATCAGAGCAACCCCAAGCGTATGCGCGACTGGCTGTCGGTGCCGAAGAGCAACGGATATGAGAGTCTGCACATCACCGTACTGGGCCCCGAACAGAAGTGGGTGGAGGTGCAGATACGCACCGAGCGGATGGACGACATTGCCGAGCACGGACTTGCCGCACACTGGCGCTACAAGGGTGTGCGCAGCGGACAGAGCGGGGTGGAGGAGTGGCTGGCCAACGTGCGAAGTGCCCTCGAGACGAACGACGACCTGCAGCTGATGGACCAGTTCAGGCTGGATCTCGTGGAGGACGAAATCTATGTCTTCACGCCCAAAGGCGACCTCTTCAAACTGCCCAGCGGTGCCACCGTGCTCGACTTTGCCTACAGCATCCACACCAAAGTGGGCAACCAGTGCACCGGCGCTCGCATCGGCAACAGGAATGTCACCATACGCCAGAAACTGCAGAGCGGCGACCAGGTGGAGATTCTCACCAGCGCCAACCAGACACCCAAGCAAGACTGGCTCAACGTGGTGGTGACGAGCAAGGCCAGAGCAAAAATACGCCAGAGCCTCAAGGAGATGCAGAGCAAGCAGGCGCTCATGGCCAAGGAGGAACTGGAGCGTAAGATGAAGAATCGGAAGATAGACTTCGACGAGCCGTCACTCATGCACACCATCACAAAACTGGGGTACAAGGTGGTAACGGACTTCTATGCAGCACTGGCCGACGGACACCTCGAAATGAACAACGTCCTCGAAGCCTACGCCACGCAACTGCGCCGCAGTCGTGGCGAGGAAGACAAGGTCCCGACGCAAAGTGCCGACCAGTATGTGATGCAGCCCGCCGTAGAGCGCAAACTGAACAATGCTTCGGACGACGTACTGGTGATTGACAAGGGTCTGAAAGGGCTCGACTTCCAGATGGCACGCTGCTGCCAACCCGTCTATGGCGACGACGTCTTCGGCTTCGTAACGAGCGGTGGCGGCATCAAGATTCATCGCACCAACTGCCCGAACGCACCCCAGCTGAGAGAACGCTTCGGATACCGCATCGTGCGGGCAAAGTGGGCAGGCAAGGGCGGAAGCCAATATCCCATCACCCTGAAGATAATCGGCAACGACAATCTGGGCGTGGTGAACAACCTGACCAGCATCATAAGCAAGGAGGAGAAAATCGTCCTGCGCAGCATCAGCATTGACAGTCACGACGGACTCTTCAGCGGTACGCTCACCGTGATGCTGGACGACACCAGCCGTCTGCAACAACTCATCAAAAAACTAAAAACAGTAAAAGGTATCAAGAATGTTTCACGTAGCTAAACGTAAAATCTTTTTTGTGGCATTACTCTGCGCCATCCGCGTATTTGCCATCGATGTGACAACCCTCCGTCTCGGTCAACCCCTGCCGTTGAAAGCCCCTCTGCGGACCGATTCGACAGACGTGATGGGCAAACAATTCGATGAAGATAAACTGCAGATGGAAACGCCCATCGCATTGGGTGCATGGAAATTAGGCGAACAGATAGACAGCATCCTCTCGGCGTCGCAAAGCGATGCGGTCCAGTTGGCAGGCTTTCAGATTGAGACGCCTCGCTTTGCGAAATGCGAGGTGAAGACGCATGGCACGCTGAAACCTCAGATATACATCGATGGTAAAAAAAGAGAAAGCCTCAACCTGACGCCCGGAAGACACGACGTCGTACTGAAATTCCTCCGCAAAGAGGGCAAGACAGACACGCTGAAGGTCTCCGTAGAAAGCAAACAAGAGGCCTATCTCAGCATCAATCCCGAGGGCAAACGGCTCTATACGCTGGACGATTATCTCTACGGTCGTCGCCTCGGAGGCACCAGTCTCAGCGCCTCGGGTCGTTTCATGAAATACAGCATCACCACCACATTTGAGGGCGGAAAGACTGAGACACTCGAAGTGATTCGCGACCTGCAGACGGGCAACGAAGTCTCGCCCACGGGTTTCAAACAATGGCAGAGCAAGGGCGACAACTATCTTCGAAGCACCAAACGGGGCGACGGCAGCATCAGATACGAATCGGTGAACCCGCTCACCGGCGAGGCAAAGCCCGTCTTTACCGACGAGACAGCCTCCAACGGATATTTCTTGAGAGGAGAGAAGCTGATGCTCATCAACAAATCGACTGAGGGACCGAAAGAAGACAGCCAGGTCTTTCAGGTGCTCAGTCCCGACGACCGAATGCCCGGATGGCGCAACCGCAACAACATCCAGTTGCTCGACACCGAAACAGGGCTGGTGAGACAGCTCACCATCGGTCAGCACAACGTCTCTGCCATCCCTGCCGACGACGGTCAGCGCTGCCTGCTTCTGGTTCAGGAAAACGACATCACCCAGCGTCCCTTCACCTTCACCACCGCCATCCTGCTCGACCTGAACACGATGCAGGCAGATACGCTTGTGGCTCGCGACGGCTTCCTCGGCTCCGCCCAATGGATGCCCGACGGGAAAAGCATCATCTTCAGCGGCAGTCCCGAGGCTTTCGGAGGTATTGGCATCAACGATCCGACAGGCAAAACGCCCAGCATGATTCAGACCGAGCTCTACAAGATGGACATTGAAAGCCGCGAGGTTACGTCTCTGACATTCGATTTCAATCCCAATGTCTATAACTGGAAGAACAGTCGTTACGACGGAAATATCTATGCCCTCTGCGAGAACCGCGACATGAAGGAAATCTTCCGCCTCGACATGAAGACGCGGAAATGGAGCCGCCTGAACCTGAGCGAGTGCTACATCAGCAGCTTCTCCCTGAGCGACGAGAAGCCCCTGCTCACCTATACCGGACAGAGCCAAAGCAACAGCGACCGCATCTATCAGGTTGACCTCAAGTCGAACCGTGAAAAACTCCTCCTCGACCTGAACGAAGAGCGGATGGGAGAAGTGCTCCTCGGAAAGTTCGACGAATGGAACTTCAAGTCGACCCGAGGTGACACCATCTCCGGTCGATACTATCTGCCCCCGCATTTCGACGAGACAAAGCAATATCCGATGCTCGTCTATTACTACGGAGGCTGTTCGCCCGTCGGCCGCTACCTCGAAAGCTATTACAACTTCCACGGCTGGGCTGCGATGGGATACGTCGTCTACGTCATCCAACCCAGCGGAGCCACAGGCTTCGGACAGGAATTCGCTGCCCGCCACGTAAATGCCTATGGCGACTACACCGCTGATGACATCATCGAGGGAACGAAGAAATTCTGCGAAGCCCACCCCTATGTCAATCCCAAGAAGATAGGCTGCCTCGGAGCCAGCTACGGCGGCTTCATGACCATGTATCTGCAGACCAAGACCGACATCTTCGCAGCGGCGATGGCCCATGCCGGCATCAGCAATCCCGCCAGCTACTGGGGCTTCGGCTACTGGGGATACAGCTACAGCACCATCTGCGCCGCAGGAAGCTACCCATGGAACAACCCCGAGCTTTACAGCGGACACGCCCCGCTCTTCAATGCCGACAAGGTCCACACCCCCATCCTCTTCCTCCACGGCAGCGCCGACACCAACGTCCCCATAGTAGAGAGCACCCAGATGTTCAACGCCCTCAAGATACTCGGCCGCGAATGCGCCTTCGTCACCGTCGAGGGACAAAACCATCACATCCTCGAATACGAAAGACGAATCAAGTGGATTCACACCTTCTACGCCTGGTTCGCCAAGTATCTGCAGGACGACGACACCTGGTGGGAAACACTCTATCCCACGAAGAACCTCAAATAACGACATGCTTTATCCCGAGAACATAGAAGAAAAGATAGGCTTCGACGAAGTCCGCTCCACCCTGCGCAGCCTCTGCCTCAGTCCCCTCGGCCGAGAACGCGTAGACCAGATGACCTTCCTCACCAATCCTGCCGCCGTCCGCGCCCTTCACGAACAAGTCGCACAGTTTCAGCAGATACTCGACGAGCAGACCGAGCAAGCCCCGCAAGACTTCTTCGACCTCCGCCCCAGCATCCATCGCATCCGCCTCGAGGGAACCCATCTCGAAGAGCAAGAAATCGCCACACTCCAGCGCAGCCTCACCACCCTCCACACCTGGGTCGAACTGCTCCGTCAGGAAGATGACGACCATCCCCGTTTCCCCGCCCTCGTCCTCATGGCGCAAGGCGTCTTCACCTTCCACGCCGTGAGCCGACGCATCGAGCAACTCCTCGACAAATACGGACGCATCAAGGACGATGCCACCCCCCAGCTCGCCACCATTCGCCGAGAACTGCGTCGCTCCGAAGGCAGTGTCAGCAATGCCCTCAACCGCATCCTCAAGGCAGCCCAAGCCGAAGGCCTCGTCGACAAAGACACAGCACCCACCCTGCGCGACGGACGCCTCGTCATCCCCGTAGCGCCAGCCATGAAGCGCCGCCTCCGCGGAATCGTCCACGACGAGAGCGCCACCGGAAAGACCGTCTTCATAGAACCCGAAGAAGTCGTAGAAGCCAACAACCACATCCGCGAACTCGAAGCCGAAGAGAAACGCGAACTCATCCGCATCCTCCGGGAGTTCACCGAGACACTCCGCCCCAACATCAAGGAACTCCTCCGCGCCTTCGAATTCCTCGCCGACATCGAATTTCTCATCGTCAAGACCCGCTACACACAGCAGACCGCCGCCGTCTCGCCCACCATCGCCGACACACCTGCTCTCGACTGGACACTCGCCCGTCACCCACTCCTCGAGCGCACCCTCAAGTCACAGGGCAAGGCCGTCATACCCCTCGACATCACCCTCACACCCCGTCAGCACATCCTCCTCATCAGCGGACCCAACGCCGGAGGAAAAAGCGTCTGCCTCAAGACCGTCGGACTCCTCCAATACATGCTCCAGTGCGGCCTCCCCGTTCCCATGGGACCCCACTCCCGCTGCGGCATCTTCCAGAGCATCCTCATCGACATCGGCGACGAACAGAGCATCGACGACGACCTCAGCACCTACAGCGGACACCTCCGCAACATGAAGACCATGATGCGCCAGGCAAGTCCCGACAGCCTGCTCCTCATCGACGAATTCGGCTCCGGAACCGAACCTACCATCGGTGGAGCCATCGCACAGGCCATCCTCAGCCGATTCGCCCAGAGCCACACCTTTGCCGTCATCACAACACACTACCAGAACCTCAAGCACTATGCCGACGAGACACCCGGACTCGTCAACGGCGCCATGCTCTACGACCGCCACCGCATGGAAGCCCTCTTCCGCCTGCAGATAGGACAGCCCGGCAGCAGCTTCGCCCTCGAGATAGCGCGAAAGACAGGCATCCCCGAAGACGTCATCCGTCAGGCCACCGACCTCGTAGGCCAAGACTACGTCGATGCCGACAAATACCTCCTCGACATCACCCGCGACAAACGCTATTGGGAAGGGAAGCGGCAGACCATCCACGACCGCGAGAAACACCTCGAAGACACCATCCGCAAGTACGAACAAGACGTAGCCCAGTTGCAGACACAGCGGCGCGAAATCATCCGCGAGGCCAGGCAGCAGGCACAGCAAATCATCAGCGACTCCAACGCCCTCGTCGAGAAAACCATTCGCGAGATACGCGAGGCGCAGGCCGAGAAAGAAAAGACAAAAAACATCCGACAGCAAGTCGACGACTTCCGCCAGCAACTCGAAGCAAGCCAGCGAGAGCACGACGCACTCATCGAGAAAAAGATGCGTCAGATAGAGGCGCGTCACCAGCGGCAGGAACAGAACAAGGCACGTCGGGCCAAGAAAAAGACATCCACCGCCACACCCGCAGAGCAAGCCGCCCAGCCCACCGTCGGCATCGGGAGCCACGTACGACTCAAAGGGCAGCACACCGTCGGACAAGTCCAGGCACTCCGAGGCAAGCAAGCCACCGTAGCCTTCGGCACCATCCTCACCACCGTCGACATCGAGCGGCTCGAACCAGCCACAAAGCCCGAACAGCAGCAACAGTTCAGCGTCTCGTACGTCAGCACCGATGCCCACAGCCACATGCGCGAACGGAACCTACACTTCAAACCCGAGATAGACGTCCGGGGCATGCGGGGCGACGAAGCACTGCAGACCGTCACACACTACATCGACGACGCCGTACTGCTCGGGACAGCGCGCGTCAGGATACTTCACGGAACCGGCAACGGCATCCTGCGCCAGCTCATACGCCAATATCTGCAGACCATACCTGAAGTCACCGCAGCACACGACGAGCACGTCCAGTTCGGAGGCGCAGGAATCACCGTCGTAGAGTTCGGGTAGGCGAGACACCGTTTTCCCGTCCCACGTCAGTGGGCGATGAAGAACGTGGTGCGACAATTTACGAAACGTGGTGCGACAGCTAACGCAGCGTGGTGCGATGTCTGTCGCACCACGCTGCGTTTTTCACTTATTCATTAAATGCGTTGAGGGTCTGTGCGACGTAGTTCACCTCTTCGTCGGTGAGCACGCTGCTGATGGGCAGCGAGAGTATCTGGCTCTGGAGGCGTTCGGTGACGGGCAGCCGCAGGTGGCTCCACTCGGCGTAGGCCTCTTGGCGGTGGGGCGGGGTAGGATAGTGTATGAGTGTCTGTATGCCGTGGCGTGCGAGGTGGTCGCGGAGCTGGTCGCGCTGCGGACAGCGGATGACGTAGGCATAATAGACGTGCTCGGCAGGGTCGGCGGGCTGCTGGGGATGGGTGATGAGTGGGTTCTGTATGAGTGCCCGGTAGCGTTCGGCTATCTGTCGGCGTCGCTGGTTGCGGCTGTCGAGCTGGGGCAGCTTGGCGGCGAGTACGGCTGCCTGGAGTTCGTCCATGCGGCTGTTTATGCCTTTGAACTGATGTTGGTATTTCTGGGTACTGCCGTAGTTGGCGAGTGCGCGGACGGTCTGGGCGAGTGTGTCGTCGTCGGTGGTGATGCCTCCTGCGTCGCCGAGCGCACCGAGGTTCTTGGTGGGATAGAAGGAGAAGGCGGTGGCGTCGCAGAGGGAGCCGACGCGACGGCCGTGGTGCATGGCTCCGTGGGCCTGCGCTGCGTCGTCGATGACCTTGAGCTGGTGGATGTCGGCTATCTGTCGGATGGCGGTGATGTCGCAGCTGCGGCCGTAGAGGTGGACGGGGATGACGGCTCGGGTGCGCGGTGTGATGAGTGGCTCGATTTGGGCGGTGTCGATGAGGAAGGTCTGCGGGTCGGGTTCGCAGAGGACGGGTGTTAGGCCTGCGTGGGTGACGGCGAGGATGGTGGCGATGAAGGTGTTGGCCGGGACGATGACTTCGTCGCCGGGCTGCCAGTGTTCGGTCTGCCGATAGGCCATGAGGATGAGTGTGAGGGCTTCGAGTCCGTTGCCTACGCCGATGCAGTGCCGTGCTCCGACGTAGGTGGCGAAGGTTTGTTCGAAGTTGCTTGCCTCTTCGCCGAGGAGGTACCATCCGCGCTGGGTGACGCGCAGGAGTGCGTCGTCAATCTGGGGTTGGTAGGAGTCGGTCACTTTCTGGAGGTCGAGGAACTTGACTTGGCTTACGGGTGTGGACTGGGGCTGCGGAACGATGCGGAGGATGTTGTTCTGGTGGAGGTGGACCTCGTATGTGTCGTAGCAGAGTGTGCGTCCTCCGTAGTTTTCTTTCTGGAGGATGAGTGCGCTGTCGTCGTTGCTGATGCCGAAGTCGACGTATTCCATCTGTCTGTACCGCTCGTTGATGAGGTGTCGGAAGATGAGGTCGAGTGCGCCGTACTGGCGTCCTTCGTCGGTGGCTGCAACGTATTGGATGTGTGCCACTTGCCGTGTCTCGAAGACGATGACGCCTGCGACGATGTGCTGGCTGTGGCGCACGAGGTAGAGTCTGATCTGACGTGGGAAGCGTTCGATGAGGAGCTTTATCTCGTCGAGGGTGTGGCTGAGGCTGTGGCCGTTGCGGGCGAGCTCGTCGGTGAGCAGTTGCCAGTATTCGTCGAGGCTCTGCCAGTCGCCCTCGGGCATGCGGTCGATATAGAATCCGTAGTCGATGGCTTTGCGTGCCTGCTGCATCTGGGTGGTGCGCATCCGGAGTGGGTTTCGGATGGGGACGGCTGTGCTGAGGCGGCGCTGGGTGAGCCGGGCGTGGGCGCGGAAGAGGGCGTAGAGGTCTTCGGCGCTGGGCAGGGAGCTATATATATAAGGTATGGGTTTGTAGACGAGACGTCGCGCCTGGAGGTAGGAGATGTAGAAAAGTGCGATGTCGCGGATGATTTCCATGACCTCGAGCTGTGTGGCTGTCTGGCGGAGGATGAGTCCGCCGTAGGTGAGGCCTTGGTGTGAGTGGACGGTCTGTTCTTTCTCGTCCCAGTTGGCAGGCATGAGGGCGACGAGATTCTGGGCTGTGAGCTCGGCCTCGCGGTTCTCGTCGTTCATGTCGACGCCTTCGAAGACCATGACGGAGCAGTCGAAGTAGCGGTCGGCCTGAAGGTCCATGAATCCGCGTTTGAGCAGAAATGTCCCGTTCTTGGAGTTGTCGACAAAGTCGTCCCATAACTCACGACGGTTGACGGAATAGGGTATTACTGTCATAATTCATTCGTCCGATGTTGCAAAGATACGATTAAGTGAGGAGAAAAACAAAACTTGTTTTGATTTTCCGCAAATTGTCATTCTGAGCGTAGCGATGAATCTCTAAGATGCGAACGTCCTCAGTGAGATTCTTCGGTCTTTTGGGCACTCTGAATGACAAAAGAGGGGCAGACACATCAATCCTCTAAAGGCCCCCACAAAAAACGCTCCACGCAGCGAAGTCTGTCGCACCACGCTGCGTTGCCTGTCGCTCCACGCTGCGACAGCTGTCGAACCACGTTGGTCTTTCAACACCCCAATTCGTGCAGAAGCAGCATAGCCGAGCGGCGTTTCCCTACAATCATTTTTGTGCGTCGAACGCTTGCGCGGTTGAATAAGAATCGCTACATTTGCAGGGAGAAAAACTCTGAAACCATGAAACAGGGAAATATCATTCAGTATGAGTATTATCAATCGCCCTGCGGCGAACTGGTCTTATATGCCTTCGAGGGGCGTCTTTGTATGTGCGACTGGGCCCGCAGCCACGACGGGAGTTCGGCGAGCCTGACCCTGCGCCGCCAGCTGAAGGCCGATTTCGAGCAGAAGTTGTCGCCTGTCTTGCGGCAGGCCCGCAAACAGCTTGACGCCTATTTCTGCCGCAAGAGTCGCGAGCTGAAGGTGCCGATGCTGATGGTGGGGACGGAGTTTCAGAAACGGGTGTGGCGTTCGCTCCTCGACATACCCTACGGGCGCACCACCACTTATGGCGAGCTGGCACGGCGTCTGGGGGTGCCCACCGCCACAAGGGCCGTTGCCAATGCCTGCGGCGACAATGTGCTGGCGCTCTTCCTGCCCTGTCACCGCGTTTTGGGAAAGAACGGCGACCTCTACGGCTACAGCGGCGGCCTTTCGGTGAAGCGTTTCCTGCTCGACCTCGAGGACAACACCCTCTTCATGCCCGAATTTCATCCCGAGGATTGATTTTTTTCATCACAGAAGGTCTTTTGTCCTATAAAATTCATATCTTTGTTGCGTAGTACTAAAAATAGGAAAAAATGAATAGCAGAAATCTTCTTACCATTGTGCTGCTTCTCTTGACTGCCCCGAGCGGTCTTTCGGCACAGGATTCTGAATCTCGCCAAGGCTCTCTTCCAGAGACTGAAAGCAAGAACGACTGGGAAAACGAAACCATCTTTGGCATCAACAAGGAGGAAGGCCGGGCAACCATGCTCCTCTATGCCAGCGAAGCCGAAATGAAGGCCGACGTGGCCAGCCAGAAGCCGTGGCTGCCCGTTCACAGCAGTCTCCGGATGATGCTCAGCGGAACGTGGCAGTTCCACTGGTCGCCCAGTCCCGACGAGCGCCCAACAGACTTCTATAAGCCCACATTCGATGCCTCCGGTTGGAACACCATCCCCGTGCCCAGCTGCTGGGAGATGCAAGGCTACGGTACCCCCATCTATACCAATTCACGTTACGCCTTCGAAGCCAATCCGCCCTTCATCCGTCCCGTCAAAGGCTGGACGACAGAGACGGAGCCGAATGCCGTGGGAAGCTATCGCCGCACCTTCACAATGCCTGCCGACTGGAAGAACCGCGAGATTTACCTGCATTTCAACGGCATCTACAGCGCCGCCTACGTCTGGGTGAACGGCAAGAAGGTCGGCTACACACAAGGCTCCAACAACGATGCCGAGTTCGACGTCACACCCTACGTGAAGCACGGCCGCGAGAACCTCGTCTGCGTCGAAGTCTATCGATGGTGCGACGGCAGCTATATCGAAGACCAGGATATGTTCCGTCTGAGCGGTATCCACCGCGATGTCTATCTCGAAGCCCGTAAGAAACTTCATGTCCGCGACGTCTATGCCACGACCGAGTTGAGCGACGACTTGAAAAAAGCTACCGTGAAGGTGGAGGTCGAAGTACAGAACCTCGGAGGCAAGTCTTCCACGATGCCGCAGGTGGCCCTCTTCGACCCCGAAGGCAACGAAGTGGGGCGCGCCTCGCTCTCGCAACTGCCCACAAAAGGCCGCAAGGACAAGGCCGCTGTGACATTCGCCCTGACGAACCCCTCGCTCTGGACAGCCGAGACGCCCAACCTCTATTCGGTGACGGTGAGCCTCGACGGCGACATCAGCACCTTCCGCTACGGACTCCGTAAAATCGAGAACCGCAGCGGTCGCATCTATATCAACAACCAGCGCGTTCTCTTCAAGGGTGCCAACCGCCACGACACGCATCCCATCTATGGCAAGGCCATCCCCGTGGAGAGCATGATAGAAGACATCCTCCTCTTCAAGCGCCACAACCTCAACACCATTCGTACCAGCCACTATCCCAACGACCCCCGCATGTATGCCCTCTACGACTATTACGGCCTCTACGTCTTTGACGAGTGCGATCAGGAGGGACACGGCCTCTACGGAAAACTCTGTAAGATTGAAAGTTGGAAAGATGCCTTCGTCGATCGTGAGGTCCGTATGGTGATGCGCGACCGCAACCATCCCAGCGTAATCTTCTGGAGCATGGGTAACGAGACCGGAGCCGGCGACAACTTCGTAGCTTGCCGAGACGCCATCAAGTCGCTCGATGGCCGAATGATACACTACTGTGAGCAGAACGACATCGCCGACATGGACAGCAAGATGTATCCCAACCTTAACGACATGATGCGGCAAGACCAAGATGCCAACAAGCAGGGCCGACCCTACTTCCTCTGCGAATACGCCCACGCCATGGGAAATGCCATCGGAAATCTCAAGGAGTATTGGGACTACATCGAGTTCCAGTCGCAGCGCATGATAGGCGGCTGCATTTGGGACTGGGTAGACCAAGGTCTCTGGAAATACGGCGAGCCGCAGGACCACCTCTACTACGGAGGCGGATTCGGAGAGAAGCCCAATGACAACGACTTCTGCATCAACGGTATCATCACATCCGACCGTCACATCACACCCAAACTGCAGCAAGTCAAGAAAGTCTATCAGTACGTCGGCTTCCACCTCAACAGCCGCAAACAGCTCGTCATCCACAACCGCTACGCCTTCCTCAACCTCCAAGGCTACCACCTCCAGTACACCATCGAGCGCAACGGCCAGCCAGTCGCCCGCGATACCCGCACCCTGCCTTCCATAGCACCTGGCGACAGCCTCATCATCACCGATCTGCCGACGACCGACCAGACATCCGAACGCGGCGGTCTTCTTACCCTCAACCTTGCACTCATCCTTGCCCAGCCCACCATATGGGCCTCTGCGGGGCACGCCGTAGCCGAGGAACAGATCATCCTTACCGACGAAGCTCCAGCCCGTCAGGACATCCTCAGGGAGTCCAAGCCCTTCAACATCGAGACGCAGGCCGACGGAGGTGTTCGTGCCTACGGCGACGACTGGCAAGTCACCTTCAGCCCCAGCGGACAGCTCACCAGCCTCCAGTATGCAGGACAGGAAATGATACACCAAGGCCAGGGACCCCAGTTCAACGGCTTCCGCAGCATCAACAACGACCACCGCAACACCGGCCTCCAGCTGCAGCCCGTCGCAAACACCACCCGCCACAGCCTCCGCAACGACACACTCTTCGTCAGCACCACACAGAAAGCGCTCCAAGGCCGAAGTGAAGTGCCCGTACAAATCGACTACATCGTCACCGCCGGCGGAAACATCACCCTGCACGCAATCTTCGGCAACCAGCAGAACCGCGACTTCGCCCGACTCGGACTTCAGATGAGCCTTGCACCCGCACTCGAAAACGTCCGGTGGATCGGACGGGGACCCATGGAGAACTATCCCGACCGCCTCGACGCAGCCCGCATCAGCCGCTGGCAGCGCACCGTCACAGACATGGAGGAGGAATACATCCGTCCGCAGAGCATGGGCGAGCGCTGCGATGTTCGCCTGCTCACGCTCACCGACGGTCAGGGTCGTGGCATAACCATTCGTAATGCCGGCGGATGGCTCGGCTTCAGCGCCCAGCACTATACGGACGAAGACCTCTGGACCGTCCGATATCGCCACCAGCTCAACCAGGTGCGTCGCCCCGAAGTCGTCCTCCACCTCGATGCAGCCATGCGAGGCATCGGTAACGGCAGTTGTGGACCTGGTCCTATTGAGAAATACGAACTGCGGCAAGACGACTACAGCTACACGCTGACGATTGAACGTGCCAGATAGGAGAACGCACCACGCTGCGACGCCTGTCGCAGCGTGGTGCGCAGCCCGTCGCAGCGTGGTGCGTTTTCTTGTGTGTGCCGGAGTATGTGTAAACGACTGATTCCGAGTGTGTCGACAGCCGTCGGCATCTGTCGATGCGTGTAGGTCGGACAGACGTGTACGGCGGGCCGCCTTTATCTGCGATGAAACTATCTTGAAAAAAAATGCCCAAAAGTTTTGGAGGGAAAAGAAAAATAGTGTACCTTTGCACCGCATTTGAGACGGAACCCTGCGCGAAGGTTGCATCGGGCGCGATGAAGATAATCGGAAGTTTGGGTGAGTGGCTGAAACCACCAGTTTGCTAAACTGACGTGCGGGTTACCGTACCGGGGGTTCGAATCCCCCAGCTTCCGCCAGGGCGTTTCGGGTCTCGGATGCATAATGGCGCTTTCGTCTAGCGGCTAGGACACATGCCTCTCACGCATGGAACACGGGTTCGATTCCCGTAGGCGCTACCAAAAGGTAAAGGAGGTCTTCGGTCTCGGAGTCCTCCTTTTTTAATTCATAATGCATAATTGCTCATGAAGTCTGACATTGAAATTGCTCGTGAAACTCCGCTGAAACCCATTGACGAGGTGGCAGCCTCGGTGGGGATTCCTGCGGAGAAGTTGGAAAACTATGGCCGTTATATTGCGAAGGTACCTGAGTCGCTCACGGACGAGTCGCAGATTGCGCAGCACCGGCTGATTCTGGTGACGGCCATCACGCCTACAAAGGCGGGCATCGGCAAGACTACGGTGAGTGTGGGACTGTCGCTCGGCCTGAACCGCATCGGCAAGCGGGCCATCGTGGCGCTGCGCGAGCCGTCGCTGGGTCCCTGCTTCGGCATGAAGGGTGGCGCTGCTGGTGGCGGCTATGCTCAGGTGTTGCCGATGGATAGGATTAACCTGCATTTCACGGGCGACTTCCATGCGGTGACATCGGCTCACAATATGATTGCGGCGTTGCTGGACAATTATATCTATCAGCATCGTGAGGAGGGTTTCGCATTGAAGGAGGTGCTCTGGAAACGTGTCCTGGACGTGAACGACCGCAACTTGCGCTCCATCGTGACAGGACTGGGTGCGAAGTCAAACGGGGTGACGATGGAGAGTGGCTTCGACATTACGCCGGCGAGCGAGATTATGGCTATTCTTTGTCTGGCCCGCGACGAACGCGACTTGCGCCGACGCATCGAAAATATCTTGCTCGGCATCACTTCGGACGGCAAGCCTTTCCGTGTGAGGGACATGGGTGTGGCCGGAGCCATCTGTGTCTTACTGAAGGATGCGCTTCATCCGAACCTGGTGCAGACGACGGAGCAGACACCTGCCATCGTGCATGGCGGTCCGTTCGCAAACATCGCCCATGGCTGTAACAGCATCATCGCCACGCGGCTTGCGCTGAGTTTCGCTCCTTACGTTGTTACGGAGGCTGGCTTCGGTGCCGACTTGGGTGCTGAGAAGTTCTACGATATCAAATGCCGTGTGGGTGGTCTGCAGCCTGCGCTGACGGTGCTGGTGGCCACTACTCAGGGCCTGAAGATGCATGGCGGTGTGCCGGTGGAAGGGATTAAGGAACCGAATGAGGAGGGTCTGAAGGAGGGCTTCAAGAACCTGGATCGCCACATCGAGAACATCCGCAGCTTCGGTCAGACTGTGGTTGTCTGCTTCAATCGCTTTGCTTCTGATACGGACCACGAGATTGAGCTGTGCCGCGCGCATTGTGCTTCGCTGGGCGTCGGCTTTGCTGTGAACAATGCGTTCAACGAAGGTGGCAGCGGTGCGGTGGAACTGGCAGAACTGGTTGTCCGGACCATCGACGAGAACCCGTCGGCGCCTCTGCGCTTTGTTTACGACGACAATCAGTCGATTGAGGATAAGGCGCGCGCTGTTGCTCAGCGTATTTATGGTGCGGACGATGTGGTGTTCTCGGCGGCTGCGAAGAAGGCGCTGCAGCGTGTCGCGGAGATGGGACTGACGCATTATCCTATCTGCATCGCGAAGACGCAGTATTCTTTCTCTGCCGATCCGAAGCTTTATGGTGTTCCATCGGGCTTCAGCATTCAGGTGCGCGATGTTGTTATCAACTGTGGTGCTGAGATGATTGTGCTGGTGGCAGGCGACATCATGCGAATGCCTGGCCTGCCGAAGAGCCCTCAAGCCGAGCGCATCGATTTGATTGACGGCGAGATAACAGGTCTGTCTTAATACAGTTTATTTATAGATTCTCAAGGAACGCCTGAGCGAAGTGGTTGACATACTGCTTGAGCTCGGGCGTTTCTATATTTATGCAGTCGGCCAGACCGATGACGAAGCGTCCGATGCCTACGTAGTTGCTCACTTGTCCGTCGTAGGTCCATTCGTCGGTGTCGGTCTGTGTGATGTCGGATTCGGTGAGTGGATATTCCTCGAGCAGCAGGTTGCGGGCGCGTCGGTTCATGCGGATGCGTGCCGGCAGTGTTGTTCCGTCGAAACTGATGATGCGGAAGGCGTCGGTGGTCCCTTTGCGATGACGGATGCCGTATCGCCAGACGTCGGACAATACTTCCACGCTTTCTATTCTACTCAGTTTGAAGAGTTTGTTGCTGCCTGTTGAGATTTCGAAGGCCCAGACGTGTTTTGAGTCGTCGCTCAGGCTGAAAGGTTCTACGAGGCGGTCGCTCTGTGTGTTGCTGCTGGGCGAAGAATAGTTGTGGAGCACGGCGCGGTGACGTTTCTCTATGGCTTCCATCAGCTGTTTCGTCACCTTGTTTTTCTCCATTCGGATTATCTTTTCGCGCACGGTTCGTGTACCGTAGATGCTGGCCAGTTTGTTTTTCAGCTCGGCTTTCAGCTGTGTGTCGGTTTCGATGGCATCGATGGCGTTGTAGAGCGTCATGGCCTCTTCCTGATTGAAGTAGAGGAGGTCGGAGAGCTGTCGATGGATTTGCGTGTGCTGAGCCAGCCGAACGTGGCGATGGCTGGTCTGTATCACGAATCCGGCGCGGTTGAAGGTCGCAATGTATCGGTAGACGGTGCGGCGGTCCACCTCGAGCAGCTCGGCCAGATCGGTCACGCTATACCTGCGGTTTGTCTGCATCAGCAGGGTAAGCATGTGGAGCGAGCGTTCTTTCTTGGGCTGAGCCATCGTCTTGTTTCTTAATGAGTTTGCAGTGGGGGAGCGGGGTCGCTTCGATATGCCTGGCCCTTATTTGAATTTCAGGTAGAGCGCCTTGGCTCGCTGTCGCAACGTGAGGCCGCTGCTCAGGATGTATCGCCAGGGTATCGTCTGTCGGGCCACCATCTGCTCGGTGCCGCCCATGCGGTGGTAGGAGATTTCGGCATTTCGCGCCGCGATGTATAGCTCGATGTCCGAGGCGCTCTCGGGAAATTTCATTATCGTCAGGAGCGCTTCCACGTAGTTGCGCAGTTTCTCCTTGTTGAGCTGGGACGTAATGCTCCCGTTGCGCCGACAATAGTAGTAGATTCCCGTGTCGATGCACCTTATCTGTCGCGCCTTCTGCATCACGAGGGGGATGGTCACCATGTCTTCGCAGTAGAACTGGTTTTCGGGGAATCGAATTCCCTGCCACAGCGTGCGGCGGTAGACCTTGTTGACGGCATAGCAATGGCGGAATCCGTCTTCCCTCATCCAACGGGCGAAGTCCAGGCGTGCTTCTCCGGGCTTCCAGAGGCTGGCGTTCTTTGTCAGATGGTTCTCCATCACGGGATAGACCACCGCATCCACGTCGCTCTCCATCGCCTCGGTGGCCGCCTTCAGTGTGCCGTCGGCCAGAAAGTCGTCCGAATCGACAAACGTCAGCAGCTCGCCGCGCGCCTCGTCGATGCCCCTGTTGCGTGTGGCGCTGAGTCCCATGTTCTGGCTGTTGTTGAGCAGTCGGAACGTCGGGTGCTCGCTGCACCATTCGCTGCAGATGCCACGGCTGTTGTCGTGGCTCGCGTCGTTCACCAGTATCACCTCGTAATCGTCCAGCCCCTGTTGGAGCAGCGATTGGAGGCACTGCCGCAGGTAGGGCGCCACGTTGTAGACCGGAATGATGATGCTCAGGCGAATGCTCATGTATTCTGTCGGAGGTGTAGGATTTTCTCAGACAAAAGTAACTCATTTTCCGCTATCTGGCAAGGAAACGCGCGAAAAAGATTGCAGCGACTCGCCTCTTTGTAACGAAATCGGAAGATATCGGCTTTCAGGCCGACAAAGGAGGTATCGAAAAGGACTGTGAGAAGTTGTGAGAATGGATGCGCTTTGCTGCGACATGGTTAGCATCTCAGTATGAAAGAAATATAAGTTGCTGATTCTCAATACTCGGAAATTTTGCGTCTCGTCGCTGTTTCTTGAAAAATTCCTTCAGGAACGCGCTCCTCGCAAAAACGCACCACTGTGCGCATGCTGTCGCAGCACGCTGCGTCGGACTTCGAATCGTGCTGCGAAGACGTTTTTTCTATTCGAAAAGAAAATGTGAAACGAAAAGTGTAAGTATTATTTCCTTTTGGCTGGATGCATCGCATGATGTTTTTAGAATCTCTCTCTCGCTCAGGAAAACTCAAAAACGTGTGTGTCTCTACTCGCCAAATTGTACCTTTATTCTATATAAAAGGTGAATTTCTTTATGCGTCTGGCTTATAAATTCCGAATTTTAACTAAATTTGCAGCCGAATATATAAAAACGTGCACAAGAGAGAGGAAAGAAACGAAAATGGTACGGGGCGCGATGCCACGTACAGCCATGTGTTGCGCTACACGGGAATCTTTGGCGGAGTGCAAGGTCTGAAGACGCTCGCGTCGGTGGCTCGTGTCAAGCTCACGACGTGGTTGCTCGGGCCTGTCGGCTTCGGTTTGATTTCCGTCTACAACACCATTTCGGAGTTTGTCGTCTGCTGCAGCAATCTGGGCCTTCCCGTGAATGCCACCCGCGAGACGAGCGAACTGGCCGAAGACGGTTCGCAGACCGACATCGAACGTCTGGTCTGCGTCATCCGTTCCTGTGTGCTCTGGACAGCCGTGCTTGCCGCTGTCGTCTGTGCCGCGCTCTCGCCCCTGCTCAGCTATTTCTTCTTTGAGCACGACGCAGGTCACTATTCCGAAGTGATTTGGCTGGTTCCCGTGGTCGTGGCGCTGGTCATAGCTGAGGCTGAGGCTTCGCTTTTGAAAGGCCTGCACAAACTTCACCGCCTGGCCATGCTCGAGACCGTGGCCGCCGTGGCTTCGATATTCCTCACCGTTCCCTTCTACTATCTGTGGGGAATCCATGGAATTATGGTCAGTCTGATTGTTTGGTCGGCTGTCTCGTGCATCATCCATTTGTTCTTCTCGGTGCGTGTGGTTCCCTATCGTGTGCGCCCCTTCGACCTCAACGTGCTTCGCGCAGGACTGCCCATGCTGCGCCGCGGCATACCTTTCGTTGTGGCGGCTGTGGCTCAGGCAGCATCCGGAATGATTGTCGTGAAAATTATAAAAGAAGGCGGACAGCTGGAGGACGTGGGGCTTTATCGCGCAGGATTCATGATTATGGTCACCTATGCCGGCCTGGCTTTCGCGGCAATCGAAGCCGATTTCTTCCCTCGTCTGGCCTCGGTGAATCATGACGTCGGACGCATGAACAATGCCATCAACCGTCAGGTGGACGTCTGTGTGATGCTCATCACGCCGCTGCTCATCCTCCTGCTCATGTTCATGCCGCTGGCCATTCGCATTCTCACCAGCTCCTCTTTCATGGTCGTTGTGAGCATGACGGTGGCGGCTTCTTTCAGTGTTTTCCTGCGTTCCATCGTTCTGCCGCTGTCCTATACCAGCCTGGCTCGCGGCGCCATGTTCACATTTCTTGTCATGGAGTTGCTCTCGGTCTGTGTTTTCGTGGGGACGATGTGGGTTTGTTATGGTTGCTTCGGATTGCTCGGTGCAGGCATCTCGCTTTCGCTCACGTCACTCTATGACCTCATCATCACTTCGATAGTTTTCAGATGGCTCTTCGGTTGCCGCATCGGCCTCCAGACATGGAAAAACGCTGCCGTCTATTTCGTGCTGCTGACCATCACCGTGGCCGTTTGTTTTCAGAATGTGGCTTGGTTGAAATGGGTGGGCTGCGGCGCGATGTTTGCCATAGCCACATACCGTTCGCTCAGCATATTACGACGTAAAACAAAAAGCCTCGAGTCGTAAGACCCGAGGCTTCGCTTCTTCGAGAGGTGCCTAGCAGATTCGAACTGCTGTAGACGGTTTTGCAGACCGTTGACTAAGCCACTCATCCAAGGCACCAGTCGCATTTTGCGCTGCAAAGTTACAACTTTATTTTCATTCCGCAAGCAAAAAAACTGTTTTTTCACGTTCTGCGGGCAGAAAGAGCGTCGGGGTGACCCGACTCGAACGGGCGACCACCTGGTCCCAAACCAGGTGCGCTACCAACTGCGCTACACCCCGATGCTCAGGCTTACTTGCAGCCAAAAGCGGTGCAAAATTAGTGCTTTTCGACGAGATGTGCAAGCCTGCGTCCGCTTTTTTATCTTTTTCATTCCCGTTCAAGCGAAAATAACATTATTTATAATGTATATTCCAAAGAAAAGGTGTAAATTTGTGCGCTGAAAGCAAAAGAATTTACTAATCTATAAAAAAGCAAAAGAGTAGAAAATGAAGAAGTACAATTTCAATGCAGGACCATCAATCTTGCCAAAAGAAGTAATCGAAGCCACAGCTGCCGCATGTATCGAATTTGAGGGCAGCGGTCTCTCACTCATGGAGACCAGTCACCGCGCCAAGAACTTTCAACCCGTGGTGGACGAAGCTGTGGCTCTTCTCAAGGAGCTGCTGAGCATTCCCGAAGGATATAGTGTCATCTTCCTGGGCGGCGGCGCAAGTCTGGAGTTCTGCATGGTACCCTATAACCTGCTCGAAAAGAAAGCTGCCTATCTGAATACCGGCGTGTGGGCTACCAAGGCTCAGAAGGAAGCACGCCTGTTTGGCGAAGTTGTCGAGGTGGCTTCGAGTAAGGACAAGAACTTTACCTACATTCCCAAGCAGTTCGACATTCCTACGGATGCTGACTATCTGCATGTTACTACCAACAACACCATCTATGGAACGGAACTCCTTCGCGACATCGACTCTCCCATACCTCTGGTGGCTGATATGTCGAGCGATATCCTCTCGCGTCCGGTTGACGTCAGCAAGTATGGCATCATCTATGGCGGCGCACAGAAGAACCTGAGTATGGCCGGCGTGACATTTGTCATTATCAAGGAGGACATTCTGGGACATGTGAGCCGTCCCATTCCCACCATGCTTGACTATCGCACCCATATCAAGAAAGGCTCGATGTTCAACACACCTCCCACCGTTCCCATCTACTGTGCACTGCAGAACCTGAAATGGATAAAGAAACAGGGTGGAGTAGAAGCCATGGAACGCAGAGCTATCGAGCGTGCCGAAATTGTCTACAGCGAAATTGACCGCAACAAACTCTTCGTAGGTACGGCCGAGGAAGACAGCCGTTCGCGCATGAACATCACTTTCGTACTCAAAGACGAGTATCAGGATCTGCAGGATGAGTTCATGGCTTTCGCAACCAGTCGCGGCATGGTAGGCGTGAAGGGTCATCGCGATGTGGGTGGCTTCCGTGCAAGCTGCTACAACGCAATGAGCGTCGAAGGCTGCCTGGCACTTGTGGCATGCATGAAGGATTTCGAAGCTCAGCATTAACAAATTCGTAAACAATACATTGATTAGGTATGACTAAAGTATTAGTTGCCACAGAGAAACCTTTCAGCAAGGTGGCTGTGGAAGGTATAAAAGAGATAACCGACGCTGCAGGATACGAGTTGCAGCTGCTTGAGAAATACACCGAAAAGAGTCAACTGCTCGAAGCTGTCGCTGATGCCGACGCATTGATTATACGTTCGGACAAAGTGGATGCCGAAGTGCTCGACGCTGCAAAGAACTTGAAGATTGTCGTTCGTGCAGGTGCCGGATATGACAACATCGACCTGGCAGCCGCTACGGCACACAATGTGGTGGCTATGAACACCCCGGGCCAGAATGCTAACAGCGTTGCCGAATTGGTCTTCGGTCTGTTGGTCTATGGCGTCCGCAACTTCTTCAACGGCACAAGCGGCACCGAACTGAAGGACAAGCGTCTGGGTCTGCTCGCTTTCGGTAATGTGGGTCGCAATGTTGCTCGCATCGCTAAGGGCTTCGGTATGGAAGTGACTGCGTACGATGCCTTCTGTCCGAAGGAGGCAATTGAGCAGGCAGGCGTGAAGGCTGCAGAATCGCAGGACGAACTCTTCGAAACGTGCGATATTGTGTCGCTTCACATTCCTGCAACACCTGAGACACGTCAAAGCATCAACCGTCAACTTGTAGGCAAACTGAAGAAGGGCGGCATTCTTTTGAACACGGCACGCAAGGAAGTCATCGACGAAGAGGGCCTCATCGCTCTGTTGCAGGAACGTACCGACCTGAAGTACATCACCGACATCAAGCCCGATGCTGATGCAACCTTCGCCGAACTCTTCCCCGGACGTTACTTCGCTACGCCCAAGAAGATGGGTGCACAGACAGCTGAGGCCAATGTTAACGCTGGTCTGGCTGCCGCTCGTCAGATTGTAGATTTCATCGAGAAGGGCGTTACGCGCTTCCAAGTGAACAAATAAGTTATGGCTGTCGTAAAACCTTTCAAGGGCATCCGCCCTCCGAAAAAGTATGTCGAGCAGGTGGAAAGTCGCCCATACGACGTGCTCAATTCAGAGGAGGCACGTGCCGAGGCAGGCGACAATGTCATGTCGCTCTACCATATCATTAAGCCCGAAATAGATTTTCCCGTAGGTACCAGCGAATACGACCCACGCGTCTATGAGCAAGGTGCGCAGAATTTCGCCCGTTTCCAGCAGGAGGGTTGGCTTTTGGAAGACCCCAGTGAGATGTACTACGTCTATGCGCAGACCATGAACGGTCACACGCAGTATGGTCTTGTTGTGGGTGCATATGTCGAGGATTATGTTTCGGGTGTCATAAAGAAGCACGAACTGACACGTCGCGACAAGGAAGAGGACCGCATGAAGCACGTGCGCGCCACCAATGCCAATATAGAACCCGTCTTCTTGGCTTATCCCGACAATGACGAACTTGACCGTCTGGTGTCGCGTATTGCTGCGGGCGAACCCGAATATGATTTCGTCGCTCCAATCGACGGTTTCCGTCACCGTTTGTGGCTGGTGAGCGATCCCAACGACATTCAGACCGTCACACAGACCTTTGCTTCCATTCCCAGTCTCTACATAGCCGATGGACACCACCGTTCGGCCGCAGCTGCGCTTGTCGGAGTGGAGAAGGCAAAACAGAATCCCAATCATCGGGGCGACGAGGAGTACAACTATTTCATGGCTGTCTGCTTCCCTGCAAGCCAGCTCACCATCCTCGATTACAACCGCGTCGTTCGCGACCTCAACGGGCTGACCGAGGCTCAGTTCCTGACTGCTCTCGAAAAGGATTTCGTGGTTGAGCCGAAGGGAAAGGACGAGTACCGTCCGCGCCAGCTGCATGAGTTCAGCCTCTATCTCGGTGGACAGTGGTACAGCCTGAAACTGCGTGATGGACTTGCCGATGAGTCATCACCCATCGCACGTCTTGACGTGAGCATCTGCAGCGAACGTATACTCGACAGCCTGTTGGGTATCAAGGATTTGCGCAGCGACAAACGCATCGATTTCGTAGGCGGCCTGCGCGGTCTCGGCGAGCTGAAGCGTCGCGTGGACAGCGGCGAGATGTCGCTCGCGTTGGCACTCTATCCCGTTTCCATGCAGCAAATCATTGACATCGCCGACTCGGGCAACATCATGCCCCCGAAGGCCACTTGGTTCGAACCTAAACTGCGAAGCGGACTGGTGATTCACAAACTCGGTTGATGTCCGACGAATATCAGACCATAGCACATAAAAGCGAGGGCACTTATTCCCAGTTGCGGAGTAAGTTCCTCGCTTTTGCTTTTCCTGTACGTTCGGTCGAGGAGGCCATGGCGCTTGTTGATGAACATCAGCGCAAATACTACGATGCCCGACATGTCTGCTGGGCATATATGCTGGGTGCCGAGCGACAGATATTTCGTGCCAACAACAACGGCGAGCCCAGCGGTACGGCAGGCAAACCCATTCTGGGGCAAATCAACAGCAATAATCTTACGGACATTATCATTCTGGTGGTACGCTATTTCGGAGGTGTGAAACTGGGTACCAGCGGATTGATAACAGCCTATCGCACAGCTGCTTCCGAGGCCATCGCTGCAGCTGAAGTGGTCACTCGCACCGTCGACGAAGAATATACGCTGACCTTCGAATATCCGCTGATGTCTGCCGTCATGAAGGTGGTGCACGACATGGACGCACGCATCCTTTCGCAATCCTTCGACAACGATTGCAGCCTCACGCTTTCCATCCGCCGCAGCCTCATGCCGCAGCTCAAGGAGAAACTTCAGAAAGCCATTTCGCCATTCTGAAGACCACTTTTCTCGACTTAGATAAACTGATGATATATTGACACTTTTTGTTCCGCTTTTTCGAGCGGAACAGATTTGTCCGTGTTTCGATGTGTTTCGACGGATGTCGCACTGCGGTGCGATGCTTGTCGCACCACGGTGCGTCACTTTTGGATTTGTTCTCCGTTGAGAATTTCTGAGCCTAACAGATTGTGACGTAGAAAAATGAAATCTTGATAATCAGATGGTTGTATTTCCGACTTTTCCTTCACTTCACACTGTCGCAGCGAGGCTCATCGTTTCTCATCGCTTTTCACGTCCGTTTCCGATACCCCTCGGCTTGACCGTTATACTTCCATCATCCGAATGATTTACATTTTCTGTGTTCTTCTCGTGCTCTCGGCCTCTCATTTCCTCTCACGTCTTTTCTCCCTCTAATTTTTCGCCGAGAATGTTCTTTTTTTCATAATTGATTAAAAAGTGTACGCGTATATTCGGAAGTTTGCTCAAAATTTTATAATTTTGTACCCGTATTTTTGCTTTTTCGATAAAACTCATTAACAGATATAATGGAAAAGATTCAAGCATTAACTGAGAAGATTCTGCGCGAAGGCGTGGAGAAGGGTCAGGCCGAAGCTGCTCGCATAGTGGAAGAGGCTGAGAAGAAAGCGGCTCAGATTGTGGCCGACGCCCGTCAGGAAGCACAGTCGATAGTCGCTCTGGCCGAGAAGAAAGCCGGTGAACTGGATTCGAATACGAAAAGCGAGCTGAAGCTATATACGTCTCAGGCGTTGAACGCCCTGAAAAGCGAGCTTGCGAACGTCGTCTGCGACAAGGTTGTGACACAGTCGGTCGACAGTCTGGCTTCCGACCAGAACTTCCTCGGCGAATTTGCCGTGACCCTCGCATCGAAATGGGCTGAGGATGAGCCAATTGTCATCAGCAGTGCCGAGGCTGAAAGCCTGAAAAAATACTTCGCAGCGAAGGCCAAGAACCTGCTGGACAAGGGTGTGACCATCGAACAGGTGAACGGCAAGGACACCCTATTCACCATCGCTCCGGCCGACGGCAGCTACAAGGTGAACTTCGGCAAGGAAGAATTCGAGGCTTATTTCAAGGGATTCCTTCGTCCACAACTCGTGGAAATGCTTTTCTGAGTAATGGCTGAGTATTATTGCATGATGGCTGGACTGCCGGATGTCAGGATGACAGACAAACGGCCGGCAGTGAACCTGGCAGAAATGAAGGCAGAATGCGCTGAGACCCTCACCGAGGGCGACCAGAAGCTGATGTTCTACTTCTTCCTGCGCTGGGACTGCGTGAACGTCGTGCGCCTGCTGAAAAATCCCGACGCAGAACTGGAACCCTTCGGCAACTTTACCATCGAACAATATCGCGACATGATAACCTCGGCACGCGAGCTGACGTTCAACGTGCACCGCTACCCGGCTTTCATGAGTATGTTCATCCGCGATTATAATTATAATAAGGATAAGAGCGGATTCTTTGCCGAGGACGTGATGCTCTATGAGTATTTCAAATTCTGCATCAACGGTTGTAAGAACCGCCTGATGAACGATTGGTACAACCTGAACCTGAACGTGACGAACATACTCACGGCGCTGATTGCACGCAAGCAAGGCTGGAACGTGAGCGGATATATCCAAGGTGACAACGAGGTGACCGAGATGATACGCACGAACAACACGAAGGACTTCGACCTGGGTTACGAACTGGACTACGTCAAAGAACTGATGCCGATTGTGGACGAGCCCGACCCCGTTCAGAAGGAGCGCCGCATAGACGCCATGAAATGGGCGTGGCTCGACGACCGCACGTTCTTCGACCCCTTCAGCATCGATGCCGTTTTTGCCTACTTCTGCAAGCTCGAAATGCTGAACCGATGGGAACAACTCGACCCCGAACATGGACGCGAGACCTTCGAACGTATTATAGACAACCTGCGCGGCGAAGCACGTGTGCCGGAAGAATTCTTAAAATAAATCGAGTACATCTCATACTCATATACAAAGAAACAAAATAAATACAAGATATGACAAAAGGATTTGTTAGTGGCGTAGTCTCGAACATGGTGACGCTCGCAGTTGACGGCCCCGTGTTGCAAGGAGAGATTTGCTATATCCAGACGGGCGGTGACCGCCTGATGGCCGAGGTTATCAAGATAATCGGCAAGGATGTCTATGTGCAGGTTTTCGAGAGTACGCGCGGACTGAAAGTGGGCTCGGAGGCCGAATTCACGGGCCACATGTTGGAGATTCAGCTTGGCCCGGGCATGCTCAGCAAGAACTATGACGGACTGCAGAACGACCTCGACAAGATGGAAGGCGTCTTCCTGAAACGAGGTGTCTATACAGAACCGCTCGACTGTGAACGTCTGTGGGACTTCACACCTACGGCCAAACCCGGTGACGTGGTGCAGGAGAGCGACTGGCTGGGCAATGTGGAAGAAAACCACCAGCCACTGAAGATAATGGTGCCCTTCCAACTGAAAGGCAAAGCCACGGTGAAGTCTATCGTTCCCGCCGGACAATATAAGATTCACGATGTGATTGCCGTGCTGACCGACGAGAAGGGCAACGAGGTGAATGTAGACATGGTGCAGCACTGGCCTGTGAAGTTCGCAATGACAAACTATGCCGAGAAACCACGTCCCTTCAAACTGATGGAAACTGGCGTACGCACCATCGATACTTTCAATCCTATCGTCGAAGGCGGTACCGGTTTCATCCCTGGTCCCTTCGGAACAGGTAAGACCGTGTTGCAGCATGCTATCAGTAAGCAGGCCGAGGCGGACATCGTGATTATGGCAGCCTGCGGTGAACGTGCCAATGAGGTCGTGGAAATCTTCTCAGAATTCCCCGAGTTGATAGACCCCCATACAGGACGTAAGCTGATGGAACGTACCATCATCGTCGCCAATACCAGTAACATGCCTGTGGCAGCCCGTGAAGCCTCGGTATATACAGCCATGACGATGGCCGAATATTATCGTAGCATGGGACTTCGTGTCCTGCTGATGGCCGACTCAACGAGCCGCTGGGCACAGGCTCTGCGTGAAATGTCGAACCGTATGGAAGAACTCCCTGGTCCCGATGCATTCCCGATGGACTTGGGTGCGCTCATCAGCAACTTCTACGGACGTGCAGGATATGTCAAACTGCGCAATGGACAGGTGGGCAGTGTTACCTTCCTTGGAACCGTATCGCCTGCCGGTGGTAACTTGAAGGAGCCCGTGACGGAAAACACGAAAAAAGTGGCTCGATGCTTCTACGCCCTTGAGCAGGACCGTGCTGACAAGAAACGCTATCCTGCCGTCAACCCGATTGAGTCGTACAGTAAATACCTCGAATATCCTGAATTTGCCGACTACATGGCAAACCGTATCAACGATGAGTGGATTCCGAAGGTTATGAAACTGAAAACACGTATGCAACGTGGAAAGGAAATCTATGAACAGATAAACATCCTTGGTGACGACGGTGTTCCCGTAGATTATCATGTGACATACTGGAAGAGCGAAGTCATCGATTACGTCATCCTTCAGCAGGACGCCTTCGATGCTGTGGATTCTGTGACGCCCATGAACCGTCAGGAAGAGATACTGAACCTTGTTACAGAGATTTGCGATAAAGATGATTATCAGTTTGATAACTTCCTTGATGTTACTGATTACTTTAAGAAGTTAATCAACCTCTGTAAGCAGATGAACTACTCGACTTTCGAGAGCGACCAGTATTACGAGTTCAAGAAACAAGTGCAGGAAATGTTATAATTTATTGGACGAAGTTATGGCAACAGCTTTTCAAAAAGTATATACAAAGATTAGCCAGATAACAAAGGCTACATGCAGTCTTAAGGCTAAAGGCGTCGGTTATGACGAACTGGCTCTCATCAATGGTAAACTGGCACAGGTGGTTAAGATTTCTGGTGAAGATGTTACCCTGCAGGTGTTTGAAGGCACCAGCGGTATCCCCACAAATGCCGAAGTCGTTTTCATGGGCAAGTCGCCATCGCTCAAGGTGAGCGAACAGCTTGCAGGTCGCTTCTTTAATGCCTACGGACAACCTATCGACGGCGGTCCTGCTATTGAAGGCAAGGAAGTGGAGATTGGTGGTCCCAGTGTGAATCCCGTGCGACGCAAGCAGCCCAGTGAACTCATTGCCACTGGTATTGCAGGTATCGACCTGAACAACTCCCTTGTCAGCGGACAGAAGATTCCTTTCTTTGCTGACCCCGACCAGCCTTTCAACGAAGTAATGGCACTCGTGGCTCTGCGCGCCAAGGCTGACAAAATTATCCTGGGTGGCATGGGTATGACGAATGATGACTATTATTTCTTCAAGAATACATTCTCGGAAGCTGGTGCACTGGACCGCATCATTGCTTTCATGAATACCACAGAAGACCCAGCAGTGGAGCGTCTGCTTATTCCCGACATGGCTTTGGCTGCCGCCGAGTACTTTGCAGTGGAGAAGAACGAGACCGTGCTGGTGTTGCTCACTGACATGACATCCTATGCCGACTCGCTGAGTATCGTCAGCAATCGAATGGACCAGATTCCCTCGAAAGACTCGATGCCTGGCTCGCTCTATTCCGACTTGGCAAAGATATATGAAAAGGCCGTACAGTTCCCCGAGAGTGTTGGCGGTGGTTCCATCACGATTATTGCTGTGACAACGCTGAGCGGTGGTGACATTACACATGCCGTGCCCGATAATACAGGTTATATCACCGAAGGTCAGCTCTATCTGCGTCGTGATACGGATACAGGTAAGGTCATCGTAGATCCATTCCGTTCGCTGTCGCGTCTGAAACAGCTTGTAGCTGGAAAGAAGACACGTAAAGACCATGCGCAGGTGATGAATGCTGCTATCCGTCTCTATGCCGACGCAGCCAACGCAAAGACCAAACTCGAGAATGGTTTCGACCTGACAGACTATGACAACCGTTGCTTGAAGTTCGCCTATGACTATGCAGACAAACTGCTGGCCATCGACGTAAACCTGAATACCGTTGAGATGCTCGATGTAACATGGTCACTCCTTCGCAAGTACTTCAAACTGGAGGAAGTGAACATCAAGAAAGAGTTGACTGACGAATATTGGGGTGAAGCATAGATGTTGGCAGTGTGCACGAACGAATTTTATAAATAGAACGTGATAAAGTTTCAATATAATAAAACGTCCCTCCAGCAGATTGAGAAGAATCTCAAGATGCGTCAGCGAACCTTGCCCATCATCAAGAGTAAGGAGACAGCGCTGCGTCTTGAGGTTAAACACTGCAAGGAAGATGCAGAGTCGTTGGAGCGAAAGTTGCAGGAGCAGATTGCAGGCTACGAGTCGATGTATGCTCTCTGGGGCGAGTTTGACACTTCGTTGGTTGAACTGAAAGACGTGGAACTTGACGTAAAGAAGATTGCAGGCGTACGAGTTCCTGTGCTGAACAACATCCGTCTCGAGGTGAAACCCTTCGGACTTTTCAGTGCGCCCAAGTGGTACTTCGACGGGATAAATCTTCTTCACGGACTGGTGCAAACAGCTGTTGAACGTGAATTTGTCATTGCAAAACTTGGTTTGCTGGAACATGCTCGTAAGAAGACCACACAGAAGGTGAATCTTTTCGAGAAGGTGCAGATACCCGGATTCCAAGAGGCTGTTCGCAAAATCAAACGATTCATGGAAGACGAAGAGAACCTCAGCAAAAGTTCTCAGAAGATACTCAAGTCGTTGCAAGAGAAAAGAAAGGAGGCTACGGCATGATTGAGAAAATGAAGAAACTCACATTCCTGGTCACCAATCAGGAATACGATGCGTTCATTGCAGGACTGCGCGAACAGGGTGTGGTACACATCCAACAGTTACAGCAAGGGACCACCAGCCCGGCACTTCAGCAGGCTATTGACCAGGCTCAGCGTATTCAGCAGAATCTGACATATCTCGATTTTGCGTGGTCTTCATGGGGCAAAACAGTTGACTCACATCCAGAAGTTGCGCATAAACCGGAAAACCTCGAGGACGCTCTTCTTCGCATTGAATCGCTGAAAGAGAAAGAAGTTGCTACGTGTCATGAGATTGACGATGCCGCAAAGAACATTTCACGCATGGAACTCTGGGGTGAGTTTGACTGGGCACAGGTGAAGCGCATCGAGGAGGAAACTGGACTGAAGGTCTGGTTCTATACTTGTGTATCCAAGGCTTACAATCCTGCATGGGAAGAGACCTATTTCACGGTACCCGTCAATGAGTATCAGAAGCGTCTTTATTTCTTGGCTTTCTCTTCAGACGAGCCAGACATTGCAGCAGAACGTCTTGAGATGCCCGATGGCACGCTCTCCACTTATCAGCAGCAGTTGTCCGATGCAGAGAAGTCACTTGCCGAGTGTCACGCTGCGCTCTGTGATTTGTATCGTCAAAAGAATCTGCTTGATGAAGGTATGAAGCAGGTGCAGTCCGAAATTCAGTTGCATCGAGTTGAACTCTCCGACGAAAGTATTGCGGATGGTGCTGTGCGACTGATGGTTGGATGGACGCTCGATGCTAAGGCTGAGTCGCTGGCACAGTGGCTCGACTCGCAAGGTATCTATTACGAGATGGAAGACCCGGCATATGAAGATGATGTTCCTGTGAAGATAACGAACAATTCATTTAGTTCGCTCTTCGAACCCATCCTCAGGATGTATTCTCTTCCCAATTATCATGATATAGATCCGACCTATTTCTTCGCTCCGTTCTTCATGCTCTTCTTCGGATTGTGTCTGGGCGACGGTGGCTACGGCTTGCTGGTGCTTATTGCTGGTCTGATTATGGCAAAGAAAGGTTCTGGCGACATGAAATCCTACGGAAAGTTAGCTATGTGGTTGGGTGGTATGACTGTGATATGCGGTCTCGCTACCGGAACTTTCTTCGGCATAGACCTGAGTCAGCAAGATTGGGCATTCTTGGCTCCCGTGAAGAAGTATTTCATCAGCGACAATGGTATTGGTCCCATCTTCGGCTACACTCCCATGATGGTCATCTCTGTCTGCATCGGTCTCATTCAGGTGCTTCTGGGTATGATATTGAAGGCATGTAAGGCCATCAAGAACTATGGCTTTGCCTATGCGGTCAGTACGCTTTCATGGGTCGTTGCCATAATTTCGCTGATTGTGCTTTATGGCCTGCCTGCATGTGGCGTCGAACTTTCGAGTGCTGTTCAGTACGTCCTCTATGCGCTCATAGTTGTCTCTGTACTTGGTATTTTCCTGTATAACAATCCGTCCAGCTACAGACGTCCTGCATTGGGTCTGCTGAGCAATATCGGTGGGGGAGTATGGTCCACCTATAGTATGGCTACGGGTCTTCTTGGAGACCTTCTCAGCTACATACGTCTTTTCGCTCTCGGTCTTACGGGCGGTGTGCTTGGCAGCGTATTTAACTCACTGGCGCTCGATTTGACCAGTTCCATGTCGTGGTACGTACGTTGGTTGCCGTTTATCCTGATACTGCTTGCCGGTCATGGCATTACGTTTGCGCTCAGCATGATTAGTGCGTTCGTACATCCCATGCGTCTGACATTTGTAGAGTTCTTCAAGAATGCCGACTTTTCCGGTGGCGGAAGCGAATACACACCATTCAAGAAATAATAAACAAATTACAAATAACAAAAAAACATTATGAACATTTTTTTAGCTTATCTGGGCATAGCCCTGTGTGTGGCACTTTCCGGTATCGGAAGTGCTTACGGAGTTACAATCTGTGGTAATGCTGCCATTGGCGCATTCAAGAAGAATCCCACGAAGAGTGGTTCCTATATGGGACTTTCAGCTCTTCCCTCATCTCAGGGTCTGTATGGATTCGTTGGCTTCTTCATGCTGAACGGAAAGGTTACGCCCGACATCACATTGTCTGCAGCTTCTGCCGTCTTCGGTGTTGGTCTCGCCATGGGTCTTGTAGGTCTCTACAGTGCCATCCGTCAGGCAAAGGTTTGTGCCAACGGTATTGGTGCCATCGGTGCTGGTCACAATGCCTTCGGTACCACGATGGTGCTCGCCGTGTTCCCCGAGCTTTATGCTATTCTGGCACTCCTCGTGCTCATCCTGACTTCCGCTACTTTGTAAGAGCAGAATTCATATCGAAAGGTATGCAGCCATATATCCCGCCGGTCCGCTTTAAGCAGGTCGGCGGGATTTTGTTTGGTGTTATCGGCAATTTATAGTAACTTTGCAATCAGATTCTTGGCAGTATGAAAGAGAGGAATCATGCTTTCGATTTGCTTTGTGGCATCTGCATTGTGCGGATGGTCATGCTCCATATCATATCGTTCTGCGGTAAAGCTGAAGAGCAATGGTGGATTGAGATTATGGCGTGGAGCTACTTCTTCATGTGTTTCTTTTTCTTCAAGGCCGGTTATTTCAATCGTGGCGTTTCCGGTCCCACCTTGCCATACCTTAAAGACCGAGCCAAACGTCTTTTAGTGCCATGGGTTTGTTGGGGACTGATAGGCAACATCGTCTATTTCTCGTTCCTGCCGCACATGATTGAGCGCTACCATAAGCCTGTCGAGGACATCTCGTGGTCGCATGTGTGGGAATCTTCTGCTTTTTATGGGAATGCCCCCATGTGGTTTCTCTTCTCCTTCTTTATGGCCTATATGGTGGCTCATTTTATCGAGAAGATACCGCGTCTCCATTGGATTGTCCTGCTCTTCCCGTTCATCGGCGCGTTGCTTTGGATGCTTGGCAACCCTTTGTGGCTGAATCTGAATAATGTCTTCATGGGCGTTTATTTCTTCTATCTGGGCAGACTTTGGAGTTGGCTCATATCGCGTTATGGACGTCGCACCATGTTCTATGTCTCCCTTTCGTTCTTTGCAGGATTCGTCTTGTGCAATATCTTTTGGCGAGGTAGTTTTCAGATGAGCAGCAACACGTTCACGGCCAATCCGTTGTCGTCTATCGTAGGTGTCACGCTGGCACTCACCGGCATCGCCGGTATGTTGCTCACCCTGCGAGTGCCCCGCATCCCCCTAATCAATTTCATTGGCGAGCACTCTATGGTCTTCTTTGTCAGCCACTATCCCATGCTCTATTTCTACAAGTTCGTGCATCTGAGTTTTGGGCGTAGCATCTATCACCGCACAGACGACCTCATCATTCTCATCCCGGTCATTTTCTGCCTATGTGCCTGGCTCGTGCCCTACGTCGAGTCGGTGCCATGGCTCAGCGGACGTTGGCCCAAGAAAACAGCCGCACCTGCTGTTGATGTGCAGAAGGCGCATTCAAAAGTTAAAAAGAGATGAACGAATTTCTGAAGAAAAATATCGCCAACAACTTGCGCGAGTGCCAGTTGCGCCAAGTGGCCATACTTGATACTATCGGCGAGATTTGCCGTCGACACGACATCGCGTATTGGCTCGACGGAGGCAGCATCCTCGGTGCTGTACGCCACGGTGGGTTTATTCCGTGGGACGACGACATCGACCTCGGTATGACAGTCGAGGGGCTGAAGCGTTTCTGTGAGATTGCACCGGCCGAATTGCCCGACAATCTTTTCCTGCAGACCCGAGAGAGCGACCCCGAGAGCAAAGAGCCCATCGTGAAGGTGCGCTATCTGAATTCGCTCTACATCGAGGCTGGTGACCTCTTCAGTTCCGATTACGAAAAAGGCATCTTCGTGGACATCTTCCCGTTCGAGCCTGCTCCCGACATGAACCGGCGCCTTTTCCGTCGCATGATGCGTGGCATCAACAAGAGCTATGCCATCCTCCATGCGCGTCACTATTACAGCTTCCGTGCCGTGGCCGAGTTCTTCTGGTTCGGTGCCCAGTATTGCCTGTTCAGCGCCATGCTCCGCCTATGCCGACTTTGTTTCGACATGCGCAACCATCTGACCAACATTCCCGAGAACAGCGGCCCCGGCATCATGCACCATCGCGACACGGTTTTCCCGCTTGGAACCATCTCTTTCGAAGGAAAGGAATATCCTGCACCGGCAAATCCACACCAGTATCTTGTCGATCTCTACGGCGCTGATTATATGCAGTTGCCGCCGCCCGAGAAGCGACTCATACATGCCTTATATATACAGCCCGAGCTAAACTGATGTTAGCCCGGGCTGTTTTCGTCGTATCCTCTTTCCCTTACAGCTGGGTCTTCAACCAGATTTCCGCCAGCTTCGGCCACACTTTTCCGACGCCGTCACCGCGCATTCCATAGCCGTGACCACCTTTTCCCTGGAAGTGAAGTTCGATGGGCGCACCAGCCTTCTGCATGGCTGGCAGTATGGCGGCGCTGCTGGGTGCGCCATAGCTGGTGTCGTCCTGTGTGGTAAACACGAATAGGGGAGAGGTCTCCTTTGTGACAGTCAGTTCGGGCGATATGGTATGGTTGGGACCCTCGTCGAGGTAGGCAGGATAGATGAGCATGGCAAAGTCGGGACGCTGCGAGAGTTTGTCAGCTTCGTCCTGCTCGGGATAGGTGTTTTCCGTCCAGCGAGTGCTGGCGCGACAACAGAGGCTGGCACCGGCCGAGAATCCGATGCAACCCACTTTCTTGAAACCCTGTGCGCGCACCAGACGGATGGCGCGGAAAATGTCGAGAAGGGTTCCTTCACGTTGTCTGGGGATGCGATAGGCTAGTACGAAAGCCGTGTAACCCTGACCAGCCAGCCACTCTGCAATCTCCTGACCCTCTTTTACATAGGCCAGTATCTCGTATCCTCCACCCGGACATACTACCACCGCCTGACCGTTGTTTTTGTCGGCTGCGGGCTTGAAGGTCTCCAGCGTTGGGTTCGTCACCTCCACCCAGTGCTCGGGCTGCTGCGTGTCCAGTTTCGGCGTGCTCTTGGCGGCCTTTGCCTCGGGCACATTTTTCGGCCAAATCTCGCTTGGTGCACTCTTGTATTGCTGTCCTGACATACTGATTGCCACTAAACCTGTGGCAAGGGTTAAAATGATTCGTTTCATGGTTTTTCGCCTTTTCGCACTCAAAATTACTAAAAATTGTCAGCCTCACAAAGGAAAACCCTCGGTTTTTTCTGTCCGGAACGAGTAAATCAGTCCTTACACGCAATGTCGTCTCTTATATGCCTCATGCTCGATGCTGATGCGCTATTTTTCTTTACATTTATTGTTCCCTCTTTAGTATTGTAACGCGAGAAAAGCTGTCGCAGCACGATTCGACGTTTGTCGCACCACGTTGCGAAGGCCTACGCACCACGTTGCGTTTTCTCGAAGAGCATGTTTTCGTGGCTTATTTGCGATGATGAAGAAGAAAACGAATAATTTTCAAGTATTGAGAATCAAGTGGTTATGATTTCGATGTTTTCAGATGCGCACAATGTCGCAGCGTAGCGCATCGATTCTCACTGCTTCTCACAGCCGTTTTCGATGCCCCTCGCAATCGGGTTCGTTTGATAATCTTCCGAATTCCGTACAGATATCGTTCTGCTCACGTCTTATGCCGCCCTCATCGGCTGTCGCGTTGTTTCAGTCGTCTTGCAGCCTCGCCTGCCAGACGCAGGTAGTGGTCGCTGCCGATGCCCTCGTCAAGTGGAACAAATGTGCTGCCGGGCGTGGGTGTGGGCACACGACGTGCCAGTTTGAAGATGGCTGTACCCTCGTCAATCTCGTCGAACATCGCTATGTAAAGCATTTGCGCGCCATGCTCCAGACAGTAATCCAACTGTTTCTTGAAGAACGAACCGCCATTGCGCGGCAGATGGGTTGCCTGTCGAGGATAGTGCATGTTTCGCCACGAGAAACCCGGAAAACAGAGCGGCGCATAGTCCACGTGATTTTGGCGGCACCATGCCATATCGTCCACGATAAGTTGTTGGAACCCAGCATAGGATTGCTCGTCATAGCGTCCAACGAACCATGGCATGATGATGTCGCACTGTCGGATGATGTCGTGCAGCCGTGCGTCCGCTTCGGTGTCGTTTCGCAGCTCGCGCCAATAGGTGGGCACGCCCAGCATCACGCTGAATCCGCGCTCTTTCAGCCCACTCACGATGGCCTGTGCTTCGTCCAGTCCGTATGCTCGGTTGTCGTTGAACCCCACGCCCCATACCACAACCAAGGGACATCCGTTGTGATAGAGGTACGACGGATTGCTGCTGTGCTCCTTCAGATGGTGTGTCCGGCTCACCTCGTCGATGTCGCGCAACAGTCTCTCCTCCACACCCTTGCCTTGTCCACTCAGGTCGTACATCACGCAGATGGCGCGTTCATATTTGTTGGCGGCTCGCATCGCGTTGTCGAGAACCTGATTGAAGTGCCGTTTCCCGCTTGCATTGCTCACCTCGCCTACAAATCGCTGCATGAAAACACCGTCGAGACCATACTCCTTCATCCATCGGAAATGAGTGTCAACGGTAGAATAGTCGTAAGGCGAAGGCAATTGAGCGATGGTTCCGTCGTCAAATTTGAACGGCGAGTCATAGAGTTTTGGGTATTCCGACACATCAGGCCAGAGGTCGACATTCGTCGAGCCAGGCTTAAACCCTTGCCGCCCCTGATAGTGATACCATCCTCGCCCGGCTCCGTCGTCCGGTGCATTGAACCATCCCTGATAGCCTGCCATCACAAGACCCTTGTACGAGTTGTATGTCTTTCGTCCTATCTCGCTTGTCTGTCGCACCGTCCGTATGGTGCCGTCCTCGTTGTAGAAAAGGCTGTCGACGCAGATTGAGCGCAGGTTGCCGTTGTTGCTGAGCGACTGATTGTGGTAGAAGAGATACCATTGCCCTTTGTACTCGACGATGCTGCCGTGCGAGGTGTCGCAGCCCGTGGGTTCCAACAGAATTCCTTTGTGCTCCCATGGACCGAGTGGACTGCGGCTCATGGCATAATGTAACCGGTTCGCCCCCCGACCGTTCTCGACATATCCGTCGGCATACGAAAGATAGTAGAAATCTCCGCGTCGGTGCACCCAGGTAGCCTCGTGGAAGTCGGGAAATCCCTGCATTTCCCGTAACGGCTCGGCCAGTTCCACCATGTTGTCCTTCAGCCGAGCTCCTACGCAGCGACCGCCACCTCCGTAGTAGAAATAAGCCTGCCCGTCGGTATCTACAAAGACACAGGGGTCTATCATGGCAAACTCGTTACCCAGGTCTTTCAGGTAGCCCCACACCTTGAAGTCACGGTCGGGCTTGTCACTGATTGCGATGCCCACCTTCCAGGTGCTGTTCCAGTCCGAGCCGCTGGGGTGCGGAAAATAGAAATAGTATTTACCGTTTTTATACGCGCAGTCGGGCGCCCACATGAAACCTCCTTCGGGCCGTCCCCATTCCACCTGCCCGCTGTTCAGTATCTCGCCGTGGTCGCGCCAGTGCACCATGTCGTTGGTCGAGAATACATGATAGCGGTCCATCAGGTCGCAACCGCGAGGCGGGTCCACATCGTGCGAGGGATAGACGTATAGACGACCGTCGGACCATACATGCGCTGAAGGGTCGGCCGTATACAGGTGACGGATGAAGGGGTTGCCACGCTGCTCAGTCTCAAGACCTTGCATGACGATGACATCCTTTGCACGACTCTCAGGTGTCACCCGAAGTTCGATGAGCTGACCTTTCTCAACACGCCCTTCTACCGTAGTTCGATAAGGAGCATGAAGCTTGAATTCCGCGTTCCAGTCGGCAGGCCATGCGGGCAACAGACGTATGGTTCGGCCTTCGGTTTGCATCAGCATCAGCTGTAGCGTCATGGCACCCGTGCCGCCATTGTCCATGTCGGGGCTGTAGTCGGCCACTTTACGCCAGAACCATGGGAACTTCTGTGTCCCGTAGCATGTCATGGCAGAGACCACCGCAGCGCGTGCCTCATCGGTAAATCCCAGCAGTGCAGCCTCCATCCCGTCCTGTCCCCAGCAGTTGTTGAAGTGGTGAAGCCGAGCTCGGAATGTGTTACGTGCCAGTTCGATGTCAGGTTTACCCAGCCCGTAGTTGCGATAGGGAAAGACAGTGTAGAGTTCGGGATTTTCTGCGTTGTCCGACTTGACATAGACCTGCGCAGGCAGAATCACCGGCAGTCCGTTCGCGTCGCCACGTCCGTTTCGTGGAATTTTGCCGTTCTCGGTCGTACCCATCGGAATCTCCGGCAGGTCGCTGCGCAGGTTTGTGAGCAGATTTCTTGTCTCCTCAGGCACTTGCGGCATCGCCAACATGCGCGAGGTGATGCTGAGTAGTCCGGCTATGTCAGGTGTAGGATTCACGACGCCCTCCTGATACATCTCGATAGACTGATGCGGCCAGAAGCGAATTTTCCCGTCAGCGCCACGCTGCCAATGCTCGTTGTAATACGTGAGGACTGCTTCTGCAAAAGGCAGAATCTTCTCCCTCAGGTAGAGCGAGTCTTGAGAGTTGTCGAAATAGTCCAACATCTGAACCACGATTTCCAGTGCGCCCTGGGTGTGCCACCGCATGTAGTGGCTCTGAGGGTCGTTGCCCGGATTGTCCCAGCCGAAGTCCATCAGGTTAGGCAGTCCGAAGAAATGAATTGTTTCGATGAACGATGCACCTCCGTGACCGTAGTACGTCTTCGTGCGATCGATGGCCAACGGCAGCGCATTGGTATACATGTTCAGCCACGGCATCAACAAGTCGTAGTCGCCCGATGCCACCAGCGGATAATAAGTATGGCGGATGTTCTGATGCCAGAAGCACGAACCCCAGTCGCGGAAGTCCGGGTCATGCACTTCGGTAGTCTGTGCAGCCATGCGTTCGGCCGGGTCATCGTCAGCCCCAATGATGTCTCGTCCCACGGTCAGCAAGCTCCCGTTGAACTTGATAGGATATTTCCCGCGTCCGCAGATGGCAGTCATGTATCGGTTCATCAGATACCCTTGGCTCGCTTGTTCAGCTTCTTTCGAACCCGAAATCCGAATCCAGCTTCTTTGCCAGAAGTCGTTCCACCATTGCCGATGCCCCTCCCATGCCTTCGCTTCCGAGGTCTTTGCTGCCTTTGTCAGAATCTTGCGAGCGCTGTTCAACCACGCCCGAGGCGAATCGGCCTTCTCCGTCAGGACGGCAATGTGAACAGTCTGTTCGCCTGTAGCCTTTCGCGAGACAAGCGTCCGAGCATCTTTTCTCACCAGGTTCGGACCCTCCACAACCGCGCCGAAACACAGATTCAGCAGTGGATCCTCATATTTGTCGACAAGATTTCCGAGGTGCTCACGTTCGAGCACGGTCGAAAACATCGAGTGGCTGTTGAAGTGACACCAAGCTGTCTGACGCTTACCGGCATCCAGCTCCTTGTCGGCCAGGAAGTCGATGCCGTTCGGGTTGCTGCGCCATTCCCAGTAATTGAAGACACTGCGGTTCAGCTGCTCCTGCGTCATGTGATAGTCAGCATTGCGCCAACCTTCGTTGCAGACACTCATCAGGCTCGGCTGCTCGGTACGTGCCGAGACGTGAATCACCGGGTTGTTGGCATCCACCCACAGTTCCACGCTATTGCTGCCAGCTCGCACCTCCATCCTTGCCTCGTTCGTGTAGAGCGTCTGACTGAAATCGGCCCGATTCACAAATGGATTAGGCGTCAGGCGCAGGCGGATGCGGCCCACCTTAAGCAACTGTGCATTCTCGCTCCAGGCATCCGATTTCGCAATGAGAAAAACGACGTCGCCGTTTGCCTCTGTCCATGCATTCAGCGCGATGTCACCGTTTCCCAGGGGCATCGAACTGTTCTCGTCGGAGCCCAGCTCGTTCCACACCACCTGGTGCGCGTCGGACTGAGCCATACAACAGGACAGGCGGACAAAACTCAGGAGCAATATCCATAGGCGAAGCATCGATGCAAAACTTCTTGTGGTCATGGTGTCAAGCATTATTGGTTTAATTATTAGAAGGTTGAACAAAAGTACGTCACAAAGTTAGCGTTTTCGGCTGAGCCAAGGGTGTAAAAATGTATAATTTTATTCTTCTAATCAACATTTACACCCTGTCGCGACATCCGTTTCCCGTGTTCACGTCTGGTAAGCGCTGGTCGTTTTTGTTTACATTTCCCGTTTCCTGATTCAATCTGAAACGCATTAAAAGCTATCGCAGCACGATTCGACGAATGTCGCACCACGTTGCGAAGGCCGACGCACCACGGTGCGTTTCTTCGAGAAGCATGTTTCCGTGGCTTATTTGCGATGATGAAGAAGAAAACGAAAAATTTTTGAGTATTGAGAATCAAGTGGTTATGATTCTGATATTTTAGGATGCGCACAATGTCGCAGCGTAGCACATCGATTCTCACTGCTTCTCACAGCCGTTTTCGATGCCCCTCGAAAGCGTCGTCAAATGTAATCGGTCCGAATGTTTTACATCGTTCGATTTGGATTTTTGCCAGGGAAATTGTATCTTTGCAATCGGATTGACAATTTGCCTCTCTGGCCTCGTCACTTTTATCTTAAACCTGAATCGAACTATGAAAAGACTATTCTATAACACTCACTTTGTGAGCCGAAGCGGCAGAACCGAGCATCAGTTTCGTTTATTCCTCGGTGCTCTGACTGCCTTCGTGTGTCTGTTTGCCGTAAACGAAAACAAGTTGCATGCTCAGAACAAAACATCGTATATGGATATAAATATCACAGTAAGTGGCCGCACGTTCGTGGCCGAAGTGGAGGACAGCGAGACAGGATGCGCCTTTGTCGAAATGCTGCCCATGACGCTCGATATGAACGAGTTGAACGGTAACGAGAAGTATTACTACATGAGCAAATCGCTGCCCACAGCGGCTCAGTTCTACAATAGCATTTCGGCTGGCGACCTGATGCTCTATGGCAACACTTGTGTGGTGCTCTTCTACGGCAAGGCTGGCGGTTACAGCTATACGCGTATCGGACGTTTGAAGTCGACCGACGGGCTGGCTGCGGCGGTCGGAAACGGAAAGGCGAACGTGAAGTTCGAGGCTATTGCGACTTCGTTGAAATCGCCTTCGAAGGCTCAGAAGGACGCGCAGGAGATACACTGGCTGGACGGTAAGAAGCTGACGCGCGAACCGGAGAAAGGCATATATATATAAGGTGGGCGGAAGGTGACGAAATAGTCACGGCCGTCGAGTTCGGAAGTTTAATAATTGAATGATGCAGATGGAAACAAATCTCGGTCCCGTAACCGTTCGCGAACGTTCGAAGATTCTCGATGTGTGGCGCGGTTTTGCCTTGCTGGGCATTGCAATGGCTAATTTTCCGGAGTTCTCGCTCTGGACTTTCATGAGCCCTTCTAAACAGGCGGCCCTGCCTTGGTCCGGCGCCGACGATGTGGTGCACTATCTGCTCTACATGCTGGTTGACGGCAAGTTCTACACACTTTTCTCCCTGCTTTTCGGCATCGGTTTCTCCATCATCCTGTCTCGGCGTGGGTGGCGTCTCTTCGTTCGTCGTATGACGATTTTGTTCGTGATAGGTTTCTGTCATCGCATCTTTCTCTGGAGTGGCGACATCTTGTTGCTCTATGCCGTGGCAGGATTGCTGCTGACATTGTTCATTCCTCTCTCCGACCGCTGGCTGTTTCGCTCGGCTATTTTGCTGCTCTTGCTGCCTATCGGGTTCGATGCGATTCAGGAATGTTTCAATATGGACTGGTCGGCGTTTTTCTATAATGCGTGGTGGCAGAAGGCATACGAACGAGGCATCACGGAGGAGAATTTCGCGACGTGGCTGGTGGATGCAAAGACGTATGACAAGGTGTTTGACTTCCTGATTCAGGGCACCTACGAACGTACCTGGGAACTTGTCAGCGGCTTCCGTCTCTTTAAGGTGCTCGGCCTTTTCATTCTGGGCTATCTCTTTGGCAAGCATCGCCTGTATACGCGGCTTGCTGAGTTGCCTCTGCGTCGCATCATGATAAGCACGCTCAGTCTGTCACTGCCGCTGTCGGCTCTCTATGCTTGGAGTGCTGTCGGCGGTCACCCTTGGGGTAATACCGTTCACTCGATTCTCTATACATTCAGCGTCTATCCCACTGCAATCGGTTATGCCTGCGGTCTCGCATTGCTCTTCCTGAGTAACAGTGAGCGCAAGTGCTGGGATGCTCTGGCTGCTCCGGGGCGTATGGCGCTCACTTGCTATATCTTGCAGACGATAATCGGGCGTGTACACTTCTACGGAATTGGCTTTGGACTCGGTGCTTCGTTGCCGCTCGCTGCTGTCGAGGTGATTGCCATCGCTGCTTTCATACTCGAAATACTTGTTACACTCCTATGGCTGAGATTCTTCCGCTTCGGTCCGCTCGAATGGATTTGGCGTATGCTCACCTACGGAAAACACTTCCCATTGTTGAAACAAAAGGAATAACACTTCAACAGTCACTTCGTAAGTAGAAGCGGAAGAGCAGAGCGGATGGCGGATTAGTTGTAAGCTTTGCGTCCCATCCATTTGTCGATGCGGTGGCGCACAGCTTTCAAGATATATGCGAAATTGGCGTGGCGCAAGTTGAGGAACAGTTCCTCGAAAGAACGTCCCACCTTTATCCATGGATGCCTCCAGCCCATGATGCGATAGACGCGCTGTCGGTATGCCACATGGTCTATGACGTAGCGCGGATGCTGCAGCGGTCGGTCTTCCAGGTCGAAACGTCGCATGGTGAAGATGCGACGATAACCGTGCGGAAGTGTGTCGAGCGAACCACCGAAGTGCGTGCTGTCGGCCGTGGCTCCCAGGTTGTTTATCATGTTGCGTGAGGGGACGATGCAGAGCCCGTTTGACAGCAGCAGGTGTGCCCAGAAGATGGTCTCGTAGAAGGCCTTCCCCTGTTGACGATGACGTCGGCACATCGGCAGGAAGTCGTCTCTGAGGCATCGCTCCTTGATGAGCGCCTCGATGCGGCGTACGGCGGTCTCGTCGTCGAGCCAGGTGTAGTGCTCGTCCCATTGGTCGACCACTCGCCGCCACGAAGCCCATCCCCAGATGCTGAAGTTGGTGGTAAAGAAATAGTCGGCACCAGCGTCGGGGGTCTGTTCCTCGACGTTGAAGCCGGCAATCATCGTGATGCGCGTGTCGTTTTCGTAGCGGTCGAGCATCTCTTTGCAGAAGGGGAAGAACGAGGGGCTTGGGACATCGTCGTCTTCGAGCACCACACATTTGTCTGCCATCGAGAAAGCCCATTTCTGCGAGATGTATTCCGACGGATCGCAGCCGAAGTTCCGCTCCTGATAGAACTGACGGACATCGCATTCCCAATCGACATTGGCCACAACTTCGCGGCATGCCAGAATGCCCGGCATGTCATGCTCGCCACGGGGACCGTCCTGATAGAGGAACAACCGCGAGGGGCGCGCCTTGCGCACCTGTTCGAAGACTTTCGACAACTGCTCGGGGCGGTTGAAGAAGAGAATCAGCACTGCTATGTCTGTCAACGGAGCATTCATCTCTGCAAATTTACGAAGAAGTAATTATAATCTGAAATTTTCTTCGGCCATAATGGGACAATGCAAGAAAAAAACTCCTTTTCCCATGTCGGGAGGAGGAGTTTTTTTGATGATTATATTGGAAAACGACGGTGGATTTGCGCGACCTTACAGCGCAAGTCTGTCCGTTTGCTTCGGATATGCAATGAGCGCCGTGATGTATTACGCCCAAAAACGCACCGTGCTGCGTCGCCTGTCGCACCACGTTGCGTTACCTGTCGCACTGTGCTGCGTTGGCTGTCGCACCGCAGTGCGTTTTTCTGCCTGCCGTTCCGTATCTGTTTCCGTGCTGACCGTGAATGGGTGTATGTGACGGGGCCTGTCAGTCTGCCACCTGGAAGTAGTCTTCGAGTTCGGCCTGCGCCTGCCCGTCGTTGTTGGCGATGTCGCGTATGATGTTTCCGTGTTCGAGAAGCGCGATGCGAGGGCAGATGTCGACGGTGTGCTGGAGGTTGTGGCTGGAGATGAGGATGGTTGCTCCAGTCTCCTGGTTGTATCGTTTGAGCAGGTGCTTGATGGCGTTCTGGCTGGTGGGGTCGAGAAAGTTGAAAGGCTCGTCGAGGATGAGCACCTGCGGGCGTAGGAGCATGGCGGCTACGATGCCGAGCTTCTGCTTGTTTCCAGCCGAGAGGTTGCGTATGAGTTTCTTCTGTCCGCAGAGTTCGCCTGCCATGAAGTGTTCGAAATCGGCAAGGAACTCGGTGAGCTGGTCGGGGGTCTTGCCTGAGATTCGGGCCACGAACTGTAGGTATTCGTCGGGCGTCAGGTAGTCGATGAGGAACGACTCGTCGATGTAGGCGCCTGTCCAGTCTTTCCAGTCTTCGGTCTGCGAGACGTCGGTGGTGCCTATGAGCACGCGCCCGGTGTCGGCTTTGATGAGGTCGAGCATGAGTCGGAAGAGGGTGCTCTTGCCGGCTCCGTTGTTGCCCACGAGTCCGAGCATCTCGCCGCTGCCGATGGTGAACGATGGTATATCTACGGCGACTTTCTCGCCAAAGGTCTTTCGGAGGTTTTCTATGATGATTTCCATGATTGTAAATTTATGCTGTTTATTGTCTTGTGGCTCGGAAGCCTTCCATGTTGATGTGTCTTCGCTGCATGAATCGCTTGTAGATGTTGGCGAGCCACAGTGGGTGGAGGGCTATTCCGATGGCTCCGGTGAGTGCGAGCATGACGAAGCCCCATGGGTCGCCGAGCAGGAGGGTTGCGAGTTTTTCGATGCCGATGGGCAGAAAGAGTATGAGCATGGAGAGCACCTGCTGCACCCAGTTGCCTTGTCGGCTGGTTATCTTCTGGTTGAGGGGTAGGGTCTCGTGGTTGTAGACGGCCATCTGAAAGCAGATGGGATAGAGGACTCCGGCGGTGAAAAGTAGGTAGCCGAGGTTCATCCATACGCTCATTTTCCCGATGATGACGAGGGGCAGGAGCAGGAGGAAGGGGAGCAGCAGCAGCAGGCAGTTGAAGTAGTATTTGGAAAGGAGCAACTGCTGGATGCTCTCTCGGCGCGCCATGAGTCCGTCAATGTAATTGCCTTCGTGACACATGACGGCGATGAGTGTGGTCATGCCAAGCCCGATGTAGCAATAGAGACAGATGAAGGATGACATGAAGCTGCCGTCGTAAACGTCGGTGAAATAGGTGATGAGGCAGAACATGAGCATGATGAGGAGCAGGGCGAAGAAGCTGGTTCGGATATTCTTGTTGCGCAGTCGCATCTTAATCTCCAGTTTGAGATATTCACCCATGGCCCCATATCGGTCAAGGAAACTCATCTGTGCCGCATGCTTCATCTGCACTTCTTCTTTCTGTGCTACCTCGTCGTAAACCATCTTCATCTGCTGACGATAGCAGAGCCAGTAGGCGAGTGCTGCGACGAGAAGTGTGAGGAGGAAGGTGAGGACGTTGCCTTGCATGTATCTGAACATGAGGACTGTCTGGGGTATGTCGAGGACATTCTCCTTTGGCAGCAGCATGATGAGGACAAGGGCGGCATGGATGGCGAGGGGGAGAAGGAACCAGAGGACGTGCCGCGTCATGAGGGAACGTATGTAGAGGTAGAAATAGGCGTTGATGACGATGAGCAGCCACCAGCCGAGCAACCAGAGGATGAGGGCGCTCCATCCCATGATAGGTGCAACGGAAATGAGTCCGAAGGGGAGGAGAAAGAAGAACCAGTAGAGGTTGCCCCAGCTGAGCGCGGTGCGGCTGAGATAGAGGTGCATGAGGAATGAACGCCTAATGGGGAGTAGGGCGTAGGGGCGACCTCGCTGTGCTGGTGTCTCTTGTACGAGAAGTCGCATCCAGAAGTCGACGATGAGCAGATAGATGACTCCACCGTCGAGGACGTGGAAGGCAGCGACACCGTTATACGTCTCGCTGAAGGCCATGGGCAGGAGTACGCCCATGAGTATGAGGATGGCAGCGTAGTAGAGTACGGTGATGATGGCCATCACTTTCAAGAACCGGTTGCGGTCGAACATAGGATGGCGCTTGTCCTTGAGTTCGTCGTTCTGCCGAATGAGTTTGTATAGTTGGTATTTATTCATTTCTTATCAGAGGCTTTGTAGGTATTTCTCGGCTTCGATTGCTGCTTTTGCTCCGCTGGCGGCTGCTACGATGGCTTGACGATAACGTGGGTCGGCAACGTCACCTGCTGCAAAGAGTCCATCGATACCAGTACGGGGCGTGTCGCCTTCGGTGATGATGTATCCAGTCTCGTCAGTCTTGACCCATGGCTGGAAGAGCTGGCTGTTGGGGGTGTGACCGATGGCGAGGAAGAATCCGTCGATGGGGAGATCGTAGATGCGTTCTTCTTCCTGACCTTTCTTGTAAACAAGATGTGCACCCTCAACGCCATTGTCTCCATAGAGGCCGAGCGTGTTTGTCTCGTAGAGAACTTCTATCTTCTGGTTGTCTGCAACACGTTGCTGCATGATTTGACTTGCGCGGAGGAAGGGCTTACGAACTATCATGTAGACCTTGGCTGCAAGGCCTGCCAGATAGAGTGCTTCTTCGCAGGCTGTGTCGCCTCCGCCTACGACGGCCACGGTCTTCTTGCGATAGAAGAATCCGTCGCAGGTGGCGCAAGCGCTGACGCCCTGTCCCATGTATTTCTGTTCATCGGAGAGCCCGAGATACTTTGCGCTGGCTCCCGTGGCGATGATGATGCTGTCGGCCTGAATTTCGTTCTCGTCGTCGGTCCACACTTGCATGGGTCGTTTACCTAGGTCGGCTCGAATGACAGAGATGCTGCGTATCTCTGCACCAAAGCGTTCGGCCTGACGTCGCATGTCGTCCATCAGCATATTAGCATCGATGCCATCGGGAAAGCCGGGGAAGTTCTCGACTTCGGTGGTGATTGTGAGTTGTCCGCCGGGCTGCAGTCCTTCGAGTACGACGGGTTTCAGTCCAGCCCTGCCGGCATAGATGGCAGCGGTGTATCCGGCTGGACCACTGCCGATGATGAGTAGTGATATGTGTTCCATTGTTGTCTGTGAGTTATCTTAGGTCGATGATTTCCGCATCGGGGTAGCGGTCGCGGGGAAAAGTGAAGTCGGCATCTGTGAACTTCTGGTTTCCCTGGAAGTTTCTGACGCTGATGCGGTTCCACACTTTGTCTTGCCTTACTCTGACGCAGAGCGGCATGTTGTCGCTTTTGCGGATGTCGATGTAAAGTTCCTGTGCAGCCATGTCGGAGCGTTCGGCTTCGAGGTGTACCTCGTAGGTGGCGGTGCCACGCAGGCTCGATTCTTTCATGCTGATGCGATATCCTTTCTTGTAGAGATCGAGGAAGACGTAGGGGTTCACGGCCTGAATCTCTTTGTCGGTGGGCTGCGTGATGTTCACTTCGTCGTTCTCTGGCAGATAGGTCCATTCAGTTTTGCCGTTGAACCACGATACCATGTCGGGGGTGGTGAGTTGGAATTTCTTTCCCTGCAGCAACAATGTTCCGCTGATGGAGCCTTCTTCTTTCGTTCCGGTAAAGCTTGTCGCAGTGAAATCCACCTTCACGTTTCCGCTCTTGCGTATCTTGCTGGCAGCATTGTCCAACACTTTCCGGGCGTCTTTTTGTGCCATGATGCCCGTCGAGAACATCGCGAGGCAGAGGGCGAATATAAATCTTGTGAGTCTCATTTCTGTTTTCTATCTCAAGCTGTTAAGAATGAATTGCAAGTCGGTCTCGGTTGCGCAGAGCACTTCGCGAGGTTTCGCACCTCGTGTTGGCCCTACGATGCCAGCTTTTTCGAGTTGGTCCATAAGACGTCCCGCACGGGCAAATCCGATGCAAAATTTGCGCTGCAACATGCTGGTGCTGCCGTTTTGGTCGATGACAACCATTCGTGCTGCCTCTTCGAACATGGGGTCCAGATGGTTCATGTCAACGTCGGGACCGTCGCCTCCGTTGTCGCCTTCCATCGCTACCTCGGGCAGTGCAAAGGGCCTGTTGTAACTTTGCTGGCAGGCGATGAAGTTGGCGATGCGTTCTACCTCGGGCGTATCGACGAAGGCACACTGAACGCGCACCGGTTCGCTCCCTGCCAGGAAGAGCATATCACCCTTGCCCACCAACTGATTTGCGCCTGTGCGGTCCAGAATGGTGCGGCTGTCGACCACCGATGCCACCTTGAATGCCAGTCGGGCAGGGAAGTTGGCCTTGATGGTGCCGGTGATGATGTTGGTGGTGGGGCGCTGTGTGGCGATAATCATGTGTATTCCGACGGCGCGGGCCAGCTGTGCGATGCGGGCAATGGGCAGTTCTATCTCCTTGCCGGCTGTCATGATGAGGTCGCCGAACTCGTCTATGATGACCACGATGTAGGGCATGAACTTGTGTCCGTTCGCAGGATTGAGCTCGCGGTTCTTGAATTTCTCGTTGTATTCTTTCACGTTGCGGGCACGGGCACTTTTCAGCAGGTCGTATCGGGTGTCCATTTCTACGCAGAGGCTTTTCAGGGTCTGAATCACCTTGTTTACGTCGGTGATGATGGGTTCTTCGGTGTCTTCGTTGCCGTCCACCTGTGCCAGGAAATGGTTCACGATGGGGTTGTAGACGCTGAACTCCACCTTCTTGGGGTCTATCATCACGAGTTTCAGTTCGGCGGGATGTTTCTTGAAGAGCAGACTTGTGATGATGGCGTTCAGTCCCACTGACTTTCCTTGTCCCGTAGCTCCGGCCACCAGCAGGTGTGGCATTTTCGTGAGGTCGGCCATGAAGACTTCGTTGGTGATGGTCTTTCCGAGTGCCATGGGCAGTTCGTAGTCGGTCTCTTGGAACTTGCGGCTGTTCAGAATGCTCTCCATCGACACCATCTGCGGCTTGGCGTTGGGTACTTCAATACCGATGGTGCCTTTGCCGGGAATGGGGGCGATGATGCGAATGCCGAGTGCCGAGAGCGAGAGTGCGATGTCGTCGTCGAGGTTGCGTATCTTGGCAATGCGCACGCCGGGGGCGGGTGTCACCTCGTAGAGCGTCACGGTGGGGCCGATGGTGGCCTTGATGTTGGTTATCTCGACGCCGAAGTTGGCGAGCACCTGCAGGATGCGCTTCTTGTTTGCCTGCTGCTCCTCCATGTCGATTGCGCTGCCCGAGTTCTCGTATTTCTGCAGCAGGTCGAGTGTCGGGTATTTGTAGTATTCGAGGTCCAGCTTCGGGTCGTATGGTTCCAGCGAGCCGTCTTCGGTTGGTTCGGCTTTCTCGGGTTCGCGTCCCTTCACGATTTCCATTTCCTCCTCATGTCGTTCGATGTTGAGCGGAAGTTCCTGTTCGCCAGGCTTGAGGACGGCCTCGTGTCCCTGCGGAATCTCGCCGAAGTTGATGATCGTCGAGGTGTCCTCAGGCTTGTCTTCGAAGGGTATCAGGGGTTCTGTCAGCAGTTCGTCTCCCTCTTTCGTCTCCGTCTCGTCGGTCTCGGATGATTCCCCGTCGGTCTCGTCGGTGGGGGCAGCCTCGGTTTTCTCGTCCTTCGTCAGCCACCGTCGCATTGTGGAGATGGCTTCGTCGCTGACATAGGCCAGGTAGAGGAGCGCTGCCAGTGCGAGTGCGATGAGTACACCCATGGGTCCGATGCGGTCGCGCATCAGTTCCACCTCGGCATTGCCTATCATGCCGCCCCACACGATGTAGCTGTCGCGTGCGAAGGGTACGTATGCCACGATATACGAGGCGAAGGCCGAGAACCACACCATCAGCAGTGTGCAGTTTAGCACCCATTTGTGGAGTCTCACCCTGCCGATGTTCATTATGCGGATGCTGGTGGCCAGCAGCAGGATGGGGATGAAGAGGCTTGCCACGCCGAACCAGTTGTCCATCATGTAGTGTGCCAGCCGTGCTCCCCACGGGCCCATCCAGTTCGAGGCTGTGTAGGCCGGTGCACCCTTCATCCACAGGCGCTGGTCGGCTTCGCCGGTGAACAGATGTGACAGCAGTGCCAGCAGTATGTAGATTGACAGCAATGCCAGCACAGCGCCTATCACGAAGCGCCGGTTGCCGTTGCCTTTGGCTTTCTTCTCGTCTTTCTTTGGCTTGGCGGGCTCGCTGCTCTTGGCTCCCTGCCACAGACGTTTCCACCACGACTGCTGAGGAGTGCTCTGTTTCTTTTCGCTGGCTCGCTTATTTCGTTTCGTTTCTGCCATATAAATATATAATGTATAATCGGGTTGCAAATTTACATAAATCTCTCGAATTATTGACCATCCGTGGCCATAATTTATTCTTTTTTTCGTTTCATTCAGTTTCGTGAACATACTTTATCCGTCTGTATTTCGCACAACAAGAAGACTGTGTCGTTTGTTCGGAAATCGGAAGGTTTGTCTCCGTCACTTATCTCTCAGGGCGTCGAAAACTGATGTGAGCAAGTGTGAGAATTGATGTCCTTGGCTGCGTCGTGGTGAGCGATGGAAAACGACGAAATTCTAATCGTTTGATTATCAGTTCTTCGAAATTTTGCGTTTTCCTGTCATCTCCCGAGTTTTATGGCGAAAAATGTGCTGTTTGCGAAAACGCACCGTGGTGCGCAAGCCGTCGCAGCGTGGTGCGACATTCTGCGGAATGTGCTGCGACAACTGAAATTTAATTCTGATTGAAATTACGATGATGATAGTGTAAATAAAAATTCTTAATTCTTACTCCAATCTCTCCCATCATCGTGCTTCGACGGACTTTCCCTCTTAACGAAAAATTCAAAAAAGAATTTATTTCTTTTGTTCTGCTCTCGATTTATTCGTAACTCTGACCTATGGTCTAAGTTACTCTCACTCGGCATAAAAAAGAAAAAAGAATTTATTTCTTTTGTTCTGCTCTCGATTTATTCGTAACTTTGCATGAATTTAGTTGAACAGAACAGAAACAGACGGATGAAAGGAGATGCTGAGAGACCAATCTACGCCCACGACACGCTGGAATTTGTGACCGTGGCCGCACAATACTGCGCCTATCTGGAGGAGAGTAGCGGTCGGCAGCGCGACGAATTCGTGCAAACCATGCAGAAATTACTTCCGCTGCTCTACATGAAAGCCTGCATGTTGCCGCGCGTGGAGTCGAACTGCGACTTCCTGCCCGACGACCGCGTGACCGAGGACGACTACAACTGGATTCGCTCCATCGTGGCCGATATCATGCAGGACGAGGATGAATACGAGGAAATGGCGTCGGAAGACCTCGGTCCCGAGGAACGTCGCTGGATGTCGGTGAGCGAAAATCTGGCTGATATCTATCAGGCGTTGCGCAACTTTGTGGCAGTCTATCAGCAGCGCGTGGAGGACTGCATGAACGATGCGCTGTGGGTGGTTGCAGATAATTTCGAACTTTATTGGGGTCAGGCACTGGTGGACGCACTGCGACGCCTCCATCAGGTGAGATATTCGGTGAGAGAAAATGACTCAGAAGACACTCTTTAACAGCTTCGACAAGCAACTGTTGCAGACGCTGCCTCGCATCGTCTTCGAAGGACGAATCATAGTAGTACAGAGTGAAAACGAGGCCAACCGTGCAGTCGATTTCCTCATGCGTCAGCCCATCCTGGGTTTCGACACCGAGACAAGACCTACGTTCCGCCCCGGTCCCATGAATCAGGTCGCCCTGCTGCAAGTGAGCACGCACGACACCTGTTTTCTCTTCCGTCTGAACATGATAGGTCTGCCTGACAGTGTGCTGCGGCTGCTCACCGACACCGAAGTGACGAAGGTGGGACTCTCGTTGCAGGACGACTTCAACCAGCTGAGCCGTCGCCGTCGCTTCCGTCCGGGCACGTTTATCGACATCCAGTCGATGGTGCGCTCGATGGGCATCGAAGACCAGAGCCTGCAACGCATCTATGCAAATGTCTTCGGACAGAAAATAAGCAAAGGGCAGCAACTCTCGAACTGGGAGGCAGGCACGCTCACCGAACCGCAGAAACGATATGCCGCCACCGACGCTTGGGCCTGCATTCAGCTCTACGAGGAGTTAACACGTCTGCAGGAAACGGGCTTCACTTTGGAAGTGGTCAATAAGGAGAAATAGAATTCAAAGTATTAAAGTTCAAAAACATAGATAGTGAAAGAAACTGCAACTATATTCCTTCGCCGAGGCAAGGAGGAAAGCCTGGAACGCTTCCACCCTTGGGTGTTCTCGGGCGCCGTACATCACATGGAGGGAGAACATAGCGAAGGCGATGTCGTGCGTGTCGTAGACAGTCACGGAAACTTCCTCGCCAAAGGTCATTGGCAGATAGGAAGCATCGCGGTGCGCATCCTCTCGTTCGAAGACATACCCATCGACGAAACCTTCTGGCAGCAACGCCTGGCACGTTCGCTGGAACTTCGCCGCAACCTGCAACTCGTGGACAATAGCCGCAACAATATCTGCCGTCTGGTACACGGCGAGGGCGACGGCCTGCCAGGACTGGTGATAGACCTCTACGGCGACGTGGCTGTGATGCAGGCTCACAGCGTGGGTATGCACCGAAACCGCATGCAGATTGCCGAAGCACTGCGCGAAACGATGGGCTCAGCCCTGAAAGCCATCTACTATAAGAGCGAAGGAACGCTGCCTTTCAAGGCCGCCCTCGAACCCGAAAACGGGTTTCTATACGGTCAAAGCGAGAGCGACGTGGCATGCGAAAACGGACTGCTCTTCCACATAGACTGGTTGAAAGGTCAGAAGACGGGATTCTTTGTGGACCAGCGAGATAATCGTGCTTTGCTCGAGAAATACTCCAACCATCGGCGTGTGCTGAATATGTTCTGCTACACCGGTGGATTCAGTGTCTATGCCTTGCGTGGCGGAGCTCAGATTGTGGACAGTGTGGACAGTAGTGCCAAGGCCATCGAACTGGTGGAAAAGAATGTTCAGCTGAACTTTCCGGACGAGACGCGTCACCGCGGTTATGCCGAAGATGCCTTCCGCTATCTTGACCAGATGGAACAGGTGTACGACCTGATTATTCTGGACCCGCCAGCCTTTGCCAAGCACAAAGATTCGCTGAAAAATGCACTTCGCGGTTACACGAAACTGAACGCCAAGGCTTTCGAGAAGATACAGCCCGGCGGCATTTTGTTTACGTTCAGTTGTTCGCAGGCTGTCAGCAAAGAACAGTTCCGTCTGGCGGTCTTCACTGCTGCTGCCATCAGCCAGCGCCGCGTCAGCATACTCCATCAGCTTCATCAGCCGGCAGACCATCCTGTGAACATCTATCATCCAGAAGGAGAATACCTGAAAGGACTGGTGCTTTACGTGGAATAAACCCATGCGAATCGAGTCGATAAACTCTTAAACCTTATCAAGAATGAACTTGAAAATCCGACTGACAATACTCAGTTTCCTTGAATTCGCCATTTGGGGCGCCTACCTTACCAGCATGTCTCGCTATCTGGAAACGGCAGGTCTCAGTGCGCAGATTCCCTATTTCTTCAGCATACAAGGCATCGTATCGCTCTTCATGCCAGCCCTGATGGGTATTGTGGCCGACCGTTGGCTTGAGGCACGGAAGGTTTTGTCGCTCTGCCAGATGCTGGCTGGATTGGCGATGCTTGGCGTTGCCTGCTACGGGAATGCGGCAGGACACTCGGCCAGCTTTGCCATCATCTTTTCGCTCTACACGCTGAGCCTTTCCTTCTATATGCCCACGATAGCGCTCTCCAACAGCGTAGCTTTTGCGGCGCTCGAGGGTGCCGGTCAAGACACGGTGAAGGCTTTTCCGCCCATCAGAGTTTTCGGTACCGTTGGTTTCATCATCACCATGCTCATTGTGGACTGGAGCGGTTTGCAGGACAAGCCATGGCAATTTGCTGTTTCGGGCTGTCTGAGCCTTGTGATGGCCCTTTATGCGCTCACGTTGCCAGCCATGCCGATTGATAAGTCGAAGCCTGCGACGAGCCTTTACGAAGCGCTGGGTCTGAAAGCCTTCTCGCTCTTCAGAGACCGTCGCATGGCCATCTTCTTCATCTTCTCGATACTTCTGGGCTCTGCACTTCAGATAACCAACGGCTATGCTAATCCCTTCATCCGTTCGTTCGGTGCCGACGAGGCTTTCGCCGATACGTTTGGCGTGAATCATGCCAATACCCTCATTTCTCTCTCGCAAGTCTCCGAAACATTGTGTTTTCTGCTGATACCCTTCTTCCTGAAACGATTCGGCATCAAGGTTGTGATGCTGACATCCATGATGGCATGGGTGTTGCGCTTCGCCCTCTTTGCCGTGGGCGACCCAGGTTTCCCGGGTGTCATCCTGCTCATGCTTTCGATGATAGTTTATGGTATCGCCTTTGATTTCTTTAATATCAGCGGTTCACTTTTTGTCGATCAAGAGACCGACATCAACATCCGAAGCAGTGCGCAGGGACTTTTCATGATGATGAACAACGGTCTGGGTGCGGCCATCGGAATGCTTCTAGCGGGAAAGGTCGTGAATCACTTCACCCATCCCGAAATGATAGATGGCAATTTCTATACCTTGGGCAACTGGAGCGCCTGCTGGTGGATTTTCTCATCCTATATCCTCGTTGTAGCCGTTCTCTTCGCCCTCTTTTTCAACTACAAGCACAATCCGCAGAAATCTGCAGCGGAATAAAACAAGAATAACATTCATGAAAGAGGTTCGATTCTTTTACGACCCGTTGATGGAGGGCTGTCTGCCCGACGACGAAGCGCGCCATGCCACAAAGGTGTTGCGTCTGCAGGCTGGCGACGAACTTTTTCTGATGGATGGCAGAGGCACATTCTATCGGGCCGAACTGACCGCCGTATCGAACCACCACTGCAGATACAAGATACTCGAAACGATGCCACAGGAGCCGGCGTGGCGAGGACATCTCCATCTGGCTATGGCGCCGACGAAGCTCAACGACCGTACCGAATGGCTCGCAGAGAAGGCCACAGAGATTGGTCTGGACGAGATGTCTTTTGTCGATTGCCAGTTCAGCGAACGTCATTCCGTCAAGATCGACCGCATCGACCGCATCTTCGTTTCCGCCATGAAGCAAAGTCACAAGGCGCGGAAACCGATTCTCAACGAGATGACAGTCTTCTCTCGATTCGTGAAAGAGCGGACCGAAGACGACAAATTCATCTGCCACTGCTATGATTCAGCCGATATCGGCATTGAAAGTTCCAAGCCGTACCTCATGGAACTCTTGCGTCCGGGCGTTCCTACCTGTATTCTTGTAGGGCCCGAGGGCGATTTCAGTGTCGAAGAAGTGCGCCTTGCCGAGGCCAACGGCTTTCGAAGCGTCAGTCTCGGACGAAGCCGTCTGCGCACCGAAACGGCAGCACTGGTGGCAGTACATTTGATGCAGATAACAAACCAGATACCAGAATGACGAAGAAACTCATCCTCCTCATCGGTGCCGCGCTCCTGACTGTGGCTCTCGTTCTTTATATCTTCTTTGCCAGAGGTCGGGCAGACCATCCCGTTGTTCCCGATGATGCACCTGCCGTGGCCGTCATACATCCACAGGAACTGCTGTCTTCCCTTCAGACGACCGAGGAAGACCTCCTGCACCTGTTTCAGATAAAAGAGAGTAGGGGAGCAGGGCTCAATCTGCAACGCCCCGTCTATGCCTTTCTCTCGAAAGACGACAAGATTGGCCTCTCTGCCACCCTCTCCGACAAGCAAGACCTCGAATCGTTCCTCTCAGGATATGATATCGCCTTAACGTCAGAGAACGGCTATCAGTGGGCACAGTACAAGAATATGCTCCTGACCTTCGATGCCCGCCGAGTCCTCGCTGCAGGTCCCGTCTCCAAGGATGAGGTCGCAACCCTTCGCCGTCAGATGTGCCAATGGATGGAATCCTCATCTCGAAAGAATCCTCTGCTGACGCAAGCCGAGGAAGAACAAGGCATCGTCGGCATCTCCACCTATGCCCACGCCGCCCTGCTGCATTGTCTCGGCCTTTCCGTCGGAAGTCTGCCCTTTGCCCTTGACGACGAAGACCTCCAACTCACAGGCGCCCTTTCTGCCCACGACAATACAGCACAGCTCGCACTTTCGCTCAAGGCACACAATCCGGCGTTGCAAGAGATACTCGAAGCCCTCGGTCAGGTCGCACTGCCCATCGCCACCGAGACGACCGCCCTCGCCCCCGACGAACCATTCCTTTCAGCGCGCCTCAACCTCAACGGCGAACATCTCCTCAACCTCCTGCGACGCCACCCCGCACTTCGCACCGCCCTCGTCGCCCTCAACCTCGCCATCGATGCCGACAAAATGATACGTAGCATCAGCGGCGATGTCCAGATAGTCCTCCCTACCTACATCACCGCGCCCTCCGACTGGCTCCTCACAGCCGCCCTCACCGACACTCGCTTCCTGGACGATGCCCCGAGCTGGCAGCACGGAATCATGTCCTCCCTCTTCAACTTCCGAGCCCTAAGCGACACCGACTTCACCCTCACCACCGACAACAAGACATACCATCTCGGCGTCCGCAACAAGCGCCTCTATCTCACCCCAAGCCCACTCCTTGCCGCCATCGCCTGCCTCGAGACATCCTCACCCGCGCAGCCCATACCAGCCGACACCCGCCTCTTTGCCACCGCCGACATCCATTCGCTCCTTGCCCACCTTAGACCCGAAACCTCGTCTCGCCCCATACCCAATACAGCGCGTCTCACCCTGATGCTCTCAGAAGGAACCTCCACCCCCATAATGCAAAATGCAAAACGCAAAATGCAAAAAAACGACGGACCTGCAACCGAAGGCCATCAGCTCCAGCTCCAACTCATCTTCCAGACCGACCGTCCCATAGCCCAATGGCTCCAACATCTCATCCAGCCATGAACACCATCCACCTCCACCAACTCCTGCCGCAAGTCTTCGCCGAACGGACAGACATCCGCAGCGACATCTGGAACCGAGACATCACACTCCAGCGGGGAAAGCTATACCTCGTAGAGGCACAGAGCGGCACAGGAAAAACCTCCCTCTGCTCCTACCTCTACGGACAGCGTTCCGACTATCAGGGACAGATTACCTTCGACGACACCGACATCCGCACCCTCACCCCCAGCCGTTGGGACCATCTGCGACAGCACAGCCTCGCCATCCTCTTTCAGGAGATGCGCCTCTTCCCCGAGCTCACCGCCCTCGAGAACGTTCAGATAAAAAACCGCCTCACACATTTCAAGACACAGGAACAGATAGAAGAAATGTTCTGCCGTCTCCACATCCACGACAAGCTCAACACCCCTGCAGCTATCATGAGCCTCGGACAGCAACAGCGCGTAGCCCTCATCAGAGCCTTCTGTCAGCCCTTCCACTTCCTCCTCGCCGACGAACCCATCAGCCACCTCGACGAAGACAACGCTCAACTCATGGCCCAACTAATCCTCAGCGAAGCCCGGGCACAGTCCGCAGCACTCATCCTTACCAGCATCGGCAAACACCCCAATCTGCCCTACGACAACCATCTCCGCCTATGAAAACCCATACCTCGCCCCAGCCCCTCGTCTGGCGGCTCCTCCGCGCCCACATCAGCCCCCTCCAGCTCGCGGCCTACACCCTCGCCAACCTCGTCGGCATCTTCATCATACTCCTCGCCTTCCAGCTCTACCGCGACCTCAGCCCACTCCTCACCCAGCCCGACGGCATCTTCAGCCCACAATACCTCATCCTCAACAAACACCTTACCGCCTCCGATGCACTCGGACTCGGAAGCGACCCCACTTTCAGCCAAGACGAAATCGACGACCTTCGCCGACAGCCCTTCACTCTTCGCATCGCACCCTTCACCGCCAGCCGATATGACGTCACCTGCACCCTCTCAGGACAAGGACTTCCCCCCATCTCCACCGACATGTTCTTCGAGAGCGTTCCCGACAGCTTCATCGACACCGACCTCACCAGATGGCACTTCGACCCCCGTCAGCCCGTCGTACCCATCATCCTGCCACGAAGCTACCTCACCCTCTACAACTTCGGCTTCGCCCAGACACACGCCCTACCCAAAGTCTCCGAAAACCTCGCCACCATGATAAACCTCAACATAACACTGCGCGGAAACCACAGACAAGAGACACTCCAAGGACGCGTCGTAGGATTCACCACCCGCCTCAACACCATCCTCGTCCCCGACGACTTCATCCAATGGAGCAACCAACGCTACACCCAAGACACCGACACCCCTCGTCCTACCCGCCTCATACTCCAGACCGACAACCCAGCCGACCCACAGCTCGCCCAATACCTCGACCTACACCACTACGAGACCGCCGACGAAACAGCCACCACCAGCCGAGCCATCCTCATCCTACGCCTCCTCACCACACTCGTCATCGCCGTCGGAACCATCGTCAGCCTACTCTCCATCTACCTCCTCATCCTCTCCATCCACCTCCTCATACAGAAAAACACACAGAAGATACAAACCCTCCGCCTCCTCGGACACACCGCCCGCAGCCTCGCCCGACCCTATCAGACCCTCGTCATCCTCCTCAATATCCTCGTCCTCATTCTCGCCCTCGCCCTCCTCATATCCCTCCGCAGCCACCTCCTCCATCAGCTCCAGCCCCTCTTCCCGCAGACCGCCCCCCGCAGCCTCCTGCCAACCATACTCCTCGCACTCCTCATCACCCTCATCCTCACCTACATCAACATCCGACAGATAAAAAACAAAATCCACTGAAAACCATGGAGCAGCTCCACAAACTATACACCCAGACCTACGGCTTCCCACCCGCACAAAGCCAACCCCTGCCCACTGCAGGTAGCAACCGACAATACCACCGCCTCACAGCACCCGACGGAACAACCGTCATCGGAGTCATCGGAACCAGCGCCGACGAAAACCAAGCCTTCATCCACCTCACCCGACACCTCACCCTCCACCAACTCCCCGTACCACAAATCCTCGCCACCAGCCCCGACAGCCTCCGGTACCTGCAGACCGACCTCGGCAACCGCACACTCTATGACGCACTCCAGGCAGGACGACAAGCCCAGGGACAATACAACTCACAAGAACAGCAGCTCCTCAGCCGAACCATCCAACTCCTCCCAGACCTACAGATAAAAGCAGACCGAGACCTCGACTACAGCCACTGCTACCCACAGCCACAGTTCGACCAGACCAGCGCCCTCTTCGACCTCAACTACTTCAAATACTGCTTCCTCAAACCCTCGGGCATCGACTTCCACGAGCTCAGGCTCGAAGAAGACTTCCGCCACCTCGCCCAAGACATCGCCGACATCCCACTCCAGGTATTCATCCACCGCGACTTCCAGGCACGCAACATCATGCTCAGCCCCGAAGACCAACCCTACATCATCGACTACCAAGGCGGCCGTCGAGGACCACTCCAGTACGACCTCGCCAGCTTCCTCTGGCAAGCCTCAGCACACTATCCCGACACCCTCCGCCAGCAACTCATCGACACCTACCTACGCAGCCTCAGCCGCTACATCCCAGTCGACATCCCACGCTTCCATGCCGACCTCAGCCTCTGTGTTCTGCTCCGACTCTTACAAGTCCTTGGAGCCTACGGATACCGCGGACACTTCGAGCGCAAACAACACTTCCTACAAAGCATCCCCCCAGCCATCCAGAATCTCCGCCAACACCTCGTCCGTCACTCTTTGCCCTATCCCTACCTCCAACAGATACTCACACAGCTCGTCGGCCTCCCACAATACCAGACACCCCCCGAGGCACCCGCCGCCGACCAGCAACTCCACATTCACATCTACAGCTTCTCCTACCGCAAAGGCATCCCAGCCGATACCACACCCAACGGCGGAGGATACGTCTTCGACTGCCGCTCCATACATAACCCCGGCCGATACCAAGCCTACAAGAACCTCACAGGACTTGACCAGCCCGTCATTCGCTTTCTCGAAGACAACGGAGAAATTCTCCGCTACCTCCAGCACGTCGAATCCCTCATCGATAGCCACGTCGAACGATACCTGCAGCGCAGCTTCACACACCTCATGATTGCCTTCGGATGCACCGGAGGGCAGCACCGCAGCGTCTATTGCGCCCAGCACCTTGCCCAGCACCTCGCCCAACACTACCCCGTACAGATACACCTCATACACCGCGAGCTCGGCATCCATCAGACACTCCCCACACCCCAGACAGCCTTCATCTTTACCGCAGGCCTCGGCACCCGTCTCCGACCGCTCACCGACACCCTCCCCAAGGCACTCGTCCCCGTCGCAGGACAGCCACTCCTTCAGCACCTCCTCACCAAGCTACACCGTGAACACTTTACCCAAGCCATCATCAACCTCCACCACCATGCCGACCAGATCGAAGCCTGGTGCCAAGCCCACCCCCAACCCGTCGCCATCCGCTACAGCGACGAGCGCACCCAGCTCCTCGACACCGGAGGAGCACTCCGCCACGCACTCCCACTCCTGCGAGACCTCCGCCAGCCCATCCTACTCCACAACGTAGACATACTCAGCAACGCCCGCCTGCAGCCACTCCTCAGCGCAGCACAAGACGTCGCAGCACTCCTCCTCGTCAGCCCACGACCCGCGCGCCGACAGCTCCTCTTCGACCAAGACCTGCGACTCGTCGGATGGACCGACACCGCCACCGGAGAAGTCCGCAGCCCCCACACCGACCTCCAGCCCCAGCAGTGCCGACAGCTTGCCTTCGCTGGAATACACGTCATCCACCCCCGTCTCCTCCCCCTCCTGCAGGAACAGCCCGAGAAGTTCGGCATCATCGACTTCTACCTCCAGCACTGCGCCAGCCAGCCCATCTACGGATACATACAGGACGACCTGCGCATCCTCGACGTAGGAAAGCCCGAAACGCTCCGGCAGGCCCAAGACTTCCTGCACACCATCGGAGATTGAACGGCAAGGGAAACGGGACTGGGGAGATACTGAAAACGCACCGTGCTGCGACGTCTGTCGCAGCACGGTGCGTTGCTTGTCGCAGCATGTTGTGTCTTCAGCAGAAGTGTATGGCGGTGATGACGGGCTGTCGGGCTGCGCGGTTGAGCTGTGCGACGAGCTGCGCCTGGGCGAGGGTGAGTGTGTGTCGGAGCGCGGCGCTGCGTATCTGGACGTGTAGGGTGCCGTTGCGCAGGAAGATGCGACCAGTGCGGGCGGCGACGGCGGGCCCTACGACTTCGGGCCACGCCTGCAGGAGACGGTGCTCGGCGAGGGGCGTCTGCAGCTGCTGCTGGCTGAGGTACTGGCGGAGCAGGTCGGCAATGGGCTGGGCGGTGTGGCGGTGCATGGTTCAGAGGGTTTGGTCTTCGGCCGTTATCTCTCCCTGTGTGACGTTGAATACGGCGCAGGGCTGGGTGAGGGGGCTGACGAGGTGGAGGATGTCCTGACGGTTGGTGTCGGTGATGAAGATTTGCCGATAGGGCGGGGCGGTGACGTGTCGGACGATGTGTTCTACGCGCTGAGCGTCGAGCTTGTCGAAGATGTCATCGAGCAAGAGGATGGGTGTGGTGTGGGCGGCTTGCTGCAGGTGGTGCCACTGGGCGAGCTTGAGTGCGAGGAGGTATGTCTTGTTCTGTCCCTGTGAGCCTTCGCGTCGGATGGGGTGGCCGTTGAGGTTCATGACGAGGTCGTCCCGGTGGATGCCGTGGAGGGTGTATCCGAGGGCGCGGTCGCGGCTGCGGCTGTCGATGAGCTGGGGGAGGAGGGGCTGCCGCTGGAGGTGCGACTGGTAGGTGAGTGTGGCTGGCTCGTTGTTCTGGGTGAGGAGGCGGTGTATGCGGTCGAAGTGGGGGATGAGGTCTTGGACGAAGCGGGTGCGGGTCTCGTAGATGTACTGTGCCTGGCTGCTCATCTGTTCTTCCCAGAGACTGAGGAGTGCGGGGTCGGGTTCGGCGGGCTGCCGTAGCAGGGTGTTGCGCTGCTGGAGGGCTTTGTTGTATCGGAGGAGTGACTCGAGGTAGGGGCGGTTGTATTGTGAGATGACGAGGTCGAGGAAGCGTCGTCGGTCTTCGCTGGTGCCGCTGATGAGTTGCTGGTCGGCGGGGGTGACGATGACGAGTGGTATGAGTCCGATGTGTTCGGCGAGGCGTCTGTAGGGCTTGGCTCCGCGTCGGAGTGTTTTGGGCGCTCCGCGTCGCAGTCCTAGGTGGATGGTCTCGGGAGTGCCGTCGTCGTGGGTGTAGCTGCCCTGGAGGATGGCGAGCTGCTCGTCGTGGTTGATGAGAAGGTTGTCGGGGGTTCCGATGGCGCTCTTGCAGAGGCTGAGGAGGTGGATGGCGTCGAGGAGGTTGGTCTTGCCTTCTCCGTTCATGCCGAGGATGAGGTTGGCCTTGGGGGAGAAGGTGAGGTCGGCCTGACGGATGTTCTTGAAGTTGAGTATGCTGAGGTGGTTGAGCTGCATGGGGGTAGGTGTGTCTGGATGGGGTGTCTGGGGTGTTTGTCTTTGCAAATTTACGGCTTTTCGCGGAAAAAATGTGTGGGGTGGGGCGAAAAAATGGTGTGGAAATTTCGTCTTCTGATTTTTAATGTGTAATTTTGCGGCGTTTTTGGGGCTTCGGCGCTATAAGTGGGTTGTCCCGGACATGGATTGAATAATGTTAAAATTACTATAAAGAGTTATGGCTAAAAAGAAGAAAGTGTCTCAGGAGAATGAACTGGACCAGCGGATTGCGGCTTCGGTATCGTTCATGGAGAAGTATCAGAAGCAGATTTTGTATGTAGGCGGCGGTGTGCTGGCTGTTGTGATTGCGGTGTTGCTGTTCCACCAGTTTGTGTGGACTCCTCGCAACGAGGCTGCGCGCGAGGCGCTCTTCCCTGCACAGGAGCTTTTCGAGCAGGGCAGTTATGAGGCTGCGCTGAATGGTAACGAGCAGGCTGTGGGTCTGCTGGAGGTTGCCAGCAAGTATGGTCGCACGAAGTCGGGCAATCTGGCTCATCTCTATGCGGGTCTGTGTTATGCCAACTTGGGTAAGACGGAGGAGGCTATTACTGAACTGGAGAAGTTTGGCGATGCCGGTGACCAGATGATCAGTCCTGCTGCCTTGGCTGCCCTGGGCAACTGTTATGCTCAGCAGGGTGAGACGGAGAAGGCTGCGAAGACGCTTGAGAAGGCTGCGAAGCGGGCTGACAATAATACGCTGAGCCCGACGTTCCTGATTCAGGCTGCACAGCTTTACGAATCGCTGGAGAAGAATGATAAGGCGCTGGACTGCTATAAGACGGTGAAAGCGAAGTACCAGCAGAGTGTGGAGTCGACGAACATCGACAAGTACATTGAGCGCCTGAAGTAGGGCGGTTTCCCTCTTGTTTCTGATGGCTACTGCGCTGCATAATCTCTCGGACTATGATGCGGGCGCTGTCCCCTCGACTGACGGGATGCGCTTCGGCATTGTGGTGAGCGACTGGAACGGCGAGGTGACGGGTACGCTGGCTGAGGGAGCGCGGACTACGCTCTCGAGGCTGGGTGTGACGGACGACCGCATCTTGCTGAAACGTGTGCCGGGAAGCTTCGAACTGGTGTTCGGGGCGGCGCAGATGGCGAAGAGCGGGCTGGTGGATGCTGTGATTGCCATCGGTTGTGTGATTCGCGGCGACACTCCTCATTTTGACTATATCTGCCAAGGGACTACGCAGGGTTTGGCTCACCTGAATGCGGTGGGCGATGTGCCGGTGGTCTATGGCTTGCTGACTTGCAACTCGCTGGAGCAGGCGCTGGACCGTGCGGGCGGCAGGTTGGGCAACAAGGGCGACGAGGCTGCTGTGACGGCTGTCAGGATGGTGGCATTCCGGCAGGATATTCGGCGCTGAAACTGTATTTGAGATTAACCCGAATTTGAGATAAACGTAAAGAGCCCACAAGGAATGCTTGCGGGCTCTTCTGTTTGTGTGGTTTAACTTGAATCGGTTTTAGAATTCGGGTTTTAACTTTTCTTTGTTCCCTTATTGTTTCCGGGGCGTCTCGGGGAGTGACGGTTGCTGCGCCGACCTCCTCGGTTGCGTCGTTTCTCTCCGCTCTGTTTGCCGTAGGCTGGTGCATTTCCTATTTCTGGCGGCAGTGGGTTCTTTGATATCTCTTTGCCGAGAAAGTGCTCTATCTGTCGGAAGTAGGGTTGGTCTTTCTCGCTGACGAGGGTGATGGCCTGTCCTCCCCGCCCAGCCCGGGCTGTGCGCCCGATGCGGTGGACATAGTCTTCCTCGTCGTGCGGAACGTCATAATTGATAACGAGTTGTATGTCGTCGATGTCGATTCCTCGGGCTACGATGTCTGTGGCGACGAGGATGTCGATGTGTCCGGAACGGAAGTGGTGCATGACTTCGTCGCGCTCGCTCTGCTGCAGGTCGCTGTGCATGGCTCGGGTGTTGAACTTAGCCTTTGCGAGTGCGATGGCGAGGTCTTTGGTCTTGGTCTTTGCTCCGGTGAAGATGATGACTCGCTGCGGGGGTATCTGTCGGAAGATGTGTTTGACGAGTTCGGTCTTCTGTGTCTCGTAGCAGATGTAGGCGCTCTGTCGGATGTTGTCGGCGGGCTTGCTCACGGCGAGTTTGACTTCGACGGGATTGTGCATGATGTTGCGGGCGAGGGCGAGTATCTTCTGGGGCATGGTGGCGGAGAACATGATGGTCTGCCTGTGATGGGGCAGGTGTTTGGCAATCTGCAGGATGTCTTCGCTGAATCCCATGTCGAGCATGCGGTCGGCCTCGTCGAGTATGAAGAAGGTGACGCGGCTGAGGTCGACATTGCCGAGGCTGAGGTGGCTGATGAGTCTTCCAGGGGTGGCAATCAGGATGTCCGCTCCGCGTTGCATTCCGCGCTTCTCTTGTTCGTATCGTACTCCGTCGTTTCCTCCGTAAACAGCCACGCTGCTGATATCGCTCAGATAATAGGCGAAGCCCTGCATGGCTTGGTCTATCTGTTGCGCGAGTTCGCGGGTCGGCGACATGATGATGCAGTTGACGGCGTCGCGAGGGTAGTCTCCATCTTGAAGCATGCTGAGGATGGGGAGCAGGTAGGCAGCGGTCTTGCCGGTTCCAGTCTGTGCCACTCCGAGGAGGTCGCGCCCTTCAAGAATGGGGGGTATTGCGTGTTCCTGGATGGGCGTCGCGGTGGTAAAGTTCATGTCGTCGAGCGCATCGAGAACGAGGTCGTTGAGGTCTAAGTCGTAGAAATCCATCTGTCGATATTGGTGGTGAGTTTGCCTACTTCGGTGCCTTTGTATAGAGGTACCAGGCGATGAAGAAGAATAGTATGTTGGGGGTCCATGCGGCGAGGGCTGGGTGCATTCCGGCCTGAATGCTGAAGGTAGCAGAGACGGTCTGCAGAAGGATGTAGATGGAACTGAGTGCGAGTCCGACTCCGAGGGAGAGCCCCATTCCGCCCTTGCGCTTCCGAGACGAGAGGGAGAGGCCTATGGAGGAGAGGATGAAGGCCGCGAAAGGCGTGGCGTAGCGTTTGTGGTACTCGACCTCGAAGACTTTCAGGTTGGCGCTTCCTCGGAGTCGTTGCTTCGAGATGTATTCTCGCAGTTCGCTGTTGGTCATGGTCTCCTGCTGGTTTCGGGTGAAGAGGAAGTCCTGCGGCTCCATCATGATAATGGAATCGACTGAGGGGATGTAGGTTATCTTCTCTCGCATTCCCCTCATGTCTCGGACTGTGACGTCTTTCAGTTGCCATCGGTAGCGAACGTCGCTGAGGGTGTCGTAGACAACGGTCTTGGCGGTAAGGTGAGAGACGAGTTTCTTGTCTTCGAACTTGTCGAGCGAGAAGTGAATGCCGGTGCGGGAGATGCCGTTGAAGTGCTCGAGGAATGCTATGACACCCGTATCGACCTGTAACTGAACATTGTCGGCATAGGTGGGATTTTTCTTGAAGCGTTTGTATTGGTTTTCGAAGGCGAGGCGCTTGATGCTGCCCTTGGGAATCACTTCGGCTCCGAGATAGAACGACATGCCGGCGATGAGGGCAGCGCTGATCATGTAGGGCCGCATGAGACGACGGAAACTCATCCCGGTGCTTATCATGGCTATGATCTCGCTCCCCTCGGCAAGTTTGCTCGTAAAGAATATTACGCTCAGGAACACGAAGAGCGCGCTGAAAAGGTTCGTATAATAAGGAATGAAGTTGAGGTAGTACTGCCCCAGAATGGCGCTCATCGGGGCGTGATGGGTCGTGAAACGGTCAACGTTCTCGTTGTAGTCGAATACGACAGCAATGGTGATGATGAGGATGATGGAGAAGAAATAGGTCCCCAGAAATTTCGCTATCAGGTAGCGGTCTATTCTTTTAAGGAATGGAATCTTCATCGTTCTCTCTTTATTTGTTTAGAGCCTTTGACCGAGTTGTGGTACCATCTGTCGTTTCCACTGTGCGAAGTTGTCCGCCGCAATCTGTTTACGAGCCTCGCCCACGAGCCAGAGGTAGAATGCGAGGTTGTGGACCGAGGCGATGCGGAGCGCCAACAATTCTTGAGCCTTGAAAAGGTGGTGCAGATAGGCCTTGGTATAGAACGTATCGACACTTGCAGTTCCGTTGGGGTCGATGGGGGAGAAGTCGTTCTCCCATTTCTTGTTCCGCATGTTCATGATGCCCTCCCTTGTGAAGAGCATGGCATTTCTTCCGTTGCGGGTTGGCATTACGCAGTCGAACATGTCAACGCCTCGTTCTATGGCTTCCAACAGGTTCACAGGTGTTCCCACTCCCATCAGGTATCGTGGCTTGTCGGTCGGAAGAATGGCGTTCACCACTTCTATCATTTCGTACATAACCTCTGTGGGTTCTCCTACGGCCAGCCCGCCGATAGCATTACCGTCGGCCTCTTTACTTGCCACGAACTCGGCACTTTCAATGCGCAGGTCTTTGTAGGTGCAGCCTTGAACGATGGGAAACAGACTTTGCTCGTAACCGTAGAGCGGTTCGGTCTCACGGAATCTGGTGATGCAGCGGTCGAGCCATCGATGGGTAAGGCCCAGACTCTTCTTGGCATAGGAATAATCACTGTTCCCCGGAGGACATTCGTCAAGAGCCATGATGATGTCACCGCCGATGCTGCGCTCAATGTCCATGACCCGTTCGGGGGTGAAGATGTGTCGGCTACCGTCGATGTGACTCTGGAAAGTGCAGCCCTCCTCAGTGAGTTTGCGAATACCTGTCAGCGAGAAAACCTGAAAGCCGCCGCTGTCGGTCAGAATCGGCCCATCCCAGCCGTTGAAACAATGTAATCCTCCGGCTTGTTCCAGAATCTCTGTTCCGGGGCGAAGATAGAGATGATAGGTGTTACCCAGAATAATCTGTGCTCCAACCTCTCTGTGGAGGTCATCCACGGTGAGGCCTTTCACACTTCCGACAGTTCCTACAGGCATGAAGATGGGGGTAAGAATCTCTCCGTGAGCCGTTGAGATGCGTCCCGTTCTGGCCTTTGTGTTGGCGTCGGCATGTTCGAGTTGGAACTTCATTCTGTCTTTGTATCAGTCTTTTCTTCGTTGAACGTAAATTCTATTGCATCATTCACCTTCTCGTCGGTGAGTGCTATACGCCATACATCGCTGATGGTCTCGATGTAGTGGAAGTGGAGTCCTTTCAGATACATCTCGGGAATCTCTGCGATGTCCTTCTGATTTTCCTTGCAGAGAATCAAGTCTGTGATGCCGGCTCGTTTGGCTGCAAGAATCTTTTCCTTGATTCCACCCACAGCGAGCACCTTTCCGCGCAGCGTAATCTCGCCGGTCATGGCTAAGTTTTGTCTCACCTTTCGCTGTGTCAGAGCGCTTGCCATACTTGTGGCCATGGTGATACCGGCGCTGGGCCCGTCTTTCGGTACGGCTCCTTCGGGGACGTGAACGTGAATGTTGTAGTTCTCAAAGATGCGCATGTCGAGCCCCAACTGATCGGCGTGACTTTTGATGTATTCCAGGGCGAGCATGGCGCTTTCCTTCATCACGTCACCCAGATTTCCCGTCAGTGTCAGTTTCCCACCTTTTCCTTTGCTCAGGCTTGTTTCGATGAAGAGAATCTCTCCGCCGACGCTGGTCCACGCCAATCCCGTTACGACTCCGGCAAATTCGTTGCCCTGGTATTTTTCTCGGCTGAAGATAGGTTTGCCCAAACGAGCCTCAACCTCTTCGGGGGTGATTGTAGTCAGAGAGAACGATTCGTTTCTGGCATATTCCAGAGCAATCTTTCGGAACAGTTTGTCAATCTGTTTCTCCAGAGCGCGCACTCCGCTTTCCCGAGTGTACCGTTCTGTGATGAATTCCAGCGCGGCTTTGTTCAGCTTCAGCGTCTTGCGGTCTTTCAGGCCGTTCTCTTCCTTTTTCTTCGGAACAAGGTGACGTTTTGCAATCTCAATCTTTTCCTCGGTTAGGTATCCGCTCACTTCGATGAGTTCCATTCTGTCCAGCAAGGGCCGAGGAATGGCCGTGATGTCGTTGGCGGTGGCAATGAACATCACACGGCTCAGGTCGTAGTCTACATCGAGAAAATTGTCGTGAAAAGCGTTATTCTGTTCGGGGTCGAGCACCTCCAGCATGGCCGACGATGGGTCTCCGTTGATGTTCTGCTGCGAAATCTTGTCTATCTCGTCCAGAATATAGACGGGGTTGCTACTACCAGCCTTTTGAATTCCCTTGATGATACGTCCGGGCATGGCTCCGACGTAGGTGCGGCGATGGCCGCGAATCTCGCTCTCGTCATGCACTCCGCCCAGGCTTATTCGAACATATTTTCGTTTCAGCGCCTCTGCGATGCTACGTCCCAGGCTTGTCTTACCAACACCCGGAGGACCATACAGGCACAGGATGGGGCTGCGTTGGTCGTTACGTAGTTTCAGCACCGCCAGATGTTCCAGAATGCGCTCCTTCACCTTCTCCATCCCGTAGTGGTCCTTGTTGAGAATCTTCTCTGCGGCGTCTATCTTGATAGAGCTGTCGGTGCAGTAGTCCCAAGGTAGGTTCACCATCGTCTGCAGATAGTTCAGCTGGACATTGTAGTCGGGACTCTGCGGGTTGATTCGCGAGAGCTTGCTCACCTCCTTTTCGAAGATCGCAGCCACCTTCGGACTCCACAACTTCTTATCGGCGCTGTTTCTCAGTTGTGCTATGTCTTCCGATTTTGCCGTTGCATCGTCGCGGTTGCCAAGCTCGGCCTGCAGATTGTGAATCTCCTGATTGATGAAGTATTCGCGCTGCTGTTGGTCGAGGTCCGACTGCGTCTTCCGTTCCACGTTCAGCTTAATCCGAGCCAGTTGGATGATGTTGCTCAGAACCACCAACAGTTGGTGGGCACGGTCAGCCTCGTTGTGGCACAGCAAGAGTTTCTTTTTCGTCTTCACGTCAATGGGCAGGTTGCAGCACACAAGGTTCATCATGAAGGTCGATGCCGGCATTCCGTCAATGAAGTGCATCATCTCTGACGGAATGTTATTCGTTATTCGTCCGAACTCCATCACGCGCTCCTTAATCAGATTCAGCATCGCCTCATACTCGCGCCATTCCACAGGCTCAGGCTCTACGTCAGTGTAGGCTGTCACATCGCCCACATATCCATATTTGCCCACGCCCAGATTGTGCAGCTTCACCGTGTTTAGAGTCTGCAGCAGCGTGTTCGTGTTTCCGTCCGGAGTCTCAATCGTGTGAATAACTTTTGCCATCACACCAGTGTGCATCAGGTCCTCGTACGTCGGTTCGTCCACCTCGGGGTCAGTCTGGCAGAAGACGCCAATCAGGCTTCCCTTACGTTCGGCTTGACGGATGGTCGACATCGACATCTTGCGACCGATGACAATCGGGTTCACCGTGCCGGGGAACAAAATGTTGTCGCGGATGGCAAGTATCATCACATGGCCGTCTTCCTGGGCATGCATCATCGAATTGACATCTCCAGGCACGTCGGTCACAAACGAGAACGTCGCACTATTCTTGCTCATATATCTAAATTCCATACTTTATCTATTCTGAAACGGCTGCAAAAGTACAAAAAAAACGTCAATTTTCGGCCCACCAAAATCTTAAAATGTGTAATTTTGCATAAAATTATGAGTCAGCCCTATTTCAGATTTCAGCAATTCACGATCTTTCACGACCGATGCGCCCAGCGAGTGGGCACCGATGGGGTATTGCTCGGAGCCTGGGCCGACCTCACCGCAGCCACTCATATTCTTGATATTGGGTCAGGTTCTGGTCTTGTCGCGCTGATGGCTGCCCAGCGTGCTTTGCAAGCCGAAGTCGTTGGTGTGGAGATACACCAGCCTTCGGTCGAACAATCCCGACAGAATGTCCTTGCCAGTCCCTTTGCCGACCGTGTTGAGATTTTCCACAATGACATTCGCGACTTTCTTTCTCCCCAACCTTTTGACCAAATTCTCTGCAATCCCCCTTTCCATACCGAAACCACACTTTCACCCAATCAGGCGCGTAGCGTAGCCCGTCACGAGAGCCTCTTGCCTTTTCCTGTGCTTGTTGAAAACGTCCTTCGCCTGCTTTCTGCAGATGGTAAATTCTCTGTCATAATACCGTTCAACGCCGCACCGGTCTTTCTTGGTTTATGCCATATTCAGGGACTTCATATGATACGTCGGTGTGATGTCCGAACCACCGCCACGAAACCATTCACTCGTTCTCTTCTAACATTTTCGTTATCAGCATTTATAAATACATCAAGTGAAGTATTGGTATTGCAGGAATCAGACGGACATCGCACACCCGAATACAATCAACTTACTTCCCAGTTCTATCTCTTACGCTGATGTTTTTCGTTGCTGGTATAACTGGTAAGAATTATATACGTTATGCCAGATGCAATAGAAACCACCTGCCAAACTTGTTACGGGGGGCAGGAAGGTATATCCCAGCCAAATTATGAGCACGGTATTCTTCTGTCCGCAAGCTTGAGTGGCACTCACCGTCTCGCTCTTGTCAGACTTCTTTTCGCGCCGTCCCAACCATCGTCCGAATGCAAATTGAATGGCACAGGCCGTCAGTGAACACAACGCTATGCCTGCCAGGCAGAGCATCCCACACCTGCTGTTCACCAGACTTCTCACCGAAACTGCGATGGCCAGCGACAGCGACACCGCCCACAGGTAGAAAGGCATGTCACGCCACTGGGCAATCCATTCGGTGGCTGACGGCCATATCCGGCGCAGTAATCCAGCCGCAATCATCGGCAGGATGAGCATCGGGAACGTATGGTATAGAATTCGGATGAAGTTGGCAACGAATCCACCGTCGGTACCTTGGTGAATGAGCGGTACTACGGCAGGGAACAGCACGGCTGCCACGATGTTGATGAGCATTGTGTACGAAGTCACCGAAGCCATGTCGCCTCCCAGTTTCCGCGTCACTACAGCCGCTGCCGTAGCTGTAGGGCATATCAGACAGAGCATCCCGCACTCTGCCACCAGCCGCGACTCCTGCGACAGATTGCCCGACATCACCGGTAGGCAGCAGAGCACGAACCCCACCGTCTGAAACACAAGCATCGGCAGATACCACCTGCGCCACTGGAAATCCGAGAGGCGGATGCGGCAGAATGTCAGGAATAGCATGCAGAAAATCAGAAACGGCTGCACGATGGCAACACCACGCAGCAGCTCACTCTTGTATGGCGTCAGTGCGTCGATGCGAGACAGAATCAAATATGACGCGGCGCCGGCAATCATACCCACCGGCAACGTCCAGTCTCTGAGAAAACGAATCAGTCTTTGCCACATTTCAAGTAGCAAAATTACACAAAACCCACCAAATTGAATCATTTCGCAGTTCAAAATTTCATTATTTCAAAAGAAAATACTAATTTTGCGCAGTTTTTTATTGCACACTTCGTTTTGTCTGTCCCTCATATTCACATTGCAAAGAGGGAAGCCGAAGTTCAATTACATAAATTAGAAATTAGTATTTTGAATTGATATGAATCTCTATCTACGCTATTTTCAGAACGAAATTCTCGTCAGCAACATCGACGAGGCAGTACCGTTCCTTTCTAAAATTCCCGACCTCAACGTCGACGCCGCCCTGCTCAGCGACCTTCGTCAGTATGCCGAAAGTTCGGTGATGTACCCCAAACGCTACAAGGTGCGCGGTAAATCATATTTCATAGTCATCAAGACTCCGCTCGCAACCCTCGAAGCCTTCAAGCAGATGGGGCAGCAGAAGCGTGACGAAGCCGAACAACGACCTGCCGAGCGCCGCGAGCGTCCCGAGTCCAGCAGCGCCATTCAGATAGGCTGGTACGAAATCACCATCAACTTCAAGCGCGTTGTGAATATACCTGAGACGCAGAAATGCCAATACGTTGACACCACTTTCCGTGCGCGTCTCAAGGCCATTTCTGTGCAGGACTGCTACAACCGCGTCGTTGACCACCTGCGTTCGCGTGGCGATGTTGACCCGCGTTCCCAGTTCCCCAGCATGCGCAAGAAAGACTTCCAGTGCCGCTTCCTCGGACTCGTTCCGCAGGACGATGCTGCTTGATGTGTTCATAGATACTTGTTTTTAACGCACCGTGGTGCGACAAACGTCGCACCACGGTGCGTAGCCTGTCGCAGCACGTTGCGTTTGCCGTCGCACCGCAGTGCGTTTTTCTGCGGTCTGGCAAAGGCAGCTTCAGCAATCAGTTTTACGGGGGAGTAGAATTATTCTTTTACTGCTCGTTCCACAGCAGCGTGCCTTCGCTGGTCTGTCCGGCTGCGCTCACACTCAGCTGCATGGTGCGGCTGTTGTTGTAGAATGTCACGTTGGCGTGCCCCTCGTCGTCCAGTTTCACATTGGCGTTCCAGTACAGCGTACGGCGGTAGTCCTTGGGCTCCTGCGGCACACGCTGGCTGTAGTCGGGGCTGTAGAAGTCTGCCAGCTCGGCGAAACCCTCAATCAGATAACGTCGGTCGCGATATTCGGGCCGCCTGCTGCCGTCCGGGTAGGGATATACCACGATGGTGTTCTGCGGCCCATTGGCTCCGTCGTAACGTTTGTCGCCGTAGAGACGTGGCGCATAGTCGGTGTAGATGAGGAACTTATCCAGCTTGCACAGTCGGTCGTAATCGTACATCTCGCCAGGCGACATCCCAATTCCGCTGTCTCCCATCCAGCTTTTCGAGTTCAGGTATTTGGGATAGTAAATTGAATCTATGGGTATGTCGCGCAGTTCATCGGTGATGCCGCGCCGCGTGGCACCGGGCCCGTAGCGCACGGGGTTGTAAGCGTTGGTGCTGCCAAAGGTGTTCATGTCTCCGATGATTGCGTAGAGCATCATTTCCTCCATCGAACGCAGCTTCTGAAACCGACTTTTCACCGCCAATTCACCATCGTCGTCAGTGTCGTACGAGCCGTTTGTCAGTCCGTCGTCAATGGCCGCGTTGTATGCTTCGTAGGCATCCAGGATGAGCACAGGTTGAGAGTCGTCGAAACGACGGAGACCGCCGCGACGCGCACGTACGGTCACCGTGTTCAGCACGCGCGTACCGTCAGCCAGCAGTTCGGGCGGGGTGTTCAGTGTATCTCGGCTGGACATCAGGTGGTTCTGCTGGAAGGTGAAGGGGTTGACAAACTGGGGATAGGGGAAGCGAAGGCGCACGATGTATTCGGGCTCTTCCACATAGAACTTAATCCTGTTTCTCAGTCCTGCAGGGCTGTCCTCATCGTTGTATTTCTGTTGCACCCACGTGTACTTCTTCTTTTTATCCCACTTCGTCGTGTCTGATGCCCCGATGTAGAAAAGACCTGATCCGTAGTAGCGTGGCAGCTGGACCTGAAAATCTCCGTTGACGGTCTCTATGTCTCCGATTTGCGGCTCTATGTCACCCGTAATCAGCTCGGCATGCACCAGTATCCTTGACTTTTTCTTTTTCTTTTTCTGCTTGTTGTTCAATGCATTTTCCATCAGAGACAGGCTTTCGCCTTCCGTATCCCCGTCGTCAGGTTGTGCCACCGCGTCCTGTTCGTTCGAGTCCGACGTTCCCAGTCCGTTGCTGTTCGACGACGAGCCAGAAGATGAGGAACTTACAATGCCGGTGTCGAAATCGGGCAGCGTGTTTCTTATTGCGGTGCTGGCGGTGGCGAAACCGTTATTTATAATTCCCGACCAATATCTGTCCACATATCCCGTGAGGATGGGCGTGGCTTCGTTGGGATGCGTCAGCTCCCACTCGCCCTTCACTGCCATGTCGCGCCAATTGAATCGCCGCCAGCCTTGTGTCATCATCAGCAGGTCGAGCGCCTGACGGTGTTCGTCATCCTCGGCTTCGAAGTACCATCCCGGGTCGGGGACAAAGCCTCGGATCTCGCTCGATAGCAGCATCTCCGTCAATATGCTGGCGTTGTCGAAGAGGTTATCCATCTGCGCCACATCGCGTACGGCCAGCGAGATGGGCGTGTCCTGTGCCTTTCCCTTGATGCCCAAACTTATCTTCTCATAAGGTTGGTAATTGTCCCTGATGCCGTCGATGGTCAGTGTGGGTTGCATCTCGTCCTGTTTCGTCACGAAGAAGAGGCGGTCGGCATAGACGCGTCCCTGCGTGTCGAACACCGTAGCTTGGTTCACGCCGCAGTGCAAATCCTCCTTGCTCATCCTCAGTTCCCTGTTTTCTGCCAGCAACCAGAAGTCCTCCACCTTACCCTCGTTCATCACTGTCAGCGCCAGCGTGTCGGGGGCGAGACCGGCAATTTTCGTTTCAATGACGATGCTGTCGCCCTCCTGCCTCACTTGCAGCGACACTCCTTCGGTCTCTGCTTTCGGCAGTTTCTCCTTCACCTTGTTGCCGTCGGGTGTGGTGAATGTCACCTCATACGTCTTTCCTGCTTCGGGCACAATTGTGAATGTCCCTCGGCCACGGTTCTGGGTCTTTATCGCATCGTTTCCCCCGTTTGGTGCAGGGCTGATGGCGAGGTTTCCCTCCATCCACTCGCCGTCGTCCATCGTAGCTTCGAAGGCTACGCGGTTCTCTATGCCGGCAATGAGATTTCCACCCTCGGGATAGAACATCAACTTCACTTTGCGCTCGTTGGGGTCTTTGCTGTAGTATCGTTGCAGGTGGCGCAGCGTCATGTCACGCGTATATTCGCCGGCCTCCTTCGGGCGGTCATAGACAGGAAATACGCGGCTGTAGAGCTTCTCATAGTCCAGATACTGTCGCTCCATCGCCTCGCGCATGTATCCGATATACCTTCGCTGATGCTCGCGTACGGTCTGTCCCCAGTTCAGCTGCCAGCGCGTGTATGCCCGCAACTCGTAGAAACCGCTGTACTGGATGGGCTTGTTCAGGGCGAAGAAACCTTCTCCGCGGCCACGCACCATTTCGACGAGCTTGCGCTCCACCAGATATCCGTCGTTGTTGAGCAGCTCAACGTAGAGCACACGGCTCACCAGAGACGGGCAGTCGTCGGTCGTCTGCCGCAGATAGGCTGCAAACCAGATGGTGTCACCCTGGAAGTAGCAGGTGTTGTCCATGTGGATATATACTTTTTCCTGTGGAACCACCTTACCGAAAGTCTTCAACCGCTCCACCAGCGCATTTTGCGCCTCGCGGATGTCGGACGAGCTTTCTTGCGACCTCGCCGTGAGGCAGATCAGGAGCAGCAGTATGGGCAAAACGTGTTTCATGGGAACAAAGATAGTGAGAAAAGCGATACGCAGCAAGTAATAGCAAGATTATTTTCGGAGGTATGTACGGAAATCGGAAGATTGCAAGATGAGAACCGTCGCGAGGGGCATCGAAACGGGGTGTGAGATGCTGTGAGAATGGATGTCTTTCGCTGCGACGGCGTGCGCATCGCGAAACGGCGATTTTCTAACCGCTTGATTATCAACACTTGCAAATTTTACGTTTTCTTGTTCTTTCCAGAAAAATATCAGCAGGAACGCAGTCCTGCGGAAAACGCACCGTGGTGCGACGGCTGTCGCAGCACGCTGCGTCAAGCGTCGAAACACGCTTCGACACGCAAAATTCTTTTCTTAAAAGAAATACGCAGAGAAAAGTGTCAGACTTTTTTGTGTTTCTACAGAGAATATCTACCCTAATCTACCCTAAATCGAGTAATTTTGCATTGAAATAAAAAAAATTTAGAATTTTTAATCATAAAACTTGCAAAAATGAATATAAGTTCATAAATTTGCCGTGACAAGTCCTAAAATGATACGCCATGAAGCACTAATAAGCATTACAAAATTTATATAAACACTCTTTTATACATTACTAATTATTAAACTAAAACATTTATGAAAAGAATCGTACTACTTTTCTTCTCTTGCTTCATAGCACTCGGTGCATGGAGTCAAGTCAAACTCACCGCTCTTGACGGTTCGCGTACGAACTCGACGACGAGCGGAGTCTATGGTCTTGTCGATGGAAAACTCGACACGAAGTGGGGGCAGGTCTTTGACAAAGACAACACCTGGGTCGTCATGAAGGCCGATCAACCTGTTGTTGCTGAGACCTACTACCTGATTACCGGTCATGATACCGGCACCTATCCTGGCCGTAACTGGAAGGAGTGGAAAATTTACGGTGCCAACTTCGACTCCGACGAAGAAGCCGTGAAAGAATCCGACGCTTGGGTTCTGTTGGACTACAAGAGAGACATCACCGACCTGGAACTGCCTCAGACCAGCAACGCTACGGGCGACTTCTACTTCTCAGAGCATGTGACCACACCATTCCTCTATTTCAAGATTGAGGTGCTGGATGTTGTCAGCCTTGAAGTAGGCAACTATAACAACTACGTTCAGATGGCTGAATTCAACTTCGGTTCAACGAGCGAAATGGATGCCATCATCTTCACGGCACTGCTCACCAACGCCAACAGCGGCGATGTGAATGCCAGCAGCGGCTCCAGTAAGCTCTTCGACAACAAGACCGATACGAAGTGGGGTACAAGCACCATCCCTGCATGGCTCGTTTTCAAGGCCAGCAAGGAATTCACTCCCTATTGGTACACGCTGATTACGGCTAACGACAACAGCACATATCTGGGCCGTAACTGGAAGACGTGGCAAATCTACGGTGCTAACTTCAGCAACGACGAGGAAGCCACCTACGAATCCGACGCATGGGAACTCATCGACGAGAAGAGCGACATCGGTACGGACATCCTGCCCGACGACAACTACATCCCGACGTATCACGACCTGTCTGCACCGACCAGCAAGTCGTACCAATACTTCAAGATATACATCCGTGAATCGGCTGGCGCTTCGCACATGCAGATGTCTGAGTTCCAGCTGGGCACAAAGAAGTCTTTCGATGCCTTCAAGGAGGAAATGATAAAAGGGTATTCAGACTTCGACTTGAACAAGCCTGCCTACAAGCTCTATCTGGACAACTACAAAGCTACCCTGAGCACCTTTGAAAGTGCCAAGACCGTTGCTGAGCTCCTCAAAGACGTAGATAAACTTGACGAGGCCAAATCGAATATCACCCGTTCCATAATCTCCTATCAGAACTATGAGAACGTCATTACCACCATTCGCAAGCACTACGAAAGCCACAACTGCCTGACCGCCGAAGGCCGCACTCTGATTGGCAATTATCTGACCACAAATGCCGGTCCGAGCAGCACCTATCCCAACGGTACCTACCAGTACATCATAGAAAACATGCCGCTCGATATCGAAGGCGCAGCTTCGGAGGCCCGCTTTGCCAACGCCATGCTGGAGAAATATGCCAACGACCTGACAGAGGGAGCCATCGACGTCACCTACACCCCGTTGGAAGGTACCGAAGGCTTCAGTTCCTCCGAGGACTATGGTTCTCTCATTGACGGCGACGAAAGTACGAAGTGGTGCCACATGCACGAGAACAACCTTTCGTACATCATTTTCAGGACGAACGAAGGCCCGATTGTTCCGACCTACTATCGTCTCTTCACCAGTAACGACACCGGCACATATCCTGAGCGCAACTGGAAGACATTCAAGATTTACGGTGCTAACTTCGACTCCGACGAAGAAGCCGTGAGAGAGTCCGACGCCTGGGTGCTGCTGGACGACAAGAGCAACGTCGGTCCTGAGCAGATTCCCGCTACCAGCACCACTCCCGCCTACCTCTACCTCTCGCAGGCCTCCGACACTCCCTACTCATATTTCAAGATTGAAATTACAGAATGCGTCGGTGGAGACCGCATGCAGATGACCGAGTTCCGCTTCGAGAACACCGCCAACTTCATGAAAGAGCGCGACGAGTTCTATGCCGAATTCGCAGCTTACGACCTCGAGGGCCTCGTTGTTCAGCAGACCTTGATTGACCAGTACAAGAAGAACCTGGCCAACCTCAAGACCGCAGCATCTGCAGCCGACCTCGGCGAGCTTTACAACACCCTCACCAGTCTGCAGACACAAATCGAAGAATCCCTGTCGGCCTACTACGACTACCAAGACGTCGTAGATGAGTTCAACCTCGTCTATCTCGAGGGCCTTGCCGAGTTCGAACCCGCCATGGTATCCTATTTCACCGACGATGTAGAACCGGGCGACCTCTACAGCAACGGCTCCTACGAATACATCATGCGTACCCGTCTCCTTTCCACACCCGAGATTCGCGAGCAGATAGCACTCGTTCAGGGGCTCATGAAGCAGATTGACGAAGGTGGCTTCGTAGTAATCGCAGGCAACACCTCATGGGGCGACGGCGAGAACTGGACAAAACTCGTCGATGGCGATGAGACCACCAAGTGGGGCGGCATCCTGCCCTCCACAGGAGCCTACGTCATCTTCAAGTCACTCACACCCATCCAGCCCTTCTTCTACACCCTGATGACCGGCAACGACACAGGTTCCTACACCCACCGCAACTGGGGTGACTGGAAGATCTACGGCGCCAACTTCGAGACAAGCTCGCAGGCTACCCGCGATGCCGAAGGATGGGTACTGCTCGACAGCAGAGAGGGCGTACTTCACGACCGTCTCCCTGCAGCCAACTTCACAAAGGCACACTTCGGATTCAGCGAAGGTGTCAGCGAGGAATACAAATACTTCCGTGTCGAGATATCCAGACCATATGCCGACAGCGAAATACAGATGACCGAACTCACTTTCGGCACAGAAGAAGAATTCGAGCAACTCCGCTATGACTACGTAAATGCAGCCAACGACTTCGACACCGACGTACACGCCACCACCACACTCCTTGACAACTACGAAGACCTCGTCGCTGACCTCGTAGAGTCCGCCGACGTCGAAGAACTCGTTGCCAACAACACAGCCGTAACCACCGCCCAGTCGCAGATAAACGCCAGCGTCAAAGTCTATGCCTCCTACAACGATGCAGCACAGGAAATCATAGACTACCTCGACAACAACGACCTCGAGGCAACTGACGCCCTCGACATCCTCACCGACTATCTGGCTAACGACGACGAGCCCAGCGAACTCTATCCGCAGGGAGCCTTCCACTTCATCTACGACTACCACGAACTCCCCGACAGCGTCATCACCGCCGAGAAAGACTTCATGAAAGGCCTCTACGCCAACGCCGTCAAGGCAGGATACGGAGTAGGAATGGACATCACCGCACTCCTCGTCAACCCCGACTTCGCAGAAGGATGGAAGGGATGGGACAGCAACCTCACCGACGAGAACGGCAATCCCCTCTACGGCTACAGCTACGGCACAAACACCGACGTCAACATGTCAGCAGCCGAGAACGTCTTCCATCAGATGGACATCAGCCAGACCCTCACAGGACTTAAGAACGGCATCTACGAAGTTCGCATGAACGCCGGCTACCGTCCCAGCGGAGACATCCTCAGCACCAACTACGCTGCACAGCTCTATGCCAACGACAATGCCGTTTACGTTCAGGCCGTAATCGAAGACATGGTAGCCGCCGAAGATGCCATCGACGGCGTCACAGCCCGACTCAGCGGAGGCGTCGAAGACCAGCCCATCACCGATGAGAACGACGAGACCATCGGCTACGTCATCTGGGGCGTACAGGGAAGCGCACTCGCCTTCAGCAACAACCGCTACCAGAATGTCACCGTAGCCAACGTCACAGACGGAACACTCACCCTCGGCATTAAAGACCCCGGAACCTCCGTCACAGACAACGAGTGGACAGCCTTCGGAAACACCCGTCTCATCTACCGTGGAGAACTCGGCACCGATGACAGCCTCGAAGGCATCGACAACGCACTCGCCAGCGACGTTGCCCGCGCACAGACACTCCTCCAGTGGGAAACCTCTCTCGACGCCGTAGATTACAAGGCAAAGCCCAACTACGCCAACGCCGAGCGCCAAGCCCTCACAGAAGCCATCCAAGCCGCCGAGGGTGACGGCACCGCACAGGAGAGATACGACCTCGTCAGCCGCTTCACCGACATCTTCAACACCATCTACCAGACCAAGCCAGCCTACATCACACTCGTAGAAGCCGACTTCAAGGTAATGGACAAGTGGTCCGTAAACCAGGCACTCACCACCGAGCAGATAAACGAGCTCACTGACGACCTCGCCAACATCGAAGACGGCATCTACGACGGACAATTCTCAGCACAGCAGGCACTCCAGGCCAAGGACGACCTCTACGAGAAATACCCCGACTACCTCGCCTTCGACCTCAACCACTCCTATAGCTCCAGCATCGTCATCGAAGAGCCCACCGGTGAACCCTTCACCTACAACATCACCATGGACGGAGGCAAGCCCTACATCTCCATCTCGGGCTTCTACGAAGACCTCACCCCCGAAGACAACATCCTCACCTTCGAGTACCAGGCTGACAGCGACATACAGGAAGGTATCTTCTACTTCGCCAACGACGGCGGCGTCAGCATCAACCGACAGATCACCTATCGCTCACTGCCCGCCACAGACACCTGGACCAAGGTTTACGTCGACATCACACAAGCCCTCACCGACTGGAACTGGGGAACCACAGCACACTACCTGCGCTGGTATCTGACCGATGCAACCCAAGGCACCATACAGGCACGCCACGCCCGCGTCATCACCACCGCCCAGATGCAGGCCGAGGGAGGTACACCCTCTAACCCCACCGGCATCAGCCAGCCCACAGACCAGCCCACGGCGCCCCACAAGACAGGTATCTACACCATCACCGGCCAGCGCGTAAGCAAGGCCACAAAGGGGCTCTACATCATCGACGGGCGTAAAGTCCTCGTCAAATAAGAGGGGAGAGGCGAACCGCCAAACCACCGAGTAAACGCAGCGAGGGTGTGCCTGAGTTCATCAGGCACACCCTCCTTTTTTATACCCTTTCCCGAACGGACGGCAGGACGACAAGGGGGCAGATGAAAACACAGCGTGGTGCGACGGCTGTCGCACCACGCTGTGTTGCCCGTTGCACCACGCTGTGTTGCGTGCCGCGACACGGTGCTGCGCGCGTGGGCCTCTCCTTTCGGGATGTGCGCAGGGGGCGGGGGGAGGTCGAAATGGCGGCTTCCCCCTGACTTCTTTACAGAAGCTGGAGCATGACGGGGCAGTGGTCGCTGCCGTAGATGTCGGTGAGTATCTCGGCCTGCCGGACGTTGGGCACCAGTCGGTCTGAGACGAGGAAGTAGTCGATGCGCCACCCCGCGTTTTTCTCTCGCGCCCGGAAGCGGTAGCTCCACCAGCTGTAGATGTCTGTGGCGTCGGGGTGGAGGTGTCGGAAGGTGTCGGTGAATCCGCTCTGGAGCAGGGCGGTCATCTGTGCGCGTTCCTCGTCGGTGAATCCTGCGTTGTGTCGGTTGCTCTTGGGGTTCTTGAGGTCTATTTCCTGATGTGCCACGTTCATGTCTCCGCATACGACGAGGGGCTTTTGGGTGTCGAGTTGCTTGAGGTAGGACTGGAAGTCGGCTTCCCACTCCATGCGGTAGTCGAGCCTGCGCAGCTGGTCCTGACTGTTAGGGGTGTATACGTTGACGAGGTAGAAGTGAGGCATCTCGAGGGTGATGACGCGGCCTTCGTGGTCGTGCTGGTCGATGCCGATGCCGTAGGTGACGCTGAGTGGCTGGTGTCGCGTGAAGATGGCTGTCCCGCTGTATCCTTTCTTGTCGGCTGAGTTCCAGTAGGCGGTGTATCCATCGTAGGCGATGTCGAGCTGTCCGGGCTGCATCTTGGTCTCTTGGAGGGCGAAGAAATCGGCGTCGAGTGCGGCGAATGTTTCTGCGAAGTTCTTTTGCACTACGGCTCTGAGGCCGTTTACGTTCCAACTGATGAATTTCATTTTCCGAAGGGTTGTGTGTGGGGTTTGTTTTTGTGTTTGCTCTTGCAAACTTACGCAATTTTCCGGAAGTATGGGCACAAATGCTTTGCCAATTCGTGGGAATTGTGTAATTTTGCACGGATTTTAGCAGAATGTGCAATATAATATTATCAGATATAGGAAAGATTATGGGTCTTAAGATTGTTGTACTTGCGAAACAAGTACCTGACACGAGAAATGTGGGTCCCGATGCGATGACTGCTGAGGGGACAGTGAACCGCAGTGCGCTTCCGGCTATCTTCAATCCTGAGGACTTGAATGCGCTGGAGCAGGCGCTTCGGCTGAAGGACGGGAATGCGGGCACGACGGTGTATGTGCTTACGATGGGCCCGGGCAGGGCTGCGGAGGTGATTCGCGAGGCGATGTACCGCGGTGCCGACGGTGGTTATCTGCTGACGGACCGTGCCTTTGCGGGTGCCGATACGCTGGCCACGAGTTATGCGCTCTCGATGGCCATCAAGCGTGTCTGTCCGGATGTGGACTTGGTCATCGGCGGCAGGCAGGCTATCGACGGCGATACGGCTCAGGTAGGTCCTCAGGTGGCAGAGAAGCTCGGTCTGAATCAGATTACTTATACCGAGGAGATTGTCTCCTGCAAGAATGGTAGGATTGTGGTGACCCGCCACATAGACGGCGGTGTTGAGACGGTGGAGAGTGCGCTGCCTTGTGTGCTCACCGTGAACGGGAGTGCCGCGCCGTGCCGTCCGCGCAACGTGAAGCGTGTGATGCAGTTCAAGCGTGCCTTGGCTCCGATGGAACTGCCAAAGGATGCGACTTATGCCGACCTGCCTTACGCAGCGGAGTATGAGAAGAAACCTTATCTGAAGCTGGCGCAGCTGACGGCGGCCGATGTGGATGCCGACCTTGCGCAGTGCGGTCTGGCTGGCAGTCCTACGAAGGTGAAGACGGTGGAGAACATTGTCTTCAAGGCTAAAGAGAGTAAGGTTATGTCGGCATCGGACGAGGACATCGACGGTCTCGTGAAGGAGCTGCTGGCAAGTCACACGATTGGATAAAGTATGTAGAAGATGAATAATGTTTTTGTATATTGCGAGCTTGAAGGCACCAAGGTGGCCGAAGTAAGCCAGGAACTGCTCACGAAGGGTCGCAAGTTGGCCAATACGCTGGGGGTGCAGCTGGAGGCTGTTGCTGCCGGCAGTGGCATCAAGGGTGAGGTGGAGCATCAGATTCTGCCCTACGGTGTGGACCGTCTGCACATCTTTGACGCTCCGGGTCTTTCGCCCTATACGAGCAAGCCTCACACGGCAGTTCTCGTGAATCTCTTCAAGAAGGAGAAGCCTCAGATTTGTCTGATGGGCGCCGATGTGGTGGGCCGCGACCTTGGTCCCCGCGTTTCTTCGGCGTTGCACAGCGGTCTGACGGCGGACTGTACGGCGCTTGAGATTGGTCCTCACGAGGATAAGAAGGTGGGGAAGACCTACGAAAACCTGCTCTATCAGATTCGGCCTGCCTTCGGTGGAAACATCGTGGCAACGATTGTCAATCCCGAGAACCGACCGCAGATGGCAACGGTGCGCTCTGGTGTGATGAAGGCCGAAGTGCTCGACCCGAACTACCAGGGTGAGGTGATCATAGAAGATGTGGCGAAATATGTCCCTGAGACAGAATACGTAACGAAGGTGCTGGACCGTCATGTTCAGGCTGCGAAGAACAACCTGAAAGGTGCTCCCATCATCGTGGCAGGAGGATACGGTGTGGGTTCCAAGGAGGGCTTCGGTCAGCTTTACGAACTGGCAAAGGTGCTCCATGCCGAAGTCGGTGCTAGTCGCGCTGCCGTAGATGCGGGTTTTGCCGACCATGACCTGCAGATTGGTCAGACGGGAGTGACGGTTCGTCCGAAGGTTTACATCGCCTGCGGCATCAGCGGTGCCATTCAACATGTGGCGGGAATGAAGGAGTCTGGCATTATCATCTCAATAAACAGCGACGAGAATGCTCCCATCAATGCCATCGCCGACTACGTCATCAATGGTACGGTCGAAGAGGTTGTGCCCAAACTGATTAAGTATTACAAGCAGAATTCCCGCTGATAAATGAAAAAAGGTAATGATATTATCATTCTCTGGTGCGCCGCTGCAGTGGTATTTGCAGTGGATGCGGTCACAACAGAAACTTTGATTACCCGGGTAACCCACGGAATTTTAGCAATACTCTGTGCAATTGCCTGCTATGGAGAATATCATAAAAACAATAAATAAAGAAAGTTATGGCAAACTATTATAGCGATATTCCAGAGATTAAGTTTGAACTGGAGAACAGTCCGCTGATGCAGCGCATCGTCGAACTGAAGGAACGCGACTTTGCTGACAAAGACCAATATCCCGAAGCGCCGCTGGACCATGCCGATGCCATGGAGAACTACAATCGTGTGCTCGACATCGTTGGAGACATTACGGGCAACATCATTGCTCCGAATGCCGAGGCCGTCGATGCAGAAGGTCCTCATCATGAGAACGGCCGAGTCCGTTACGCCTCGAAGACCTACGAGAACCAGCAGGCTATGACGCAGGCTGGACTGAATGGAATGACGATGCCGCGACGCTACAACGGTCTGAATCTGCCCGTTACGGTCTATACCGCTGCCAACGAAATCGTCTCGGCTGGCGATGCAGGTTTCGAGAACATCTGGTCGTTGCAGGACTGCATCGAGACGCTCTACAGCTTCGGTAGCGAGGAGCAGCGTGAGCGCTACATCCCTCGAGTCTGCAATGGCGAGACCATGTCGATGGACCTCACCGAGCCCGATGCCGGTAGCGACCTGCAGAGCGTGATGCTCAAGGCGACCTATGACGAGGAGAACGATTGCTGGCGACTGAATGGTTCGAAGCGCTTCATAACGAACGGCGATTCCGACATCCATCTTGTGCTGGCTCGTTCCGAAGCCGGGACTCGAGACGGGCGCGGCCTTTCGATGTTCATCTACGACAAACGCGATGGAGGTGTTGATGTCCGTCGTATCGAAAACAAGCTCGGTATTCACGGCTCTCCAACCTGCGAGTTGGTCTATAAGAACGCGAAATGTGAGCTCTGCGGCGACCGCAAGTTGGGTCTCATCAAATATGTCATGTCGCTGATGAACGGAGCCCGTCTTGGCATTGCCGCACAGAGCGTTGGTCTTTCGCAAGCAGCCTACAACGAGGCCATAGCCTATGCCCGTGACCGTAAGCAGTTTGGCAAGGCCATCATCGAGTTCCCTGCTGTCTCAGAACTGATTTCTAATATTAAAGCAAAACTTGATGCAGGCCGCGCTTTGCTCTATCAGACAGCCCGTTATGTCGATATCTACAAAGCCTTGGAAGACATCTCGCGCGACCGCAAGCTCACACCCGAGGAGCGTGCCGAGTTGAAACAATACAGCCGTCTGGCTGACGCTTTCACACCGCTGGCTAAAGGTATGAACTCGGAGTACGCAAACCAGAACGCCTACGACTCTATTCAGGTGCACGGCGGCTCGGGCTTCATGCTCGAATACGCCTGCCAGCGAATCTATCGCGATGCCCGCATCACCAGCATCTACGAAGGTACCACCCAGTTGCAGACCGTAGCCGCAATCCGTTACATCACAAATGGATTCTACGCCAGCGTCATCGAAGAGATGGAGCAGGCACCCGTGGCTGCAGACTACGAATCGGCGCTGAGTCGTATCAAGGCTATGGCTGTTAAACTCAACGAGAGCACAGCTGCGGTACGTCAGACCGAGAATCAGGAGATGCTCGACCTCTGCGCCCGTCATCTTTACGAGATGACCGCCAATGTCATCATGAGCCACCTGCTGTTGCGCAACGCCTCGCTTGCCCCCGAATTCTTTGGCGACAGTCTGAAGGTCTACCTGAACATCGCCGAAGCTGAGGTGGAGCGTCATGCTTTGTGGATAAGCCGTCAGAGTCTGGAAAGCCTCGAGGCCTACAGACGTCAGTAAGACAAGAAGACCGCAAGTCCGCTCGGCCAGGCTGCTTCTGCCCGACGACATCGGATGTTGAAGAAATCGTGAAATTGTTCAATTCTCAAATTATGAAACACTTCCGCCTTCTCGCCCTCCTTCTCGCCCTCCTTCCCATGGCAGGAGCCGCGCAGTCTGATTTTCCCTTTCCGCAGATACCGAGCGTCCTCACCGACCCGGCCGACCGTCTCGACTACATGCTGCAGCACTATTGGGATGAATACAACTTCCGCGATACTACGAAGCTCAATCAAGACGTGGCAGAGCAGGGTCTGTCCGACTTCATCAACCTCATGCAGTATGCCGACACCGCCCAGATGCGCCAAGCCGCCGACCGCTTCTCAGCCAAAGCCTTCGCCAACGAATGGGGGCGCTCGCACTACGAGGAGCTCATCGAACACTATCTGGGGCACCCTGAGTCGCCGCTTCGTAACGATATCTTCTATGCCTGCATGCTCCGCAGCATGAACGATGCCTTCCCTCGCACCGATGAGCGCCGCTCGCGCTTCCAGTACCAGTTGCGTCAAGTCGCTAAGAATCAGGTCGGAACAAAGGCCAACGACTTCGACTATGTCACACGCGATGGCAAGTGGCACACGCTTCAACAGCTCAAAGCCACCTACACGCTCATCATCTTCAGCGACCCCGAGTGCGAACATTGTCAAGAGGCCATGCCCAAGCTCATTGCCAACCCCGCCCTGCAGGACAAGCGCCTCACCGTCCTCTCGGTCTATCCCGACCGCAATACGCAACTTTGGAAAAAGACTGCCAACAAGCTGCCTTCCAATTGGATTGATGCCTACTCACCGCGCGGAATCATCATGGAGAAGCAGATCTATTACCTGCCAGCGCTGCCCTCGCTCTATCTGCTGGACGCGCAGAAGCAGGTACTCATCAAGGACGGCAAGTTGGAGGACGTTTTGGCACGCCTGAAAGAGTAGTGTGGAACGACGTATGTCGCACCACGCTGCGACGCCCTACGCACCACGTTGCGCAGCCTGTCGCACCACGGTGCGTTTTTAACATTTCATCGTTGTGTGGATTTTTCGTCTAAATTCGGTCTCCCTTTTGGGAATTTCGACAAAATGACGTAACTTTGCAAGCGAGTAGGGCTATGCGCCCACGTACATATTATATAATATAGCTTATGCCACAAATTTCTGTCCGCGGTTTCGAGATGCCTGCGTCTCCCATTCGCAAGCTGGCTCCCTTGGCTTTTGCCGCCAAGGAACGAGGTATCCATGTTTATCACCTGAACATTGGTCAGCCCGACCTGCCCACTCCGCGAGCGGCGCTGGATGCCATCCGAAACATAGACCGAAAGATTCTCGAATACAGCCCCAGCCAGGGTTACCTGAGCTATCGGAAGAAACTGGTGAACTATTATGCGAAGTATAACATCGACCTCACGGCCGACGATATCATCATCACCAGCGGCGGTAGCGAGGCGGTGCTCTTTGCTTTCCTGGCATGTCTGAACCCGGGCGACGAGATTATCGTTCCCGAACCTGCCTACGCCAACTACATGGCTTTTGCCATCTCTGCCGGAGCCGTCATCCGCACCATCGCGACGACAATCGAGGAGGGCTTCTCGCTGCCGAAGGTGGAGAAGTTCGAGGAACTCATCAACGAGCGTACACGAGCCATCCTTATCTGCAATCCCAACAACCCCACCGGTTACCTTTATACGCGCCGCGAGATGAATCAGATTCGCGACTTGGTAAAGAAGTACGACCTCTACCTGTTTTCGGACGAGGTGTACCGCGAGTTCATCTACACGGGCAGTCCTTACATCAGCGCCTGCCATCTGGAGGGCATCGAGAACAATGTGGTGCTGATTGACAGCGTGAGCAAGCGTTACAGCGAGTGCGGCATCCGCATCGGTGCGCTGATTACGAAGAACAAGGAATTGCGCGAGGCAGTGATGAAGTTCTGCCAGGCTCGCCTGAGTCCCCCCTTGATTGGACAGATCGCAGCCGAGGCCAGTCTGGACGAACCCGAGGAGTATGGTCGCGAGGTGTATGACGAGTATGTGGAGCGGCGTAAGTGTCTCATCGACGGACTGAACCGCATTCCGGGCGTTTACAGTCCCATCCCGATGGGTGCTTTCTATACCGTAGCGAAACTGCCGGTGGACGACTCTGAGAAGTTCTGCGCCTGGTGCCTGACGGACTTCAACTACGAGGGCGAGACGGTGATGATGGCTCCTGCGACGGGTTTCTATACTACGCCGGGTGCCGGCATCAATCAAGTGCGACTGGCTTATGTCTTGAATAAAACCGACTTGACGCGCGCACTTTTTGTGCTGCGCAAGGCGTTGGAGGCTTACCCGGGACGCACGGAGTGATTCATAATTCATAATTCTTCGAAACCCGACATTGTCGGGCAGAAGCGACAGAGGAAGACGAGGTCAGATGTATTCGTGGTTCATAGCACGGCGGCTCTTTGCTCAGTCGGGACGGAAAAGACGGGTATCACGGCCTGCCATTCAGATTGCTACGGCTGGCGTGGCGCTGGGTGTGGCTGTGATGATTCTGAGCGTCTGTGTGGTGCTGGGCTTCAAGAGCGAGATTCAGGGCAAGGTGATGGGGCTGGGAGGTCACATCGAGATTCTGAACAACGAGACACTTCGTTCGCCCGAACCGCTCCCAGTGGTCATCGACGATGACATGTTGGCCGAGGTTGCTGCGATTGACGGTGTCAGCCGAGTGGAGCGCTTCTGTTCGAAACCAGGTATGTTGAAGACCGACGCGGCATTCGAAGGTGTCCTGTTCAAGGGCATTGGCAGCGAATACGACACTTCTTTCCTGTCTAATCATCTGATTGATGGTGAGGTTCCACTTTTCTCTGACACGACTTCGACGGGACAGTTGCTCATTTCGAAGATGCTTGCCGACAGACTCGGGCTCTCGGTTGGCGACCGTGTCTTTGCCTATTTCTTCGAGAAGAATGTCCGTGCACGCAGGCTCACTGTAAGCGGTATTTACTGTACGAACCTTTCAGACTATGACAGCAATCTCGTCTTTGCCGACCTCGCCATGGTGCACTCGCTTTTGGGGTGGGATTCGCTGCAGTTCTCGGGAGCCGAGGTGCTGATTAGCGACCTGCGTAGGCTTGACGAGGTGTCGTCGCAGATTGTGCACAAGGTGAACCGCCGTCAGGATGCCTACGGCGCTTATTATACATCGCCGACCGTGCGCGAACTGAACCCAGTCATCTTCAACTGGCTGGACCTCTTGGATATGGATGTGCTGGTGATTCTCATCCTGATGATTGCCGTTGCAGGCTTTACGATGGTGAGTGGTCTTCTCATTATCATTCTGGAACACACGAACTTCATTGGGGTGATGAAGGCGATGGGAGCCTCGGACCGTCCCTTGCGTCTCATCTTCCTGCATCTGGCTTCGATGATTATTCTGCGCGGTCTGCTTGTGGGCAACCTCTTGGCTTTTGTCATCATCTTCCTGCAAAGACGTTTCGCGCTGGTACATCTCGATCCTGCAACGTATTATGTGGACAGTGTGCCGTTGCTTGTCAACTGGGGCTATGTTGTTCTTATCAATATAGTTACGCTGTTGCTCTGCATGCTTTCGCTATTGCTGCCGAGCTACGTTGTTTCGCGTATTGAGCCGGTGCGCAGCATTCGTTTCGAATAGGTTGATGGCGAAATCCCCTCGTCGAGGGGGATTTTCCCTTTTCAAAATAGGCAAAATCCTTTTGGCAGTGTCGCAAAATCTCACTACATTTGCAGTGTTAACCTTTAATATCATTCGAGTTATGAAACGGAATTTTCTTTTTTTGATGTCCATTCTGATGTTGCCGGCATTGGTAGTGGCTCAGAATGTGGACGACGATGACATGTATTTCGTCCCCAGCAAGAAGAAGTCTTCCACGCAGACGGTGCTCAACGCAGGCAGCAGTTCTACGTCGGTCACAGCCACCTCGACCTCGGATCCCGTTTTCAACGATGGAGACCCCGATGCCGACTATCATACAGGTCAGTTGCGCGACGTCGATGACTACAACCGCCGTGGCTCGGGACAGGTGCTCACTCGTCTTGTCAACGATACGCTCTACATCTATACCGATTCGCTTCAGACACGTTCCTACGTGATTGATAATGTCGGAGGTGAGGAGCCGACCTACGATGAGGACAGTTATTATGACGATGACTATTACTACACCTCGCGTCTGCACCGCTATCATGGTTATGGATTCTATGACCCCTTCCTGTGGGACTTCTACTATGGATGGTATGATCCTTGGTACGACCCCTGGTATGGTTGGTATGCACCTCACTTCCGTCTTGGCTACTACAGCTGGTTCGGATGGGGATGGGGCTGGGGACACTATCCCGGTTGGGACCTCGCCTGGTATCACCATGGTGGCCCCGGATATCACAGATACGATTATGGTCGCCGCGGCCGTGTTCAACCCATGAATCATTTCAATCTGGGTAACCGCACCAGCACCGGCGCAGGACGTTATCTGACGAATACCAATCCGCGCGGTGGTCGCATCAGTTCGAATGCCACAGCAACGCGCAGCGATGCAGCCCGCACAGCACCGACATCTCGTTCCACTCGCGGTACCATTTCAACGCGCACCACTACGAATCAGAACACTGTGAACCGCAACGTTACTACGCAGACTCAGCGTGCTACTCGGTCCACAACACCTACGCAAACAACACCTACTCGCACCACAACGCCTACCACACGCACCACAACGTCCACTCCGTCGCGTAGCGTCACACCTTCCATCAGTTCTGGAAGCATTGGAGGAAGTCGTGGCAGCATTGGCGGCGGCAGCATCGGTGGAGGTGCACGCAGCGGTGGCGGAGGCCGCGGCGGCAGATAAAGTTTGAATAAATCATCAGAATAATAATTTATAAAAACATATTGAAAATGCGTAAGATTATTTCACTCAGCATCTTGTTGGCCGCCTCGCTCAGCGTGAGTGCCCAGCACATATATTCGAATGCCGAGATTACGAGCACATCAGACCTGATAGGAACCTCGCGTTACGTCTCGATGGGTGGTGCCCTGGGAGCCCTTGGTGCAGACATCTCAGCCATCAGCAGCAACCCTGCAGCCATCGGTCTCTTCCGCAAGTCGGACATCTCCCTGACAGCAGGCCTCCTCTGGCCAAAGAACCGCGACTATGCCGAGGGCGACAACCTGACCCACGGCACTTTCGACCAGATGGGCTTCGTCACCGCCTGGCGTCTTGACGACGACGTGGTGAAGTACGTCAACTTTGGCTTCAACTACCAGAAGAAGTTCAACTTTGCGAATGGTTTTTATGCCGACAATCCAAACACCTACGGCCTCTCGCAGATGGACCAGATTGCACAGATAGCTAACCTCTATCCCAGCGACTATAACCTCATCGGTACCGCATGGAATGCCTGTCTATTCAATCAAGACAAAGACGGATTCTTCTACAATCCCAGCAGTGCCTACAACAACCGTTATACTCACTATAGCACCGGTTCCACCCAGAGCTTCGACCTCAATGCCAGCATCAACCTCAACGACCGCGCATACATCGGAGCGACCTTCGGTATTGAGAACGTTGATTACAACCGATACTCGATGTACACCGAAGAGCGTGAATTCAAGGACGGAGATCAGGCATGGATAGACGATTACGAACTCTACAACGATCAGGACATTGATGGATACGGAATCAACTTCAAGGTCGGAACCATCGTTCGTCCCTTCGAAGACAGTCCCTTCCGCGTAGGTCTCGCCATAGAAACTCCAACATGGTATCGTCTGAAGAGCAAGACCATCCACGAAATCAAGAGCAAGTGGGATAATGAAGGTAATTACTCAGAGAGCAACTACTATTCCTATCCCGGCTATGACGACAGCTACCTCGAGTACATTGTACGCACTCCGTGGCGCGCCCGTCTCAGCATCGGCAGTACGCTCGACAAATATCTGGCATGGGGCGTCGAGTACGAGTTTGCCAACTATGCCAAGAACCACATGAAGTATCCCGACGACTATGAGTACTACGACGGCAGTTCGTTTGCAGGTAAGTCGGACCGCGCCATGAATCGTCTGAACAAAGACATGTTGCGCGGCCAGCACACACTGAAGGCCGGTATCGAATTCAAGCTTGCCGACGATTGGGCGCTGCGCTTTGGCTATAACTATATCAGCAGCATATACAAAGACAAGGCTCGTCTCGACCAGACTCGTCCCAGCGACGCTTTCGACTACGTGACCTCCACCAACTACATGAATCTTTCCGATATCAACATTCTGGCATGCGGTCTGGGCTATCGCTACAAGAAGTTCTACATGGATATGACCTACAAGTTCCGTCAGCAGAACGGCGACTTCTATGCCTTTGACGACAGCTTCACCAACGATCCTCAATTCCGCGCCGCCAATCCTGACCTGGCAGGCGTTAAGTTGGAGCCTGTGGAATTGAACCTCAACCGCCACACCATTACGTGGACCGTAGGATTCAAGTTCTGAAAAAACCGAAAACAAACTATATGCAAAAAGGCGGCGAAAGAGTAAATCCTTCGCCGCCTTTCTTGTTTCTATTTCATCCTTGTTGTGTTGCGGTTTGCGGAGCACCGTGGTGCGATGGCTGTCGCAGCGTGGTGAAACGTGTGTCGCACCGTGTTGCGTCATTGAAGTATCCACGGTGCGTTTTCTTGTCCGTCAAGAGTGCCACAGCTTCGGTGTCGGCCTCGACCTGCGGAAATGCCTTACCCTGCTGCATGATTTCGACAGCCTTGAGCACGACGGGGTCGCGTTCGTTCAGGAACTCGATATATTCCTCCATCGTCATGGCGTTGTAGATGATGTTTCCGTAGATGCTCTGTTCGAAGAGTTCGCGGCTGCGCTGCATGAGCAGGTTGCGGCGGCGCAGGCTGTGCTGTTCGCCGAACTGTGCAAACTGCTCGAGCAGGTTCTGTGTGCGCAGATATTTCTCGAGCTGTGCCGCTGTGTGGAAGGTGATGAGTTTCTGTCGGTGCTGGTCGGTGTAGTTGAAGGCGAACTGGCGGATGAGTCCGGTGTAGAGTGCCTCCTTATAGTAGGATGTGACGCTGGTGGTGTCTTCGGGAATGAAGATGTCGGGGCGTATGCCACCTCCGCCATAGACGGTGCGTCCCAGCAGGAGTGTCTTATATTCGGGGCCGTCTTGCCGTATGCTGTCTTCGATGAAGAACTCGCCGCGCTCGTATCGCGCCATCAGTTCGTTTTCGTATTCCTGGGCATGTCCGATGTCGTAGTGCTTCTGTATGCAGCGTCCGCTGGGGGTGTAGTATCGTGCTATCGTGAGCCGGACGACGCTGCCGTCGCGGAAGTCGATGGGCTGCTGTACGAGGCCCTTTCCGAAGGAGCGGCGGCCGATGATGAGCCCGCGGTCGTTGTCCTGTATGGCACCTGCGAAGATTTCGCTGGAGCTTGCGCTGCCTTCGTCGATGAGCACTATGAGGGGCATCTTCTGGAAGGAGCCGTGCCCGTCGCTGCGGAACTCCTCACGCTTGCTCTTTCGGCCTTCGGTGTAGACGATGAGCTGACCGCGCGATAGAAATTCGTTGGCCATCTGTATGGGCACATGCATGTATCCGCCACGGTTGCCGCGCAGGTCGATGATGAGTTGTTGCATGCCGTTGATGCGCAGTCGTGCCAGAGAGATTAACATCTCGCCATAGGTCTGTTCACCGAAATTCTTCACCCGCATGTATCCGGTGGTCTCGTTTATCATGTACGAGGCGTCGATGCTCTCCACGGGAATGTCGCCGCGGACAACGTCGAAGTGGATGGGGTCGGGCGTTCCGTGGCGTACGATGCCAATTTTGACGTGGGTGCCCTTGGGACCTTTCAGGTTTTTCATCACATCGGTATCGGACATTCCGACGAGATTTACGGTGTCGGCACTGATGATGCGGTCGCCGGCGAGGATGCCTATTTTCTCGGAGGGTCCACCCTTGATGACGGACATCACGTTGACGGTGTCGCGCTGAATGGTGAAGCTGACTCCGATTCCGCTGAATGAGCCGCGCAGGTCCTCGTCGGCCTGCTGTGCTTCGCTGGCGGGTATGTAACTGCTGTGTGGGTCGAGTTCGCTGAGTATCTGTGGCAGTGCATCCTCGACGAGCTCTTGTATGTCGACGGTGTCAACATAGTTGTTGTCAATGAGTTGCAGCAGATAGTTCAGCTTGTTTGAACCGGTGTTGATGACTTTGAGGTTGTTGCCTGAGAAGTGACCGGCATAGAACGTGCCGACAAGGATGCCGAGAACGACGCCGATGGCTATCAGCAGGGGCGTGAAGCGTGTCTTGTTATTCATAATTCACTATTCGTAATTGACTTTCAGTCTTCCTCTGACAAATGATGTGTCTCTATGTTGGCGCGGCGGAGGAGCTCGATTCCGTCAAGGAGGCGATAGTCGCGTGCATAGACTACTCGCTTGATTCCGGCCTGAATGATGAGCTTGGAACACTCGATGCAGGGAGCATCGGTGACGTAGAGCGTGCTGCCCTCGCTGTTGTTGCCGCTGCGTGCTATCTTGGTTATGGCATTGGCTTCGGCATGCAAGACGTAGGGCTTGGTGACGTTGTTCTCGTCTTCGCAGACGTTTTCAAAACCCGATGGTGTGCCGTTATATCCGTCGCTGATTATCATTTTGTCTTTGACGATGAGTGCTCCCACTTGTCGTCTTTGACAGTAACTGTTCTCGGCCCAAATGCGAGCCATCCTCATGTAGCGTAGGTCGAGTTCGTGCTGTTTCTTGTCGTTTGTCTCAGATGTCATGACAATTATACTATTTGGTTTCGTCGCAGGAGAGCATCTATGGTGGGCTGCTTTCCGCGGAAGTTGGTGTAGAGGTTCATTGGATTGTCGGTGCCGCCGCGTTCGAGTATCGCATGGCGGAAACGGTTGGCAGTCTTGGTGTTGAAGATTCCTTCCTCCTGGAAGCAGGCAAAGGCATCGGCATCGATCACTTCGGCCCACTTGTAGCTGTAGTAACCTGCGGGATAGCCACCGCTCATTATGTGGCCGAACTGTGTGCTCATGCAGGTGTCTGGGATGGCGGGCAGCAGTTGTGTGCTCTGCCATGCATCCTGTTCAAAGGGGATGATGGGGGAGAGGAGGTCGTCGTGACGGGTGTAATAGGCCATGTCGAGCTGGCAGAAACTGAGTTGCCTCAGACATCCGTAGCCGCACAAGAAGTTGCGACTGCGACGGAGACGTTCGATGAGTTCTGCAGGAAGCGGCTCTCCGGTCTCGTAATGTCGTGCAAAAGTGTTCAGGAACTCAGGTTCGGTGGCATAGTTTTCCATGAATTGCGAGGGCAGTTCTACGAAGTCCCACCATACGTTGGTGCAGCTTAGAGACTCGAATGTCACCTTCGAAAATATGGCGTGCAGTGCGTGTCCGAACTCGTGGAGGAAGGTCTCGACCTCGCCCAAGGTGAGTAGCGCTGGCTTCTCGTCGGTGGGCTTTGTCAGGTTCATGGTGATGCTGACGTGCGGACGAACGTCTTCACCGTCGTCGTCAATGTATTGTTCGCGATAGGTTGTCATCCATGCACCGCTCTGTTTGCTTGCTCTCGGATAGAAGTCAGCATAAAGAACAGCAAGGAAGGTCCCGTCGCCATCGAAGACTTCATAGGCTTCAACATCAGGATGATAGACGGGAATATCGTTGTTTTGCTTGAACTGGATGCCATAGAGACGAGTCGCAAGTGAGAAGACACCTTCCTTGACCTTGCTGAGTTGCAGGTAGGGACGGAAAGTCTCGGTGTCGATGTCGTATTTCTCTCGACGTAGCTTCTGACTGTAATAGGAGAAGTCCCATGGCTGCAGCGTGAAGTTTTCACCCTCTGTTCGCCGTGCCAATGCTTCCACTTCGGCAATTTCCTGAAGAGCTTTGGGACGATAGGCTTCGAGAAGTTGCTGGATTAGCTCGTTGACACGCTCTTTGTTCTGGGCCATCCGACGTGTGAGGACATAATCGGCAAAGGTCTTGTATCCGAGCATCTGTGCAATCTGACGTCGCAGGTTTACAATGCGACGGACTATCTCCTCGTTGTTAAACTCGTTGTCCTTGATGCAGAGCGTGTTCTTAGCCATGTATATTTGACGTCGCAACTCGCGGTTGTCGGCGTATGTGAGGAATGGTCCGTAACTGGGGGCCTGCAGGGTAAAGACCCACCCTTGCAAGTCTCGCTCTCGGGCAGCCATTGCGGCAGCTTCTATTGCGCTGTCGGGAAGCCCGGCGAGGTCGGCCTGATTGGTGATGTGGAGAGTATAGGCATTTGTCTCTTTCAGCAGGTTCTCGTTGAACTTCACTGTAAGCGTGGAAAGCTCCATCTTCTTTTCCGTGAAGATTTTTTTAGTCTCGTCGTCGAGGTTTGCTCCGTTCTTCTCAAAGGCTTCGTAAACGTTGCGCAGCAGCATCTCTTCCTCTGGCGTCAGCGTTCGATGGTGTTCCCACACGTATTTGATTCTTTTGAAGAGTTCGGGGTTGAGCAGGATGCGGTTGCTGTGCTCCGTGAGAATGGGCGAGATCTTATAGGCGAGCTCGTCCATCTGGTCGTTGGTGTTGGCGCTGAGGAGGTTGAAGAAAACAGTGGTGGCCTGCGATAGAATCTCATCCGTCTTCGGGATGATTGTGTTCTCGAAAGTCGGCTCCTCTGGATTGTCTATGATGGCCTGAATGTCTTTGTCTTCCATCTCTATGCCATGACGTATGGCTGGCTCGAAGTCCTCGACGCACAGTTCTGTAAAGGGTATGCAATTGTGGGGCGTATTGAATTTTGTCTCAAGCAGTCTGTTCATTCTTCTCTTTTCAACTTACTTATGTCTGGGATGATAATTTCTTTTCTTTTCAGATTGACCAAACCTTGACTGCTCCAATTGTTTAGGATATTAGAGACAGTAAGACGTGTCTCGCCAACGAATTGTGCCAGGTCAGTCATCTTTATTTGGAGGTATTTCTCGCCTGTTGCCGTCGTGAACAATCTCGATATGAAGTGCTTCATCTTTGCTTCGGCTGTGAGGAGTTTCTGACTCTCGGCAGCGCGCCCTTGACGGTAAAGCTCGGCAGAGAGCATATTGATGTAGTTCGTCCGGAATATGTCGTTCTTGAGCAGATGAGCTACCACGTTTTGTTTCTCAACGCGTATCACTTGGCACTCCGCCACTGTCTGATATGAACTGCCGTACTGGCAATGTAGGCCGAAGAGTTTGTCGGCTTCGATAACGGCAGGCCCTTCGAGATCTTCCCTTGTCAGATAGGTCCCTTCCCTTGATATTGTCTCTCGGCTTATTGTTCCGCTGACCAGAAAGAAAAGCTCTCGGCAGTGCTGTCCTTGTTGTACGAAAGGTATCTTTGCGATGGGCATCGATTCAATCTGCATGTGAGTCCGCTCTTCGATGCGAGCGAGCTCCATCCCGTTGATACCTTGCAGGAGAGGCATTCGGGTCAGCAGACTATACATGACTCTGATGTCCATTGTCTTCGTTATGGTTTCTCTTCATTCAGACCACCGGTGCTCCAGATCTGCTGTGCACCATTATCGTCGGCATAGATGAAGTATGCCTTCAACTCTGGATGATTTGCGAGGATTGACTTTGCCTCTTCCAGCCCAACTACCATGAATGCTGTGGCAAAGCCGTCTGCCATGGCACAGGTTGGAGCCACCACTGTGCTGCTCAGAATGGATTGCTGTATGGGTCTTCCTGTCTTCGGATTGATGGTATGACCATACTTCACTCCGTCTTTCACGAAATAGTTCCGATAGTTGCCGCTCGTCGCCATTGCGCAGTCATTGAGCGCGAGGATAGTCTGCAGTTCCTCGTCCGCCGCATCGTTATCTTTGTTGGGCTTGTTGATGCCTATCTTCCACGGCTCTCCTTTGGGATTCGTACCCTTGCAGACAATCTCTCCACCAATTTCTATCATGTAGTTATTGATGCCTTTGGCAGCAAAGAGTTTTCCGACTCGGTCAGCTCCGTATCCTTTGGCTATTGCGCTGAAGTCGAGCACCATGTCTTTGTTCTCTTTCCACAGATGTCCGTCGCGCAGTTCCACTTTCTGCCATCCCACCAGCTGCAGCAGACTGTCTATCGTAACAGAGTCGGGAAGTGTGCCCTCTTTGAAGCCAAATCCCCATGCGTTTACCAGTGGCGCGACAGTGGGGTCGAATGCACCGCCAGTCGCTTCGCTGATAGCTCGGGACTGCAGGTATACCTCTTCGAAGAGACTGTCCACCGTGGGGTCTTCAGCACGATTGATTTGACTTATGATGCTGTTGGGGTTGAACATCGAGAGCGATGCATCCACGGCATTCAGTTCGGTCATTATTTCCTCTTGCAACGATTCCTTCCATTCGTATTTCGTGTGGAATACGGTGCCGAAGATATATCCTTCTTCTTCGTGGAATGTTTTCCGCTCTTCTGAGTTATTCCTGAGAATCACTACTGTGCCCACAATGAGCATCAGCAGAAATATGATTTGCCACTTTTTCATGCTGTTATCTCCTTATTTCATAGACTTCCGCGCACTCTTTCCGATGTCGAAAGTCAGATTCACAGTACCGCCGAATGTTGTGGTTCCGTTCTTTCCAAATCCAGGCACAAACCACGGAGCACCGTATTCCGATGCCTTCTGTTTTATCTTGTATTTATATCTCAGACTCCAACCGAGTCGGACGATGCTCCACAACTTCGTTTCTACACCAACCACCAGTTCCAGCCACTGGTTTTTGCCGTTGAGGTCGTTCAGGTCGAGTGTCTCGATTGTACCGTAGTAGATGTCTCTCAGTTCGTCGATGTGAAAGTCATAGTTGTAGCTGCTGTATCCGTAGCGCACACCTCCGAACAGACGGTTGCCGTTCATCTTGCGGTTGAAGTTGTAGTCCATGCCGACGCGGAAGTAGGGCGACGTTACAGACAGCGTGTTGTCGTTCTCGGAACCCGTCTTTGTGCAATCACCGATGCCCAGTTCCACTATCGGAAAGTATTTTTCTAGGAAGTTGAGTCTGCCGGCTACCTCCATGTTGGCAAACTTCGAGTCGAGCAACTTCATCGAGAAACCGACGAAGTCGGCCGATACAGCAACACCGCCAAAGAGCGCAGCGTTGTCGGCTATCAGGTTCTCTTCGCCGGTCGTCTTGTCTTTGGCATTCGCAACTGCAGGCAGCAGGCTAATCAGCAGAATACAGATGTATGCGTAAATTTTCTCCTTGTGCATAGTTGACGTGAGGCTCTAAGATGCTAACCGAGTCTATAAACGTGTGCGTGCTGTTGACCGACGTAATGTAGTGAAAGACATTCGTAGGGCAGTCGGGCGATTCGAAGTAGGGCGTGTTCGTCTTTGTTATCCACAGCGTGTCCTCCACCAGATAGTTCTCGCCGCTGACGGTCAGCACCAGTGTGTCCACCTCCTGCCAATGGCTCAGCGGCAGTGTCAGGTCCGAGGCACCCGTCATTCGGTTCAGCAGGATGCGAGCCTCGCGACCCGTACCCACTGTGAGTGTGTCTGTCAGGCTTATTTGGCTGCCATCGCTGTAGAAGGTGCTTCGCATAAAGACCGTATTGTAGAGCGTACAGTCTATCTCGTCGCATCCTATCAACGCGGCGATACTCAGCACCATCATCAGAATCCATTTACGGTTCGCCATCTTTCGAGATAATGAATCTTCAAAATTCTTCTTCAATCTGATAGTTGTTTCTCTCAGGCGCGTTCCGACTGATGAGTTCGCCCAGAAATCCAGCCACGAAAAGCTGTGTGCCCAGTATCATCATCGTCAGAGCGATGTAGAAATAGGGGCTGTTGGTGACCAGCGGATGGGCTGTTCCTGTGTGCAGATAGTACAACTTGGTGCCGCCCACAACGATTACTGCCAGAAAGCCCAGCAGGAACATCAGAGTGCCAACGAAGCCGAAGACGTGCATCGGTTTCAGTCCGAAGCTGTCTAGGAACCAGAGCGAGAGCAGGTCGAGATAGCCGTTCACGAAGCGGTTCCAGCCCATGAACTTCGATTTTCCGAACTTGCGAGCCTGATGGTGCACCGGTTTCTCTGCAATCTTGTCGAAGCCTGCATTCTTTGCCAGATAAGGGATATAGCGGTGCATCTCGCCATACACCTCGATATTCTTCACAACATCATTCCTGTATGCTTTCAATCCGCAGTTGAAGTCGTGCAGGTTCTTGATTCCGCTCACGCGCCGTGCCGTGGCGTTGAAAAGTTTTGTGGGGATGGTCTTCGACAGCGGATCGTAGCGTTTCTGCTTATATCCGCTCACCAGGTCGTAGCCGTCTTCCGTTACCATCCGATACAGCTCGGGTATCTCGTCGGGTGAGTCTTGCAGGTCGGCATCCATCGTGATGACCACGTCACCGTGCGCAACCTCGAAACCGCAGTAGAGAGCCGGGCTCTTGCCATAGTTGCGTCTGAACTTGATGCCGTGCACCACCTCGGGATTTGCCTCGCGCAGACTGTTAATCACGTTCCACGAGCCGTCGGTGCTGCCGTCGTTCACAAACACCACCTCGTAGCTGAATCCGTGTTCGTCCATCACGCGCTTTATCCATGCGAACAGTTCGGGCAGCGATTCCTCCTCGTTATACAGAGGTACAATTACAGTTATATCCATTCTATTCCTTTCGATGTTGTTCGGTTTTCATTCGGTCGGGGCACGAGAAGATGGTCGCTACCACCGCTGCCACAAAGGCTGCAGTCAGGTTCATTATCAGCATCGTAGCAGTCAGCTGACTCTGTGTGATGTTGCTCATCAGCTCCAGCTGAGCCTCCCAATCTTCGCCACCGAGGAGCCCTTTCAAGGCCTCGCGCATATCTTCGCGGCTCATCAGTTCGTTTATCGCCGACATCGTCCGCCCCTGGTCGATGAAGCGGAAATAGATATACTGAAGCATGGTGGTCAGCAAGGCCATGCTTGTGGTCCACGACAGCCACAGCCGGCGCATAAAGCCACATTCGTCCACCTCGTTGGCATACCCCTTCAGCTTTCTTGTCAGCCACATGAGCGACCAGATGGCGAACAGCCACTGAAAAAGTCCCAGAAATGGATAGTGGAGCGAAACTATGGTACTGCCGAACGAGAGCGTCCACCACAGAGCCAGCCACAAAGCCCAATGTGCGGCCAGGTTGCGTGCCTCGTGAATATCAAATTTATTCTCACTCATATCCTGTCATTCATCAACCGACGAATTTCACTGCAAAGATACGATTAAGTGAGGAAAATGCCAAACTTGTTTGAGCATTTTCGAGCGAGAGTATCTTCTTCAACACCCGACGGCGTCGGGCAGAAGCGGCAAAGCCGAGCGCGACCGAAGGTCATAGTACGATTAAATGAGTAGAAAAACAAAAAAAGTTTTGATTTCGATAACAAAAAAACGCACCACGCTGCGACGCTTGTCGCAACGTGGTGCGGAGGCTGTCGCAACGTGGTGCGTTTATCAAAAGACCGCGTTGCTTACTTCGTAGCTTTCATCGAAGCATTTATGAGGTAGATTATCAGTATGCAGTACATGCCGAGGCTGAGCAACTCGCTCAACGAGTTTGCCCACCATGCGTCGTAGTCGAAACTGATATTCTGCCACCGTAAGGCTGCGCTCACCACGCCCATGAGTGCACCGCCGGCTATGAATCCGCTCGAGAGCAGTGTGCCGCGCTCACCACGTGCTGCGTTGAGGGCTGCATCGCTGCTGCGCGAAGTCACAAACCAGTTGACGGCACCACCCACCAGCAACGGGAGGTTCAGTTCCAATGGAATGAACATACCGAGGGCGAAAGCGAGCGCCGAGATTCCGAAGGCGTTCAGTATCAGTGCGATGACGGCTCCAATGCCGTAGAGAAGCCAAGGCGCGCCGTTGCCGCTCATCAGTGGCTCGATGACAGCAGCCATGGCATTGGCTTGCGGAGCTGCCAGGGTTCCGTCGGTAAAGCCATAGGTCTTATTCAGAATCATGATAACGCCTGCCACGGTGGCGGCACTTACCAGTGTACCCAGGAACTTCCATGTCTCCTGCTTTCGCGGTGTGCTACCCAGCCAATAACCTATCTTTAAGTCGGTTACGAAGCCGCCAGCCATGCTCAGTGCCGTACAGACGACACCGCCCATGATGAGTGCGGCCACCATGCCGCTGGTGCCGCTCAGTCCCACGGCCACCATGATGACACTGGCCAGGATGAGCGTCATCAGTGTCATGCCGCTGACGGGATTGGTGCCCACGATGGCGATGGCATTGGCTGCGACGGTTGTGAAGAGAAAGGTGATGACGCTTACGACCACGATGGCCACGAGAGCGTGCAGCAGATTGCCGTGCATGACATCGAACTGGAAGAAGAGGAATGTGAGCAGGAGTGCGATGATGATGCCGATGGTGATCCATCGCATGGGTATGTCGCGCTGCGTGCGCTCCGTCTCGTTCTTCTGACCTTCTTTTTTGCCGCCGAACTCGCGACCGGCCAGCGATACAGCTTCCACGATAATCTTCCAGCTCTTGACAATTCCGATGATGCCGGCCATGGCTATACCACCGATGCCGATGCTCTTGGCGTAGCGGAACAGTTCCTCGGCACTGGCGGCAGATGCCACCAGACCGTCTTGAACATCAAGGGTAGGGAAGAGGAGTGCGATGCCGGGCACAATTACCCACCAGACAAGTGCCGAGCCACAGCAGATGATGAACGCGTACTTCAGGCCTACGATGTAGCCCATGCCCAGTACGGCGGCACCCGTATTGCACTTCAGCACCAGTTTGGCCTTCTCAGCCACCGTGTCGCCCCACAGCAGGGCGCGGCTTGTGAAGTTCTCGTTCCATAGTCCGAAGGTGGCTACTACAAAGTCGTAAAGGCCTCCGATAAGTCCTGCAATGAGCAACGGCTTGGCCTGTGCGCCTCCTTTCTCGCCGCTCACCAGCACCTGCGTGCCGGCTGTTGCCTCGGGGAAGGGATACTTGCCGTGCATCTCCTTGACGAAATACTTGCGGAAAGGAATGAGGAACAATATGCCCAGTATGCCGCCCAGCAGGCTGGCGAAGAACACTTCCATGAAGTTGACCGTCATCTCGGGGTATTTGGCCTGCAGGATATACAGTGCCGGCAGCGTGAAGATGGCTCCGGCCACGATGACACCGCTGCATGCACCGATACTCTGTATCATGACGTTCTCTCCGAGGCCGTTCTTGCGTTTCGTGGCACTACTCAGTCCCACGGCAATAATCGTGATGGGAATGGCAGCCTCGAAAACCTGACCGACTTTCAGACCCAGATAGGCAGCAGCCGCACTGAAGATTACTGCCATGATGATTCCCCAAAAGACCGACCACAGATTCACCTCGCGTGGATTCGAACTGGCCGGCATCAAGGGCTCGTACGATTCGCCTTCCTCCAGCGGACGGAACGCGTTTTCGGGCAATGTATCTTTATATTCTTTTTCCATATCTATGGAGTTCCATTTCAATTATCCCGAATTAGTCATTGGGATTATGCATTAAGCACTATTGATAATGAATGATGGATTTTACGTTATGAATTGATTGATTATTTCTCTCTGTCGAGTTCTGCCAGTGCAAAAGCATAAGCTCCGATGGCGATGGCCTTGCTGGTGCCGAGTGCCGACACGGCGATGCCCACCTTCTTGTGAGCGATGTATGGCACCTTGCGTTCGCTGTCGGGCACGTCGATTGTCGAGTCTTTCTCGCGCAGGAAAGCGGTCAGACCTTCTTTGTCTTCCAGGTTGAACACTTCCATCTGGAGGCAGGGGTAGGTGTCACCGCGGAAGGAACCCACAGGATGGTTTATCTCGTCCATGATGCCTGGTAGGATGTATTTCGATGCGCCTGCCACGCCACCGCCGATGACTACCAGTCCGTCCACGATGTTGAGGGCTCTCACGATGGCATCTCCGGCCACGCGTCCAAGCTGTGAGAAACTGTCGATGGCTGCCTGGCGATCCCCCTCGTGTACACCTTCGGCAATGTCGTAGATGTCCTTTGGAGTGAGCTGCGTAGCGTCTTTTCCGCTCAGTTCCTGATATACACGCTTCACGGCACGGATGCTTACACTCTCCTCGCTCGTCATGCTGGGATACAAGGGATTACGCATCAGCCACACGTCGCCGCCGCAACCGTTGTCGCCCGTCAGCAGACGTCCGTCTGTAACCACGCCGCCACCGAAACCAGTGCCGAGTGTCAAACCCAGCAGGTTGCGATATCTGCGGATGCTTCCGTTGCTTTCCAGACACTTGTTTATCTCGGGCAGGGTACCTGCCAGCGCCTCGCCGTAGGCAAACAGATTGCCGTCGTTGTTGATATAAACGGGCAGACCGAATTTCTCCTCCAGGTAGGGCCCCATGGCTACACCGCCACGGAAGGCAGGAAAGTTGGGCAGGTCACCTATTACGCCATGCTCATAGTCGGCCGGACCGGGGAAAGCAAAACTTATGGCAACTGGCTTCGTATCCAGTTGTTTCTCCACTTCTTGAAATCCTTCAACAAGCACCTCCAGGCAGCGTTCCGTGTTGTCGGGCACCGCAGCGCGGCGCACAGGTGTTACCACTTCCCGGCATCCTTGAATGGCCGAGAATACAAAATTCGTGCCTCCTGCATCGAGGGTGAGCACCGTCCGTTTGTCTTCTTCGTACATTTTATTATTATTTTAGGTTAAAAGTTTAGTTTCGTTGCATTTTCCTGCAAAAATACGAATAACCGAGGAAAAAACAAAACTTGTTTTGATTTTTCTCCGACCGATGGAGCACCGAGAGCCGTGGAAAGTGAATTTTGCGATGGACGAGTCGAGAAAGTGGTTGACGCGCTCGGCAATAGTAAGGCCTTTCGTTCAAGTTGAGAACAACTCCATCTATAGGTCACTCAAAAACACACTGTGGTGCGACAGGCGTCGCACCACGTTGCGAAGGCCGATGCACCACGCTGCGACAGACGTCGCACCACGGTGTGCACAGAACACCTCAATTCTCAATGAATGAATCTGGGCAATTTTGTTCGAGAAAAGTCGCAATTCCGTCGTCATCGTTGCTGGCGGTGGTATAGTGCGCCATCTGCCGTATTTCGGGACGCGCATTCTGCATGGCCACGGAGATGTCTGCGAGGGCGAGCATGGTGGTATCGTTGTAGCTGTCGCCAAAGGCTATGAGCTGTCGTGAGCGGAGTGCGGGCAGGTCGCGCAGACGTGCCAGTGCCGCGCCTTTGTCGATGCCCATGGGCATGATTTCGAGGAAGAACGGTTCGCTGCGCGTGATGGTGACCGAATGGGAGAGTTCGCCGATGGTCTCGCGCTCAACCTTGTCCAGTTCGGAAGGCTCTCCGGCGATGATGCACTTGGGTACATCGGAGGTGAGAGCAGCAGGGATGTTCTCAGTCTGGCGCATCGTCAGCCGGTTGATGTTGGCAGCATATTGCACACATTTATTCTCAATATCTTCGGCCAACACGACGTCGTCGGAATAGGTCATCAGCGTGCAGGAGGGGCGCTGACTCAGACGGTGCAGGTGGGGGAGAACTTCGTGGGGAAGATTGCTTTGGAAAAGCATGTTGCCGGTGGCACACTCGACGACCTGCGCGCCGTTAAAGGCTATCACGTATCCGGCAAAATCCTTCAACTGTAACATCTCGGCGAAGGGTCTGCTGCCGTGGGGCGGACGTCCGCTGGAAATGACAAGGGTGGCTCCCGAACGCTCCATTTGCAAGAGGGCACGAAGCGTGCGCGGCGAAATCTCCTTGTGGCTGTTCAGGAGCGTCCCGTCGAGGTCGAGTGCCAGAATCTTGTCACGATTCATGACTCGTCGTTGTTAAGACGAAGGATGAGCGTAGTGGCTCCAATGGTGACGACAGAGCCGTCGGAGAGGCGCACGCGGTCTACGTCGCGCAGGATTTCGTTCATATAGAAGGTACCTGTGCCCGAGGGTGCGTCGCGCAGTATATATTGGAGTTCACCCTTGCGGTTGCGCTGCACACGAATGATGCAATGGCGTGTGTCCACGCTGGGATCCACCGTTTCGATGGGTTTGTTGATGGAAGTGCCTTTGACGTAGCGTCCGAAGACATTGTCGCCCATGTCGAGCGGAATCTCTTGCCGATAGTGAAAGACGTTCTCTACGACAACAATGGTGCCGAGCGAAGGCCGCTCATTTCGGGTCGCTTCGGCCGATGGGTCGAGGCGAATTGCAAATTGTTTGTGGCACTCCTCGCACTCGAAGACAAGGCGTTCTCCGGCTTCGTAACGCGTCTCGTCGAAGGTAATGTAGTGGTTACATTTCGGGCAGCGAACACGTTTCATTTCGGAGAAAATGGGGGAGTAGTGTTATTCAATCTTCAGCGTCCAGGCCTTGTCGTACTTGTGGCTCTTGGCCTTCATCTGGCTTATCTGCTCATGTACTTCGGCAGCCGTCCGGAAACCTGGGATGATGACGCGCACCATGTCGTTCTTCACATAGACCTGCGCATTGTATCCCTCGGCTTGCAGACTTTCCACAAAAGCCTGTGCATTCTTCATGCTGACAGCACTGGCCAACACTACGGCATACTGCTCAACCTCTGCTGCATTATCCAGTACGGAAGTCTCTGTAACGGAGGCGGTTGATTTCTCGGGAACAGCTTCTGCCGCAGGAGTCTCGACTGGAGTTGTATTTCCAGAGATGGAAGGGATAAGGTTGGCAGGCATGAAGAAGTCGGTCTCGGCAGTGAGTTGTGTGGGCATGGAGGAATTCTCGACGGGAGTAGAGAACGTGAAGAAGAGCAAGATGCAGGCGGCCGCCGTTGCCACGTATCCAGCCCACTGGCGGCTGATGCGAATGGTGATGTGGCGGTCGTCGCTCTCAAGTGTGGGGGTATGGTGTTCCTTCTCCTTCTCTCGAATGTCCTTGGGCTGACTGACGGGGCTCATGTGAAGCGCGTCGAGACCATAAAGCGATGGCGACGCGGCTCCCGATGGCGCCGGGTAGAATGTCAGCGGGTCTGTCTCCTCTTCCTGCACGAAAACGCCGATGCTGCCCAGATCCATTGTGCCGTTCTCGGATAGTTCCTGACGGATGTAGTCGAGGTATTCGGCACACATCACATGGGCATCGGTGGCGCTCACCCTATAGCGTCGCGAAAGTGTGGTGACGAAAAGGTCGTTGCCTTCTTTCGGCTCTGTACTGAATGAAACAGAGCGATAGGGTGGCAGGAAAAGTTCCTCCTGCTCGCTCCATTTGCTGGGAACATAGGTGGTGGTGAATGTTCCCAATTGTGGATAGATGACGCTGTCGTGATAGAGCAGCAGGTTTTCGAGATGGAGGGATAGGTCCTTCATGCAGAATTGGGTTTATGTTGTATTTGTTATTCTTCTTCGACGTCGATTGCGCTCAAGGCTGCAGCTACGTTGGGCGACACTTTGTAGCGCTTGTTGAGACCCTTTACGACATCATTGGTGATGTTGTACTTGGGATTGGCAATCAAGAGGTTGTCACCGGCTTTTACCAATACATAGTCGAATTTCTTTGACTGGTTGTAAACAGCCAGGAATGACTGGATGCTGTCTCGGGCTTCTTCGTTGATGCGAGCCTGTTCGGCTGCGAATTCATTATTCAGACGGGCTGCAAGTTCGTTCAGCTGGTTCTCCTCGTTCTGAAGGCTGGTCTGTGCTCTCTCCAGCTCATCACGAGTCGTAAAGCCATTGCTCTCGTATTTCTTCTGGAGCGAAGCGGCATGGCTTTCGAGCGATTTCTGCTTCTTGGCAAGTGTGTTTTGGATGTTGGTACCTTTCTGTGTCAGCACCTCGCTATAATCCTTGTAGAGTTGATATTGCGACATGAGGGTGTCCAATTCAACATACGCGATTCTCAGTGCGGTAGCCTCAACGGAGTCACCAGCAGCAAATTCGCCGGATTGAGATTTGTTGCAACCTGTCAGACCAATAGTCAAAGCCACCGTAAGCGCGGCAAAGGGGATTTTTTTCATTTTCTTTTATTGTTTTGGGGATTTCTAAATTCTGAAACACGATGTGGATTCTGCTGCCTCTCGATGGCATCCATGCTCTGGACGCAATGGATACCTCTTTCGCGCATGGCCTTGCTGCCGCCGATGTGTGTGCTGCCAAAGGTGGCACGGGGCAAAAGAATGAGCTTGATGCACAAAAGAACCAGTGCAAAAGCAACAATTCCAAGCGTAGGCAGTATCAGTTTCAACATAATTTGCTATCTTTGCGACGACAAAGTTACTGAAAAAGCTAAAACTAAACAAATATTATGGAAGAAAACAGCTTAAAACCTGCAACAGTTTTTGAATGTTTTGCAGAGGTGAACAAAATTCCTCGCCCTTCGATGAAGGAGGAGAAGATGATAAAGTTCCTTGTTGATTTCGGCAACAGCCTTGGTCTGGAGACGGTTTCCGATGAGGTCGGGAACGTGATAATCCGCAAACCTGCCACGCCCGGCATGGAGAATCGCAAGATGGTTGTCCTGCAGAGCCACATGGACATGGTCTGCGAAAAGAACAATGATGTTGACTTCGATTTCCAGAAGGACGCCATTCAGACCTATATCGATGGCGAATGGATGAAGGCCAAAGGTACTACACTGGGAGCCGACGATGGCATTGGCGTTGCCATGGAGATGGCCATTCTGAAGAGCAACGACATCGAACATGGTCCCATCGAATGTCTTTTCACTCGTGACGAGGAGACAGGTCTGACTGGTGCCGAAGGTATGAAGCCCGGGTTCATGAAGGGAGATATGTTGGTGAACCTCGACAGTGAGGACGAAGGAGAGATCTTCGTCAGCTGTGCCGGAGGTTGCCGCACCTTTGTTCAACTGCCCTATATACCTGAAGTAACGCCTCAAGGACTATTCTTCTTCTCACTGAAAATAAAAGGGTTGAACGGTGGACATAGCGGAGATGATATCGACAAGAAGAGAGCCAATGCGAACAAGTTGCTGGCCCGTTTCCTCTATCAGTCTCAAAAGAAGTTCGACCTTCGCTTGGCCGACATTCAGGCTGGGGGGCTTCATAATGCAATTCCTCGTGAAGCCGCCTGTCTTTGCGCCGTTCCCATGCAGGACAAGGAACAGATTCGCATCGATTGGAATCTTTTCGCCGCCGATGTTCAGGACGAATACTGCGTTACGGAACCTACGATGGAATTCATTCTGGAGAGCGAAGAAACTGCGACTGAGGTTGTTGACAAAGCGTCGTCGACTCGGCTCATTACGGCGCTTCAAGCCCTTGACAATGGGGTCTTTGCCTTCTGTCAGGACATCGAACTGGTAGAAACGAGCAGCAATTTGGCCAGCATTCATCTGAATCGCGAAACGAAGACCATAGACATCAACAGCAGCCAACGCAGCAGCATCTATTCAGCTCGGGTCAACATGGCCAATACCATCGCCGCGGTCTTTGAACTGGCGGGGGCTAAGGTCGATATCGGCGAAGGCTACCCCGGATGGAAGATGAACCCGAAAAGCGAAATCCTGAAGATTGCCGTAGAACAGTACGTCAAGCTGTTTGGGCGTCAACCTAAGGTGCGGGGCATTCATGCCGGACTTGAGTGCGGTCTCTTCAGCGAGAAGTATCCTCACCTCGACATGGTATCGTTCGGACCGACACTCCGCGGCGTTCACAGCCCCGACGAGCGTCTCCTCATCCCCACCGTCGAGATGGTGTGGAAACACCTCTTGGCCATTCTGAAGAATATACCTTCAAAAGATTGAATCAGAGCCATTTAATTTCCTTTGATGAAACGTTTGCTTTATCTTCTGGCGGTCTTATTGGTCTTCTTCTCCTGTTCCGAGGACGTGGATTGGACAACCGACCCTTCCGTCTCGCTCAGCTTCTCGGCAGATACGATTGCCTTCGACACCCTCATCAGCACCGTCCCCAGCAGCACCAAGACGCTCGCTATATATAATAGGAATAAGAAAGGCGTCCGTCTTTCCCGAGCCTACCTGCAACGGGGTGGACAGAGCTATTTCCGTGTCAATGTCGACGGTCAATATCTTGTAGATGGTCAGGGCGAGGACTTTCAGATTCCGCATCGCGACAGCATCGTCGTCCGGCTCGAGGTCACACTTCCCGAGACGGGTCAAGATGGCCCGGTCGGTTTCGAGGACAATCTGGTCTTCCAGCTCGAGAGCGGCGTCCTGCAGACAGTACATCTGACTGCCGGGGCTCAGGATGCCATCATGCTCCGGGGACTTGTCGTAGTGCAGGATACCGTCTTTTCAAGTCCGAAGCCCATCGTCGTCTTCGATTCGCTGGTTGTAGCCGAAGGCGCCCGGCTCACCCTCGAAAGCGGCACCCGACTCCTCTTTCACGATGGGGCAGGCCTCGAAGTTCACGGACAGGTCGAGGCGCTCGGGACCCTCGAGGCGCCCGTCATCTTCCGCGGCGACCGCACCGACCATCTCTTCCCCTATCTTCCCTACGACAATACGCCAAGCCGATGGGAGGGCATCCGTCTCTACGGCTCGAGCCTCGGGAACACGTTCCGCGACGCCGACATTCACAGCGCCTGCTACGGCATCATCTGCGACAGCACAGACCTATCTTCGCCCTCCCTCCTCCTGCAGAACAGCGTCATCCACAACATCGGAGGCGACGGACTTCGGGTCGAGAACAGTATTGTCGAGGTCGAGAACACCCAAATCAGCAACACCCTGGGACGATGCGTCTCTGTTTATGGCGGAGGCTGCCGTTTTCTCCACACCACCATCGCCCAGTTCTATCCCTTCGATGCCAACCGAGGCGACGCACTCTACCTTGCCAATCAGGATGGCGAAGCCAGCCGAGACCTCCTCTATGCCCATTTCATCAACTGCGTCATAACAGGTTACGGCGACGATGTCATCATGGGAAACATCACCGAAGGGCAGGATTATCCCTGCGACTACCTCTTCCGCAACTGCTACCTCAACACCGTCGTCTCTACCGATACCGCCCGCTTCAGCCACGTAATCTACGACAACGACGAGCAGCCCCTGCAGCGAGAGCAGAACTTCCGTCTCATCGACACCCACAACTTCCTCTACGACCTCACCCCCGACAGCCTCAGCAGCATCCGCAACCTCGCCTCGCCCGACCTTCTCGAGACACTTCCCACCGACCGCCTCGGCCGGAGCCGTACCGCCGACGAAGCCCCCGATGCAGGCTGCTACGAGTACCTCGCACCATGAAGACCGTCCTGCTCGTCGTCGGCCGAACAACCGACAAGCACCTCTCCGCAAGCATCGACGAATACGTCCGACGCATCAACCGCTACATCCCCTTCACCATCGAAGTCATCCCCGAACTCCGAGACACGAAGAGCTTGAGCGAGAACGAGCAGAAAGAGCGCGAAGCCGCCCTCATCCTAAAGGCCCTACAGCCCGGAGACCACCTCGTCCTCCTCGACGAGCACGGCACCGAACGGCGCAGCATCGACTTCGCCCAATGGCTCCAGAAGCGCATCGCCTCCTCGCCCCGTCGCCTCGTCTTCCTCATCGGAGGCCCCTATGGCTTTTCCCCCGACATCTACCGCCGAGCCGACGAACAAGTCAGCCTCAGCCAGATGACCTTCAGCCATCAGATGATACGCCTCCTCATCACCGAACAGATCTATCGCGCCCTCACAATCCTGCAGGGCGAACCCTACCATCACGAATAAACCGAAAAAAGAAATAACATGCTAAGCGTAGAAGATCTCAACGACCGTCTCATCGACCTCGCCTTTGCCGAAGACATCGGCGACGGAGACCACACCACCCTTTGCTGCATCCCACCCACCGAGATGGGCGAGAGCAAACTCCTCATCAAAGAAGCAGGCATTTTCGCCGGAGCACAGATAGCCCGACAAGTCTTTCACCGATTCGACCCCACCATGCAAGTCCAGCTCCACATCCAAGACGGAGCCGCCGTCAAGCCCGGAGACATCGTCATGAGCGTCACAGGAAAAGTCCAGAGCCTACTCCAGACCGAGCGCCTCATGCTCAACATACTCCAGCGCATGAGCGGCATCGCCACCATGACCCACCGCTATCAGCAAGCCATCTACGACGCAGGCTGCCACACCCGCGTCCTCGACACGCGAAAGACAACACCCGGAATGCGCATGCTCGAGAAAGAAGCCGTTCGCATCGGAGGAGGCATGAACCACCGTATCGGACTCTTCGACATGATACTCCTCAAAGACAACCACATCGACTTCTGTGGCGGCGTTCACAACGCCATCAGCCGAGCCAAGGAATACCTCCGCCAGCAAGGCAAGGACCTCAAGATAGAATGCGAAGTCCGCAACTGGAAAGAACTCGACGAAGCCCTCGCCGAAGGCTGCGACCGCATCATGTTCGACAACTTCACACCCCAGGACACCCGACGCGCCGTACAGATTGTCGACCACCGCTGCGAGACCGAATCCAGCGGAGGCATCACCTTCGACAACATGATACCCTACGCACAGGCTGGTGTCGACTACATCTCCTTCGGTGCACTCACACACAGCGTCAAAGGCCTCGACATGAGCTTCAAGGCCGCAGGAAGCGACAAACTCAAAATCTGAATTATGAATTACCTTAAACTCATCCCCCTTCTACTCCTCATCGCCCAGCCAGCCCGACCCTGCACCAACCTCATCGTAGGCCGCAAGGCATCGGCCGACGGCAGCGTCATCGTATCCTACAGCTGCGACGACTACGGAGCCTACGGCTTCATGAACTACCTGCCCCACGCCAAGCACCCCAAAGGCACCATGCGCCCCCTTTACCACTACGAGACCAACAACTACCTCGGCGAGATACCCGAAGCCCCCGAGACCTACCAAGTCGTCGGACTCATGAACGAACACCAGCTCACCATCCACGAAACAACTTTCGGCGGACGCGAAGAACTCGTCGACACCCTCACCGGACTCTTCGACTACGGCTCCCTCATGTACGTCACCCTTCAGCGCGCACGCAACGCCCGCGAAGCCATACAAGTTATGACACGCCTCGTCGCCGACTACGGTTACGGCAGCGAAGGCGAAAGTTTCACCATTGCCGACCCGCAGGAAGTCTGGATACTCGAGATGACAGGCCGAGGCCCCGGCCACAAGGGAGCCCTCTGGGCAGCCGTACGCATCCCCGACGACTGCATCAGCGCCCACGCCAACCAGAGCCGCATCCGACACCTCACCCCCGACGACCCCGACAACTGCCTCTATAGTCCCGACATCATTACCTTTGCCCGGCAGCAAGGCTACTACACCGGCACCGACGCCGACTTCTCCTTCGCCGACACCTTCGCACCCCTCGACTTCGGCGCACTCCGCTTCTGCGAGGCACGCGTTTGGAGTTTCTACAACCGATGGGCAGCCGAAGACATGCAGCCCTACCTTCCCTACGCCATGGGCGAGACCACCCAGAACCCCCTCCCACTCTACGTCCGGCCCCGCGCACTCCTCAGCGTCACAGACATACAGACCATGATGCGCGACCACTACGAAGGCACACCCCTCGCCATCACCGACGACATCGGCGCAGGACCCTGGCAGATGCCCTACCGACCCACACCTCTCCGCTTCGAAGTCGACGGGAAAGCCTACTTCAACGAGCGCCCCATCAGCACCCAGCAGACCGCCAACGTCTACGTCTCGCAGATGCGCTCCTGGCTCCCCTCACACATCGGAGGCATCGTCTGGTTTGCCAACGACGACGCCAACATGGCACCTTTCACACCCGTCTATTGCTCCGCCCTCACCATCCCCCGCTGCTACGACGTCACCACCGCCGACACCTTCCACTTCTCCACAGCCTCGGCTTACTGGGTCCAGAACTGGGTCTCCAACATGGTCTATCCTCGATACAGCGTCCTCTTCCCCGAAGTCGAAGCCACACGCAACCGCCTCGAAGCCGACCTTCGCTCCCTGCAGGACACCACCGAGCAGCAAGCCCTCGCCATGACTCCTGCCCAGGCAGCACAGTTCCTCACCGACTACAGCCAGCGCGCAGCCCAGAACATGATGTACCAGTGGAACGAACTCGCCCAGCGCATTATCGTCCGATACAACGACATGGCTGTCAAGCGCACCGACCCCGACGGACACTATCTGCAGACCGCCGGAGGCAACCAGCAGCCCGTGGAACGCCCCGGATATCCCGAACCCTACCGACGCCGCATTGCTGCCGAAGATGCCCAGCGCTATGCAGTGCCGCAGGGACAGTGACAAGACAATGTGAAAATAACAGGGACGCACCACGTTGCGACAGTCATCGCAGCGTGGTGCGTCCCCTTTTTCTCTGTGTTGCGTTTCGTTCTATTCGAAGTATCCGAGCTGTGCGATGGCGCGGAGCATTCGTTCGACGTAGTCCCACGAGGTTGGCGACCATGCGAAGCCGAGTCGGTAAAGCACCTGGGTGGTGTAGCTGTTGTCGGTCTTGACGTAGCGTGCCTCGGCATTGTGGGTCATGCCTTCGTAGGCGAGTAGTGCTGCCATCTGCTGCGCCTTGGCTGGAGGTCGTAGTAGCGTCGGTACCAGCTGCAGAAGGCTACGAGGTTGCGGTGCTCGAGTTGGCATCCCTTGGGGACTCCTGTGGAACCGCTGGTGTAGAGGAGGATGAAGAGGTTCTCTGGCTTGGGGCCCTGTGGCTGGCGCTGGGCGGCGGGCAGCTGTGGAATGTCTTTCGTGAAGAGGGTATCGCCTTGAGTTGCCGATGCCCGTCGTCTTCGTCGGTTTTCCGCAGAACAATTGCTTGTCGAACATCAAGCCATGCCAGGCAAAGGTCGAATTGCTCTTTATGCCGAGGTCGGTTACGAGTCGCTATAGGAATAGATGTCATGCTCTCGACATCCGCTCATCAGCTCTTGTCTGGCTCGGAGGAAGTCAACCACCGTCGTTTCCTCTGTGAATTTCATAAATATAGGCAGCGTCTTCACAACCATTCCGACGGAATGAGCGAACCGTTTGTCGGTGCGACCGTTATATATTGTGTTGAAGAGCGATTCTTGTTCGTTGTTATATTGGGCCAACAAGAATGAATAGGCCATGGTGAAGAAATTGCTCTTGTAAATGCCGTTCGCCTTACAGAACTTCTCCACAGCCGACATTTCAACCTTAAGTGTCCGGAGAATATTTGCTTCAGAATGTGTAGTCTCCTCAAGGTCGGGCATGAGTTGCGTTACGGTATCGCTGCAGTCGAAATGCTCTGCGAACCATTAGAGGGAGATGGGGGTAAAAACGCAAAAAACTTATTTTTGAAAAATATTACGATTTTCTTTGTTAGTTTGTAATTATATCTATGTAACAATTGCGGAGTAACTATGCTGCAAAAATTATAAAGAAAAAGAACCTCCACTATTAAGAAATAGTCTTGGCTCTCTTTAATGTTCACAACGGAATAATCCTTATTGTAAATACCTCAAAATTAGTGCTGCAAAAGTAGATATTTTATATGAAATATGCAAGGAAATTAAAATAAACTGTCCAAAATGTTTTATTTTTATGAAGTAAAGAGGACGGTGTAACTTTGACTTTGTCGAAGGTACTCCGTCATGAAAATGCCACAAAATAAAAAATCTTTATTTTCTTGCATTATACATAACTTAATCGTACCTTTGTACCCGGAAATTATTTTAAGATATGAGATTTAAAGAAGAGATAAATGAGAGTTATACGATGGCAGTGGCCATCAAGGAAGCACAACGTTGCCTTCATTGTAAGGTGCCACAATGCAAGAAAGGATGCACTATCAGCAATGATATTCCCGACTGGATTCTGAACTGAAGAAGGGTAATTTGGGTAATGCCATCAGTATCATTCGTGCCAAGAGCAATCTGCCGGCTGTCTGTGGTAGGGTGTGTGCCCATGAGAAGCAATGCGAGGGAAACTGTGTGTTGGGCAAGAAAGAATCTCCTGTAAATATCGGCAAGTTGGAACGCTTTGTTGCCGATTTTGATTCAGACAATGACCTGACACATGAATATATAGCAGAAAAGACTCGTGGAAAAGTAGCAGTTATCGGAGCCGGACCTTCTGGAATTACTGTGGCTGGCGACCTCTCTCGTATGGGATTTGCTGTGGAGATATTCGAGATAGAAGCACAGTGTGGCGGCGTTCTGCGCTATGGCATTCCCGAATATCGTCTGCCAAAAGAGGTCGTGGCACATGAGATACGCTATATCGAGAAGATGGGAGTGGTGATTCACCGCAATACTCATGTTGGAGAAAATATTACTGTCGAAAGCCTCTTTGCACAAGGCTTTGACGCTATCTTTATCGGCACGGGACTTAGTAAGCCAAAGTCTCTCGAAATACCTATCTGGCAGAATGGCCGTTGCATCTCTGAGGGTGATGGCGCTGTAAAGTGCGGTGACCTGAAACGCATTCGTCTTGCTACCCATTTCCTGAGACGTGTAGAACTGATTTCCGAAGGATTCATGAATCGTGACGAACTGCCAGTTGACGAAAGAGTAAAGGTTTTTGTTATAGGTTGTGGAAACACTGCTATGGATGCTTCCCGAACAGCATTGCGAATAGGAGCCTCTGCTGTAGATATTATATATAATAAAGGTATCGACACTATGTCTGCTCTGCGTGCTGAATATGATGATGCTGTCAAAGAAGGGGTGCAGTTCAGATGGTGGAGCAGCATATCCGAAATACATATAGATGACAAGTTAGATATAACGGAGGTTGTTCTTGAGACAAAAGAACCTGATAAAGAGCCTGTTTGTCAGGTGTTGCCAGCCAATAATATCATCTTTGCTATTGGAGCAATACCAGCCACAAGGATAGTACGTTCCACATCAGGATTGGAGAATGACGACCACAATTTCCTCATTACTCATGATGTACCATATGGTATGACCACTCACAAAGGCGTCTTTGCAGGCGGTGATGTCGTAGGCAGACAAGCAACAATAGTACATGCCATGCAAGATGCAAAACAAGTAGCCCTTGGCATAGCACAATACGTCGATGCAGTAAAGTTATTAAAGATTATAAATGAGTAATACCGCTACTCAATAATAAAAAATATTTGTAACTTAGCACCCTGTAAGGTTAATCAGAAAGCTTAAACTATAAAGATATGAGTTCTTTTTCGTCAAAAATTGGAGTATTATTAGCAGCAGCAGGCAGTGCCGTTGGGCTGGGTAGTATATGGAAGTTCCCATATGTGGTTGGCGAAAATGGTGGTGGTGCGTTCATCATACTGTATGTTGTGTTCTCTTTGATATTCGGATTACCTTTGGTAATGAACGATTTTATGATTGGTAGATTGTCGGGTAAAAGTGCCTATGGAGTCTTTCGAACTTTGAGTGGCACCAATCATTGGCAGTGGCTCTCATGGTTGACAATGGTGACGGTTACTCTGCTCACGAGTTTCTATTTCGTGGTTACGGGATGGTGCTTCTATTATTTGACTGAAGCTGCGATGAATACTTTTGCAGGTATGGATGCAGAAGGACTGACAAATTTCTTTACCGCTTTTGGACATAAGCCTTTGACGATGATTGGTTATGCCTTTGTTGCCATAGTACTAACGGCAGCTGTGCTATGGTTTGACGTTAACAAGGGTATTGAGCGCCTGAGTAAGATACTGATGCCATTGTTATTTCTGATGTTGATAGTGATGGCTTCGCACATGGTGTTCCTTGACGGTGGAACCACAGGATTAAAATTCTTATTTGAGCCAAACTTCTCTAAACTCACACCGAAAGTAATCCTTGAGGCAGTAGGACTAAGTTTCTTCACCTTATCGATAGGCTTAGGTATTCTCATCACATATGGAGGTTACATGCCCAAAGAGGAGAAAGAAACACTGCACTCTAAGGAGAAAAATATAGTGAATACATCCATACAAATGATAGCATTAGTTATCTTCATATCGTTGCTGGCTGGTATGATAGTATTCCCAGCGGTGTTTGCGTATGGGTTCAGCCCGGCGGAGGGACCACAGTTGACTTTTGTTACTCTACCAGCAGTGTTTCAAAATATGTTCTGCCCAACACTGACAAGTGTATCCTTCTTTGCTCTGATGTGTGTAGCAGCTATAACCTCAACCATTTCATTAATGGAGGTTATGGTAGCTTTTGTGCGTGAAGCCTCAGAAGACACTAAGCGACCACTCAACAGACATAAAAGTGTAATTATTGTAGGTGTGATACAATTGATTACTAATTCACTGTGTATTCTCTCAATGACAGGCAGTGTCAGATGGCTCACAGTGATGGATAAGAATCTGTTTGACACAGCAAATAATCTGACAACAGACATTCTGATTCCTATTGGTGCAATGGGCACTTCCATATTTACAGGATGGTTCATTCCCAAGGCAAGATATCAGAGCTCTCCAATGATCTCGTTCTTATATTTGTTGACTCTGCGATGGATAGTTCCTGTCGTCATCTTCATCATCTTCCTTGAATCAATGAATGTTTTTCAGTTTACAATAATAACTAAATAAGATATGGAAAATACGGAAAGCAAGCAGTGGTATGCTCAGAACTTTGACTGCAGCGACACTTTCAGTCAACTGATACCCGATTTAGAGAGCACAGAGACAGAGTTTGGTAGTTTGTCTCGTCAAATGAGTGTTCATATTGATGCCGTCGAGACCTTTTGCAAGGAGCACGGTATCTTTAAGAGTACTTTCTTCACGGGTGTATATAGCTACCTCCTGGCAAAATACAACAATGATCAGGAGGTGTTGTTCGGTATCGTTGACCGTGATGATGCAGATGGGCAGCAGGCAGAGGCATTCCCTGTATATTCGAAGCATGCCAATGACACTACGGTGCACGGTTTCCTGAAGTCTGTAGAGAAACTGGCAAAGGGTTGTCGTGAGCATAAGTCTTACTCCATTATGGACGTTTTGAGTGACCTGAGGCTGCAGATTGGTTCATACTTTGCCTGGAATGGTAAAGCGGAGGATTTTGCAGAATTAGAAGTTTCTCTCTATGTCATGGCTTCCGCTAAGGACGGCTATTGCCTCGTGGAGGCAGCATATCATGCCAATCAATATTCGGAGCAGCTTATCAGTCAGTTCCTTGAGAGCTACGAAGCAGTGGTGGAGAGCTTCCTCAAGGGAGGAAATCTGTCTGATATAGGCATCGCCACTAAGTCGCAGGTGGAACTGCTTGACAGCTTCAATCATAACGATGTGCCTTACGATGACACGCAGACCACGGTGTCGCTGTTCCGTCAGCAGGCAAAGGCAACACCGGACAATGTCGCGGTAGTCTATAAGGAAAGGGTTTATACTTACGCTGAGGTGGATGAGATGTCGGACCGCATCGCTGCATATCTTATCCGCAAGGGACTTAAGGACGAAGATGTCGTTTCTGTCATCATCCCCCGCAGCGAGTGGATGGTTGTAGCTTCTTTGGGCGTACTGAAGGCAGGTTGTGCTTATCAGCCACTCGACCCGAGTTATCCGAAGGAGCGACTGAATTTCATGATGCAGGATGCTTCGGCAAGATTGCTGATATCCGACGAGGAGTTGCGAGGCATTGTGGATGAATATCAGGGCGAGGTGTTGCTGACGAAGGATATAGAGAATCTTCCTGCTCTTACAGAGGAAGAGGAGT